>JBEKSM010000081.1:0-3550 GCA_049517075.1 Steroidobacteraceae bacterium | reverse complement strand
ATGGCGCTCGATCGCCGCGATGAGATCCCCGGTGCGCAAGTTCTGTTCGCCTTGCCGCGGTTCTATCTCGATCAAATGCGACCCGGCGTCGAGACCGTGCATGTTCAGCTGCGAGACGATCGCGTATCGATCCGACGGAAACGCCGATTTCTCGATGAGAATGCAATCGCGGGCGGCGTCGGGCCTAAAGAAGCTGACCATCATGAGGTGCAGATTGACGGTCAGGGAGTTCATCGCGACCACCTCCTCGGGGGCCGCGCCGACGAGTTGCGCGAGCGGTTCGCTCAAGCCTTCGTGATAGCCGATCCAGGGACTGCGCGCCGCGTGGTGGCCGAGCACGCCGAGTTGGCGCCAATCCGCAAGCTCTTGCTCGACGCTCGCCGCCGCCGCTCTCGGCTGCAGGCCGAGCGAGTGGCCGCATAGATAGATCGAACGGCGCCCGTCGGTGCTACGCGGGTGGTGAAATTCGGCTGCGAAGGGCGCCAGTGGATCGGCCGCATCGCGGGCGTGCGCCTCCGCCAGCGTGGTCACGCCGGCGGCGGCTGCATCACTGTGCCGCAGGCGCCGCAGGTGCGGCGTTGTACGCTCGAATAAAATCGCGAGAACACCGCGGGCAGCTCGGTCTCGATGTTTGCGACCGCAACGCGCTCGGCGTACAGAAGATGACCGCAATTCTCGCAATACCAGGAGAACCCGTCGAGTTCCTGCGGTCCGCGCCGGCGTTCGACGACGATGCCGACGGTTCCGCTCGGCCGCCGCGGCGAATGCGCGACCTCGGCGGGCAGCAGAAACACCTCTCCCTGGCGAATCGGCAGATCGACGATGCGGCCGTCCTCGGCGATTTTCAGCACGATGTCGCCCTCGAGCTGGAAGAAAAACTCCTCGCCGGGATCATGGTGAAAATCTTTGCGCGCGTTCGGGCCGCCGATCGCCATGACGATCAATTCGCTGTCCTGATAAAGCAGTTTGTTGCCGACCGGCGGTTTGAGCTGATCGCGGTGGGCGTCGATCCAGGCCTGCAAATTCATGGGTGGGGTGAGCCGCATACCCCATTATAACCGCAGCTAGCCGGCGCGGGCGGATCCGCAGGTGATCGACACCGGCTTGGCGTCTGCTTGGTCCAGGCGCAAGGCCGTGAGCGCGCCGCCCCAGACACAGCCGGTATCGAGTCCGATGACGTCGCGGTCTTGATGGAAACCCAACGTCGACCAATGTCCGAAAATGATGCGCGGCCCGCGCCAGCGCGCATGCTCCGCCGCGTACCAGGGCACGAGCTGCTTCGAAGCCATCTTCGCGGGCGAACCCTTGGTGCGCAGCGCGAGCCGGCCGTGCTCGTCGAGGTAGCGCAGGCGCGTGAAGCTGTTGACGATGAAACGCAATCGGTCCATGCCGTCTAGGTCCGCAGACCAGAAGTCGGGCTTGTCGCCATACATGTGCGCAAACAGCGCTTCGGGTCGCGATTGCAATGCGCGCTCGAATTCCCGCGCGCAAGCTTCAGCGGTCGACATGTCCCATTGCGGCGGCAGGCCCGCGTGCAGCAGCGCAAGCTTGCGCTGCCGGTCGAAGTGCATCAACGGTCGGCTGATCAGCCACGCGAGCAATTCGTCGCGATCGGGCGCCTGCAGAATCTCGTCGAGCGTATCGCCGTTGCGCAGGCGCGCGGCGCCGTGCACGACCGCGAGCAGATGCAGATCATGATTGCCGAGCGTGACGATCGCGGCGTCACCCATCGCGCGAATCCGGCGCAGAACGCCGAGCGACTGTGGTCCTCGATTGACAAGATCGCCGACGAACCAGATCGTGTCGAGTGCCGCGGAGAAGTTCAGGCGGTCGAGCAAAAGGCCAAGTTCGCGATCACAGCCCTGGATGTCGCCGATCGCATAGAGTGCCATCGCCTAGTGCAACACTCCGGGCATGGCGAGCCGAAATGGCGCAATCGGCGCGTCGAACTGATGGCCGTCGTCGCCCATCATTTGGTAGCTGCCCTGCATGGTGCCGACCGGGGTTTCGATGACGGCGCCGCTCGAATAGCGAAACCCCTGGCCCGGCTTCAAATAGGGTTGCTCGCCGACAACGCCGTCGCCGCGCATCTCTTTGACGTTGCCGTTGGCGTCGGTGATGATCCAATGACGCGTGAGCAGTCTCGCAGGTACGGGTCCATCGTTGCGAATCGTGATCGTATAGGAGAATACGAAGCGCTTGTCGCGGGGGTCGGATTGTTCCTCGATATAGGAGGTTTCGACATCGACTCGAATTCTTGGGTTCGCGGGATCGGGTGCCATGATTTTCATCGCATCACTTCAAACGAATGGCCAGCACGTCGCAATGCGCGGCGTGCAGGATCGTATCTTCGGTGAAATTAACCAGAATTGCGAGACCGTGCCGCTCGCGGCTGCCGAGAACGATCAAGTCGGCCTTCGCTTCCGCGGCCGCGCGCAGGATCTCCGCCTTGGTGTTGCCGGCCGCGACTTTGCAGGTCGTACGCTCGAGCCCCAGGCGTTCGGTCAAATCCGCAAGTCTCTGCTTGGCCCGCTCGATCAACTCCTGCTCGATGTCGGTGGACGGCATCAATGATTCACCCATCGGATCGATCGGTACGAACTCGACGACGTGCAGCGCGAGGATCTCGGCGTTGGAGTAGGCAGCGATGCGTTGACCCGCGCTCGCGACTTGTTCGCTGCCGTCGGTCAAATCCAACAAGAGCAATAGTTTCTTGTAACCCGCCATTCCTTTCGAGTATAGCGGAGTGGGGAATCAGCTATGGGCTTTGTAGCGCGGCTGCCGCGAGCTTGCGGTGGTGGAGGGCCGCGAGCCGGCCAAATTGGGCCGGTGCGAGCGTCTCCGGCCGCAAACCGGAGTCGATGCCGCAGGTCTCGATGTCTTCGGCCGACAGCAGGCCTTTGAGCCCATTGCGCAAAGTCTTGCGGCGATGCGAGAAGGCGGCGCTCACGATCGCTCTGAGCGTCTTGTCGCTGCCGATCTCGAATCGCGGCTGCGGGCTCGGCCGCAAGCGCACGATCGCCGACCAGACCTTGGGACGTGGCTGGAACGCGCCCGGCCCTACGTCGAACAGATGCTCGACCTCCGCATAGGCCGCAAGCATCACCGTCAAGCGGCCGTATTCCTTGCCGCCGGCCTCGGAGGCCATCCGATCGACGACTTCCTTCTGCAGCATGAAGTGCATGTCGGCGATCGCCGTTCGCTGGTCGAGCAATCGAAACATCAGCGGCGTGGAAATGTTGTAGGGCAAATTCCCGACGATGCGCAGGGGCTCGCCGTCGCCGCGCAGCTGCGAAAAATCGGTGTCCAAGACGTTTTGAACGTGGACCGTCAAGCCGTCGCGGGCGCGCCGATCGGCCAGCAGCGTTTGCGCGAGATCGCGGTCGATCTCGACGGTCTCGAGCCGTTTGGCGCGCGCGAGCAGCCCCCAGGTCAGTGCACCGCGGCCGGGACCCACTTCGACGATGCGTTGACCGGGCTGCGGCGCAACCGCATTGATGATGCGCCCGATGATCCCCGGATCATGCAGGAAATGTTGTCCGAAGCGTTT
>JBEKSM010000080.1:0-3626 GCA_049517075.1 Steroidobacteraceae bacterium | reverse complement strand
TGCCGGGTGTTTTCCGGTGCCTCGCTGTGAATACTCGTGTGCGTGATGGCCGTTTTCTGCACGCGAGGCTGCGGGTGCCACTGGGCATCCGGCATTCCCCACGCCCTCTGGGCGTAAGGCTTTTCAACGACTCGGGCGCAATCCGCGCCGCGAGGCGTGAACGCATGTTTGAAGGTTGCAAGGCGCGGAAAGCGCCCAGGGCTGTTTGACAATTGAATCGGAAATCCATGCGGCGGGCCGAAGCCCGCCGCATGCTCTGGGGCCGGCGAAATGCTCGTGCGGATCGCGGTCGAAAATGCCCGGCGCCGAGCGTCGATTTCGCGAGGCAATATGCCCTGCGCGCAATGAACAAATGTCCACGCTCTGACCGTGATCAGGGCATCACTTCGAAAAGGTGTTGCGATGACTCCAGAGAAATAATCGCCTTAGTCTCGACGGCATAAGCCGCGGCGAACAGAACCGCACCAAAGAGTCCAACCTTGATGTGTGCTTTGTCAACTCTTTTGAAAACGGCAAAGCTTGTTTTGCTTTTGATGTACAGGATTCGAGCAAGCCCGTGCGCAACGCTCTTCATCATGGGGCAACACTCCGTATGTCGGCCGGGCCACGACAACCGTATGTTTTGGGATCACCGACGCAACCCTCACCGCATCCAAGCTAAGTCCAAGCGCGAGGGACAGCTATTAAATTGGGGTTTAAGGAATTCACATCCAATTCAGTCGGTTGCTGAACGGCTGGCTGAACAGCCACGCGTTCATGGAGATACTTTGGTTTAGCTGTGCGGCGTACCCCGTGGGCAATCCGCGCAAAACCTATGGTCGATCGCGAGACGTAAATCCATCCGTCAGCGTCCGCATGAAGGCCACAAGCGCATCCTCTTCCGCGTCGGACAGGCCGAGATGCCCGATTTTGCTCGTGTTCATGTTGTCGGTCGACTCCGGTGCGGGCCAGCACGTCGTGCCTTCGCCGGCATCATGAGGCAAGCATCGCGGCAAGACGTCTCGCGTGTTGTAGAAATGCACGATCTGCTTCAGGCTTGTGAAATATCCATTATGCCCGTAGGCCTTCACAAAGGTCGCAGCCGGCCGGGTGTCGACATTACGTAGTGTCGGCACTTGAATTCGCGCCTGGTTGTCCGGCGCCAGCTTGATCCATCGCTGGTCCACGGCGGAAGGTTGGCTAAGCAGGTGTCCATGGTCCAGGAAGCTGCCGACCCCGCCATCGATGAATGAGGCTCCGTGCGGGTTGGCAACGTAGCCCAATGCGTCGGGCCGATCTTCCTTGTAGTAAGGAAGCCGCGGGTTGGATGGAGTACCGATATTGCTGGCGGTGAAGTCAGTAAACAGCGGGTCTTCGCCGGGGCCGCCGTCACGGTGACACTCGTTGCAGCGCGCTTTGCCTCGAAACAGATCGTATCCCGCCTGCTGCTGCGCCGTGAACTCTGCCTTTTTCGCAAGCACCGCGTCGTATCTGGAGGTGAACGACGTCACCTCGGCTGACGCCTCATAGCCGGCGATGGATTGCGCCATCTGATCAAAGGTCGTGCCAACCCGGCCGCGGTCGACCGGGCTCAGATGAACCGGCAACGGATCGCCGGCGGGCGCTGGCCCGGGCCGGTCGCAGACCTGCTCGACGTCGCTCGGCCATGCAATCGCGAACGCTTGCTGTCCCCACATGTTCTCGAACAGGACGCGATAGGGGCGCTGCGAGGCGCGAAAGACCGCACAGGCGATATCGGATAGGCCCATCTCCACCGGGTTGGTCGGCGGCCCCTCCGCCTGTTCGGCGGCAGGGTTGCCGAGCCGGCGTCCCGTCGCACGCATGTCCCAGAAATTGCCGCCGACAAGGTCGCCCTGTCCGGGATTGTAGTGCAGCACCGGCGCGAGCGGCGCGTAGGCGTGCGTCTGCGGCTTGCGATCGCTGAATCGCGTGCGCACCGATCCGGGATAGGCGCCGGTCGTGCGATTCAGCTCGGATACCGGACCGGTAAAGCCGGTCTCGGGCATGTGGCAGAAGGCGCAAGCCTCGTTGCGGTAGACCGACAAATTCTTGTCGTACAGCATCGACTTACCCAGCAACTCGATCTGCTGGGTCTGATTGTCCGGCGGTGCTGCAAGTCGCTCGAGCGTTTGCGCTTCGATGCGGTCGATCTCGGCCTCGATCAGCGCAATTTCCTGCAATGCCTGAGGCGAGAGATTCGAGCTCGTTTCCTCCGCGTTCGGCGCCTCCGCGCCAAGCGTCGAGACGAATATCGCCGCTGCGATCGACAAAAGCGTGCGGTGTGTCCTCACCCCGGATCCCCTGCGAGCAAGTGTTGATCGGTACCGATGACATAGCACCATGGCCCGATCGCTTGAAGACGACACCCCCGGCGCAATACAATATTCTGTTTTACGATTTGGCCACGCTAGCCGGCCTTGGTAGCGGCAATATGGTCGGGACCGGCGATTTCGACCACGCAACCGGAACCTGGATGGATCGTCAAACGAAACCCGTGAAGCTTGACGATTGCCGCCACCAGGTTGAGGCCGAGCCCAAACCCGGGTGCGTTCCTCAGCTTTTCCGATCGATAGAATCGCTTCAATACGGCATCACGTTCGGCCTCGCTGATACCCGCGCCGGTGTCCTTGACGCGGATGATGCTTTCGGCGTTGCCGCGCAGCAACGAGATTTCCACCCGGCCTCCGGCCGGCGTAAATTTAACCGCGTTGTCGACGAGGTTGACGACGGCCTCCATCAACAGGTCGCGATCGCCGTCGACGACAGGTGCATGCGTGAGATCGACGTGCAGGGCGACATTCTTGCCTTCCGCGATCGGCTCGTACAGTTCGCCGATCTCGTGCACGAGGTCTGCGAGCGCGACTTTGCCGAAGGCCGCCGACCGGCGGCTATTTTCGATTTCGACAAGTCGCAGCAGGGCCGTGGTCATGGCCAGCGACTGATCGATTCCGGCGACGGCCTTGTCGGCGACCAGCCGAAACTGCTCCATTGTTTGGGCGTTGGTCCGACCGCGTTCGAGCATCAGCCGCACGCGGGTGAGCGGTGTGCGCAGATCATGCGCGATGTCGGTACCGATCCCGGCAATAGCGTGAACGAGGTTCTCGATCTCATCGAGCATCCCGTTGACGATACCTGCAAGCTTGGCGAAGGGATCGTCCCCCTTTAGCTCGGGAAGCCGTTCGCGCAAATCCCCGCCGACGATGCGCTGGACGCGCTGATTGACATCGGCGATCCGCCGCTCGGCCCGCATGCTCAGGAGCGCACCAACCGCCAGGCAAAGCACCAGCGCGGGGATCAGCCCCAACGCCAGCGCCTGGCCGACGAACCTCGATATTTCGACCGCCTCGTCAACGTCGCGACCGAGAACGAGTACGTCGCCACCGGGCAGGTATTGTCCGATCGCGCGAACGACGCGGGTCTCGACGCTGCCATTTGCGCTTGTCCGTTTTACCCGAGCGCTCTGCACCGAACCATCGAGGCTGAGGTCGGGCGGCGGACCGTCGAGATTGCCCGCCATCCGGGTCCCATCGGGGCGGAACAGTCCAGCGAACTGGACCCCGCGCGGATCCTCGCTCAAATGATAGGCGATTATGTCCGCTTGTCGCTCAGGCGGCATTGCCGACATC
>JBEKSM010000079.1:0-4430 GCA_049517075.1 Steroidobacteraceae bacterium | reverse complement strand
TTGATCGTGGATAACACGGTCGCCACGCCGATGCTCGTGCGGCCGGGCGAATACGGGGCCGACATCATCGTGCATTCGCTCACGAAGTTCATGGGCGGCCACGGCACGACGCTCGGCGGCATCGTCGTCGATATCGGCCGCTTCTCGTGGAACGACCACGCGGCGCGCTATCCACAGTTCACCGAACCCGACGAGTCCTATCACGGCCTCGTCTATACGCAACACTACGGCGCGGCTGCGTTCATCGGGCGTTGCCGCAGTGTCTATCAGCGCACGATGGGCGCCGTGCTCGCGCCGATGAACGCGTTTCTGCTGTTGCAGGGCATCGAGACCGTCGCCTTGCGCATCGATCGCCATGTCGAGAATGCGCTCGCGGTTGCCAATTATTTGCGTCGCGATCCGCGCGTCGAATCGGTCAACTATGCGGGGTTCAAGGACAGCCCTTACTACCCGCTCGTGCAGAAATACCTGGGCGGCCGCGCTTGCTCACTGCTGACGTTCGAGATTCGCGGTGGCTTCGCCGCGGGCATGCGCTTCTACAATGCGCTCAAGCTGTTCAAGCGGCTGGTCAATCTCGGCGATGCAAAATCGCTGGCCTGTCACCCAGCCTCGACGACACATCGGCAGATGTCGCCCGCCGAACAACTCACCGCGGGTGTGGGCCCTGGCAGCATTCGCCTGAGTGTCGGCATCGAGCACATTGACGACATCCTCGCGGATCTCGATCAAGCACTGGCTATCGCCACAGCGCCATGAGCGCGGCACCGCTTGCAGCCGCCGTGCCGGCGTTGTTCCCCTCGGCCGATGAGCGTCGGCGCATCGAAGATTGGCTCACCGGCGAGTTGCTCGACGCGTTGACGCGATTGCAAGCAGGGCCGGTGACACCGACAATCGATATCGCGGGCTTTCGCGCGGAACTGCAATCCGAGGACTTCAGCCGACCGCGTGCGCTAGAAGACGTGCTGCGCTGGACGATCGAGCGCATGCAACACGGCATCGTGCAAATGGCCAATCCGCGCTATTTTGGCCTGTTCAATCCGGGCCCAACATTCCCCGCACAATGCGCCGATCGCGTCACGAGCCTGTTCAATCCGCAGCTCGCGAGTTCCGCCTCCTCGCCCGTACCGGTCGAACTCGAGAGCCACGTGATTCGCGCGGTCGGCCGGCGCGCAGGTCTCGGCGAGGGCGTCACCGGACATTTCGCGACCGGCGGATCCGAGGCGAATTACACGGCACTTGTTTGCGCACTCACCGCAGCCCACCCCGGCTTCGGCGCCGACGGTGCGAGGGCGTTCTCTGGGCCGCCGAAATTTTATACCTCGCGCGAATGCCATATCGCCTGGCTCAAGATTGCGCACCAGGCGGGCGTCGGACGCAGCGCGCTTCGTCTCGTCGAGACCAACGGGCGTGGTCAACTCGATGCGGGGGCATTGCGGCGCGTGATCGCCGCGGATCGCGCGAGCGGCGCCGTGCCGGTCATGGTCGTTGCGACGGCGGGCACGACCGGCGGCGGCATGATCGACCCGCTCGATGCCTGCGCCGACGTCGCAAAGTCGGAAAACCTCTGGTACCACGTCGATGCGGCCTGGGGGGGCGGTGCGCTCGCCTCTTCGCGACTGCGCGCCTTGCTCGCAGGCATCGAGCGCGCCGACTCGATCACGATCGACGCCCACAAATGGCTCGCGACAACCATGGGTTGCGCGATGTTCATCACGACCCATGGACCGCTGCTCTCCGAGGCGTTCCACGCCTCGACGAGCTTCATGCCATCGAGCGTCGCGGGCCTCGATCCCTACCTCAACACGGTCCAATGGTCGCGCCGCTTCCTTGGGCTGCGCCTATACCTTGCGCTCGCGACCGCGGGTTGGGACGGCCTCGGCGCGCATGTCGAGCGCGCCGTGGAGGTCATCGAGCGGATCAAGCAACGGCTTGTGAGCGCCGGTTGGTCGATCGCGAACGACTCCGGCCTTGCGGTGCTCGATGTCGCCCCGCCTGCCGACTTGGGAGACGTCCGGGCGCTCGTGCGCCGTGTCGTGGCGTCGGGCCGAGCCTGGGTCGCACCGGTGAATTTCGAGGGGCGCGACTTCGTGCGCATTTGCGCGACGAACGGCGAGACGAGCCTGGCTGATATCGAAGAACTAGTTGCAGCGCTCAACGCCCGGTGACCGGGGCGGGACCGGATCGCGAGGCGATCACGCCGGCGGCAGCGTGCGCTCGACCAATCGCGCGATCGACGCGAGGTTATGGAAGTTCTCGGGCGTGATATCGGCCTGCGGGATCAAAATATCGAATTCCATTTCGACCGACAGCATCAAGTTGACCATTTTGAGCGAGCTCAGGCCGAGTTCGCTAAGTTGCTGGTCCACCGGAAATGGGTCCGGAATCACCGCGGCGGGGCCCAATAACTGTCGTACCAGCCCGATGATCCGTTCGTTCAGGCCAGCCTTCTGCAAGTTCAAATCGTCTCTCCTGGGGACAGCGCGCGCATCTTAGCGCGCCGAGCGTGCGCTACGCCTCTACCGACGCCGCAGAAACAGAGTAGGATTACTTAACATAACGCAGGCCGTCTGCCGCATTAAATGTTGTTTCTGCGGCCTGCTTCGCAGTTTTCGCAGAAAGGATCATAACCTGTCGCTCATTGGTGACAGTATAATTTTTACAATTGGTAACCACAAAGGACGGTCGTGACCACTGGAATTGAATCTGTTCGAAACACGACCGCGAGCATCGCTGCGCTCGGTGAACGCCACAATGAGCTTACCGCGAGAGCCCGCAAAGTAGCCCAGGTCGCCAAAGAGAATGCCGCGGCGGTCGACGCCGAGGGCCGCTTCCCACGCGAAGCGTTCGCCGAAATCCGCAAACAACGCTTGCTCGGCACGATGGTGCCCGTCTCCCTCGATGGCGAGGGCGCGAGCCTCGCCGAGATCGTCGACGTCTGCTATATCCTCGGGCAAGCCTGCGCGTCGACGGGACTAATTTACGCGATGCACCAAGTCAAGATGGGCTGCATTCTGCGACACACCAAGGGCAGTGCTGCGCTCGAACGCATTTTGCGCCGCATTGCGACTGACCAACTGCTGATGGCCTCTTCGACGACCGAAGGCCAAGCCGGCGGCAACGTGCGATCGAGCGAAGCCGCGATCGAACTGCATGGCGATCAAGTCAGCCTCGAGCGCAAAGCGACAGTCATTTCGTATGCGGTCGATGCCGACGGTATCGTGACCACGGCGCGCCGCTCCGCTGACGCCGCGGGCTCCGACCAGGTGCTGCTCGTGTTGCTCAAGTCCGACTACACGCTCGAGCGGCTCCATGTCTGGGATTCGCTCGGCATGCGGGGAACGAGCAGCGAGGGCTTCACCTTGCGCGTCAAGGCCTCGGCCGACCAGGTCATGGCCGAGCCTTACGAGAGGATCCACGCGCAAACGATGGTGCCGTACGCCCATCTGCTCTGGGGCGCGGTATGGGCCGGCATCGCCGCAGCAGCAGCCACCAAGGCGCAGACCTTTATTCGACATGCGATGCGCAATTCCAACGGCCAGCCGCCACCGGCGGCCGCGCATTTCACCCAGGCCGCCTCGACCTTGCGCACGCTGCGCGGCGTCCTCTCCTCGGCGCTGCGCAGCTATGAGGCCGCGAGCAGCGATGAGAAAGCGATGGCATCGCTCGAATTTCAGTCGATGATTACGATGACCAAGGTGCAGGTCTCGGAGTTGGCGGTTACGACCGTCCTGAGTTCCATGCGAGCCTGCGGCTTGTCCGGTTATCGGAATGACACCGAGTTCAGCATTGGAAGGCATCTGCGCGACGTTCTATCGGCCCCCATCATGATCAACAATGACCGGATCCTCACGAATCTCGCCACGACATCCTTGATGACTCCTTTACCCACGTCGATTGGCGGTTGAAATATCCATGCCTAACCAAAGTGATCACGCAGCAGCGTCTTCGGCCCAGATGACGCCGGATCCCCTCGCCCACTTGAACGGCGCCCTGTTTCTGCCGATGGGTGTCGACGGTGTGTATGCACGCACCGCGCTTTATTTACGCGTTCGCGATGGACTCGATGCCTACATATCGCGACAGCGCGAGCCTCAGGTCGAGGTCATGCGCTTCCCGCCGGTCATGAGCCGCAAACAGCTCGAGAAATCGGGCTATCTCAAGAGCTTTCCGAATCTGCTTGGCTGCGTCTGCGCGCTCCATGGTTCAGAATCCTCAATTCGCAGCGCGGCCGAGCGACACGAGTCCGGTGGCGATTGGACCAGTTCGCTGAGCGCCTCGGATCTCGTCTTATCGCCTGCGGCCTGCTATCCGGTCTATCCGATCGTCGCGAGCCGAGGACGGTTGCCGCAGGGCGGCTTGCAATTCGATATCGAAGCGGATGTGTTCCGCCATGAGCCCTCGCGCAGTCTCGACCGGCTGCAGTCGTTTCG
>JBEKSM010000078.1:0-4533 GCA_049517075.1 Steroidobacteraceae bacterium | reverse complement strand
TTGCTCTACGCGAGCGACACCCGGGTCATGGGCGGGGAGCCGCGCGACGCGGATCCGTTTTACCCGCTGATCGGTGCGCAGATCGGCGCCTGTCCTCAATATCCCACGACCTTGCCGACATTCGACGAGCTTCTTGGTCTCGACGGCATCGACGAGTCCACGGTCGGCGATGCGGTGTTCGAACGCTCCAAGCGCGTTCCGCCGTCGGGGCTGCACGTGTTCACCTTGCATGCGGAACTCGAGGGAATGCGCCTGTTGGGCGCGTTCGAGCGGCTGCTGACGCTGTGGCGCGACTCGGGCGCGGTCGTGACGCGCATGTCCGCGATTCACGCGCTCGCTCAGCAACATCGCTGGCCGGGCCGCGCGGTCGTGATGGCGCAGATTCCGGGGCGCTCCGGTACGCTCGCGGTGCCCGCCGCGAGTCCGGCAGCAGCGGCGTGAGCAAGCGCTTCGAGGGGCTTGCCCACGAGCGGACGATCTACGCGGCGCTTGCATTATTGGTCGTCGTCGTCTGGCTCGCAGTCTTGCCGAGCCGGCCTCTTTTCAACCCCGACGAGGGACGCTATGCCGAGATTCCGCGCGAGATGCTCGTGGGCGGGGATTGGGTGATCCCACATTTGGACGGCCTGGCTTACATTGAGAAGCCGCCGCTCCAATACTGGGCGACCGCGCTCTGTCTGCGCATCTTCGGCACGACCGTGTTCGCCGCGCGGCTCTACTCGGCGCTCACCGCGCTTGGGTGCCTGGCCTGCGTCTGGTGGGCCGCGCGACGAATTTGGAGCGCGGGCGCCGCCCGGCGCGCGACGGCCGTACTCGCAAGCCTATCGCTCTACCCCGTAATCGGCCAGCTGCTCTCGCTCGACATGAGTCTCACGTTCTTCATGACGGCCGCACTCGGCGGATTCCTCGTCGCTCAAGCCGGCGCACCGGCGGCGTCACGCGGCGCGATGTTGCTCGCCTGGGCCGCGGCCGCGGGCGGCGTGCTCACGAAGGGTCTCGTCGCCGTAGCGATTCCGGCGGCCGTATTGGTACTTTATACCGCGATTGCGCGCGATTGGTCGCCCTGGCGCCGGCTTCACCTGCGCCTCGGGCTGCCGCTGTTCCTCGTGATCAGCGTGCCGTGGTATTGGTTGGCGGCGCGCCGCCTGCCCGACTTTCTCGAGTTCTTTTTCGTGCACGAGCACTTCGCGCGCTATCTGACGAACGTCGCGGACCGCGAAGAGGCGTGGTGGTTCTTCGTCCCGGTGTTCCTCGCGGGCAGTTTGCCGTGGACGGTCGCGGGCTTGCGCGTGCTCGCGACCGGGTGGCGACGGCGGGGTGCGACCGGCGCGTTCGATGCATCGTTGTTCCTGTGGATTTGGGTCGTGTTCGTCGTGGGATTTTTTTCGCTGTCGGATTCCAAGCTGATTCCCTACGTGTTGCCGGCGATGCCGGCGCTCGCACTGCTGATTGGCGGCTCGCCGCTCTCGGTGCTGCGCCGGGACGTGCTGCTTGCGGCCGCTCTCGTGCTGCTCGCCGGCGTCGGCCTCGGCGTCGCGAGCTTCCAACTGCCGCAGTGGATCGCGCCGTCGGAGCGCAGCGCCTATTTCCTCGCGCTCGCACAACCGCTACGACTCATCGCGGCCGTGCTCGCGGTCTCGGCGGCCTTCGTTCTGGCGCGGCGCGACCGCGATCCGACCGGCGGTGCCGTTTTTCTCGGCGTCGGTTGGTGCCTTGCGCTGCTGCTGCTGATCCGCGCGGCCGCCGCGGTGGCACCGATTTATTCCGGCGTGGGGCTTGCGCAGGCGCTCGAGGCTGAGCCGCGCGAGTTGCCGATCTATAGCGTCGGCACTTATGATCAAACCCTGCCGTTCTATTTGCGCCGAACCGTCGCGCTGGTCGCCTACCGCGGCGAGTTAGACTACGGCTTGCGTCACCCAGAGGCCGCAGACAAGGACGCGACCCCCGGGTTCGGCTCGGTCGCGGAGTTTCTCCCGCAGTGGGCGTCGGCCGGCAACGCATTCGCCATAATGGATACTGAAATGGTCGACGAAATGACTGCCCGGGGCATGCCGATGCGGATCGTGAGCCGCGATGTCCATCGCGTGCTGGTGGCGCGCCGATGAGCGCCGCGGCCTCGATCAGCTGGATCACCTGGGTGCTGATTTTGAGCGGCGTCGGCTTCAATGCGGCGGCGCAGCTGCTGCTGAAGTATGCGACCCGGCCGCTCGCTCAGTTTTCCCGCTTCGACTTGGGCACGCTCGGCGGCGCGATTCTGGTGCTTTTGAAGAGCTTGCCGTTCTGGGCGGGCATGATTTGTTACGGCGCGAGCCTCTGTGTGTGGCTCGCCGCGCTGTCCAAGGCGCCCGTGAGCGTTGCCTACCCGATGCTCTCGCTCGGCTATATCGTCGTCGCCTGGGCTTCGATGATGTGGCTGGGCGAGAGCCTGTCGGCCGCCAAAGTGATCGGGATTGCGCTGATTTGTGTCGGCGTCGTGCTCGTCTCCAGGAGTTCCGCATGAGCGATTTTCTGCCCTTTACCCGCCCGTCGATCGATGAGGACAGCATCGCCGCGGTCGCCGCGGTGCTGCGCTCGGGCCAGCTCGCGAGCGGCCCCAAAGTGCTGGCATTCGAAGCCGCGCTCGCTTCTTATATCGGCGGTGGCCGCACATTGCGCGCGCTGACATCGGCGACCGAAGGACTCGAAATCGCGCTTAGCGTGGCCGGTGTGGGGCCGGGCGACGAGGTCATCGTACCGGCCATGAGCTTCGCCGCGAGCGCCAACGTGGTCGCGCGGCTCGGCGCAATTCCAAAGTTCGTGGACATCGAGCTGCAGTCGCGCAACATCGATACCGCATTGCTGGCCGGCGCGCTGACCGAGAAGACACGGGCCATCATGCCCGTGCATTTCTCCGGTTTGCCGGTCGACCTCACGGCGCTCTATGCGTTCGCCGAGAAGCACCGTTTGCGCGTCGTCGAGGATGCCGCCCATGCGATCGGCTCGAGCTACGCGGGCAAGCCGATCGGCAGCGTCGGCGATCTAGTCGTCTTCAGTTTTCATCCGAACAAGAACATGACGACGATCGAAGGGGGTGCGATCGCAACGGTCGATCACGAGGCGATCGAGCTCATCGAACAACATCGCTTCCACGGCATCAAGCGCAACGCCGAGGGCGAGATCGACGTGCTGTTTCCGGGCGCCAAGAGCAACCTATCCGACGTCGCGGCGCAGATCGGTATCGATCAGCTGCGCCGTTTGGATGGCTTCAATTCACGGCGTCGCGAACTCGCGGCGCGATACTTCGAGGAACTCGCCGACTATCGCGGGGTTGTGCTGCCGGCGCGCGGCGACGCCGGACACAGCTGGCACATGTTCCAGCTGCTCATCGATTTCGCGGCCCGAAAAATCACGCGACCTGCGTTCCAACGCGCGATGGCGCAGCGAGGAATCGGGATCGGCGTGCATTACCCCTGCATTCCGAGCCTGTCGTATTACCGCGAGCGCGGCTACCAGGCCGAACGAGACACGCCGGTCGCGGCGCGCGTCGGCCGCGAGACCGTGACACTGCCGCTGTTTCCCGCAATGAGCGACGCCGACGTCGCGCGCGTTTGCGCCGCGCTGCGGGCGGAACTGGGCTGAGGGGCGCGAAAGAATGCCGGGCGCGATGACGTAATGGCTATTAACAACGCATCCTAAGCGACCGACCCTAGGCGATTCGCGCCATTGATTCCGTGCATCGCCTTTCAAGCTCTTCGACCGCAAATCGATAGAGTTCATTGTCGTATACCGTGAGTTCCTCGAGAGCCGCAAGAAGCCTGGGTGTCTGTGCGACCGCGTCGACGCGCCGCAAACGAGCGTCGACCTCGGTAAGATTGTCGGTGACGTTGCGCTCTTCGATCAATCGCGGCACGGGCAGACTCAATGAGTTGCAGATGAGTGCAACCGATTGCTCGAAACGCTCCGTAATGCCCAGTGCAGTCAGCGAGCGAATTTGCTGCTTTGCTTCCTCCAGTGCACGAGAGAAATCCGCTTGCGTGAGTGAGGCTTGATTTTGTGCGAACAAGGAATATGAGCTACCAAACGCGAGCAAGTAATTGTTGAACATGAAAGAAGCTGTGCGCATCTCCGGTCGTTCGAAAAATTCCTCTGCGCTCAACTCATTGGCCAAACGGACGAATAAATCGCTATCGAATTCGTCGCGCATCGGATGTGACCTCAAGAAGCGGTAAAGTGAGATCAGTCTGGCGCGCGGTTCGCGAAATAAGGCGATGGTCTTGATGTTGCTGCGAGGGATCAGACGCAGCGCAGTCCGGTCGAAATGCCCGGCAAAAAAATCGTAACGGCCCAGTTCCGCGACCGACAGATGGTGCAAGTGATCTTCCCGAATCGGACAGCGTCGATTGGCCGAGAACTGCTGCTCGAGCATGGCACGAAGGCTGGTACCGCCGGTCTTTCTCAAGTGAATGAAGACGAGCGTATCGCGTGCCATCGACAAACTGGGATGTTCGCATTCAGCGGGGCGCATGGCCTTGTATTTTTCTTCAAACTCCTGCG
>JBEKSM010000077.1:0-4553 GCA_049517075.1 Steroidobacteraceae bacterium | reverse complement strand
CACACCGATGCACAACGCTTGGTGCGTAAAGCGAGGCGCCGTTTCGGCACGAACCAACGGCTCTCCGAGGCGCGCGCTGCGCGCATTGCCGAGTATTTGGAGTCAGCGCTGCAATTGCCGGAAGGCAAGTTTGCGATCCAAGGATTCGGTGCAAGCCGTCCGATTGCGGGTAACGACAGCGCAGTGGGCCGTGCGATGAATCGGCGCGCCGAGTTGACCGTCTGGGCCGAGCAGCCGCCGGGCGCACCGGCCGAACCGATCGCCCCCGCACCGGCCGCGCCGATCCTCACGAGCGTCTCGAGCTGCATCGGAGATCAGCCCGACCAACTACCGCCGCTGCGCATCACGATCGACGGCAAGCCGCTCGATCCGCGCGATGGCGCGAACGAGGCAGACCGGCAGCGCTGCGTCGACGTTGCGCTCGCGCGCGCGGATTTGCAGGTGCGGTACGACCCGCTCGAAACCGCGCCGTCCCTGAACGCGATCGCGATTCCGCAGAATGCGGTAGCAGGCCAAGCCGTGCGCTTCTCGACCTACACCAATTATCCGCGCTACATCGAGCGCGCCGAATTACGCTTATTCGCGGCTGATCAGAGTACCCAGCAAACGCCGCTCGCGATCATTCCGGTGGCGCCGGGCGGCTCGGCCGAGTGGACCGCACCGCCGGCTCGTGACGCGTTGCTGCGGGTGCGCAGCGACCTCGCCAAGCCGCATTTCGTGACCTATCTGTTGCGCGTCTATGACCATGACGGGCATTTCGACGAGACGCGAGCGCGGCGCCTCGATTTGCTCGCCTACGCGCCCGTGACGAGCCGCCCCGCCGAGGTCATCGCGCGCGAGCTCGAGCAGGCCGCCTACGGCGAAAATACGCTGATCCTACGCAACATTCCCGTCAACGGCGGCGCGGTCACCGTCAGCGGCAGTCATGTTCCACCGGGTAACCGCGTGTTCGTACAAGGCCTGCCGATACCGGTCGACGCCGACCGACATTTCGTCGCCCGCCAGATCCTGCCTCGCGGACCCCAGCAAGTGACGGTCAAGATTCTCAACGATCACAACGAAGGCCTGGAATTCACGCGCAATCTATCGATTGCGGTCGATGATACCTTCTTCGTGGCGCTCGCCGATTTCACCGCCGGCAAACACAGCAACAGCGGTCCGATCGAGCTGGTCAGCGGGGACCCCGGCCTCGCGCGCCACGAATTCGTCGACGGGCATTTGGCGTTCTACTACAAAGGACTCGTCAAGGGAGACTGGCTGTTGACCGCCGCGGCCGACTCGCAGGATCAGCCGCTGCGCAACTTGTTCAGCAATTTTGCGAGCAAGGATTCCACCGACTTGCTGCGGCGTATCGACCCCAATCGCTATTACCCCGTGTATGGCGATGACAGCACGACGGTGCAAGACGCACCGACGGCCGGTAAATTTTACGTACGCTTGGAGAAGGGCGACAGCTCGATCCTGTGGGGCGATTTTCAGACGCACCTCACAGGCACCGATTTCCTGCAATACAGCCGCACGCTTTACGGATTGAGCTTGCGCTACCGCTCGGCCGAATCCACGAGCAGCGGTGAGAAGCAGCGCAGCGTCGATGCATTTTGGGCCGAACCCGGCACCCTGGCCTCGCGCCAGGAATTTCGCGGTACCGGCGGGTCGGTCTATTACTTGCAGAATCAAGACGTATCGGTTGGATCCGAACAGCTTTGGGTGCAGGTGCGCGACAGGGACTCAGGGATAGTCATCGCTTCGACTCAATTGGTGCCGGCGCAAGACTACGACGTGAACTACATGCAGGGGCGGATCTTGCTGCACTCGCCGCTGGCGACGACGGCGAATTCCGCGACCATCGTGCATAGCGGGGGCCTCGACGGCGACCCGCTCTATCTGGTCGTGACCTATGAATACGTGCCGGATTTCTCGAGCCCCGACTCCCTCGCGCTCGGCGGCCACGCGAGCCAGTGGTTCGGCGATCATTGGCTGTTGGGGATATCGGACTTTCACCAAGGCGACCCCGGCGAGCAACAGGATCTGCGCGGGATCGACGGCACCTGGCGTTACATGCCGGGCACTTACATCAAATCGGAGTATGCGCATTCAGAGGGAGTCGGCAGCCCGACGCTGACGTCGATCACGGGCGGTCTATCGTTCGATTCGCTCGCGACCAACGGCGCGCCCGCCAACGCCGAGCGCATCGAGGCGGCCGTCGACCTTGCGGAAGTTACCGACACGCTCAAGGGTAAAGCGAATATTTACTATCAAGATCGCGGCGCGAATTTCTCGGGTCCCGGGCAATTGACGCCGGGTGTTGCCGTTCGCCAGGATGGCGCGGCCGTCAACCTGCCGGTGAACGCTACGACACAGGTCGTCGGCAAGTTCGACAGCATCGATTCGACGCTGCAGACCGTTCGTAGCGGCGAAGTCGGCGTCGACCACAAACTCGATGAGCATTGGCGCATCGAAGTCGGTGCGCGAGTCGACGATCGCGAGACCGAAGTGGCGAATGCGAGCCCGATTCTTTCGCAGAACGGCGATCGCACCGACGTTGCGGTAACCGTCGGCTATCAATCGACGCCGACCAAGCCCGCGGTCGGCGCCACGCCGCCCGCGAAGGGCGCAAATCCCACGGGACAACCCGGTTGGGATCTCTACGGGTTCGTACAGGACACGGTCGAGCGCACGGATACCCGTCCCGAGAACGATCGTGCGGGCCTCGGCGGCAGCTACCAAGTCTCCAAGGATTTGCGGCTCGGCGCGGAAGCTTCCGACGGCAGCCTCGGCTTCGGCGCAAAGCTGTCGAGCGACTACCATGTCGATGATCACAGCAATGTCTATTTGAATTATACGCTCGCGGCCGACCAACCCGATGCACTGTACGTGGGGCGCGCCGGTTCTCTGACGACCGGGACGCGCTATCGCTACGACGACACGACGAGTGTCTATGCCGAAGAGCGGGCACAGACAGGCACCGGACCGGACGGTCTGACCCAAGCCTACGGCGTCGATTTTGCGCCGAGCAAGCACTGGACTTACGGCCTGAAATTCGAAAACGGCACGATCTCCGATCCGCTCGCCGGTGACCTGTCGGTTCGCGCGATCGCCGCGAGCTTCGGCTACACGCGAGAGAAGATCAAATACAGCGGCGCGCTCGAATGGCGGCAAGATGACTCGTCATTGACCGGCGCATCACGCACTGAATTGACGCGCAACAGCCTGACCTACCAGGTCGATCCGGACTGGCGCTTGCTCGGCACGCTGAATTGGTCCCAAACCGACGGCGCGGCGAACACGACGCTGAACGCCTCCTACCACGAGATCGTATTCGGCGCGGCGTGGCGGCCCGTGCAAAATGATCGGTGGAATTCTCTGCTCAAGCTCACTTTGCTCGAAGATGAACCATCGGCCGCGCAGATCGCATCGCCCGGCAACGTCGTGGATTACGCTCAACAGAGCCGCGTTTTCGACATCGATACGAACTACCAAACGACTTCATGGCTCAGCGTCGGCGTCAAATACGCGATTCGCACCGGAGAACTCAAGCCCACGGCAACACCGGGTGGCTGGTACGCGAGCCAAGCGCAGCTTTGGGTCCTGCGTGGCGACATGCTGTTCCCGCATCAATGGGACGCCATGCTGGAGTTGCGCCGCTTGAGCGTACTCGAGACCGACGACTGCCGCGCCGGCGTTTTGGCGGGCATTTATCGCCATCTAGGCGATCACTTGAAAATCGGCGTCGGCTATAACTTCACCGATTACTCGGACAATCTGACCGACGTCGGCTACCGAAGCCGCGGCTTCTTCCTCAACACGATCGGGAAGTTCTAGTCGGCGCCGGGCTCGATGCCGGCTTAATTCTCGGCCACGCCGATTTCGTCAAGAAATCGTCCGTTCTGCCGATACTACCCAGTGCCCCGCGAATCGGATAGCGCCCATTTTTGTGGCGAATCCGAATAAGCCATCTACGGCGATAAGGTCCAGGATCCGCAATCACTTTATGGGCACCCTCCTGCTCAATCGACCGCCTCATCGGCAAATTGAACCCTGGCATCGGGCTTTAGGCCTCTCGATTTTTTTGGCGCAGCTGCTGATCGGTCCCGACGACAACGTACCTGGAGCTCTCCTGTTCGCGCGCCGCCCATCCTGACCAGCCACCAGGCCGCGTTTCCGGTCTTGTTCTCTCCGTTTTCCGGCCGCTGGCTTCCGTAAATCCGCACAGGACCCTAGAACGGGGACATCTCACCCAAGACGCCTTGGCAGGTCTCGACAATCGCGGTAGCCGCAGGCAGGTCCCCGGTGACGTTGTCCGTAGTGACTTCCGGGGTGGTGAAAGACGGATACTCGGATCGGTTGCGCGTCCGCCTCATCCGGTCGAACGGCCGAAGGGCAGCGCCCACGGGCGGGTCGAGCTGAGCCGAGACGGCCGTATAGGGCGCGATGTGACCACCGCCTCTTGTGGGCCGCAGGCCCTGGTTCTCCAGGACTGCCGTCAGCGCCATCCGGGCGGCATCGTAGAGGCTCTCGTACGCGCGCTTCGGATTGCTGCCACGCAGCAGCTC
>JBEKSM010000076.1:0-4846 GCA_049517075.1 Steroidobacteraceae bacterium | reverse complement strand
GTATAAATCTCTTGGATTGATGCAAACGCGCCTGTAGCGGCAGGCGGATCTTCGGCACCGAGAATATCGAAACTGCGGCCCAGTCATTCCTATCAATGGTCGGGGCAAGCCGCAGCTCAATATAAAACCCGGGTTGCCACGGTACGCGTGTCAACGTACAGACGGTCGCGCCTGGTGCGGGTACATCAGTAGAAAGGTTGAACCCGATCGAACGATTTGGGTTACCTCGAGTTCGGCAGACAGATCGATTACGTGAGAGGTTACGAAGAAATCATGAGTGAGCTTGATGAATGCCGCATTGTGCCGAGCGCAGGTTCGCGTAACGCACCGTCAAATGGATGACCGCATGACGCTTTTGTCGAAATCTCTGTCTCTCGTCCTCATTTCATTTGTTGTTGTCGCATCTGCCTGCGGCGAGACGGGGAAGGACTATTATGCGGAGGGCGTTTCCAAGATTAACCATGGCGATTTTGACGGCGCGCTTCGTGATTTGGACAAGTCGATTGAATTGATTCCTAACAATGCCGGTGCATATTTTGCTCGCGGCATGGCAAAGAAAGCCAAAGGCGACTTTGAAGGCGCGAATTCCGATTACACCAAAGCCATTCAGTACAAGACGGGGTATTTTGAGGCCTATGACAGCCGGGGCGTTGTAAGAGCCGCCCTGGGAGATTTCAAAGGGGCAATGTCGGATTATGACGATGCTATTGAATTCAATTCGATGAATTCGAAAGCCTATAGCAATCGAGGCGCGGAGAAGTTCAACCTCGGCGACGAGGATGGCGCACTGGCCGATGACGACAAGGCGATTCAATTGAGCCCCGGCTCTTTCCAAACCTATATTAATCGCGCTGTCGTTGAGAACAAGCTTGGTGACGCCAATGGATCGAGATTGGATTTCTCCAAGGCGATTGAACTGAACGCGAGTGCACGCGCGATGATCGAAGCGCAGGGATACTCAATCGCAAAATGAGCCGCGAAGAGCGCCATAGCTGCTTCGACAGCCGCGTGCCCGGTATGATTCAAGCCCTGTTTGCTGGCAGTCAGTCTGTCATATGCAAAGTCGGTGCTGGATATTGGACGCGGGGCCTGCGGATTTATGGGAAAGCCAATCCGGTATGCAAATGAATCCTTGGGTCGACTCGAGGTGCTCGACGCTTTCTTGCCGCCGCCCTGTGAATTCGTGCATCGCGAGGAAGCGGGGCAGGTAACGATCGCTTTGTCGAAGCGTAGCGTTGCATTCTTCGAGCGGGAAACACATATTAATGGCACGCAGCACCGTCGGATGATTCGTGCACTGCTCGATCAAGATGCGGACATGCACGATTCCTCGGCCAAGTAACTGTCATGGCCTTGCTGCTCAAGGAGTTTTCGCTGGACCCACGGGCGAGCCCGGTCGAACGTCCGCTGCGGCCGCTCAGCGACGAAAAACTCAAGGCCTTTCTTGACCGAGCGCTCGCCGCCGGCAGCGGTCTTGCCGGCGCGCATGCGATCCATGAACTTTGGATGCGCGGTGAAATCTCGCTGAACATCGAGCGTGACCTCGCCGCGCTGTGGAAGAAGGCCGCGGATTCAATCCCCGAGTGGCTGCCGATGCGCTACGTCGAGCGGCTGGCGGACATTTATGATATCAGCTCACGCTTCACGGCCTCAGGCGGCGGCAAGTCGAATATCTATCTCGTGCTGCTGGACTATTCTGACAGTCGCGATGACGCTCAGGGTCTCTACGTGGGCATGAGCAAATACAGCCCCGCGCAACGTTTCGATCAGCACAAGGCCGGGATTCGCGCCGCCGGCAGCGTGCTACGTCGGGGCCTCGAGGTGCTGACGGGCCCGACGCTGCATTTGCAGTTCATCAAGCGCAGCGAGGCTGCGCGCGTCGAAGAGCAGTTGGCTGAAGTATTGAGCGCCGAAGGATTCTTCGTGCAGGGCGGCCATTAGGCCCGCACCGCCGCGCGGCCTAGGCGCCGGTCAGATACGAGGCAACGCGGTCGACTTGATCTGCAGATCCGAGGATCACGGGCGTGCGCTGATGGATCGCGGTCGGTTGGATCTCGAGTACGCGCTCATCGGGTGCGGCCAGCGCCTTGCCGCCGGCTTGTTCGATGATCATCGCCATCGGATTGGCCTCATACATGAGACGCAGTTTGCCTTGCGGAGCCTTGGCGGTCGGCGGATAGAAAAACACGCCGCCCTTGAGCAGGATGCGATGCACGTCGGCGACCATGGCGCCCGCATATCGGCTCGAATAATCGTTGTCCTGCGCCCAATCGAGATAGCGCTGATAGCCTTCGGGAAAGCTCTTGCGGTTGCCCTCGTTGACCGAGTAGCTCTTATTGCCGCTCGGAATGCGCAAATTCCGTTCGACGCGCATGAACGAGCCGATGCTTGGATCGAGGACGAACATGTCGACGCCTTTGCCCATGGTGAGCACGAAGACCGTCGAGGAGCCGTACAGCACGTAGCCCGCCGCGACTTGCTTGATACCGGGCTGCAGCAGGGAATCGCGCGCCGGCTCGATGCGATCGTCATGCGTCAAAATGCTGAAAATCGTGCCGACGCCGCCGCAGACATCCAGATTCGAGGATCCGTCGAGAGGGTCGAATAGCACGCAGTAGCGGCGCACGCCTTGCTGGTCCTCGCGCAGAATCACCGGCTCCTCGTTCTCCTCGGAAGCGACGATCGCAACCCCCTCGCGGCCGCCGAGGGTCGCGAGCAGCACCTCGTTCGCGATCACGTCGAGTTTCTGCTGCACCTCACCCTGCACATTTTCCTGGCCAACGCTGCCGAGCACGTTCTCCAATCGGGCGCGGCGCACTTTGTCGGCGATGATCTTCGTGGAAATCGACAGCGCCGACAGGATCCACGAAAAGGTGCCGGTCGCATGCGGGTGATTGACCTGCTCGGCGAGAATATGCGATTGCAGAGACAAAATTCGAATCGAATCGCTGAGCGATCCGGCCGGGGAGGCGGGCTTCTCGGACGCAGTTTTCATGCCGTCTAGCATGCCACGAACACGTGTACCCCACATGAATACCACTGCGCGCCGCAGCATCAAACGGTTACAATCCACGAATGATTATCGTTCATCACCTGAATAACTCGCGCTCGCAACGCGTGTTGTGGCTGCTCGAGGAATTGGGCGTGCCTTATGAAGTGAAGCGCTATGAGCGCGACCCGAATACGCTGCTCGCGCCGCCGAGCTTGCGCGCAGTACATCCGCTCGGCAAATCCCCGGTGATCACCGACGGTGCGACCACGGTCGCGGAGTCCGGTGCGATCGTCGAGTACGTGGTCGAGCGTTTCGGCGGCGGCCGCCTGATTCCGCCGGCGGGATCCGCCGATCGCCTGCGCTACACCTACTGGTTGCATTACGCCGAAGGTTCGGCGATGCCGCCGTTATTGTTGAAGCTGGTCTTCGACCGCATCGCATCGGCACCGATGCCTTGGCCGGCGAGCGCGATCGCACGCGGCATCGCCTCGAAGGTGCAGACCACATTCATCGGCCCGCAGCTGACGCTGCACTTGGATTTCATGGAGTCCGAACTCGCGCGCGATCAGTGGTTCGCGGGTCCCGAATTCACGGCCGCCGATATTCAGCTGAGCTTTCCGCTCGAGGCGGCTGCCTCGCGCGCCGGACTCGATGCGAGCCGCCCACGATTGATGGCGTTCCTCGGGCGCATCCACGCGCGCCCCGCCTATCAGCGCGCCCTCGAGCGCGGCGGTCCATACGCCTATTGATTGCTGGACCGATTGATCGACCACAATTCCCGGAGGATTTGATGCCGCGTTTGCCGAACTTGATCGCTGTCTTTTTCGTGGGCGCCTTGCTCGCCATGTCGGGCTGCCGCCATTCCTCCGCGCCGGCCGAATCTGCAGCTCCGCCCGCGGCGAAGCTCGCGGCCGATGCGTGGCCGACGACACGCGACGCTTTCATCGAGGACTACCTCAAGGCGCAGCCGTATTTCGCGGCACAAGCCGGCCGCCACGAATATGACGGACAGATGCCGGATCTGAGCGCCGTGGGTATTGCACGCGAGATCGAGCGCCTGCACGCCGCGCGCACGCAAATCGCGGCGGTCGATGCGGCGGCCCTCGCGCCGGATCAGCGCTTCGAGCGCGAGTACGCGCTCAATGTCGTCGCTCACGATCTGTTCTGGCTCGAGAAGGCGCGCCAGCCGTTCACCAACCCCTATTGGTATATCAACGCGATCGACCCGGATATGTATCTAAGCCGCAATTACGCGCCGCTCGAGGTGCGTATGAAGGCCTATATTGCTTACGCGCGGACGATCCCGAACATCGCCGCGGAAATTGCCGCGAATCTGCAAGGCCCTTTGCCCAAGAGTTTCATCGACCTCGCGGTCGATGGCTTTGGCGGGTATGCGGAATTTTACACGCATGATGTCGCGGCGATTTTCGCGACGGTCCAAGATGCCGATTTGCAGAAGCAGCTGGCCGAGGCCGACACGGCTGCGGCGCAGGCGATGTCGCAGCTCAAGGAGCATTTTGTCGCCCAGCGCAACGGTGCGAGTGGCAATTTCGCGCTCGGCAAAGAGCTGTTCGAGGCGATGCTGCGGGATACCGAGCGTGTCGATCTGCCGATTGACACCATAGAAGCCGCGGGGCGCGCGGATTTGCAGCGTAATCTAGCCGCGCTCGGTGCCGAATGCGCCGTCTATTTGCCCAAGGGCTCGATCAAGGCCTGCATCGCGAAGATGGCGGCGGACAAACCCAAGGGTGGCACGATCGACGGTGCGCGGGCCCAGCTGATCATTCTCAAGAATTTCGTCGCCGATCATCAGATCGCCTCGATACCGAGCACCGAGGATGCGCTCGTCGCCGA
>JBEKSM010000075.1:0-4887 GCA_049517075.1 Steroidobacteraceae bacterium | reverse complement strand
TTTCCGCGGTGATCCTTCCTCGGCGCTGCTCGAGGTGCTGGATCCGGAGCAAAACAGCACGTTCAACGATCATTATTTGGAAGTTGATTTCGATTTGTCCGAGGTCATGTTCGTGTGCACCGCGAACAGCTTGAATATTCCCGCGCCGCTGCTCGATCGCATGGAAGTTATACGTATTCCCGGCTACACCGAGGACGAGAAGAGCAACATCGCGCGTCGCTACTTGCTGCCGAAACAGGTCAAGCAAAACGGCCTGAAGCCCGACGAACTGGTTGTCGCAGATCTTGCGATCCAGGACATGATTCGCTACTACACGCGCGAGGCCGGCGTACGCAACCTCGAGCGCGAGCTCTCGAAGATCTCGCGCAAAGCGGTCAAGCAATTGCTGCTCAATCCAACCGAGAAGACGGTCACGGTCGATACCGAGAACCTCGATGATTACCTCGGCGTGCGGCGCTTCCGCTACGGCAAGGCCGAGGAGAGCGATCGGGTCGGTCAAGTCACGGGGCTTGCCTGGACCGAAGTCGGCGGCGAGTTGCTGACCATCGAGGCGGCCGTGGTTGCCGGCAAGGGCAAACTCACGCACACGGGTCAGCTCGGCGAAGTCATGCAGGAGTCGATACAGGCGGCGATGACGGTCGTGCGCAGCCGATCGGCCGTGCTCGGCCTCGACGTCGACTTTTATCAAAAAGCCGACGTGCATATCCACGTCCCCGAGGGCGCGACGCCGAAAGACGGTCCGAGTGCGGGTATCGGCATGTGCACTGCATTGATCTCGGCGCTCACCAAGATCCCGGTGCGCTCCGATGTCGCGATGACCGGTGAGATCACCTTGCGCGGCGAGGTGCTCCCGATCGGCGGCCTCAAGGAAAAATTATTGGCCGCGCATCGCGGCGGCATCACGACCGTGCTGATCCCGGACGACAACGTCAAAGATCTGGCCGAGATCGCCGACAACATCAAGGAAAAACTCGATATCCGATCGGTCAAGTGGATCGACGAGGTGCTGCAGGTGGCCTTGACCCATATGCCGACGCCGCTGCCGGTCGTTGCGCCCAAGCCGGCCGAGGAGATTGCCGGCGAGAAGCGCCGCCGACGGCCGTCGCGGGCCAAGAGCCAGGTGCACGCGCACTAGGAATACGCACGAAAGGCTAGCCAAGCGGTATCGGCTCGCGTAGACTTTCGCGCCTCTTCCAGGGGTGCTTAGCTCAGCTGGTAGAGCGTCGCCTTTACACGGCGAATGTCGGGGGTTCGATCCCCTCAGCACCCACCAGCAGCATGCGGAGTGGTAGTTCAGCTGGTTAGAATACCGGCCTGTCACGCCGGGGGTCGCGGGTTCGAGTCCCGTCCACTCCGCCAATCCTGTCGAAGAGTCGCGCGCGGCCGTTGAGGCCGCGCCGTTGGGCGTAAACGTCGGGGGGTCGGAGAGATAAGTCATGCTGCAATCGATTCACGATAAGTTGCACGGTTGGGTGGCCTACGTCGTGCTCGGCGCGATCGCCGGCTCATTCATATTCTGGGGCATCAACTGGACCTTGGCCGCGCCGAACTATGCCGCTAAGGTCAACGGTTCCGAGATCTCGGTCAACGACGTGCGCCAGGCCTATCAGCAGCAGCTCGCGCAGGCCGAGCGGCGCGCCAACGGCGTGCTCGACGGAAATCAACGCGATGCGCTCAAGAAGCAAGTGCTCGATCAGTTCGTGGACACCGAAGCCTTGATCACGCGCATCGAATCCTTGGGCTATCGCGTCAGCGAGCAAGAACTCACGAACGAGATGGCCAAAATTCCGGCATTTCAAGTCGACGGAAAATACGACGCTGCACACGCCGTTGCGGTTCTGCAGTCGCAGGGCCGTTCGGTCGAGGAATTCGAGGGACTGGTTCACCGCCAGGTGCAACTCGGTCAACTCGATGCCGCGATGCGCGCGTCGAGTTTCACTACAGCGTCGGAAATCAAACGCTTGAGCGCTCTGGTGGGCCAACAGCGCGAACTCGCCTGGGTCGTCGTCCCGGCCGCACGTTTTGCCGCCGACGCGACACCGGACGACGCAGCCGTGGCCGCCTACTACGATCAACACAAGGGTCAATACCTGTCGCCCGAAACCGTGAATCTGCAATACGTCGAGATCAGTCTCGCGCAAATGGCGGCCCACATCACCGTGACCGACGCGCAGCTGCAGGCCTATTTCGAAGAGCAGAAAGCCAAGACGCCGGAAATTTATACCCAGCCGGAGCAGCGGCGCGTGAGCCATATTCTGATTCCGGTCGCCGATCCGAAGGACGATGCGAGCGCGAAAGCGAAGGCCGAGGATCTCTTAAAGCGCGCCGAGGCGGGCGAGGATTTCGCGAAACTTGCGAAGGAGAATTCGCAGGATCCCGGCTCCTCGCAACAAGGCGGCGATCTCGGCTGGTCCGAGCGCAAGGTCTTTGTCGGACCGTTTGCCGATGCCGCATTCAGCATGAAGGTCGGCGAAATAAAAGGACCGGTCAAGACGCAATTCGGATATCACATCTTGAAGCTCGTCGGCGTTCAAGAGGCGACCACCAAGACATTCGAACAGAGCAAGGCCGATCTCGAGACCGAGTATCGCCGCACCGAGGCGGAGCGGCAGTTCAACGGCCTGCAGGATCAACTCGCCGATGCCGCGCTGCAGAGTTCGACCGACATCGAGGAGGTCGCGCATAAGGCTGGATTGCCGGTCGAGCAGATCGCCGATTTCAGCCGTACCAACGGCGGCGGCGCACTCGGCAATTCGCCGAAGGCGATCGAGGCGGCCTTCAGCCAAGACTCGCTCGATGGCCGGGTCAGTCCGATCGTCGAAGTGGAAAAGGGCCGCGGCATCGTGCTCAAGGCAACGGATCACAAACTCCCGCAACAGCGTCCGCTCGACGCGGTGCGGAGCGACGTGATCAAGGCCTGGAAAGAACAGCGGGGCATCGAGCTTGCGCGGGCAGCGGCCGTAGACGCTGCCAAACGGCTCACGGCGGGCGAGAGCTGGGAGGCAGTCGCCAAGAGCCTCGGAGCGCCGCTACAGGCGCCACGCTTCGTTGGGCGTATCGATGAAGCAGTGCCCATGGCGATCCGCCGGCTCGCCTTCGAACTGCCGAAACCCGCCGGCAAGCCGGAGTTCCAAACCGTGGGCGTCGATAAGGGCGATTCAGCCGTGTTCGGCGTCTCTGCGGTGCGTGTGGATCCGAACGACAACCCTCAACAACAGGATTTCGAGCGGCGCGAATTCGCGCAGCAAGCCGCAGCTGCGGAATCCGAGGGCTATAGCCTAGCGGCGCGCTCCGCAGCCAAGGTGCTGGTCAATCCACAGGCCATCGAGTAGTTGGCCGCGCTGCTGCATCAGTTCTCGGACTGGTACCTGTCGGCCTTGAGCCAGGGCGGATATTGGCTGATTACCGCGCTCATGGCTCTGGAGAGCACGCTGTTGCCGCTGCCGAGCGAGATCATCATTCCGCCGGCAGCCTATTTGGCGCACACGGAAGGACAGTTATCGGTGCTCGGCATCGTGCTCGCCGGAACGGCTGGCTCGTGGATCGGGGCCTCGTTGATGTATTGGGCGGCGCGCGGCCTGGGCAGGCCGCTGGTGCTGCTCTGCGGGCCCTACGTCGGTCTCGCGAGCCATAAGATCGAACGGGCGGAGCGTTGGGCGGCCCGCTATGGTTGGCCCGGCGTATTCTTTTCGCGGCTGTTGCCCGTCATCCGGCATTTGATCGGCATTCCAGCCGGCATCGTGCGTTTGAGCTTCCGCTGGTACTCGCTCGCGACGCTGCTGGGCTCGCTGCTCTGGTGCTCGGTGCTCGCCTGGCTCGGCGTCGAGGTCGGCAGCAACCGCGAATTGCTGTTGGGGTCGGTGCACCGCTTCTCGCTGCTGGTCTTCGCGATCGCAGCCGTGCTGGCCGCCCTCTATTATTTTTTTGTGCAGCGGCCTTCGTCGCGCTTGGGCCCGCCCCGCTAGGACCTAAGCGATACGCATCAGGAATTAGGTATTGGCGTGTCCGCCCGGCGGGGGCGTCGGCACCGGCGCACCAACGACGGGGAACTTCGTGAAGATCGCGGCCGCGGCTTGATTGATCTTCAGTTCCGCCGACGGCCCGGTCAAATCGACGACGTTTTGATTGACCGAGGCATGCCATATCGCGGTGCGCGTATGCGCATCGAACAGATCGACCGAGATCCGGCCTTCATTGTGGAGGTAAGGGTAGTCGTAGCCCCACGGGCCCCAGCCCGCGCCCCAGCCCCAGCCGCGCCCGTAGCCGACGAAACCAGCGCCGCCGAAATCGTCAGCGACGATGCGTGAGCCGATCGCATAGCCGATCACACAATCCGCCGTGGCGTGATTCGCCGCGGGCTGCAAGCCGCGGGCAGCGAGGTTAGTGGCGATCGCCGCGCGCAGCCGATCCGAATTGACTGGATTGCCGTAAGCGGCGGGTTGAACGCCGGCCGCAACGTGCTCCTGGGCCCAGGCGTAAGTGTGGCAGTTGCCGACGCTCGCATTGGGATTCACATCGGTCGTCACCGGCAAGGTGTTGCAAGCGCAAACCAGCAACACGATACCCTCGACGACCGTGATTTGGATGATTCGTTTGGTGGACATCATGGTGGACCTCTTGAAGACGACGCCTGCGACCATTATCGCAGCTCCCGCTTGCGTTTAGTGGATTGAGCAGAGCCCAAAGTTTCGGTTCGCTGCGGAGCCGGTGGGCTTTTTGCAATCCTAATCCACGGTTTGAACAATATCAGCCGCTTTCGCCCTCGGGTGGGAAGCTCATGCCGACCGAGCTGTAGCCTCCATCGACGTAGAGGATTTCGCCGGTGATTCCCGCAGCGAGGTCGGAGCACAAAAACGCAGCCGCATTGCCGACGTCTTCAATCGTGAC
>JBEKSM010000074.1:0-5179 GCA_049517075.1 Steroidobacteraceae bacterium | reverse complement strand
CACCGACAGGGAAGCCATGCCGCGACGGGAATTGCTGACGCCGGCCGAACGTGAGTCGCTGCTCACCGTTCCCATGATCGAGGCCGATCAGATCCGCCACTACACCTTGAGCCGCAGCGATCTTGGGTTCATTCGCCAGCATCGCTGGGATTACAACCGATTGGGCGTCGCCATCCAGCTTTGCTACCTCCGGTATCCCGGCCGTGTCTTGGCGCGCCGCGAGACGCCGCCGGCGGCGCTACTCGCGATGGTCGCGTCGCAGCTGAAAACCACGCCGGCGCTCTGGGACCAATACGCGAGCCGCGACCAAACGCGGCGCGAACACCAGCAAGAGGTCGTTCAGAGACTGGGGCTGACTCTCTTCAGCCGAGCGAACTTTCGCGAGATCGTCACCTGGCTCATCCCCACAGCGCTCCAGACTATCCAGGGGATAGTGCTGGTGCAAAGCGCCATCGAGGAGATCCGCGCCCGTCGGCTGGTGCTGCCGACGGTGCGGGTGCTGGAGTTGATTGCGGCGCAGGCCACCACTCGCGCAGATCGACAGGTATTCGTCGAGCTCTCCGCGCCCCTTTCCGACGTTCAGCGCCGCGCACTCGATGCGTTGCTCGAGCTGCGGCCGGGAAGTCCGTACAGCCAACTCGCGTGGTTGCGGATGCCGCCGGGGGCGCCCAGCGCGCGGGCCGTGCTCACGCACATCAGCCGGCTGCAGGTCATTCGGGACTTGGGGCTGCCGGCGGACTTGGAGCGTCGCGTTCATCACAATCGGCTGTTGCGTCTGGCACGAGAGGGAGCACAGACCGCGGTCTATCAGTTGAAGGAATATGGGCACAGCCGTCGGTACGCGACCCTGGTTGCCATTGTCCTCGAGGCGCTTGCCACGCTCACCGACGAAACCCTCGATCTGCATGATCGGCTGATCGGTCGGTTCTTCGCCAAATCGAAGTACAAACACGGTCAGCAGTTCGTCGAAGCGGCGCCAATGCTGCAGGACACAGTCCAAGTGTTCGTCAAGGTCGGTGTAGCTCTCGTCGATGCCAGAGACAATGGCAAGGATCCGTTCGCCGCCATCGAAGCCGTGTTGCCATGGGAGGATTTCACGGCGCATGTCGCGGCGGCGGCAGCGCTTAACGCGACTCGCAAATCGGATTCTCTGGGATTGCTGGGCGAGTACTATGGCCAAATGCGGCGCTACGCTCCCGCGCTGCTTAAGGCCTTTGACTTCGGATCGGCGCCGGCCGTCGCTCCGCTCCTCAAGGGGGTCGACACGCTGCGCAGCCTGAACGAGACGGGTACCCGCAAGGTGCCAGCGGATGCACCAACCGCCTTCGTGCGCCGCAACTGGGCGCCGTACGTCCACACGGAGGAAGGCCTGGATCGGAAGTTCTACGAGCTGTGCGTCATGGCCGAACTCAAGAACGCGCTGCGTGCCGGGGATGTCTGGGTGCCGGGCAGTCGTCAGTTCCGCGACTTCGACGAGTATTTGATCGAGCGCGAGGCCTTCACTGCGCAGACGGCGGCCGCGGTGACCGGGCTGGCTGTCGCAACGGACGCCGTGAGTTATCTCGAGGAGCGCCTCGCCACGCTGAATCGGGAACTCGCGCTCACCAACCAGCTGGCACGCGACGGGAAGCTGCCGAATGTGGAACTCACCGACAAGAGCCTGAAGATCAAACCACTCGACGATGCCGTGCCGCCGGCGGCCGAGCGCCTCATCCGAGACGTCAATGCGCTGCTGCCCCACGTCAAGATCACCGACCTTTTGCTCGAGGTCGATCGGTGGACCGACTTCTCGAGCCACTTTACGCATCTGAAATCACGGCAGCCGGCGCGGGATCGAGCTTTGCTGTTGACTGCCATCCTTGCCGACGGCATCAATCTCGGACTGACCAAGATGGCGGAGGCCTGCCCCGGCACCAGCTTCGCGAAACTCTCCTGGCTCTCGAGCTGGCACGTGCGCGACGAGACCTATGCCCAGGGTCTTGCCGCGCTCATCAACTACCAGCACCGACTGCCGTTCGCGGCAAACTGGGGCGAGGGCACGACATCCTCGTCCGACGGCCAGCGTTTTCGCGCCGGCGGCCGCGGGGAGGCGATCGGTCACGTCAACGCCCGCTATGGCGACGATCCCGGCGTGCTGTTCTATACGCACGTGTCCGACCAATATGGGCCTTATCACACCAATGTCATCCACTCGCCGATCCGAGACGCCACATATGTCCTCGACGGACTGCTGTATCACGAGTCGGAACTGCGTATCGAGGAGCACTACACCGACACGGCCGGCTTCACCGACCACGTGTTCGCGCTGTGTCCGCTGATCGGGTTCCGGTTCGCACCGCGAATCCGGGATCTCGCCGATAAACGTCTCTATGTTCCGGGTAAAACCAATCAATGGCCGGCGCTCGAGTCGATGATCGGTCGCTCGCTCAACGTGAAACTCATCGAACAGGCCTTCGATGAAATCCGGCGACTGGCGGCCTCGATCAAACAGGGCACCGTCACGGCGTCGCTGATCCTGCGCAAGCTGTCCAGCTATCCGCGTCAAAACAGCTTGGCGCTCGCGCTGCGGGAGCTGGGCCGGATCGAGCGAACACTGTTCATGTTGCAGTGGCTCCGTGACCCGGCATTGCGGCGCCGAGTGACCGCCGGACTCAACAAAGGCGAGGCGCGCAACGCCCTGGCGCGCGCTGTGTTCCTAAATCGCCTCGGTGAAATCCGTGATCGCTCGTTCGAGAATCAGCGCTACCGTGCGAGCGGATTGAATCTGGTAGTGGCGGCCATCACTCTTTGGAATACGGTCTATCTCGAACGTGCCGTTAAGGCGCTGCGAGAGGATCGCACCGTCGAGGATCAGCTGCTACCGCATCTGTCTCCGCTACCCTGGGACCACATTCACCTGACCGGGGATTACCATTGGCATGCCAACAAACGTGTGGCCAAAGGCGGGTTCCGGCCGCTTCGTCAGCGAAAAGCACCCTCGACCGACCCTTAGACATCATGGCCCCCCAGTGCGAGGCGGGTCGCAATAGTTAGGATCAAAAGGTCTGCCTCCATTACCGTGGGTTGCGCACCGAAGTGCGCCGAGCCACATACAGAACGCGTTGCGGCGTTTTCTGCAAGATTCACTGGAGGCAGACCATGGAAAAGCATAGCACCGAGTTTGTCGGATTGGATGTGCACAAAGAGAGTACCGCGATTGGCCGAGCCAGCGCCGGCCGCTCGGCGGGTCGGTTCGTCGGGACAGTGGGGCCGACCTTGGCGGAGCTGCTCAAATCGCTGAAGTCGCTAGGCCGGCCGGGAGACCTGTCAATCGTGTACGAAGCGGGGCCTTGCGGCTACGGGTTGGTGCGCGAATTACGAGCGCGAGGTTACGCGTGCGAGGTGATTGCGCCTTCGAAAATTCCCCGCCGATCCGGCGATCGAGTCAAGACGGACCGACGTGATGCGGTGCGACTGGCGGAATTGGCGCGCGCCGGCGAGCTGGTCAGTGTGATGGTTCCGGACGAGCGCGATGAGGCGATCCGGGACCTCTCGCGGGCACGCGTGGACGCGGTACGAGCGCGGCTTGCCGCACGTCATCAGCTCAAGGCAATGCTACTGCGGCACGGCCATCGCTACGGCAGGAGCTCTTGGACGCAAGCGCACGAACGCTACTTGGCCAAAATCACCTTTGCTCACGCGGCCCAAGACGCGACGTTTGCCGAATATCGTCAGGCCGTCAGCGAAGCCAACGAGCGCGTCCAGCGATTGGTCGAAGCGTTGCGCGATCAGTGCACGACTTGGCGCATGCAGCCGGTACTTGAGGCATTGATGACATTGAGAGGTATCGACTTTGTTGCCGCCGTGACCTTGGTGGCGGAGCTAGGGGATTTGAAGCGTTTTGCACATCCCCGCGAACTCATGTCGTTCCTGGGTCTGGTGCCCTCGGAATACACCAGCGGTGACTCGCGCCGTCTCGGCAAGATTACCAAGGCCGGCAACGGTCACGTACGCCGAATATTAGTCGAGGCAGCGTGGAATTATCGCTTTGCGGCTCGCATGAGCGTTGTGCTCCAGAAGCGCCAGGAGGGGCAACCGAAGGTGGTCCGCGACATCGCCTGGCGCGCGCAACTGCGACTTGCGCAGCGATACCGGCGCCTCAGTGCGAGGCACTTACATCACAACAAGGTCTGCGTTGCGATCGCGCGCGAGTTGGCCGGATTTATCTGGGACATCGGTCGCCACGTGTCGATCCGCGACATACCCGTGAAAGTAGCGAAAACTAGGGGTACCGAGCACAAGGGGTGCCGCGCAATCGCCGCTCCAGCGCCTTTGTAGGCGGTCGATTTTTGAAGCGACCTCAAAAAAGGACTTCAATTACGCGCTAACCTCAACACACTGGAATAGGAACGCGATGCGCGGGACACGATGTGGGGAATCCTCGAGCACGTTATGTGGGCATCCTTCGGGTAATCTCCGTCCTTAGAACGAGGCAGCCCCGCGACGGACAGATGAAATGCGGTAACCAACCCGCGAATATCAGCATGATCAATCGTCGCCAAAGCATCCCGCGCGTCGCGTTCCCCTTCCGGTGTGAATTACGATCAATCCAAAAGTCCTCGATACAGAAAGCAAGCGCGGATCCGCGAGGCTTACGCTTGCGCCTGTTGACACCAATGGGCCATATCAGCGTGCTAAAAAATCCCTTTATTGAGGCGACCCCCTGTGCGACGATCGCGGTTCCTAGGCCGTCCTAGGCGGTCTATAATGAACAGATGTCCCGTGAACTGTTCAATACTGCCGGAAAACGGCTCTACCTGACCGACTCGGAGCGGAAGAAGTTCCTGGCCGCGGCCGATCAGGAGGAGCGCCAGGTGCGCACCTTTTGCTACGTCCTGGCCCACACGGGTTGCCGGATCTCCGAGGCCCTGCAGCTCGTCGGCGAGCGGATCGACTTCGACGCCGGTGCCATCGTGTTCGAGTCGCTCAAGAAGCGAAAGCGCGGCGTGTATCGCGCGGTGCCGGTGCCGCCGGCGGTGCTCGAAATGTTGGCGATGGTGCATGGCCTGCGCGATCGCAAGCGAGGCGTTCGGGCGAACTCCCCTGCCCCGCTGTGGGATTTCGGTCGCACGACCGCCTGGAAGAAGGTGCTCGAGGTGATGAAGGCGGCCGGCGTCAAGGGGCCGCAGGCGACGCCGAA
>JBEKSM010000073.1:0-7377 GCA_049517075.1 Steroidobacteraceae bacterium | reverse complement strand
CTAAAGGGCCGTCGAAGACTACGACGTTGATAGGCTGGGTGTGTACGCGCAGTAATGCGTTTAGCTAACCAGTACTAATTGCCCGTGAGGCTTGACCATATAACACCCAAGCGATTTGTTTTAACGCGCAAATCCCGTTGGGCTCAATTGACTCGTATTGCGACAAACGTCGAAAACAAATTGTCCGAATTAGCCGTGGGGGCGAGACATGACTCGCCCCCATAGCGACTGGTTTGCCTGGCGGCCATAGCGAGTGGGAACCACCCGATCCCTTTTCGAACTCGGAAGTGAAAACGCTCTGCGCCGATGCTAGTGTCGACTTTGTCGATGTGAAAGTAGGTCACTGCCAGGCTCTTAATTTGATGAATGGAAACCCTCACCGGCTTTAAAACGCTGGTGAGGGTTTTTTTTCGCCTGGAAATCGTATCGGCGGTGCGGTGTCGGCATGGCCCTCAGAGCGCGATCTTGAAGACCGTACCGTTATCCGTGGCTCCGCCCAAAAAAGTCGTTCCGTATAAATTGCCGTCGGCGTCCTGAATCAAGGCGCCTTCCGGTTCGGCGCCGTCGGTACCCGTGCCGAAGGAGTGCAGCACCGTTTCCACACCCGTGGGGCTGACCTTGAACACAGTACCCGAAGTCACTGCGACGACACCGTTGACGCCGCCGGCACTGGTAGTTCCATAAAAATTCCCGTCCACACCCAGCAGCAATCCAGCCACGGGAATTGCGCCGTCGGTACTCGTTGCGCCAAAGGAATACAGAACGGTTTCCACGCCCGCCGGCGTGATCTTGAACACCGTGCCCAGTCCTTGATGGGCGCCGCCGGCCTGGGTCGTGCCGTAGAAATTGCCGTCCGTTCCCAGAATCAGACCAGCCACCGGCTCCGCTGCGTCGGTACTCGTCGCGCCGAAGGAATACAGAACGGTTTCCACGCCCGCCGGCGTGATCTTGAACACGGTACCTAGGCCATGGGAGCCACCGAGCGTGGTCGTCCCATAAAAATTGCCATCCGTGCCCTCGATCAAACCGGCTTCCGGGGAATTGCCATCCGTGCCCGTCGCGCCGAAGTTATAGAGAACGGTTTCCACGCCTGCCGGCGTAAGCTTGAAGAAGGTGCCGCATGCAACACCGGCGCCATTGCAATGGCTCCCGCCGAGTTCGGTCGTCCCGTAGAAATTGCCATCGGTGCCCTGGATCAATCCTGCCGCCGGAGATTGGCCGTCCGTAGCGGTACCCCCAAAGGAATACAACACTGACTCAGCGCCTGCCGGCGTGATCTTGAAGACGGCACCATCCACAAGTTGACTTCCAAAGGCCCCGTTGCTTTCCGCTGTTCCGTAGAAGTTGCCGTCGGTGCCGAGAACCAACGGAGCGGCGGGGTTGGAGGCGTCGGGAGAGTCGTTAAAAGAATACAGTACGGCTTCCGTACCCTCCGGCGTGACGCTGAACATCGTACCTTCATCCCAGATGCCGCCGGACTGTGTCGTCCCATAGTAATTGCCGCCCGGGCCGGCGATCAAACCTGCCCGCGGTCCGTCCCCATCGTTCAGCGGACCTTGGAACGAGTACAACACGGAATAAACGACAGCCGGACCGCTTGAAACGACGAGGTTCACCGCCGAGCCGCTCGCGACGCTCGCGCCGCCGACGGGACTCTGGTTGATCACGGTGCCGGAGGGGACCGTGCTGCTCGACTCCATGGTGACCGTGCCGACGACGAGGCTTGCGCCCGTGATTGCGGTGGCGGCAGCCGACTGCGTATCGCCAACCACATTGGGTACGGTGGCTCCCGCGGGACCTGAGGACACGATGAGGTTCACGGCCGACCCGCTCGCCACGGAGGTGCCGCCCGCGGGACTTTGGCTGATGACGGTGCCGGAGGGGACCGTGCTGCTCGATTCCATGGTGACCGTGCCGACGACGAGGCCCGCGCCGATGATCGCGGTGGTGGCTGCCGCCTGGGTCTTTCCGACCACATTGGGTACGGTGGCCCCCGCGGGACCTGACGACACGATGAGGTTCACCGCCGAGCCGCTTGCCACGGAGGCGCCTCCTGCGGGACTTTGGCTGATGACGGTGCCGGAGGCGACCGTGTTACTCGACTCCGTGGTCACCGTACCGACGATGAGGCCAGCTCCAGTGATCGCGGTGGCGGCTGCCGCCTGGGTCTGACCTACGACGTTGGGTACGCTCACAGATCCCGGAGGAGTGGCGGGTCCGTCGTCTCCGCAAGCCGAGATCCCTAGGGCCAAGCAGGCAACCAACATCCACGCGCTAAGCCGTATCATGAGTGACTCTCCAAAGTGGCTGAATTGTCCGTATCGCCGCTTCCCGCAATTCGCATGATTCCGGGATCTTGTAATTAAGATGCGCAAAGCGCGGGCGAGTCGCCTCATTGGCCGCGGAGGACAGGTATTTGACCCCCGCCGTTGCGATCCCTATCCTCGAATGACCAATCCAAGGGATGCCGTTGAGGCGCCAATGTCCGAGGGATCGTCCGGTCGGGTCACCGTGCTGTTACAGCAGTGGGCGCAGGGCGATGAGCAGGCGCTGCCCGATCTCGTTCCCTTGGTTTACCAGGAGCTGCGGCGTCTCGCGCGCTACCACCTCGAGTCCGAGCGCCGCGACCACACGCTGCAAAGTACGGCACTCGTACATGAGGCTTTCCTGCGGCTGCTCGGCAGCGAACCGGTCGAACTCCAAAATCGGACGCATTTCATTGCGGTGGCCTCGCGTGCAATGCGGCAAATCCTGGTCGACCATGCGCGTGGCCGCCGCGCTCGCAAACGGGATGGGGGAGCACGCATCGACGTCGAGTGTCTCGCAGACCTTGCGGTCAACAGCGACGACGAGCTCGTCGCGTTGGACGACGCCTTGCATCAGTTGGGACGGTTGGATGAGCGACAGGCAAAGATCGTCGAAATGAAATTCTTTGGCGGTCTCTCGGCTCCGGAGATTTCACAGGTTCTCGGTTTATCCCGCGCGACCGTCGACCGCGATTGGGCGACCGCGCGCGTATGGTTGCACCGGCAAATGAGTCAGGCCGAATCCCCGTGAGCAGCGCGCCCTGGGAGCGAGTCAAAGAACTGCTGCACGCGGCGATGGAAATGGCGCCCGAGCGGCGCTGCGAATATCTCGATGCGGTTTGCGGCACGGACGCGGCGCTGCGAGCGGAGCTGGAGTCGCTGCTCTCGGCGAACGCCGAGCTGCGAAGCGGATTTCTCGAGCAGACAGCGGCCGACGCGGCGATTGCCGATAGCGCGGGTCTCATTTACGCCGGTCGCCCATTGCAAGCGGGACAACTTTTTGCGCAGCGATTTCAACTGGTGCGCAAGTTGGGCGAAGGGGGCATGGGTCAGGTTTGGCTCGCGGATCAAATCATGCCGGTGCACCGGCAGGTCGCCTTGAAGCTCATCAAGGCCGGAATGTACGACGAGAACGTCGCAAATCGGTTTCAGTCAGAGCGCCAATCGCTCGCGATCATGGACCATCCGGCGATCGCCAAGGTGTTCGAGGCCGGCGCAACCCCACAAGGCCAGCCGTATTTCGTCATGGAGTACGTTCCGGGTTTGCCGATCACGGACTATTGCGACCGGCACCGACTGAACATTCGCCAGCGCCTGGAGTTGTTCATTCAGGCCTGCGAGGGTGTGCAGCACGCGCATCAAAAGGCGATCATTCACCGCGATCTGAAACCGGCAAATATTTTGGTCGTGGAAGTGGACGGCAGTCCGAAGCCGCGCATCATCGACTTCGGTCTTGCGAGGGCCGTGACGCGCGAGGCGGTTCCGTCGCAGTTGACGAAATTCGGGCACTTGATGGGTACGCCCGGCTACATGAGCCCGGAGCAGGTCAATGCCGCGGAACAGGATGTCGATACGCGCACCGACGTGTATTCGCTCGGCGCCACACTCTACGTGCTGTTGTGCGGGATGCTGCCCTTCGAGACGACCGAGCGCCAGACCCCGCCGCTCGACGAAATCCTGCGCCAACTGCGCGAGGACGAGCCGCCTATCCCAAGCACGAGGCTCCGTGATGCGAGCGAAACAGCGTCGAATGCCGCCGCATCGCGCGCAACCGAACCGAAACGGCTCGTGAGCCAATTGCGCGGCGACCTCGATTGGATCACGATGAAGGCGCTCGAGCGGGATCGCTCGCGGCGCTACGGCACGCCCTCGGAGCTGGCCGCCGACCTGCGGCGCTATTTGGCGCATGAGCCGGTGTCGGCACGGCCGGCGAGCGCGCTTTATCGATTGGGCAAATACACGCGGCGGCACCGTGTTGCGATCGGTTTCGGCGGCGGTCTTCTCGTGCTGCTGGGCGCCTTCGTGGTCTCGCAGACGTTGAACCTGCGCCGGATCACGCAAGAGCGCGACCGCGCGACCCGCATCACCGATTTCATGACCGGCATGTTCAGGGTTTCCGATCCGAGTGAGGCGCGCGGCAACAAGGTCACTGCGCGGGAAATTCTCGACAAGGCTTCGAGCGGCATCGACAAGCAGCTCGCCCAGGATCCCGATGTCCAATCGCAAATGATGTTCGTCATGGCGAGCACGTATTTGAACCTCGGGCTCTACGCGCGGGCGCATGAGCTCGCGCAGCGTTCTTTGGACCAACGCATGCGTCTGCACGGCGCCGATGACCCGCGGACATCGGCCACAATGGCACAGCTCGGTTGGATTCTGTCGCGCGAAGGGCATGACGCCGACGCCGAGAAACTGGAGCGTCAAGCGCTCGCAGGCCTGCGGCGCGAGCAAGGATCCTCCGATCCGCTGACTCTCGAGACCATGGATCATCTCGCGCTGATTTTGCAGCACCAAGGTCACGCCGAAGAGGGGGAGAAGCTCGATCGCGAGGTAGTCCAGACCGCAGGCCGCTTCCTTGGTGCTGAAAACCCGCTGACCTTGGCGTCGATGAATCATCTCGGCGCGGCGCTGCTCAGCGAAGGCCGCTATGCCGACGCCGAAAAGGACTATCGGCAACTGCTCGGCATCGAGCGGCGGGTCATGGGGGACGATCATCCCGAAACGCTGAAGGCGCTAAACAACCTGGCTTCCGCGATTCAAGCTCAGGGCCGGCTTGCCGAAGCCGAACCGCTGTACCGCGAAATATTGACCACCCAACAGCGAGTGCTCGGTCCCGAGCACCAGAATACCCTGCGAGCGATGGAGAGCTACGCGAACCTGCTGGCGAGCACCGGCCAACTCGCAGATGCCGAGAAAATCTACCGGCAATTGGTCGCAGTGCGTTTGCGCACTTTGGGGCCGGAGCATCCCGACACCTTGAATTCGCAATACAATCTCGCCGATTTGCTGATCGGCGAGGGCAATCTGCGCGAGGCGGAGCCGCTGGAAGCCGATACGCTCGCGAAGCGCATCCATGTGCTCGGGCCGGCAAACCCCTTCACCTTGATGTCGCAGTCCCAGCAGGCGCATTTGCTGGTCCGCAAGGGTCAATATGCATCCGCAGAAACCATTGCGCGTTCGACGTTCGCCGACGACATGAGGCTGCTCGGAGTGCAGCACGCGTTTACCGTGGATGCCTTGCAGCAGCTCGGGACGGCGCTCGCTTACAGCAATCGATACGACGAGGCGAGCGAATTATTCCGCGATTTGATCAGCCGGCAAGGCGATGCCGCAGGGCAGGGAAACCGCTGGTATGCATGGTACGCATTCGCTTGCGTGGCCGCCGCCGCAGGCCGTGCGGACGACGCGGTGGAATACCTGCAAAAGGCCGTCGAACGCGGGTACCGCGATTTCGAAGCGCTGATGCACGACTACAACTTCGAAAGCCTCCTGCCGGATCCGAAATTCCAAGAGCTCGCCGCGCAGATCAAACCGGCGTTGCCGGTCGGGGTTCCTTAGCAAAGCCGACGCTACAGCTCGAGCAGAGTCGAGGCGACGACGCCGACCGTCGTGAGCGCAAATACGGCAAGGTAGATGATCGACAGCGCGAAACTCTTGATCAAGGCGCCGGTCCAGGATTTGGCGAAGACCCGTCGAATGGCGATCACCGTGTAGACCGCTATCGACCAATTGAGCAGCGTCTGCAAAAAGCCGGCGAGACCTTGCAATTTCGGCCACGCGTGCGAGGCGTCGAGCGCGGCGAGCATCAATATCGCGGCTGAAAAATACAGCGCGAACAGGTGCACGAAAAACAGCAGGTGCTCCGCATAGGGAAATCTGGGGCGCCGGTACATCAGCATGTGCAGAAATGCGACCAACGGCAGAAAGAAGAACATCGCCTTCGAGGTCGTCGACAGCATCAGGTGCACGAAGTTGGCGCCGTTGTCCCGCACGATCTCGTTGCACGCGTGCTGAAGCCGCAGATTCCACTCCGGGTGCGATGCGAGTGCCTCGGGATGGATGTCTTCGCAGCTCTCGACGCCCGGCCCGCGAAATCCCGCCGGATGGTCGAAGTGGATGAATTCGCCGCTCGTATGCGAATACGATGCAATCAAGAAAAATGCGATGCTCATGACCAGGTAGAGCCGGAACGGAGGCAGGTAGGCGACGCGCCTGCCCGCGACGAACTCCTGGGTCAGCTTCCCCGGTTTGAACCACAAATACCCAAGCGTGCGCCACAGCCTTGAATCCGAATGGGTCACGCCCTCCAACAGCTCGTGCACGAGCTCCCCGGTACTCGGTACGTGCACGTCGGTGGCCTGGCCGCAATTTGAGCAGAAGTGCCCGGCCAGCAGCGCGTTGCAGTTCTTGCAGCGCGGCGGCGATGCGACGATTGCGTCCGGCTCGGCTATCGCGCCATCCGTCGATTCGCGGGATTCAGCAGGTGATGGATTCGTTGGCGGCGAGTCGTTGTGCACGCCAGCACTTTATCAAAAGGTACGATTGTCCCGTCCCAGTTTTTTCCACCGAGTCGCCCATGCGTCTTCGCGCGCATAGCCGCACCGAGATATTCGAGGCTGAAAAAAAGATTCCCACCGTGAAGGTGGGAATCGTTGGTGTTACATCGCGGACAAGATAACTCGCCGCGGTCGGCAACCAGAGCGCGCGGCAGCCGACGTCAATTTCGCCGCGCACTCAAGCGTAAGAACTACCGGCAGGTCACGTCGGAGATGCCACGAAGTTCGGAGTTGCATCGCGCGTCGACGCGCTGAACACTAAGTTGCGATCGAACCGAGGCTGCGCCTCTCACGACAATATTGAGTCCGTCCTGCGCGGCTGGTGAGCCCTTGATCTGATTGAGCCCATCCTGCGCGGCAGGAGAAGCCTTGATCAGGTTGAGTCCGTCTTGTGCAGCGGGCGAGGCCTTGATCAAGTTGAGCCCATCCTGCGCGGCAGGAGAAGCCTTGATCAGGTTGAGTCCATCCTGCGCTGCAGGCGAAGCCTTGATCAGGTTGAGTCCGTCTTGTGCTGC
>JBEKSM010000072.1:0-8144 GCA_049517075.1 Steroidobacteraceae bacterium | reverse complement strand
CTGCTGCGCACCGATCAGATCCACCATATGGAGGGCAAGCGCGAGATCGATTGGATCGCGCCGATCATCGCGGACGCAGAAGCGGGTTTCGGCGGCAACCTCAATGCATTCGAACTCACGAAGGCGCTGATTCGCGCCGGTGCGGCCGCCGTGCACTTCGAGGATCAGCTTTCCTCGGCCAAGAAATGCGGCCACATGGGCGGAAAAGTATTGGTCTCGACCGACGAAGCGATCAACAAACTCGTCGCTGCCCGACTCGCCGCCGACGTGCTCGGCGTGCCGACCGTACTGATCGCGCGCACCGATGCCGACGCCGCCAATTTGCTGCTCTCGAACCACGATTCGCGCGATTCGCGCTTTCTGACCGGCGAGCGCTCGAGCGAGGGGTTCTATCACGTCAAAGCGGGTCTCGAACAATCCATCGACCGCGGGCTCTCCTACGCGCCCTATGTCGACATGTTGTGGTGCGAAACTTCGCGGCCGGATCTCGTGCAAGCCCGGCGATTCGCCGAGGCGATCCACGCCAAATATCCCGGCAAGCTGCTCTCCTACAATTGCTCGCCATCGTTCAACTGGCAGTCGAAACTCACGCCCGAGGCAATGAAGGCTTGGCGCGAAGAGCTTGCCGCGATGGGATATCGATTCCAATTCATCACGCTGGCCGGCTGGCACGCGCTGAATCTGTCGATGTTCGAACTTGCGACGGCCTACCGGCACGACGGCATGCTCGGCTACTCGCGCTTGCAGCAGCGCGAGTTCGATTCCGAGGAATCCGGATACCGCGCAGCGAAGCATCAGGCGTTCGTCGGCACCGGCTATTTCGACGCCGTGCAAACCGCGATCACCGCCGGGCAATGTTCGACGGGCGCATTGAGCGGCAGCACCGAGGAAGAGCAATTCTCGGCGGCGCCGCCGGCCGATCAAAAACGCGAGGTGGCCTGAGGTCGCACCGTGATCATCGCCAACGGTAGCGCTCCCGGCTCCGGTCTCGCGACCGCAGCGATCGTGCATGGCGCGACGGCGCCGTCCGCCGCAGCGATTGCGGCGGCGGTTGCCGAACAATTCGTGCTGTATAACGAGGACTTCGGCCGCATCACGCGCCGCGCCGCGCTGCATTTCATGGCCTGTGACTGGGCTGCCGCACAGTCCGATTCGGTCGCGCGCATCGAGCTCTACGAGCAGCGAGTCGCGCGTTGCGTGCGCGCCATTGCGGCCCAACTGCAGCAGCATGCGACCGACACGTCGCTCTGGGCCGCGATCAAGGCGGCCTACGAGCAGATCGTCGCGCGCCGGCCCGACAGTGATTTCTACCGCACGTTCTTCAATTCGGTGACCCGCGACACCTTCGGTACGGTCGGGGTCAACCGCGAGGTCGAATTCTGTGCGACCAACGTCGGACGCACCTCCGGATCGGTCCCGATCCGCGTCTACCGCGTCGGAGCGACGCTGCCGGTCGCCGTGCGGGAGCTGTTGGCCGACCTGCCGTTCACGGCGTTCATCGCCGACGTCAACGCGGCCGTGCATCGCATCAGTGCTGAAATAGGCCGCTACTTCGAGACGCATCGCCAGAACGCCGCGCCGGAATCGATCGAATTGATCGAACCCCTGTTCTACCGCGGATCGCGGGCCTTCCTCGTCGGCCGGCTCATCGACGACACTTCGATGGCGCCGCTCGTGATCGCGTTCGACAATTCGAGCGCAGGCGTGCGCGTCGAAGCCGTGATGCTCTCGCGTGCCGACGTCGGTTCCTTGTTCGGGTTCGCCCGCTCGTACTTTCACGTCGATCTGCCGGTCGTCGGCGCGGCAATCACCTGGCTGCGATCGTTCATGCCGCGCAAGCCGATCGATGAACTCTATACGGTGCTCGGCCGGGCCAAGCAGGGAAAGACGGAGCGCTACTTCGCGCTGCGCCGCCACCTCGACTCGTCGATCGACACGTTCGTGCACGCACCCGGCGAGCGCGGACTCGTGATGATCGTCTTTACGTTGCCGTCGCACGACCTCGTCTTCAAGGTCATCCGCGACCGATTCGGGGAGCCGAAGCGCAGCACACGCGCCGACGTCGTCGAGCGATACCAATTCGTGTTTCGCCACGACCGCGCCGGCCGCCTGGTCGACGCGCAGGAGTTCAAGCGGCTGCGGCTGCCGCGGGCGCGCTTCATGCCGCAGCTTGCCGAAGAATTGCTCACGGACGCCAGCATGAGTTGCCGGATCGAAGGCGAGGATCTGATCGTCGAGCATTGCTATATCGAGCGGCGCTTGCGCCCGCTCAATTTATTCCTGCGCGAGGCGGACCCCGCGGCGGCCGAGTCCGCGATCATCGACTACGGCAACGCGCTGCGGGACCTCGCGGCGAGCAACGTGTTCCCGGGCGATCTGCTGCTGAAGAATTTCGGCGTGACCGGTCACGGCGGCGTGATCTTCTACGACTACGACGAACTTTGCCAGGTATCCGAGTGCGTGTTTCGCGATTACCCGAGCGCCGGCAGCGACGAGGAGGAGACCAGTGCGGAGCCCTGGTTTTACGTCGGACCGAAGGACGTGTTCCCCGAGCAATGGCTGCAGTTTCTGGGCGTGCCGCAGGCACTGCGCGAGGTGTTTTTGCGCCATCACGGCGATCTGTTGACCGCGGCTTGGTGGCGTGCCGCTCAGCAAGCCTTGACTTAGCGCTCCGGCCGCTCGTCGTGATTGGTGCGATCGGCGCTCAGCGCGATCGTCTACAATGCCCTACAAGGCATGACCAACCCCGCGACCGCCAATACCGACGAAAGACTGCGGGGAATCGCGTCGATGCTCGCGGCCGTGTTCGTTTTCGCGATCATGGATGCTTCGCTGAAGCGCTTCTCGACGCAATACGGCATGTTCCAGGTCGCCTGCATGCGCTCGCTGTCGTCGCTGCTGTTCATCTGTTTACCGGTTCTGTGGCAACGCTCCTGGAGAACGCTGCGCCTGCGCTCGCCGCTGCTGAATGTATTTCGCGCACTGCTCGGCGTCGCGATGCTCGCGAGTTTCGTCTACGCGGTGCGCAGCTTGAGCCTCGCGGAAACCTATTCCGTGTTTCTGTGCGCACCGTTGCTGATGACCGCGCTATCGGTTCCGCTGCAGGGCGAGCACGTGCCGGCGCGCCGTTGGATCGCGATCGGCGTCGGACTCGGCGGCGTGCTGCTGATTTTGCGACCGTCGGGCACCGCTTTGGGATCCACAGCCGCGCTGCTCGCTGCGGCCGTCGGCACGCTGTGCTATGCCTTGAGCGCATTGACGGTGCGCACGCTCGGTAAGCTGCAGTCGAGCACTTCGATGGTGTTCTGGGTGCTCGCGATGATCGGCGTCATGAGTGGGTTGCTCGCGCTGCGCGACTGGCAGCCGATACCGGCCGGCGACTGGCCCTGGCTCGCGCTCGTCGGGGTGAGCGGCGCACTCGGTCAATATTGGATCACGGACGCGTTCCGCCGTGCCCCGCCGTCGGTCGTCGGACCCTTTGAATATACCTCGATGCTGTGGGCATTTGCGATCGATTGGATATTCTGGTCGGCGCAACCGACGCGCGCGCTGCTGATCGGCGCGGGCGTGGTGATCGCGAGCGGCATCTATGTGATCGTCGATGAGCGCCGCATGGCGCAGCTCGCGATGAATCCCGGTTCGCCGCCACCATGAGCCGGACAGGAGCTGCGTGTTTTGGGACTTGCGATTCCTCTTGCAGGCGCTATGCTCGGCATCGATAGGAGGCTCGCGATGAACTCGGTACGACGCTCGAATGAACGCGGATTCGCCGACCACGGTTGGCTCAAGTCTTTTCACAGCTTTTCATTCGCCGATTACTACGACGCGCGATTCGTCGAATTCGGCCCGCTGCGGGTCATCAACGAGGATCGTGTCGCAGCGGGTGCCGGCTTCGGTACGCACGCGCATCGCGATATGGAAATCATCAGCTATGTACTCGAGGGCGAACTCGCGCACAAGGATTCGCTCGGCAATGGCTCGACGATCCGTCCGGGCGACGTACAGCGCATGAGTGCAGGCACCGGCGTGACCCATAGTGAATTCAATCCCTCGCCGTCCGCGAGCGTGCATTTTCTGCAAATCTGGCTGCAGCCGCACGAAAAGAACCTCGCGCCGAGCTACGAGGAAAAGCGGTTTCCTGCCGCCGAGAAGCGCGGCCGGCTGCGACTCATCGCCTCACCCGATCGCGCCGATGGGTCCTTGCTGCTGCACCAGGACGCGAGGCTATACGCGGGATTGTTCGATGCCGCGGAGTCGGCCCTGCTCGAGACGGGCACGTCGCGTCGCATTTATGCGCACGTCGCGCGCGGCGCGATCAGCGCCAACGGCGTCGTGCTCGAGGCGGGAGACGCCTTGCGGGTCACCGATGCCGGCGAGCTTCGCTTGGGCGACGGCCGCGATGCCGAGGTGCTGGTGTTCGATCTACCGGGCAAGCCCTAGTCCGCGGACGTTCCGACGGCCTATGCCTCGTGCTTGCGCTTCGCGATCCATTCATCGACGAGCTGCTCGAGTATCGTCAGCGGCACACCGCCGTTCTCGAGTACGACCGCATGGAAATCCTTGAGCGTGAAGCGATCGCCCAACGCCGCCTTGGCCTTGTCGCGCAGTTCGAGAATCTTGAGCTGGCCCACTTTGTAGGCGCAGGCCTGGCCCGGCTGACCCATGTAGCGCTCGATTTCGGAGACCACTTCGCCCTCAGGCATACCCGTGGTGTCGGCCATGTACGCGATCGCCTGCTCCCTCGACCATCCCTTCGAATGAATTCCGGTATCGACGACGAGCCGCACCGCACGAAACAGCTCCGCCTGTAGACGACCCAGATCCCCCCAGGGATCGTCTTTGTACATGCCGATCTCGCTCGCGAATTGTTCGGCATAGAGCGCCCAACCCTCGGCGTACGCGGAGTAGAGCGTCTCGCGGCGAATAATCGGCAATCCGGTGAGGCCGAGCGCCGTCGAGATCTGGAAATGATGTCCCGGGATGCCCTCATGGTAGGCGAGCGTTTTCATACCGAAGCTCGGCACTTCACTCAAATCACGCAGGTTTGCGAAAAACTTGCCGGGTCTTGAGCCGTCGAGCGCCGCCGGTTCGTAATAGGCACCGGCCGAGCCCTTCTCCGCGGCCTTGGGCACGCGCTCGACGGTCAGCTTGCCGGCCGGCACGGTCTTGAAATACGCGGGCATCTGCGCATTGACTTCATCGAGAATCTGCTGATAACGCTCCACGACCTGGCGACGGCCGTCATCGGTATTGGGGAACAAAAATCGCGGGTCCTTGGCCAAGGCCTGCATGCGCACGGCAACCGAGCCGCTCGCGAGTCCCTGCGCTTTCAGCAAGGTGTCCATCTGCGAATCGATGCGCGCAACCTCCCGGAGGCCGAGCGCGTGGATCTGGTCCGGCGTGTAATCGGTCGTCGTCATTTGGCGCAGCACCAGCGCGTAATACTCGGCGCCATTCGGCAAGCGATCGACGCCGGCTGTCTGCAGCTGCGCGCGCGGCCGCAATGCTTCGAGCGCCGCGGACATGCGCGCGTAGGCCGGATAAATCTGCGTCTTGACGGCGTCGGTGGCCTCGGTTTTGAATTTGCTCTTGAGTGCGGCGTCGAGGCCGTCCAGCTTGTCCATGCGCGCGACGAACGTCGCGACGAGCGGATTGTCCTCGGGCGCCGGTTTCACGGTGTCGGCGATTCCGGCGAGCGCCTTGTCGAGCAGCGCGACCGGCTCTACGACGCCCATGTTTGCCTGGCGCTGCACCTCCGCCGTGACCGCGTCGAGCTTGGCCCCGGAGGCAACGAGTCGTGCGACGTAGTTGCGGGCGGTCTTCTCGTTCTTGATCACGTGGCCCGAGAGCAAGAAGTTCGGCAGCGTAACCTGGGTTCCCCACATCGGCGAGACCGGGTAGAGGCTTTCGGACGATACCCAATCGAATTTCTTGAACGCGAGACCGCTGCCGTAGAAATCGGTGAGGATATCGTAGGTGATCTGGTCCTGGCGGCCGAGCTTCGCGCGGTCGAATTTTTGCAACTCGGTGAGGAATGACTCGAACTGCGCGTAATCGGCGTCGCGCTTCGCCGCACCAACGGCGGCAAGCTTATCGGAGTGGTGGTCGAAGATCGTTCCGTCGATGATGCCGACTTGACTGAATAGTTCGGGGTTCTCGACGAGGAATTCGATCGCCTGTCGGTTGGCGAGCATGTTCAGCGTGAACGGCTTGCCCCAGATCGTGCGATAGCCGCCGTAGGCGACCAGGATCAGCAGTACGACGCCGCTCCACGCCGCAATTCGCCAGAATTTCCTCATCGACCGCCCTCCTCGACAACCTAAGTCATTCGCCACGCGACGGCCGCCACGATAACCGCCTTGATCCGCGGCGCGCAAATCAAACGCCGCTCGCACCTAGGCAGCGGCCATAGCGCTCGTCGACGCGCTTCGCATACCATGCGGTCGAGAGTTTGCGGGTGATCTTGGGGCTGTGCAGCTCGATTTGAGGCAGCATCGCGCGTGGCGCCGGGTGACCTGCCGCGGCGTCGGCGGCGGCGAAGACCTTGCGGTAGAGCGCGGTTTTTTCGAACTCGGCGGTTTTCGCCTGCTCGAGATCGCTCCTGATCGCGGAGTCCGACAGATTGAACCGCTTGGCGAGCATGCGAACCGCCGCCTCGGTATCGCCGGGCTTGAACGGATCGCTGTCATGCGCAAGCAGCGCCCCGTCCTGGGCGAGCGTGGTCCCGGTCAGACCCGCGACCGCGCTCTGAAACGCCGCGTTGCGGCTCGCATATTGACCCGCATTGTAATCCGCGAATCGATACAAGCGACGCTCATAGGCTGCCGGATAATCGAGCAGGTGGGCGATCCCGAAATAGAGGCTGCCGCGGCGTGTGAACACCTCGTCGGCGATGCTCGTTTTCACGGCATAGGGATAGGGTTTGCGCGCTGAAAAGCTTTGCGCAAACGCGACATTGACCTGCATCGGTCCGCGAGTTCGGATCGGGTTGGCATCGGCGAACAGCGTGCGCCCCAGCGGTACCGCCGCGATGAAATCCTCGTAGATGTCGCTTAGCTCCCGCTCGGTGCGCGCTCGGTCGATCCGATCGCTGTAGCTGCGGCCGGTCACGGATTTGAGCTGCAGCACGCTGTGCACGAGCGCCTTCGGCAGCAACGCTCGCTGCGCCCGCGCATCGATTTCATGCCAGGCAATTTCTCCGAGACCTGGAATCAGCGGGTCGACGTGAAACCCGGACTCCTGCTCGATTACGGCAACGACCGCGCAGACATTCTCCCGGTTGGGATCGATCCCTAAAGCGTTGAATCCGGAGATCAGGTCGGCAGACCAGCCCGCGCGGTCGCTGAGCCCCCGGGGTAGGGATGCGTCGATGACTGAACGCGGCTCCGCGGGCCGCACCGCCGGCGTCTCGGCGCCGCGCTCCGGTACGCAAGACGCGAGCACGCCCAGCACCGCCACCGCAGCGAGCATGCTGGCCAACCGCCGACGCAGCGAAAACCCTTGCAAGCGAAGGCCCTACCGCGCCGCCGGTGCGGCCGCAACGGGCGCCGCGAGAATTGCCCGCCAATTGATGATCGAATTCCACAGCATGCGTTGGTCGCCGCGATTCAGGTCGCGATGCATCGGATTGAAATTGAATGCGACCACGCGTCCGCGCCCGACCGGCATGTCGAGAATCGCGGGGCGGCCGATCAAGTTGTCGGCTCCCCATGCCTGTCCGCTGACCACGAAATCGGCCGCGTCGCCGTCGCCCCACTGCAGCACGACGCCGCGCGTGTCGATCGGTCCGTCGAGGCAGCTCGTGCAGTACGCCATGCGCAGCCACCGGCGCGGCTGTGCATAGAGCGCGTAGTTCTGACGGAACACGCTGGTCGATGCGCCGTAGCCGTAGGCGATCGGATGATTGGGCTGGGTGAAATGGACGCGCACGTGGGCGCCGGGCGTGCGCGTGACCGCATCCTGCGCGGCCGCCGCCGCTGCCGCGCCGCCACCCTGCGAGCTGCGCGGGACGCCACCCGAATCACGGCGTACGCCGCGAACGATGCCGGCCTCGAGCGGCAGCATCGAGCCATTGCCGAGAGTCACCATGAGGCCGCCGCCTTCGATGAACGCCTGGATCTGTGCCAAGCCCTCCCAGCCGATGC
>JBEKSM010000071.1:0-8821 GCA_049517075.1 Steroidobacteraceae bacterium | reverse complement strand
GGTGGCGCTCACGAAGATGTCCGCCTTGTCCGCGGCGTAGTCCATGGTCACGACACGGTAGCCCTCCATCGCCGCCTGCAGCGCGCAGATCGGGTCGATCTCGGTGACCCAGACCTGCGCCGACAGTGCGCGCAAGGCCTGCGCAGACCCCTTGCCGACGTCACCGTAACCCGCGACGACCGCGATTTTTCCTGCAATCATCACGTCGGTCGCGCGCTTGATCGCGTCGACGAGCGATTCGCGGCAGCCGTAGAGATTGTCGAACTTGGATTTCGTGACCGAATCATTGACGTTGATCGCAGGAAACGCGAGTTCGCCTTCCTTCGCCATCTGATAGAGGCGCTTGACGCCGGTCGTCGTCTCCTCGGTCACGCCCTTGATCTTCGCAAGCCGCGTCGAATACCACTTGGGGTCGAGCTTGAGCTTCGCCTTGATTGCGGCGAACAGGCAATGCTCTTCTTCGCTCGCGGGGTGCGCGAGCAAGGTCGCGTCCTTCTCCGCCTTGGTGCCGAGATGCAGCAGCAGAGTCGCATCGCCGCCATCGTCGAGAATCATGTTCGAGTGGCCGCCGTCGGGCCACTCGAAAATCCGGTGCGTATAGTCCCAATATTCGGTCAGCGTCTCGCCCTTGACCGCGAACACCGCGGTGCCGCCGGCCGCAATTGCCGCGGCCGCGTGATCCTGCGTCGAGTAGATGTTGCAGGAGGCCCAGCGCACTTGGGCACCGAGCGCCTCGAGCGTTTCGATCAACACCGCGGTTTGTATCGTCATGTGCAAGGAACCGGCGATGCGCGCGCCACGCAGCGGCTGCTGCGAGGCGAACTCGTTGCGGATCGCGATCAGGCCCGGCATTTCGGTTTCGGCGATCGCGATCTCCTTGCGGCCCCAGTCGGCGAGCGCGAGGTCCTTGACCAGGAAATCGGCGGGTTCTTTGACGGCTGCGTTCATGGTTCGATTCTCCAAAGTCCGTAAGTGGGTGTCGCGCGCCTTCAGGCGGCGCGCGAAGTCTTCAGTTCGGCGGCGAGTCTCTCGGCCTTGTCCGTGCGCTCCCAGGTGAACTCCGGCTCCTTGCGGCCGAAATGGCCGTAGGAGGCGGTCTTCTGGTAGATCGGCCGCGCCAAGTCCAGCATTTCGCGCAGTCCGAACGGCGTCAGATCGAAATGTGCGCGCACGATCTGCGTGAGGCGCTTGTCCGACAGCTTGCCGGTGCCGAAGGTTTCGACCATGATCGAGGTTGGCTCGGCGACCCCGATCGCATAGGACACTTGGACCTCGCAACGGTCAGCGAGCCCGGCCGCAACGATGTTCTTGGCAACATAGCGCGCGGCATAGGCGGCCGAGCGGTCGACCTTCGACGGATCCTTGCCGGAGAACGCGCCCCCGCCGTGGCGCGCAAATCCGCCGTAGGTGTCGACGATGATCTTGCGGCCCGTGAGCCCGCAATCCCCGACCGGCCCACCGATCACGAAGCGCCCGGTCGGATTGATGTGGTATTTGGTGCGCTTGTCGATCCATTTCGCCGGCAGCACCGGCTTCAAGATCTCTTCCATGACCGCCTCGCGCAACAATTTCGTGCTGATATCGTCGCTGTGCTGTGTCGAGAGCACGACGGCCTCGAGGCCGACCGGCACGTCGTTCTCGTAGCGCAGCGTCACCTGGCTCTTCGCATCGGGACGCAGCCACGGCAGCTTGCCGCTCTTGCGCACCTGCGCTTGCTTCTTGACGAGGCGGTGTGCGAGCGTAATCGGCGCAGGCATCAGCACGTCGGTTTCGTTGGTCGCATAGCCGAACATCAGGCCCTGGTCGCCCGCGCCCTGTTTGCGCTCGTCCTTGCGGTCGACCCCCTGTGCGATGTCCGGCGACTGCTTGCCGATCACATTGAGCACCCCGCAACTTGCTCCGTCGAAACCCATATCCGAGGTGTCGTAGCCGATCTCGAGCACGGTCTTGCGCACGATCGCTTCGACGTCGACCCAGGCACTCGTCGTGACTTCACCGGCGACAATCACGACGCCCGTCTTGACCAGCGTTTCACAAGCGACACGGCCGCGAGGATCGGCTCGAAGAATCGCGTCGAGGATCGCATCGGATATTTGGTCGGCCACTTTATCCGGATGTCCTTCGGAAACGGATTCGGAAGTAAAGGAGAAGCTCTTGCTCATGTCTTATCGCCCTGGTGCCGGTTGATGGAAATTCTCTAAGAATCGCTGGTCGAATTCTGCTTCCGTGAATCGATGGTTCTGCGGACCGCGCGATTCGATTTTGATCGCGCCCATCAGCGAGGCGACCCGTCCGGTGGCCTCCCAATCCAGGCCACGCAGCAACCCGTGAATTAGACCAGCCCGATAGGCATCGCCGCAACCCGTGGGATCGACGACTGCGCGCGGACGCGCGGCCGGAATCGTGTAGGTGCGGCCTTTGGCGTAGATCACGGACCCTTCGGCCGCGCGGGTCACGATGAGCGCCTCGACCCGATCCATGACCTCCGCGACCGTGAATCCGGTCTTTTGCTGCAGCATGCCCCACTCGTAATCGTTGACGGCGAGCCAGGTAGCCTGGCCCATGAACGTCTTGAGATCGTCCGCGCCGAACATCGGTAGACCCTGGCCCGGATCGAAGATGAACGGAATCTTCGCGGCTGCGAACTGCTCGGCGTGTTCGATCATGGCCTGACGCCCATCGGGCGCGACGATCCCTACGCCGATATCGGCCGCGACCGCCGATACCTGAATGCGGTGCGCGTATTGCATTGCGCCGGGGTGAAAGGCGGTAATTTGATTGTCGTCGAGGTCGGTCGTGATGTAGGCCTGCGCCGTGAACGCCTCGGGCACGGCGATGATGTAATCGACCGCAATACCCAAGGCGCGCAAACGCTCGCGATAGGGTCCGAAGTCATGTCCGGCCGCCGCCATCGGCAGCCCGGTATCTCCCAACAACGCAAGGCCATAGGCGATATTCGCGGCGCAGCCGCCGAATTCCCGGCGCATTTCCGGCACCATGAATGCCACATTGAGGATATGCAGCTTGTCCGGCAAGATGTGTGCCTTGAAGCGGTCCGGAAATAGCAAAATGGTGTCGTATGCGACCGACCCGCAGATTAGCGCACATCGACGCTTGTTCGTTTCCGCCACCGGTACTTACGTCCTTCGTGATTAAACACGCATTCTACCGTCAAAGCCCGCTCGGCGCGCGGCTGCCGCAGCGAACGACCGCAGGTTTCGGTCGTTGACGGCCGTTCACAGTCGTTATATGCATAGACCCGATTGAAATAATCCTCGACGTTGGGCGGTCTTATCGAGCGTGAGCCTCTTTTAACCGTTCGATTCACACTCATCAGGAGAATATTCATGTCGAAGTCAGCACCCGCGAGTATCACCGCAATCACGGCGCTCTTGGCGCTCGGCGCGGCCGCTTTTGCGACGCCCTCGTTTGCCGACATCAAGCCGGATCAGGAGAAGTGCTATGGCGTCGCCAAAGCCGGCAAGAACGATTGTGCGGCCGGCGCGCATGCCTGCCAGGGCCAATCGAAGCTGTCCGGCGACGGCCATGACTTCGTCGCGGTTCCGAAGGGTACTTGCGACCGCCTCAACGGCGGTAGCCTGACCCCGAAGACGATGTAGCAGCGATTGCAGGATGAGCGCCAAGCCTGCAATGACTGCGCTTCACGGACCGATGCCGGCAGCCGCCGGCATCGGCCTGCGCAAGCAGCACCACCACGCCGTGCTCAGTGAGTTGCCGCAGATTGCGTGGTTCGAAGCCCACACCGAGAACTATTTCGCCGACGGTGGCCCGCAGATCGCCTTTTTAGAGCGCATCCGCGAGCGCTATCCCTTATCGCTGCACGGCGTCGGCTTATCGTTGGGCTCGACCGATGCGCTGAATCGCGATCATTTGGTGCGCTTGCGCCGCGCCGTCGCGCGATTTCGGCCCGCGTTGGTGTCGGAACATTTGTCGTGGAGTTCCGTCGACGGCCTGTTTTCGAACGATTTGCTGCCGCTTCCCTACACCGAAGAAGCGCTGCGTCACGTCAGTGCCCGGATCTCGATCGTCCAAGACTTCCTCGGCAGGCGGATCCTCATCGAGAATGTCTCGAGCTATCTCGAATATCGCTGCTCGCGGATCACCGAATGGGATTTCTTGGCCGCGGTCGCCGCGGAATCCGGGTGCGGTATTCTGCTCGACATCAACAACATTTACGTGGCGGCGCACAATCACGGATTCGACAGCATGCGCTACTTGGAGGCGATCCCGCGCTCCGCAGTCGAGGAGTTGCATCTGGCCGGCCATACGCCCGTGCAGATCGACGGGCGAGCCCTGTTGATCGATACGCATAACGGCCCGGTCTCGGAGCCGGTTTGGGCGCTCTATCGCGAGGCGTTGCTGCGCTTCGGACCCGTGCCGACCTTGATCGAATGGGATGCTGAGATCCCGGCTCTCGCGATCCTGGTCGCGGAAGCCGACAAGGCCAACGCGCTTCAACGGAGCCTATATGCCGACGCTGCCTGAGTTGCAGCGGCAATTCATGCGCGCGCTGCAGGGCGGATCGCATGCGCCGCTGCACGCCGAACTCGTCGCGGGCGCGATTGCGCCCGATGCCCGGCTCGCGATCTACGCCAACAACGCCGAAACCAATTTCATCGAAAGCCTGCGCCTGAGCTTTCCCGCAGTCCTGCGCCTCGTCGGAGATGCCTATTTCACGCAATGCGCGCGCGAATTTCGGACCCGGCATCCCTCGCGCTCGGGAGACCTGCAGCACATCGGCGCGGCATTTCCCGAGTATTGGGCGATGCGGCACCGGCAGGATACCTATCGGTATCTTGGCGACATTGCCAAACTCGAGTGGCTCTACCAGGAGGCGCTGACCGCCGCGGACGCCGCGCCGTTCGACCTCGGGCGTCTCGCGGCGATCTCGAGCGCGGATTACGAGCAACTGCGATTTTCTCTGCATCCGTCCGCGCGTTTGTTCGCCTCGGAATTCCCGGCGCTCGCGATTTGGGAGGCCAACGTCGGCAGCGCCGAGGAACCCGCGATCATCGACCTCGCGCAAGGCGCAGATCGGCTGTTGCTGATCCGTACGGCGCGCGGCCTCGAGATGCGCCGCCAGAGCGATGGCGCCTACGCATTCCTCGAGCAAATCACGCACGGCGCGGTTCTTGCCGCGGCGATCGAGGCCGCGACGATGCGCGATGCGAACTTCGATGCAACCGCGTGTTTGCAACACTGCGTGATCGATCACGTGATCGTCGACTTTTCGACGCCATTGACTCACTCATTCGACAGGTAGGTCCGATGTCTCACCTCGACAAGCTCTTGGCGCCAGACCGCTTGGCCGCGCGCGCGCTCGATCGTCTGCAGCCTCTCGTCGCGCTCGGCGCGCGCTGGTACGTCAGCTGGCAATTTTTGAAGTCCGGCTGGATCAAGCTCAATTCCTGGGACAGCACGATCTATCTGTTCGAGAACGAGTACCACACCCCCGTGCTTTCACCGCATGTCGCAGCGGTTGCCGGTACCTTCGGCGAATTGTTCTTTCCGACGCTGCTCGTGCTCGGGATCGTGAGCCGGCTCGGCGCGATCGGCCTGTTCGCGGTCAACGCGATGGCGGTGATTTCCTACGCGAACGTGCTGCTCGCCGAAGGCTTCGAGGCCGCGCTCGCGCAGCACGTCTTATGGGGCTCGATACTCGTTTATTTGACGGTCTACGGTCCCGGCAAGCTGTCGCTCGATTATCTGCTGACGAGGCCCGCGCAGGGAGCAACGGCATGAGCGACTCCGCGACTGCGCCGATCGAACGCAGCGACGAGGAATGGAAGCAGCGGCTGCCCGCCGAGACCTACACCGTGATGCGCAAGCACGGCACCGAGAGAGCCGGCACGAGCCCGCTCAACCAGGAGCACCGAACGGGCCTCTATGAATGTGCCGCTTGCGGACTGCCCTTATTCACGTCGACGACGAAATTCGACAGCGGCACCGGCTGGCCGAGTTTTTTCGCAGCGCTGCCGGAGGCGGTCGGCACGACCACGGATCGCAGTCTCGGTATCGCGCGCACCGAGGTGCACTGCGCGCGCTGCGGTGGACACTTGGGTCATGTGTTTCGCGACGGACCGAGGCCGACCGGCGAGCGCTTTTGCATGAATGGCGTCGCGCTCAAATTCGAGCCGAGTATCCGATAGCGCGAAATGCGCGCCCGCCGCGCGCGCTCAATGCTTCTGCGCGCTCACCCACTGCTGGACCGCGTTCATCGTGTTCTCGACGTGCTTGTCGGGATTCAGCGCGGTGTATTCGTAGATGATCTTGCCGCCGGGCGCGATCACATAGGACGTGCGGTTCGCATATTCCGGCTTCAACGCGAGTATCGCGTCATAGGACTTCATGATCTTCTGGTCGGCATCGGAGGCGACCGCGAACTTGTTGCGGCATTCAGAGACCGAAAACTCGTTGAGCTTCTCGATTGGATCGTGTGAGACGCCGATGACCGTCGCGCCCAGCGCCTTGAACTTTTCGGTCGCCTCCGCAAACTCGTGCGCCTCGACCGTGCAACCCGGCGTGAATGCGGCCGGATAAAAGTACAACACGACCGGCCCGCTCTTGAGTGCGTCCGCGAGCGAAAACGTGAACGGCTTTCCGGCGAGCGTCGCCTGCGTCGTGAAATCCGGCGCTTGTGCGCCGACCTTGAGCGCCGCGAAGGAGGGTGCGGACAAAACCAGGCAACTCGCGGCGAGAGTCATTAAGCGATTCATGGCGGTCCTTCCGTGTCGTTGGATTCGGCGCGCGCTAAAGTCTGCGCCTATCGGATTACTCGATCAAGTCGAGACCGGGGCGCCGACTGCCCATAATTGCCGCACTTGGCGGCCTTGTTTTCCACCGCGCCGCCCTGCCCGTTGAGCGCAGTTGCAATTGTGTCGCCCCAGGGCTAGTCCGATGTCCAAGGTTCATGTGGTTGCATCACAAACCCCTCCCACGCAAGCATCTCGGCGATCGCAACTGCGCTGAAAACCAACGGATGCGAGCCATCCGCGTCGTGGACGCACGCATCGATGTGCATCTTGCCCAAGCCGGCCAAGGTCCCGCGTGCACATGCGCCGCTTCGTAGATCGGCGCGTCTATCGATACGCAATACCGTACCACTAGGCACGCATCAGTTCGGAGTGAACGCGAGCCATGCCGCGCCCTCCGACATGACGACACAGCGGCCTCATAGGCGCACGGACCGCGCTTCCTGAATTGACATCGAGACCTAAAAATACCATCGTTTATAACATCATTTCAGTGAGTTACGCCGCGTCGGCGTTCGAACCTCCGGACTGCAGCGACTCCGCATGCACAAATGATAGGCGGGATTTGATACGATGCAATGCAGTCGGACCGCGATGCAAGTTGATACTTCAGTCGCCGTAAACAGTTACTCGTTTTTGCCAATCTGGAACGGTCGACGGCCCCGCGGAAACCGCACAGCACGCCGCGGGCGTTCTTCAGTGGGGGCCAACGAATATACGTTGCGGGACCACCTCGCGACCGACGTTGTTCGGCTTGCGAGTTCCCGGGTCTTGACCAGACAGGTGCAGTGTGATTAGCGGCTTATTTAAATCGAGAATCCAAAAGTTGGTCGAGGCCGCTGTTTCCAAGAAATTGGCCGGAATCGATGATGTCATCAACGAGCGCATTGCGCGCGCAGTTACTGACCGAATCTTCAAACCACGATTGCCCGCGATGGTTCAAGACGCCGACGCTGCGTTCATGGCCTACTCGAGCTGCAGCGCTGCGGACATGCTGCATCCAAGGTTCCGAGAGTTATGCTCGCTATTGTCCCATCCGCCGAATTTACATCGGAAATTGTGGGAATGGATTTTCGTTTTACACCATCTCTTGGAAGCCGGTGTCATCGAATCCGGCAGGCGTGGGATTTGTTTTGGCGTCGGGAGCGAGGCGCTGCCCGCCGTGTTCGCGGCGCGAGGCGCAACTGTGATGGCTACGGACGCTCCGCCGCACGTCGAGAGTTCGCACGGTTGGGCGGCCTCAGGTCAACATGCCTCTTCCCATGAGTCACTGCGGCGGCCGCATATTTGTCCGAACCAACAATTCGACGAACAGGTGACATATCGCTTCTGCGATATGAACGCCATAGACTCGGATCTCACAGGCTACGACTTTGCATGGTCTTCATGCTGCTTCGAACACCTCGGCTCCCTCGAGGCCGGCATGCAATTCGTCATCAACAGCGTCGAACGCTGTCTAAAGCCGGGCGGAATCGCGGTCCACACGACAGAACTCAACCTCTCCTCCAACGAGGGCACCCTCGACAGCGGAGCAACCGTTCTCTACCGTCGGCGCGACATTATTGAGCTGATCGGACGGCTAGAGGCACGCGGTCACGATGTCCAACCGTTTACGCAAGCACCGGATTCGCACGTGCTAGACTTCTACGTCGATGCACCTCCATATAGGCACGATCTGCATTTAAAACTCAATCTTTCGGGTTACGTCTCCACTTCGGTCGGAATCGTGGTTCGCCGCGGCGGCGACTGAAGTGCAACTCTCACATGCATCGGTCATGCACTGCGGCAGGCCAAACGAATTGTTCCAACAATGCGCAAAATACTTCGCTCCTTCGGCAATCTAGCTTCGCAGGTCCGACGCCACCGCCGCGACGAGGCCGATGCACTTCCAGCCCGATTGCGCGAGCAGCCATCGCGAGAAGATGTGTTGAACGGCTTCCGGCTCATCCTTGGACGGGAACTGGACGACCAAAACGTCATTGATGATTACATGCGCGTTTCCAGTGTGGCCGAATTGCGGAGAATACTGCTTAAATCGCAGGAGTTTG
>JBEKSM010000070.1:0-9062 GCA_049517075.1 Steroidobacteraceae bacterium | reverse complement strand
TGCCTTGAGCGATGCCTGCGACAGTCAACTGCGTCTGTAATGCCGCGGGAAACTGGTCGTCGAGCAGCGAGACGGCATAAGCGCCCGCGACCGTCGAGGTGAAATTTGTGTTGAGAAGCGAAACGTTGCTCGTCGCGGCCGCGGATGGGGTCTGAATGTTGTCCGAATAGGAGTCCGCGGCGATGCATGCGGTCGGCGTCGCTTGCGGTGCAGTGCAGACGCTGAAACTACCGAAGCTGCCGAAGCCGAGATTGGTCGGCGTGCCGATCACGTGAAATTCGTAATTGCCGGTCGCCGCGGGCAGGTTGATCGTCGCACTCGTCACACCGGTCGTCCCGTCGACACTCGCCGTTCCAACGAGTGCATCGCCGAGCGTCACGGCAATTTGCAAGGACTGAAACGCAGCCGGCGTCTGAATGTCGGTCAGAGTGACCGTCAGTGCTTGCGCCGTACTTGCGTTGAACGAGAACTCGGAGCCTGCGGCGATGCCGGATGCAGCGACGAGGTTGGTCTCATCGAGCAGCGTATTGCCGTGGGCGATGCCGATAAATGCGGCACCGGCACCCATCGCTGTCATCACGAGCCTCGCTAACATTCCTTGCATAATGTTCCCTATATCTGGGGGAGGGGGCGATTACGACTTCGACGGCGCGGAGCCGGCCGGCGCATCTTTGGCTAATTTATCGAGCGTCGCCTTTGCTTCATCCATTCCTAGAAATCTTTTCCCGGAATTCAAGCTGCGCGTAAGGTTGTCGCGTGCAGCGGCGTCTTGGCCGGCGAGCACCTGGGCCATTCCAAGGTGGTACAGCAGAATCGGCTGATCCGGCGCCTTGGTAACAGAATTCTGCAGCGCCGCGATCGCGGCCGCGGTCTCACCTCGCTTATAGAGCACCCAACCGTAGGTATCGAGGAAACTGGCATTATCTGACGCTGCAAAGCGCGCCGAGAGCTCCTTAGCGCGATCCAAGCTGTGAGCGTCCTTTTTATAGGTCACAAACAGCATCGCCAGGTTGTTGGCGGTCGCGTCCGATTTCGGATTTTGACGCAACGCGGCCTCATAAACCTGGATGGCGTCATCGACCTTGCCGTTTCGTTCGTAGAGCGACGCAAGTTCCGCTTCAAGGGGCTCCGGGTTGGAAGCCCGACCGATTCCGGCACGCAAAGTCGCAATTGCATCTCCGTTGTTCTTATTCGCGATCGACTGAGCAATCGCGAGATTGCGGTACGGGACCCACCATTTTGGATCTCGATCAATTGCGGTCTTGAACTCCGGGAGCGACTCCGCCGAACGTTGCACCGACACCAATAATTCGCCCTCCAAATTCGGCGCAAATGACTCCGTGGGATAACGCGCACTGGTCTCATCCAAGCGTTTCAGAGCGTCCGGCAAGCGCTTGAGATTGACGAGCACCCGCGTAATCGCTTGCAGAGGTTCGGCGCTGGCGGGCTGCAGGTCCGAGGCTGTCGTATAGAGACGCAGCGCTTCATCGAGCCGATTATTGGATTCCGCGATCTCACCCTGATAATAAAATCCAATTCCAGACTTCGGCTGGAGCGCGACCATTGCATCGGCGGAGGCCCTCGCCGTCGCCACATCCTTAGTCGCCGCTGCGACCTTGAATTCGACGTCGAGTGCTTGCATGTTGTTCGGCTGCTGTTTGATGAGCGCCTCGATGACCGGCTTTGCTTGATCCGGCTTGCCGAGCTGCGCCAGCAACTGCGCAAAATCCAAACTTGCGGCCGCGTCCTTTGGGTTCGCCTCGACGGCGCGCCGCATGGTTTCCTCGGCGAGCACGGGCTCGCCGTTGGCGAGATGGGCCCGTGCCAGCGCACGCATGACTCCGATCGAATTCGGCTGATCGCGCAGTACCGATCGCAGATCCGCGATCGCGGTGCGGGGGTCTTTCTCGGCAATGGCCAGGTTTCCACGCAGAATCAGCGCATCGTCGTCACGCGGACTCTCGGCGAGCACCTCGGCGATCAGTTTCTCTGCTCCCGGTATATCGTTCAAAAGGACTCGCAGCGCCGCGAGGCGATCGCGCGCCGTAATGCCGGGTCCTTCGACCTTTGCGGATGCGATCACGTCCCGGTAGACCGCTTCGGCTTTCTGGTACTCCTTGCCTTGCTCGTAGAAACTCGCTTGTACGAATTTGAGTTCGTAATCTTTTGGACTTTCGCTAATGAGGGCCGCGAGTTCCTGTTCCGCGATTTCGTGGCTGCGGCGGGCGGCGAGAAAATCAATGAGTGCAGTCTTGATATCGCGTTCGTCGGGTAGCGCTTTCACGCCGTCGCGCAACACCTTCTCCGCGGCGTCGATCTGATCGGTGTGCGCGTAAAACTGCGCAAGGCGAAGGCGATGGGCCTTCTCGGCGGGCTTGAGGCGCACCAGATCCAGCAAGAGCGCCTCGACTTCGGCCGTCTTACCGAGACTCGAGTCCAGTTGCGCGAGCACCAAGCGAAGGTCGATGGTGTTCGGATGCTTCTTGATCGCGTCGTCTAGCAGAGTCTGTGCCTTGTCCGTCTGGCCCTGCGCCTTGTAAATGCCGGCGAGAACCGATATCGAATCCTCATTTGCAGGCGCGATCTGCACGGCGCGCTCGGCATCCGCCAGAGCCCCGCTCGTATCCTTGAGTTGCATGCGTGCTGCTGCTCGCACGGTCAAGAGTTCCGCGTCGTCCGGGTATTTCGCGAATCCAGGTGTCAACAGTTCGAGCGCCTTGTCCGGCGCGCCGCTCATCGCGTAGAGTCGGGCAAGCGCGGCGCGCGCGCGCACGTTTTCGGCATTGGAGTCGATCGCTCCTTGATAAAATGCGGCGGCTTGACGGACATTACCGAGCTTTTCGTCGACGACGCCGTTCTCGTATCGCGCCTCGCTATCGTTCGGCGAGATTTGCATCGCGTTGCGAAATTCGACACGCGCCTTCTCGAAATTCCCCGCATCGAGAAATGCCTGGCCTTTCTCGATATGCTTCGCCTTCCGCGATTCAGCGCCGCCGCAGCCGCCAAGGACCAAGGCGGTGCAGATCGCCGCCGTCAACCAAAGCCGGCTACCAGATGCGCGAACAGGCATGAGAAAAACCCGTAATTCAAAAAGGGGGGAGATAGTTTAAGAAGCGTAAATGACGAAGGCGTGACACGACCCAAATCGGTTCCGCCGGGCCTCAGCGCGTGACCGTCCCCGCGGTCGCTATTGTCGCGTCAGAGCGATGCCAGCGACCGCATTGCCAGTGCTGCCAGCACCGAGACTGCGGCGACTCGCACCCAGACCGCACGGCCTTCGGATCTGTTGACCAACATTTCTATGCCGTAGAGAAGAATCACGAGCTTCGCGATGGCAAGGGAGCCCCCAAGCGGCAGTGGCAGATTTCCGATCAAGCTAGGAACGACCAAGGCCATGAACAGCACGATGATATCGAGCGGGGTCAATTCGAATCGCCGATCGTTGAACAGGCGCAATCGCACGGCCGAGGAGATGGCCACGATTCCGACGGCAAACCAACCGATCCCGGAAAACAGCGGATTGGCAGGCAGCACCAGGGCGTCGACGTATACGAGCAATGTCGCAGTGACGAAAAGCACGCCCTTTTCGATGATGCTTACAGGTGCCGCCCTCACGATCACCAATGAGCCCAAAGTCACCGCGAGCAGCGCACCGATCAAGATGCCGATGTCGCTGCTGAGCGCCGCGGTCTCGAGGACGATTACGCATGCATAGACTGCGAGCCCCATTGCGAGTGCCGCGTACGACAATCGGGGCAGCAATTGCGCTTTGTCGGTAAGACCGAAGAATTTCGGCGCCTGCGGGTCGCCGGTCGCGATACCCAGGGCACGAATCCGCCATCCCGTCCGCGTGGTCCACTGAAACAACGAAATCGAAAACGCGAAGAATGCGACGACGACACCGACGATCACGGCATCCGACTCATACCTCAAGAAATACGCAAGCACGAGCAATCCAGCTTGGATCGTGTAAATGACCATCACCGCTTCGTGGTGAAAAAAGCCCATCGCCAGCAGCTTGTGATGGATGTGGTTCTTGTCGGCGCTAAACGGCGATCGGCCCTCTCCAATGCGCTGCATCATGACGCTCAACGTGTCGAGAATCGGCAAGGCCAACAGCAACACGGGAAGTGCGGCGCTGATTTGGCTGGTCGCGCTTTGGGTCGCGCGCACGCTCAACACACCGACCGTAAAGCCGAGCAACTGACTACCCGCATCGCCCATGAAGACGCTTGCGGGAAACGTATTGAAACGCAAAAAGCCAAGTGTGGCCCCCGCAAATGCCAGCGCTAGCGCGGTTGAAGATCCCGGATCGCCGATGCTCGACAACAGCGCAACGGCGCACAAACACAGGAACGTGGTGCCGCCGGCGAGGCCGTCGAGGCCGTCGGCGAGGTTTATCGCGTTGGTGATACCCACGAGAAAGAACACCGTCAAAGGCACCGAGACCCAGGAAGGTAATGCGACCGATTCATCGAAACTGAGCGAGTGAATCCGCACACCGCCGAGGATTACGACGACTCCGACCGCAAGCAACTGGCCTGCCAACTTGATCCGATAGTTCAGGTCGTACCGATCGTCGACCGCGCCGAATACGATCAAGACTGCGCCGGCGAACAAGAACCAGCGATCCTGAGTCTGCAGCTTGATCGTCAGTAAGGCGGCAATGAATACCCCGGTCGCCATCGCGAGTCCGCCGACGCGCGGGATCGGCGTCATATGAACCTTGCGTTCGCCCGGCTGGTCGATCAGCAGCCATCGATTCGACAGACGTACGAGGACCGGCAACCAAGCCATCGTGACGACCATCGCCAAAATGAAGGGCAATACGTATTGCATGGCTAGTTGGGCACGTAACGCGGCAGATCAGGCGCAATCCGCGAGGCCAAGTCCTTGAGGCGCGCATCCGCATCCGCCAAGCTGGTGGTAGGCGACAAGGGTGTGATGAGCCGAACCAGCGCCCCGTCGGTTCGATGTCGCGTCAGCGCATCCCAAAACAAATACCATTTGACGGTAAATTCACCCGTGATCACGCGGCCGCGCTGCTGAAACCAGTAATAGACCAGCTGGCGCTGGTTGCCGAGTTCGATCACCGAGCGATTCACTCGCAATGGACTGCCGCCGACTGTGACGCCTTGCAGGTCGCGCTGCCCAAACTCCTTCATTTGCCAGCCGCCGCCCGGCAAACAGGAACGCGGCGAATGGACGGCCTCACCCTTGCGCTGCGAGTTGTACCAGGCGATATAGATATTCACGACGTTGCCGGACGCATCGACATAATTTGCGAGCACGTAATCATCGAGCTTGAGTTCGTCCGTGTAGATACCCTCCAGCGATTGGCGGTTCCCGCGCCATTCGCCGATTCGCATCGGATATTCGGCGAAGCTCGCGCGTTCCGGATAAAACTCCGAAGGCCGCGGCAGCGCGAACGTGATCGTGACGAAGCCGAGCAACGCGAGCGTCGCGACGCCGAAGCTCGAAGGCAGGCTGCGCTTTCGCACGACCGCGCCTGCAGGAGTGCGCGCCGGGAGCTCGACGCCAAAAGCCTGGCGCCAATGACCTGGAGAATGGCCGATACGGTGCAGAGCTGCCATTTCGATCAACAGCAGTGCCGCGCTGACCATGAAAACCAACCATCCCTGGAATTCGTGCAGGAATCCCTCGGCCATCTGGATTCCCCAACGCTCTACGGTGACTCCGATCACTCCGATCCGGAAGCTGTTCATGATCACGGTGACCGGAATGCTCGAGAGGAACAACACGACCCGCTTCCACAGAGCGCCCTTGTAGAAGTACGCCATCAGAAATCCGAGCGTCATCAGCGGAAACAAATATCGAAGACCGCTGCAAGCATCGGCGACCTGGAGCTTGTAGCCGCCGAGATCGATGACGTTGCCCTCGAGCAGCACGCTGATATCGAACAAGCGCATGACAAAGACGCCGATTTGCGAGGACACCAGCTGCAATGTCGTCGACAAGTTGGCCATGAAGAATTGCGGCAGCGGAATCATGAAGAACAATGTGCACAGTGGAATCGCGATGAGTCGAAACGCCTGCCATCCCAGGAACGACAGCACCAAGCCGATAAGTGTCACGACGAAGGCATATTGAACGAGTGTGTAAATCGTACCTAGCTGGCCGAAAACCAGGCAGGCCCCGCCCAGCAGAATGATCAGCACGCCCCACCAGCTGCCCGTGAAGGGAATTCGCTCGAGGCGATCCTTTTGCTGCCACACGAGAAACGCCGCGACCGGCGGTATCAAAACCCCGAAGCTATCCTCCGGCGACGCGGCCCACCAATCCCACATCTGGTGCAACCCGTCCCAGAATGGCCACAGGCTCAACAGTCCGACAACACCGGTCACGATTAACAGGCCCCAGGACGATCGCCAAACAGGCGTCGCCCTGGCGGTGTTGTCGATCGACTGCACGGACATCGGGTATTCCTAAATTGAGTGGCGCGGGATTCCCCATGCGACCTCCCTAGATACCTGCACTCTGTGTCAGCTAGATTACCGGGCCCGGGTGGCACCGGGCCGCCGCAAGCCCGGAGCACACCCTCAAATGGCACATTTGCCGCGCTATCTTGGCAATTCAGCGACGATCCGGCGGTTTGTCGTCGAAATGAGATATTTTTCGGAAACCTGCAGCTGACCAAGAACGGAAATATATCTGGCCTAAACTGCCTGGCTTTCTGGGATTTGCCCATTCACGCTCCCTTGGACGACCCTTTACGCTATGTGTGGCATCGCCGGTCTCATTGCACGCGCTTCTCTGACTCCCCAGCAGAACGACGCTGTCGATCGCGTCAACAGCCGCCTTGCGCACCGGGGGCCCGACGGCCAGGGTCTTTATGCCGGCAAGCATGTGCGGCTTGCGATGCGGCGGCTCAGCATCATCGATTTAAAGACGGGGTGGCAGCCGCTCTACAACGAGGATCGCAACCTCGCGCTCGTCGCGAACGGCGAAATTTACAACTACGTTGAGTTGCGCCGCGACCTCGAGGGCCGCGGCCACGTGTTCGCAACCGGCAGCGATTGCGAAACCATCGTTCACTTGTACGAGGAGTACGGCCCGACTTTCGTCGCACACCTGCGCGGGATGTTTGCGTTTGCGTTGTGGGACAACCGGGCGCGCCGGCTGATCCTGGGTCGCGACAGAATGGGCGAAAAGCCCTTGTACCTCATCGCCGCCGGGGAATCGTTGTATTTTGCATCCGAGATGCGTGCGTTGGTACAGAGCGGCATCGTCCCGTTCAAGCTCGATCCGCAAGCAGTGCATTTGTACTATCACTACGGCTACGTGCCCGAGCCGACCTGCATGGTCCTTGGCATTCGCAAGCTGCCCGCCGCCCATCTGCTGACGATCGATTTGGAAGGCTGGTCGGTCCGAGAGCATTGCTATTGGCGCATGGAGGATGCGCCGGCATTGCAGGGCGAGCCGGCGCAGTTGATCCGCGAGGAATTGGAGCAGTCAGCGCAGTTGATCACGCGCGCCGACGTACCGATCGGCGTGGCGCTGAGCGGTGGCATCGATGCGAGTGCGGTGGCATCGCTCGCGACCGCCGCGCGCAAGCGCGACGTGCACGCGTTTACCGTCGGATACTCGGGTACACCCTGGCAAGACGAGCGCGCCGACGCGAAGCAATTTGCGGATTATTTGAAGATTCCGTTTCACACCGTTGAGCTGACGACGGCTGATTTCGTCGAGCAATACTCAAGCGTCAATTTGTACCGCGACGATCCCATTGGCGACAGCGCCGGCGTCGCGATCGCCGCCGTTGCTGCGCTGGCGCGACGCCATTCGGTGCCCGTTCTGCTGTATGGACAAGGCGGCGACGAACTGTTCTGGGGATATCAATGGGTGCGCTCCGCCTTATATGCGACGCGACGCCGAAACGCGATGGCCGCCGGCCTGCGTAGTTTCCGCGACTATCTGCGATTCTCTGCCCCGCCGTTGTCCGTCACGCTCGGCCTGCAATGGGCGATGTCTGGAGCGGGCATTTTGTCCGAGTGGCGTCAATTTCAGGCCGATCGTCGCGCCCACCCGGGCCGCGTCGTCTTCTATGACAGTGAACCCGTGTTCCAAAGGTGCGCGCGCGCGTTGGGTCACGCGTTTTACACCGACGAATTTTCTGCAGAGATCGGGCAGCCCGACCTGACCCGCGAATTTTCGGCACAAAGATCGGATTCCCCCCCGGAAGTGACGCTGATACGGCTGATCTGCGATACCTATCTGATGGAAAACGGCATCGCGCAGAGCGACCGGCTGTCGATGGCGGCATCGGTGGAATCGCGACTCCCGCTGGTGGACTACCGTCTCGTGGAAACGGTGATTGGACTACACAAGACGCATGCGCTGTCGGCCGACGCCCGGCCGAAACAATGGTTCCGCGACGCCATCGCGGGGTTGGTGCCGGAATTCGTACTGAATCGGCGCAAGCGGGGTTTTTCACCGCCATGGAGACAATGGGGCCACGCGCTCGCGGTTGCCCATGGTGACCAGCTCCTCGATGGGTATCTGGTGCAACACGGAATCATTCGGCCGGAGGCCGCAAAGCAACAGCGTCGGGACCTCTATCCGCGCCTTTCGGGCCCCCGGCCTTTGGCGGGCCTGTCGATGGGGCTCGAGAATTGGTGCCGGCAAATGTCATCGGGTTGCGATACCTGATCGCAGCCGCACTCACGCGCAGCGATGCAACCCGCCGACAAACTCGATCTCCCGACTGCGGACACGGCTCTCGAAAGACCCGAATCCGATTCGGATTCGAGGATTGGTCACAAGGCGCTCGAGGGTTCGGTTTGGATGATCGGCGCGACCGGCGCAGCAAAAGCCCTTGGCTTTGTATGTCAGTTTGCTCTTGCCTGGTTCTTGACCAAAAAAGAATACGGGATCTACGCGATCGCGATATCTCTATCGGTATTTTTGTCAATCTTGCGCGACGGCGGCTTGCCCATGGTCCTCGAGCAGAAGGGGCAACGCTTCGATCTGTTTGCGGGTCCGGTCTTTTGGATGATGCTCGCGATAAATATCAGTACCGCAATCGTAATTTTTCTGATCGC
>JBEKSM010000069.1:0-9328 GCA_049517075.1 Steroidobacteraceae bacterium | reverse complement strand
ACGTTCTTTCAACGCTCCGTCGGCCAGCTGCTCGACAAGGCCGGCATCGCGCGCAATCGGCTCGTGGGGGTCGGCGTTGCATTCCCCGACGATATCACGCGCGCGCATTTGCCTGATCAACCGGCCGACTATGCGGCTTGGGCATCGGTGCGCATCGATGACTTGATCCGCGACGTGCTGAATATTCCGGTTTTCATCGAAAATGACGCGGCGGCAGCGGCCATTGGCGAGATGCAATTCGGATCGGGCCAACGTTATCGCAGCTTCTTTTATTTGCTGGTCACTGCAGCGCTCGGCGGCGGTGTGGTCGCGGACGGTGCGTACGTGCGAGGCGCCAACGGGCGCAGCGGAGAAATCGGCTGGCTCAAGGCGCGCGACGATGCGGGCCACGCCGATCAACTGCAAAATATCGTCTCGTTGTCGGGCTTGTACAGTCGACTCGCCGAACAAGGTTTTGAAGTTGCAACGCCGCGCGGACTCATGCGGCTCAAACCCGCCGCGCGCATCATCGTCGATCGCTGGATTCGTGAAGCGACCGAAGCGCTGGTGGACTCCGTTCTTGCGATCAATTGCCTGATCAATCCTGAAGCAATTTTGATTGGCGGTAGACTCCCGGCGCAGCTCGTCGATCAATTGGCGAAGGCGCTCAACGAACGCATGGCAGGCTACGCATCGCAAATCCCTGCGATCGCGCCCGTGGCGCGCGCCCTCACGTCCGACGACGCCCCGGCGGTCGGCGCGGCAATTCTGCCGTTCAGCTACCGGCTGCTGCCGACGCGCTTTGCGCTTCTCAAGACCTATTGAGGCATACACTATTCGGGTATGAAAAGTCCTGTAGATACCGCTTCGCGAAACGAGCTCAAGAAGCTCAAGGAACATCTCGTTCAATGGCTGTCGGAATCCGCATATCCGCAATGGGCCGCGCACGGTATCGATGCGCGCAACGGAGGCTTCGTCGAAGCGCTGGGACAGGACGGCCGCGCTCTGCCGGCGCCAAGGCGCGCGCGCGTTCAGCCGCGGCAGATCTATGCATTTGCGCAGGCGCCTCGATTCGGCTGGCACGGCGACCTGCACGGCATCCTTCGGCGTGGAATTGACTATTTTACGGCCAATTTTCGGCGCAACGACGGCTTGTTCCGTACGCTCGTCGATGTGAACGGCGCGCCACTCGACGATCGCGCGTTGCTCTATGACCAGGCATTTGCCCTGCTCGGTTACGCGGCGGCGGCCACCGCGCTCGATTCCCTCCCGGAGTTCGAACGCCTCGCTTTGCAGTTGCGCGCGGTCATCGAGCGTCAACTGTTTGCGGGCGACGGCGCATTTCGTTCGAGCGCGGATCTCGATTCGATTCGCGAGTCGAATCCGCACATGCACCTATTGGAGGCATGCTTGGCCTGGACCGCGGTAGGCCGCGACCCAGGATGGAAGGCCTGGTCGCAAGATCTCGTGAAGCTCGCGCTATCGCGATTGCTGCGCCCCGACAGCGGTGCACTCGGCGAGGCATTCACTGAGCATTGGCAGCCGGCGGCCGGCCTAGCCGGTCGCATCATTGAACCGGGCCACCAATTCGAATGGGCGTGGCTGTTGATGCGCAGCGACGCGCAAAGCGGCGACGCGCGCACAGCCGCGCTGCGCCTGATCGAGATCGGGGAGACGATGGGCGTCCACAATCGCGTCGCCGTCAACGAATTGCTCGACGATTTCACGATTCAAGATCCGAACGCGCGGCTCTGGCCGCAAACCGAGCGATTCAAAGCGGCGCTGCAAGCCGCTTGCTTGACCGACGATCCGCGCTACTGGTCGATGGCCGCCGCCGCCGGGTCGAGCCTGTTGCCGTATCTGCGCACCCCGGTTGCGGGCTTGTGGTTCGACATGCAGCTCCCGAACGGCGCGCTCGTCGTTTCGCCGGCACAGGCGAGCAGCTTTTATCATTTGGTTGGAGCGATCGCCGCCCTAGATGGAACGATCGAGACTTCTTCAGCGGCCAAGCAAACGAATGCCGAGAACTAGCCGGTGGCGGCGCGGCCCGGCGCGCGCACGGTCGAGTTGCGAATGATCAACTCGTGGTCCAGCAGGTGCCGCGGGATGTGGTCGGGCCAGCCTCGGCGGCGCGGCTCCAGCCGGATGATCAGGTCCGCCGCGATTCGCGCCATCGCGGCCACCGGCTGGCGTACCGTCGTCAACTCGGGCCAGATCATCGTTGCCACCGGCGCATCGTCGAACCCGGCCACGGACAGCTGGCTCGGAAGATTGAGTCCAAATTTGCGCGCCATCGATACCACGGCGGCGGCCATGTCGTCGTTGCTCGCAAAAATAGCCGTCGGTGGAGTCGCTGAACGCAGCATGCGTTCGGCACAAACCAATCCATCGGTAAATTGAAAATTGCCGGTTTGCACCAAGTTGAAATCGACCGGGGCCTCGTGCGCGCGCATCTCGTCGATAAACCCTAGATAACGCTGTTCGGTCGCGCTGTGCTCCGGCCGGCCCAGCATGAACCCGATGCGCCGGTGCCCGAGACCAAGAAGATGCGCGGTGACCTGTCGAGCAGCCGCGTAGTCGTCAATCCCGATCGACGGAGTCGTGCTCACATTGTGTTTCGGCGCAATTCTCACGATCGGGATGGCTGCTTCTTGAAGTTTGCTCAAAACCACCGGATCATCGCTGAGCGGCGGCAGCAAGATGACACCCTCGAGACGCAGTTGACCGATCAGCGTATCGATTTGTTTTTCGATAGTCGGGCTTTGCACGTCCCAGGGCTCCACCATCAAGTGCATACTGGATTCGCGACAGCGCTGGACCGCGCCGGCCTGAAATTCGCTTAGGTAGTCGCCTGGGCGGTCGCAGAACAGTCCGATCAGAAACGACCGATTGCTCGCCAAGCCTCGCGCATTGAGGTTCGGACGATAGTTGAGCTGTTCTATTGCCTCGAGAATGCGCTGACGCGTGTTGGAACGAACGAGCGGCTCGTTGTTGATGACACGCGAGACCGTCTTCGGCGAGACTTGAGCAAGATCGGCCACCTCCTGAATGGTCACAGAGGGGGGAATGAGCACCATAGCGAAATCCTAATTCTGGACAGCGGCTGTCTCTAGTTTAGCCACTCGCGCGCATTTCGTGCGCGCTCGATCCACAAACTCTCACGGACAATGGGCCGCCGCGGCTTCATGCATGGGTGCAAGCCGCACGTCGGCAATCGTCAACCCAAAACGGCCCGCGGTAGCCACGGCAAAGGGAACCTCAACCTCCTTCAGGTCAGCGCCGGCAGTGGTCCAGCAGGACAGCGGCACCTGCAGGTTGCTCCACACGCCAAGTGGCGCCGACTCGAAGATAGCGGTCAAGTCCAATGACGCACCGGTGGCGGTACCGCAGAGTGGCTTCGTGCAGGCGATGCGAAGTTGCACCGGCTGCTCCGGCTTGCGGTCGACGCGGTATCGCAGTTCGAGCGCGGATCCTCGATCGGCCTCCGCACCGAGATCGTCGGCGCGCCCCGATATCAGCAGAATTCCGCTCCGGAGGCCGCTCCAGACGGCTGCGGCACCGGCAGCATCGACGCTGACCGCGACCGCTTTATGGGGACTTTCTTGACGGTCGGTCGTCAAATGCACTTGATCCCCTGAATCGGCCACGAAAATATTCCACGGCGCGATGACATGGCCCGCGTGAAACAAACTACCTGCGGGAGGATGCCACTTCGCCGGGATCTGCGGGTCCTCCGATAGTAGCCCGAGATCCGAATGGGTCCGGTAGTCAAGACCGGCTCCGAGCGGCCACAGCGCGCCGGAGAGTTCCGGGCTTGCCGCTAGAAGGACCGGCATCGCAGTCCGCGGCCATGAAAAGCTCAATCGACCGGTAAAATCATAGGGTACGGTTCCGGCCGCCGTTCGGAACAACACATCGGCAATCCCCTCGCCTTCACTGCCGGGCAACCAAGCCGCGACGAACGCATCCGAGGCATTGATCTGCGGGTTCACCCACAATGGGCGACCCGACAAAAACACGCTGACGGTCGCGACGCCCTCGCGGTGCAGCCGGCGCAATATTCGCAACGCGTGCTGGCCTCGCTCGGAGAATTCCAAGGTCTCGCGATCACCCTGAAATTCCGCGTACGGGTGCTCGCCGAAAACGACGATGGCCACATCGGGCTTTTTGTCATAGCGCCCATCACGGCTCAAAGAAACCTTGCCGCCCGCCGCGGTCACCGCAGCCCGGATGCCGCCATAAATCGAGGTCGCCCCCGGAAAATCGGCATTGCTATTGTGGTCGCCTTGCCAATCAAGTGTCCATCCGCCGCTCTGCATACCGATGTCGTCGGCCGCCTCGCCAGCCACGAGCACAGTGGACGTCGGATTCAGGGGCAGCACGTCTCCAGCATTCTTCAATAAGACCAGCGATTTACGAACGGCCTCACGTGCGATCGCGCGGTGCTCTTGGCTGCCGATCTGATCAAAATCTCCGGCGTCGGGACGCGACGGCGCGGCCCGATCGAACAAACCCGCGATCACCTTGACGCGCAATATTCGGCGCACCGCATCGTCGATGCGCTCCTCTGGAATCGCGCCCGAGCGAACCTCGTCGAGCGTTGCCTGGTACAGTTGTTTCCAACTGTCCGGCGCCATCAACATGTCGACACCGGCGAGAATGGCAGCGGCACAATCGCCTTTGGTGCATCCGGGGATTTGCTCTTGCGCGTCCCAGTCGCCGACCACGAATCCGTCGAAGGCCATTCGCCCCTTCAAAATGTCGGTCAGCAAATAATGATCGGCATGCATTTTGACGCCGTTCCAGCTGTTGTAGGATGCCATCACGATCATGGCGCCGGCCCTGATCGCCGCGACGTAGGGCGCACCGTGCAAGGCCGCCAGTTCCGCTTCGGTCACGATGGTATTGCCTTGATCTCGGCCATCCACGGTGCCGCCATCCCCAAGAAAATGTTTGACCGATGAAAGCGTATGGCCGGGCGCCATGAACTGCGGTGTATCGATTTTCCCTTGAAGGCCCGACACCATCGCGCCCGCATACTGGGTCACCAATTCCGGTGACTCGGAGTAGCTCTCATACGAGCGACCCCAGCGAACGTCGCGTACAACCGCGACTGTGGGTGCAAAGGTCCAGTCAATGCCGGTCGCCGTGACCTCCTGGGCCGTTGCTGCACCGATCCGTTCGATCAAAACGGGATCGTGCGCGGCTCCCAAGCCGACGTTGTGCGGGAAGATCGTGGCGCCCCGCAATTTCCCATGACCATGCACGGCGTCGATGCCGAACAGGATCGGTATAGCAGGATGTCCGGGCGCGGCCGCCTCCAACGCAACGCGATGAAATTCATTGGTCAACTGCAGCCAGGCTTGCGGTGTGCTGCGCACATTGTCGGCCGGTGCTGCGTTGCCGCCGGCGAGTATCGAACCAAGCTTATAAACGTTCAGGTCCGCCGGGGTGATCGAGGCAATGTCGGCTTGGATCATTTGGCCGACCTTGTCCTCGAGGCTCATGTCGGCGAGCAATTTCGCGACGAAAGCATCTTGGTCGGCACGGGCCGGGCGATGCGACCCCGCCGGCCAAAGTTCCGGATGCCCAATAACAGCGGGAGAGGGCCTTGCAGGCTGCACTGCAAGCGCGTTGATCAACAATCCAATGGCGCAGCACGTCCGGCGAGCGCAATGATTCGGCATAGAATTCTTCTAACTGCCTGTATTAATTATGTTTTAAGTCGTCAAATGACCGTCTGGAGGCGCATTCAGCGGTGGATTCAATAACTGTAACATAGGATTAAAAGGAAATATGTCAGCGCTGTCAAATTGTGTTGTAATTGATACCTGGACGATCCGGCCGGCCCGGCAGCCGCACGTTCTTGGGGGAAGTATTGGTAGCGTGAGCGGCGCCTATCGCATCCGGGCTCGCCACGTTCGAGCTGCTGGAGAACACCATGCCTAGCCGATTCACATCGATCATCGTGGCCATCGTGCTTGCGTCCGTCGGCTACGCAGGTTGCGCTTTCGCGATCGGGCCGGACCCGAAACCGACAAGCGCTGCCAACGGCTACACCAATCCGCTGACGGGTCAGGATATGGAGAAGATGCACGATGTGACCGAACAGGATCGCGCAGCCGCAAAGGAGCAGAGCGCCAAACTTATCGCTGCCATGGACCTGTCCTGCGAACTCGTCGCCGCCGAGCGCGTAGGCCGCGGCAAAATCCAGGCCGAGGGCAAGACGACGGGCGTCAATGTTTATGAAATCGCCTGCGCGAATGGCATGGGCTACCTGCTCGAGCCGCAAGGGTCGCAAAAGCCGATAGCGGTGTCCTGCTTCGCCGCCGAGGCGATGCACAGCGCGAGCGCAGCGCGCGGTGATAAGTCGGACCTATATTGCCAGCTCGCGCCCAACAAGGACGTGAAGGCGACGGCCGCGGCACTACTGACGAGAGCCGGTGAGGTTTGTAAGCTAAGCGACCTTCGATGGTTCGGGCTCAGCGCGTCGACACAGACCGAGTATTCGGAAGTTGCCTGCACGGACGGCAAGGGGTATCTGCTGAAAATTCCCGAGATCGGTATTTCGGCGCGGATCTCGGCGATCAATTGCCAGGAGGCAGCGATGCAGGGTTTGAAATGCCGGCTCACTGACCCCGGATCGGCCCCAGCGCCCGTCGCGTTGCAAATATTCCGTGATGCGCTCAAAAGCAATGGCGTCGACTGCGAACCCACGCAGATGCGCCTGATCGGTCGCGAGACGATCGACAAACGATACGTGGTCGAAGTGCAATGTCCGCAGCAGCCGAAAGGCTTGGTCGCCTTTATTCCGCTCGAGGGCAATACCAATAAGTTTGAGACGATTGATTGCGGCGCCGCTGTCGAACAGGAAATCGTCTGTAAATTCACTGCTCAATAGACCGCGACAAGCCGCAGCAATAAGACTCCTGTCTCGTTATCCATATGTGACGCGCATTCTCAGCGCCAGATCGGCCGTGTTGGCACCTGGGTCACACTCATGGGGCCCAAGATTATGTAACTTCGGCCGCTATGGTCCGTTCAGGGAACACCCTACAATCCGCTGCGCTCGGCGCCTTGCTCGTGTGCCTGACAAGCCACGGCGCGATGGCCCAGGCCGTCAACTTCGGCTACACCGGCGCCACTCAGACGTACACAGTTCCGGCAGGCGCGGTCGGCGTCACGATCCAGGCCGCGGGTGCGGGCGGCGGTGGAGGTGGCGCCGATGAGGGAGGTGCGGGTGCCGCGGGCGGCGCCGGCGCAAGTGTCACCGGGTCCTCGCAGGTCGCGGCCGGTACGGTTCTCAACATCATCGTCGGCGGCGGCGGCGCCCCCGCCTTCACTTCGAACTTCGGCCACACGTGCACGGATGCGTCGGGAGCCGGCGGCAACGGCGCCGGCGGATACGCAGGAGGCACCGGCGGAGAGGCCGGATGCCATGGTTGGTCGGGCGGCGGCGGCGGCGGCGGCGCCGCTAGTCTGGTTGCGACGAGCACCAATGTCCCACTGATCGTCGCCGGCGGTGGCGGCGGCGGTCAGGGCGGCTCGCTGAATTCGAGCTCGGTACCGAGTCAGAACTCCACAGGCCAGGGTGCGCTACCTGCAAGCGCCGGAGGTACCGGCGGAACGCCGGGTGCCTTGGATGGCGGCGGTGGTGGTGGCGGCGGTGGCGGCTGTCCGGGCGGTGTCGGCGGCACCGACCATCTCGACACAACCGGTACGAACTTTGGTACTGCGGCGGGCGCGGGATCCTCGTGCGCGAACAGCGCACTCGTGACCAATTTTACGATTCTCGCGACTCCGGGCGGCGCCGGGGGCGCCGGTGATCCGGCATCGAACCAACATACCGATCCCGGCGGCGGCGGCGGCGGCGCCGGCAGCGTCAGCATTACGCCGATATTCGGTGCGGTCGTGACCGCAGCCGCGACCTTCCCGGCGAGCGTCAACGCCGGCCAGCCGGTGACCGGCACGGTGCTATTTACGAATAACGGGCCCGCCGCATCCAACGGCGACAGCTTCGGCCTGAAGCTCTCGGCGAATCTCGCGACGCCGCCGGTGTTCGGCGGCTTACCCGCCGGCGCGAGCGCGAGCTACGCGGCGGCAACCGGCATCGTGACCTTCGCGGGTATGCCGACGAGCCTGGCTTCGGGTGCGAGCATCGGACCGATCAGCGTGTCTTATCCGCAGCCCGGCAGCGCAAGTTCGAGCGTAACTGCGACATTCACAACGTCGACCGGCGATCCCAATCCGGCCGCCGGAATCGTTACCGTGACGATCACCGGCGTCGCGGTCGCCGACCTCGCAAGCACGCTGAGCTTCCCGAACTCGGTCAATGCGGGACTCGCGGTCAACGGCACCGTGACCTTCGCGAACCTCGGACCGAGCACGGCCAGCGCAACGACCTTCAGCGTGAACCTCACCGCAAATCTCATGACATCGCCAGTGTTCGGCGGGTTGCCGGCCGGAGTCACCGCAAGCTATGCAGCCGCAACCGGCCTCGTGACCTTGACCGGCATGCCCACGATGCTCGCGGCCGGCGGCAGCGTTGGACCGATCAGCGTGAGTTATACGCAGCCGCAGTCGGGCAGCTCTACCGTGAGCGCCTCGGTCAACAGTGCGGTCAAAGATTCGAACCCTGCCAATAACAGCGCAACCGTGACGATCGCCGGAGCCGCCGCCCAAGTGCTCGGCACAGTATTCGTCGACGTCGACCAGACCGGTGCATTTGCGGCCGGCGACATGCCGGTTGTCGGCGCGACCGTGCAATTGCTGTCCGGCACGCACGTGATCGCGAGCGTGCTCACGAGTTCGACCGGCTACTACTCGTTTGCGGGCGAACCCCTGGGCTCTTATTCCGTGGAATTGGTGCTACCGCCGCGCACCTTGGCGACCTCGCCGACCCCGGTGGCCGTGAAGCTGCAGGGCGGCGCGCCGAGCACCGTCAATTTCGGCGAAATCCCCGCAAGTGCCGTCGGCGCGATCGTCGTGACCAAGACGACGCCACTCGTGAATATCACGGCCGGACAATCCGTGCCGTATACGATCACGGCGACCAACGCCCAACAATCGCCGCTCGAGACCGTGACGCTCACGGATTTGATTCCTTCCGGGTTTCGCTTTCGCGCCGGCAGCGGATCGGTCAACGGCAAGAAGCTCGATCCGACGGTCCACGGCCGGCAACTCAGTTGGACGCGCTTGAGCTTTGCGGGTGGCGAAAAGAAAACGCTGACCTTGGTATTGACCGCGGGCGCCGGCGTCACCGGCGGTGAATACGTCAACCAAGCGAGCGCCTACAACGGGCTCACCAATACGCTGATTTCAAACATCGCGAACGCGACCGTGCGCGTGA
>JBEKSM010000068.1:0-9496 GCA_049517075.1 Steroidobacteraceae bacterium | reverse complement strand
GGGAAGCTCATGCCGACCGAGCTGTAGCCTCCATCGACGTAGAGGATTTCGCCGGTGATTCCCGCAGCGAGGTCGGAGCACAAAAACGCAGCCGCATTGCCGACGTCTTCAATCGTGACGTTGCGCTGCAACGGTGCAGCCGAGGCCACATGCGACAACATCTTGCGCAGGCCCGGGATACCGGCCGCCGACAACGTCTTGATTGGGCCCGCCGAAATGCCGTTGACGCGGATGCCTTCTGACCCTAAGTCTGCGGCGAGAAACCGGACGTTGGCTTCGAGGCTCGCTTTGGCAAGGCCCATGACGTTGTAGCTCGGCACCGAGCGTACCGCGCCCAAGTAACTCAAGGTGACGATCGCGCCGGCCCGGCCCTTCATGAAGGGCAGCGATTCGCGCGCGAGTGCCGTGAGGCTGTAGCTCGAGATATCGTGGGCGATCCGAAAGCCCTCGCGTGAGGTCGCTTCGATGAAGCGCCCCGTCAGCGCTTCGCGCGTCGCGAACGCGACCGCGTGGACCAGTATGTCGTAGGCGCTCCAGTGCGCTGCGAGCGTCTTGAATCCGCGTGCGATATCTTCGTCGGATGCGACATCCATCGCAAACGTGATCTCGGAGTCCAGCTGCTTCGCGAGCGGCACGACGCGATCGGCCATGCGTTCGATATACGAGAACGCCAATTCGGCCCCCTGTGCGCGCATCGATTGCGCGATGCCCCAGGCGATCGAGCGATCTGTGGCGAGCCCGACGATTAGTGCGCGTTTGCCGGTCAGAAAACCCATGCTGATTTACCCTTGTTCTCGATTGGGTTCGACATACATCACGAGATGCTGTCCCGCCCGGATTTGATGGTGGCTGTTCAATCCGTTCCAGCTCTTCAACTGAGTCTCAGAAACTTGAAACTGCCGCGAAATGCTGAACACGGTGTCGCCTTTGCGCACCGTGTAGAGGAGCCGGCGACCGGAAACCGAGCCCTCGCTGCGATACTGCCGCGCGCTCGCCTTGATGATCAGGCGTTGGCCTTTGACGACGGAATCGCCCGCGCCCAAATTGTTGAGCCGCGCGAGCGTGCCGACCGAGACGCCCTGGCGCTGCGCGATCTTGGTCAGGGTGTCGCCCGAGCGGACCCGATAGACGATCTGGCCGCGTTTGCGCCCCGGAGCGTCGGTCGACGGCCGGTCGACGCGCGCGGCCGCGAGCAAGACCTTCTCCGGCAATTGGTCGCTTGCCTGCGGAATTTGCAGCGTCTGGCCCGCTGTGAGCCGCTTGTCAGTGAGATTGTTGACCTTGGTCAGAATCACGACCGTGGTGTTGTACTGCTTCGCGATCGTCTGCAGCGTGTCGCGGCGCGTCACCTCGTGCGCGAGGTATTGCACCCGGTCTTCGGGTGCGAGCGTCTTGAGCGCAGCCTCGAAGCCATCCGCATTGTCGATCGGTACCAATAGCCGGTGCGGCCCTTGCGGGTCGGTCGCCCAGCGATTGTAGCCGGGGTTGAGCGCCGCGACTTCGTCGTAGCTCGTACCCGCCAGCTTCGCGGCGATTTTCAAGTCGATCTGCGAGCCGGTATCGATGACCGCAAAATACGGCTCGTTCGGCATCGGCGCAAAGTCGATGCCGTAACGCTCGGGCTCTGCCATCAGACGCTTCATCGCGAGCAGCTTCGGCACATAGGCGCGCGTCTCGGCGGGCAGCTTCAAGTGCCAAAAATCGGTCGGCAATCCGAGCGCGCGATTGTGGTCGAATTCGCGCTGTACGGTCATTTCGCCGACGTTGTAGGCGGCGATCGCGAGCAGCCAATCCCCGTCGAATTGATCATGCAGCGCCTGCAGGTAATCGAGCGCGGCACGCGTCGATTCGACGACGTCGCGGCGCCCGTCGTACCACCAGTCCTGTTTCAAGCCGAAGCGCACGCCCGTGCCGGGGATGAATTGCCACAGGCCCGCCGCGCGGCTGCGCGAATAGGCGAAGGGCTCATACGCGCTCTCGACGACCGGGAGCAGCGCAAATTCGAGCGGCATGCCGCGCGCTTCGACCTCGGTCACGATGTGATACATGTAGCGCTGCGCGCGCTGAAAGGTGCGTTCGAGATAATCGGGGTTGTGTTCGAACCATTGCAGCTGCTGGTCGATCGCCGGCTCTTGGACCTCGGCGAACACGAAACCCGCGCGCATGCGATCGAACAAATCGTCGTAGTCCTCGCCGTTGTGGTGTTGCCACTCGCTCGGCATCGCGACCGACGGCGTGCTGCCGACGCTCTTGCTCAAGCCGTCGGGAGCGGCGGCGACGTCGGGCGGTGTCGTCGGCGCGGGCAATGCGGCGGCTGGCGCCTGCGGAGGCTTTGCGACGGGCGCATGCGCGCAGCCTGCGGCTAGCCCCAAGGCCAAGGCGCCGCCCGCGAGAATGCGGCTCATGCGCGAAACCCATCCTTCCAGCTGCGCAGCTCCGCGAACACGGCGGCGGTGTCGTGCAGCGGTTTGCCCGCGTGCTTGACCGCCGCAGCACGAATCGCGGCGTCGTCGCAGCGTAGAAACGGATTGACGCGATTCTCGAGGTCGATCGTCGACGGCAGCGTCGGCGTGTCTTTGGCGCGCAGTGCATCGACCAGTTCGCGATAGCGCGCGGCCGCCGTATTACCCGGGTCAGCCGCGAGCGCAAAGCGCAAATTGGCGGCCGTATACTCGTGGCCTGCAAACACGCGCGTTTCGGGTGGCAGCGCACTCAATCGCTGCAGGGAGGTGCTCATTTGGACCGGCGTTCCTTCGAACATGCGACCGCAGCCTGCACTAAAAAGTGTGTCACCGCAAAACACCGTGCCGTGGCCCCAAAAGGCGATATGACTTAAGGTATGTCCTGGAATGTGCAGGATCTGGAACTGCAAGCCCAGGTCCGGCAATTGCAGGGACTCCCCGTCCTGTAGCCGGCGCGCAAATGCGGGGATTCGGGCATCATCGGGGCCCAAGACCGGCACCGTGGCGGCGCCCAGCAGAGCCTCGACGCCGCCAATATGGTCGGCATGATGGTGAGTCAGCAAAATCGCGGCTAAGCTTGCGCCGCTGCGGCGCAACTCGGCGAACACCGGCTCGGCATCGCCCGGATCGACCACGACAACGCGGCCGGGCGCCTGGGGCGCTTCGATGAGCCAGATATAATTGTCCGAAAATGCGCGCAGCGGACGCACGCGAATAGGCGATGCATTGTTTGACATTTTCTCGGGTATTTAACCTGTAACATCGGAACTTCGCTAGTGTTTTCATGAAGGAACAAGGCTTGGACAGCGGGCGCAGCAAGACCCCGATCGACTGGTTCGAGAGCCCCCTCGGAATGCGCGTGCTGCGCGACGAGAGCGCGCTTGCACGCCTTGCGCTCGAGGACGTATTCGGCTTCGACCTGCTGCAGGTCGGCGCCTGGGCGGGCGGGCGGGCGATGCTCGCGAGCGCACGCACACAACATACGACGCTGGTCGCGCCGGAGCCCGAGGCCGGAGTGACCCTGTGCGCGCCGCTCGCGACCTTGCCATTCGCCTCGGACACGATCGATGCCATCGTGTTGCCCCACACACTCGAACTCGTGGAGGACCCTTACGCGGTATTGCGTGAGGCGGAACGCGTGTTGTGCGCCGAAGGGTGCTTGATCATCAGCGGTTTCAATCCCTGGAGCGGGTGGGGCGCGCGCCGTCTGTTCGCGCACTACCTGCGCCGCCCCGCGTTCCCGCCGGGCACGCGTCGCTTGCTCTCGGAGATGCGCCTGCGTGACTGGGTAGCGTTGCTCGGCTTCGATGTCGCGCGGGTTTATGGCTATCTCGGCATGCTGCCGATCGGCTCGGCCACGGGACGCGGCGAAGCCGCGCCGCAGCCGCCGTGGGCTTCGGGCGCCTATTTGCTCAAGGCGCGCAAGCGCATGCAGACGATGACGCTCGTGCGGCCCAAGCGCCGCGCGCGCCAGCGCGTGCTCGTGGGCGTCGCCGAACCGACCAACAAATTGGGTCCTTAGATCGATTCCGGCATGACCACGGTGGAGCTCTATACGGATGGTGCGTGTCGCGGTAATCCCGGTCCTGGCGGCTGGGCAGCACTGCTGATATCGGGTTCGACGCGCAAAGAGATTTCAGGCGCCGAAACCGAGACGACCAACAACCGCATGGAGCTCACGGCGGCCATCGAAGGACTCGGCGCGCTCAAGCGTCGCTGCGACGTGCAGTTGTACACCGATTCGAAGTACGTGCTGCAGGGTGCGACCGAATGGCTGCCCAACTGGAAGGCGCGCGGCTGGCGTACCGCCGCGCGTGCACCCGTGAAAAACCAGGACCTCTGGGAGCGGCTCGATGCGGTGCTCGCTGCGCAAAATATCTCCTGGCATTGGGTCAAGGGGCACTCGGGCCATGACGGCAACGAATTCGTCGATGCGCTCGCGAATGTCGCGATCGACCGGCTGCTCTCGGGAAAGTAGGCAAACATGCGGCAAGTCGTCCTCGATACGGAAACAACGGGTCTCGAAGTGGTGCTGCAGCACCGCGTGATCGAAATCGGCTGCGTCGAACTCGTGAATCGCCGCATCACGGGGCGGGTTTTTCATCGCTACCTGAATCCCGAGCGCGACATCGACGCCGGCGCCCAGGAAGTGCACGGCATCACCCGCGAGCAGTTGCGGCAGGAACCGAAGTTCGTCGAGATCGCCGCTGATTTCGTCGAGTTCGTGCAGGGCGCCGAGCTCATCATTCATAACGCGCCGTTCGACGTTGCGTTCTTGAATGCCGAAATGCGCCGACTGCCCGAACCGGGGCCGAAGGTCGACGAGCTGTGCCGAGTGCTCGATACCTTGAGTCTTGCGCGGCAGATGCATCCCGGCCAGCGCAACAATCTCGATGCGCTTTGCAAGCGCTACTCGGTCGACAACACTCACCGCGAATACCACGGCGCGCTGCTCGATGCGCGCATCCTCGCCGAAGTCTTTCTCGCGATGACCGGCGGCCAGACCGCGCTCACACTCGGCGCCCAGTCCGATAGCGGCCATGGGGCTGCGGATCGGGCGCTGCAATCCCCGCGCAGCGAACGGCGGCGCATTGCAGTCGTCAAGGCGAACGAGGCCGAACTCGCGGCACATGCGCATTCGCTCGCGCTGCTCGACAAGGCCTCCGGCGGCAAGACCGTCTGGCGAAAAATATGAAGTTGCTGGTTACGGGCGCCGCGGGGTTCATCGGATTTCATACCGCACGCGCGCTGCTCGAGCGCGGCGATGAGATCGTCGGACTCGACAATCTCAACGCGTACTATGATCCCGGCCTGAAGGCCGAACGACTCAGCCTGTTGCAGCGATACCCGAACTTTCGATTCGAGAAAATCGATATCGCCGATCAGGCCGCGATGCAGTCGATTTTCGCTCGGGAACGCTTCCGCCGCGTCGTGCATTTGGCGGCCCAGGCGGGCGTGCGCTATTCAACCGAGAATCCGCATATCTATGTGCAGAGCAACGTCACGGGATTCCTGCAGGTGATTGAAGGGTGCCGCCACACCGGCGTCGAGCATCTGGTCTACGCCTCGACGAGTTCGGTCTACGGCGCCAACACGACGATGCCGTTCGTCGAGACCCAGAACGTCGATCATCCCTTGTCGCTCTATGCGGCGACCAAGAAGGCCAACGAACTGATGGCGCACAGCTATTCGCTGCTCTATGGGCTGCCGACCACGGGACTGCGCTTCTTCACCGTGTACGGCCCCTGGGGCCGGCCCGATATGGCGCTGTTCCTATTCACGAAGCGCATCCTCGCGGGCCTGCCGATCGATGTGTTCAATCATGGCCGGCATCAGCGGGATTTCACCTACGTCGACGACATCGTTCAGGGCGTGATTGCGGCCGTGGATCACGTCGCCACTTCTGATCCTACCTGGAGCCCCAAAGCGCCGAACCCGAGCACGAGTTCGGCGCCGTATCGTATTTATAATATCGGCAACCAAAAGCCCGTCGAGCTGTTGCGATACATCGAGGTCCTCGAGCAATGCCTCGGACGCAAGGCGGAGAAGAACTTCCTGCCGATGCAGGCGGGCGATGTGCCCGATACCTGGGCGGACGTCGAGGCCTTGGTGCATGACGTCGGCTATCGACCGTGCACTGAACTCTCCGTGGGTGTCCGCCAGTTCGTCGAATGGTATCTTGAACACTATCAGCAACGCGCCGCCTGAGCACGCACCCCGCCATGACAACTGCAAATTCCAACAACCCCGCCTGGACCGCGCTCGCGCGGCACGCGGCGCTCATGGGCACGATCCAACTGCGCGACATCGTCGCTAACGATGTGCAGCGCTGGCAACATTGTCATCTCGAAACCGGTTCGTGGCTGCTCGATGTCTCGCGCCAGCGCATCACGCGCGAGACGCTCGAATTACTCTATGGGCTCGGACGCGCGTTCGAGCTGCCCGCCAAGATCGAGGCCCTATTTCTTGGGCGTCCGATCAATACGACCGAGGGCCGGGCGGCGCTGCACACGGCGCTGCGCTCCGAGTTTGCGGGCTCAGCCGCGATTCAAGCCGAAGTGCGCGAGGCGCGCGCCAAGCTGCAGGCCTTCGTCGGTGCCGTGCGTCGCGGCGAGCTGCGCGGCACGACCGGGCGGCCGTTCAAGCAGATCGTCAACATCGGTATCGGCGGCTCTGATCTCGGGCCTTTGCTGGTCTGCGACGCTTTGCGGCATGAGTGGAGCGGGGGAATCACACCGCACTTCGTCTCGAATGTCGACCGCACCCAGCTCGACGATTTGGTGCGCGGCATCGATCCAGCCGAAACTTTGATCATCATTTGTTCGAAGACCTTTACGACACTCGAGACGCAGGCCAATGCCCACGCGGCACGGGCCTGGATCGTGGGCGCGCTCGGACCAAAGTCTCCGGCCGATCATTTCGTCGCGGTCTCGACCAACGCGCCGGCGATGGATGCGTTCGGGATCGCGCCGACGCGGCGCTTCACGATGTGGGATTGGGTCGGCGGACGCTATTCGGTGTGGTCGGCGGTCGGACTCATCGCCGAGCTCACGCTTGGCAGCGACCGCTTCGCTGAATTCTTGCGCGGTGCGAGCGACATCGATGCGCATTTTCGCTCCGCCCCGCTCGAAGCGAATCTGCCGGCGACGATGGGACTGATCGGCGCCTGGAATCGAACGTTTCTCTCACTGCCGACGCTCTGCGTGCTGCCGTATGATCAGCGCCTCGCGCGGCTCCCGGCCTACCTGCAGCAGCTCGAGATGGAGAGCAACGGCAAGTCGGTGACGCTGCGCGGGGAGCGCGTCGACTATCCGACCGCACCGGTCGTTTGGGGTGAGCCCGCGTCGAACGCGCAGCATTCGTTTTTCCAGATGTTGCACCAGGGCACCCCGACCGCGGCCTTGGACTTCATCGCTCCGCTGCGCGGCTCCTGGGGCGACACCAGCGGCCAGGATCTCGCGCTCCAGAATTGTTTCGCACAGTCGCAGGCCTTCGCGTTCGGACATACACTCGCGGAGGCCGAGGCCGAGATGCGCGCCGCCGGCGTCGCCGCGAGCGATATCCCGCGTCTCGCGGTGCACCGCGTTCACGAAGGCAATCGGCCAAGTTCGCTGCTGCTCTACCCGCAGACGAACGCGCGAACCCTCGGCGGCTTGCTCGCACTCTACGAGCACAGCGTGTTCGTTCAAGGCGTCGTCTGGGGCGTCAATTCGTTCGATCAATTTGGCGTCGAGCTCGGCAAGAAGCTCGCGACCGGGATCGACCTCACGGGCAAGCGGGCTCCGATCGGACCGGGTGCCGCGGGGCTTGCGGCTTTGATCGACTACGTCGGGAATAATCGCTGAGAGGTGGCTGCAGACCCGAACATCGCGCGTCGCTCAAACGAGCGGCCTGCGTAATTCTTTACGCTGCGCGAATCTTGATCATCTCGCTCTTTGACGTGGCCGGCGGAATCGGCTCACCCTTGTTGCGCAAGCCCTCGATGTGAAGCGTAACCGCCTCGCGTATGAGCCTCAGCGCTTCCCGTCGAGTGGATCCAACCGCGACGCAGCCGGGAAGATCCGGTATATAGGCGCCATAACTGTTCTCGCTCTTTTCGATGACCACCAAATATTCCACGGGCGCTCCTATTGGTCGCCAATTCGAGCCTGCTTAAGAATACTCTTGAGAGTACCGATTGGTACATCCATCGCCAGTTTTCCTGCAATCGTAACCGTGCCCCGTTTGGCGGCATGATGAAACTGTCGATGGCTACCGGTTGTTCGAACCTGCCGCCATCCGTCCTGCTCGATCAATCGGATGACATCGCGGACTCGCATGTCATGGGACCATGAGGAGTTGCATCTCCCGTGATCATTGGTGCCTGAGTGGCCCCAAGGCGATGCGCATATGGCCCGGGATTTCTAAGAAACGCGATCCTGCGCTGCTTTTATCACCAGCCCCACCGCCGAGACCGCATGCCCTATAATGGCAAGTCGTCAAAGTCCAGGATCTAATCTTGTCCAAGCCACGCAAAGGCATCATTTTGGCCGGCGGCGCCGGTACGCGCCTGCATCCCATCACGGTGTGTCAGAGTAAGCAGCTGCTGCCGGTTTATGACAAACCGATGATTTATTATCCGCTCGCGACCCTGCTGTCGGCGGGCATCCGTGAGTATCTGATCATCACGACGCCGCGCGACGCATCTGCTTTTCGCGATCTGCTCGGATCGGGCGAACAATGGGGCGTGACATTCGACTACGCGACACAAGCCGAGCCCAACGGGATTGCGATGGCGCTGATCATCGGTGAAGCGTTTCTCGACGGCGCGCCCGCGGCGCTGATCCTCGGCGATAACATATTCTACGGCGCGAACCTGTCCGCTGCACTGCAAACCGCGTCCAAGCGCGCGAGCGGTGCAACCGTTTTCGGCTATTACGTGCAAGATCCGCAGCGCTACGGCGTCGTGCAGTTCGACGCCGACGGCAAGGTCTTCGATCTGCTCGAGAAGCCTGCGAAGCCGCCTTCGAATTATGCGGTCACGGGGATTTACTTTTACGATGAGCGTGCGTCGGCGATTGCGCGCTCGATCAAGCCCTCGGCGCGCGGCGAGCTCGAGATCACCGATTTGAATCGCGCCTATTTGCGTGAGGGGAAACTCAACGTCGAGCGCCTCGGCCGGGGCACGGCATGGCTCGACACCGGCACGCATCAGTCGCTGCTCGATGCGGGCCTGTTCGTGAGAATTCTCGAGGAACGGCAGGGCTTGAAGGTCGCCTGCATCGAGGAGATCGCGTGGCGCATGGGCTTCATCGATGCAGCCCAGGTCGAGCGTCTCGCTCAGCCGCTCAAGAAAAGCGGCTATGGGGAATACTTGCTGCGCATCGTCCACGATGAGGGCAATCCATGAAGTTTCACGCCACTCCGATCGCCGATGTCGTGCTGATCGAGCCCAAGGTGTTCGGCGACCCGCGTGGCTTTTTCATGGAGACCTGGCAGGCGATCAAATTTCTCGAAGCCGGCATCACTGCGCATTTCGTTCAGGACAATCACAG
>JBEKSM010000067.1:0-9628 GCA_049517075.1 Steroidobacteraceae bacterium | reverse complement strand
GGCGCAGAGTGGCGGCTCGCCGGTCGCGCCGCACCGGCGGCGCGGCGCGCCGAGTTGCGTGACCCCGCGGGCGCGGTCGTCGACAGCGGCGCCGTCGACGCCGCGGGCCGCTTTCGCCTGTCGGCGCCCGCGCGCGGATTGGGCGCGCTCAATTTCGAGTTGCGCTTGCTCGGCGAGCGCGACGCGCCGATCGATGCGATCACGGTTCCGCTGATCGTCGAGGCCGGATCCGCGTTGCGCGTGATCGTGCGCTACGGCGCCGTCAATCCGGAGCTCAAATATTGGCGCCGCTGGGCGCAGGATGCCGGCATCGACTTGCGCCTCTCGGCCGCATTGACGGACGGAGTGCATCTGCAGAGCGGCGATACCGCGCTCAACCCGGCCGCGCTTGCGCAGGCCGATCTCATGATCATCGACGCCCGCGCTTGGGCCGCACTCAGCGCGGCCGAGAAGGCCGCGCTGCAGGCGGCGATCGACCAGGGCCTCGGCTTGTTATTGCGTGCCGATGCGCCACTGGATCCACAGACCGCCGTGCAGTGGAAGGATCTGGGATACGTCGTCAGCGCGGCTGCGGCGCCGAGCGGCATCACGCTCGATCGGCTCACGGGCCTGCGTGACCGCACGGCGTTCAGCGTCGCGCCGATCGCGGTCGGCGCCGGCACGGGCGCCGTGCAGTTCTCGGCCGACGACGGCCAAGCGATGGCCTGGTGGCACAGTCAAGGCCGGGGGCGCATCGGACTCTGGCGCCTGCTCGACAGCTATCGGCTCGTGCTGCAGGGCGAGCCCGCGCGCTATGCGAGTCTCTGGACCGACACGGTCGCGCTGCTCGCGCGAGCCCGCGCGGCGCCGCCGTCGCCGCCGCAGCTGCCGCGCTACGCCTGGGTCGATCAGCGCGCGGTCCTCTGCGGCCTGGGCGCCGCGGCGACGGTGGTCACGCCCGATGATGCGCCGTCCGTGCGGCTCATCATCGATGCGGACCGCTGCGCGGCATTCTGGCCGCAGACGCCAGGATGGCACCGGCTCGAGACTGCCGGCTTGAGCTGGCCACTGTATGTGCACGCCGTCGACGATGGCCGCAGCCTGCGTTTCGCGCAGGACGCGCGCGCAACCGCAGACCTCGCGGTGCCTGAGCCCGTGAGCGCCGCCGCGCCGGGCGCGACCACGCCACCGACGCTTCGCGCACCGATGTCGCGCTGGCCCTGGTTTTTGGGCTGGCTCGCGCTGATCGCGGTGATCTGGTGGCGCGAGCGCGACCGCGGCCGATACGACGCGACGGGCGCGGCTCGTGCACAATAGCTCAATGCGGGTACGCTCCTGGTTGAGTCTCCTCGTCACCGTGCTGCTGCCGTTCGGCGGCCTGGTGCGCGCGCAATCCGACTCCGCGGCAACGCCGGCACGCGAGCAGCTGCTCACGGTGCCGGTGCGCGACGCGAGCGGACGCGTCATGCAGCTGCATGCACGTGTTTGCCGTCCCGCGGATGCGGGACCATCGACCTTGGTGCTCATCAATCACGGTTCACCGCCGAATGCCTATGAGCGACCCAAGATCCAACTTGGCCGTTGCGACCAGGAGGCGGCGCACTGGTTCTTGACGCGCGGCTATGTCGTCGCCTATGTGTTGCGACGCGGTTACGGGGACAACGGCGGCCGGTGGGCCGAGGATACGGGTGGCTGCAACACACCCGATTTCTTTCATGCGGGACTCGAGACCGCGGTGGACATCGATGCGGCGATCGAGGTTCTGACCGAACTGCCGTTCGTCAAGCCGGACCGCGCGGTAGTCGTCGGCCAATCCGCCGGCGGTTGGGGTGCGATCGCCTACGATGCCGCGCGACACCCGAAGGTCGCGGCGTTCATCGTCATGGCCGGCGGCAGGGGCGGTCATCACAACAATCGGCCGGGCGAGAATTGCCGGCCGGATCTGCTCGCGCACGCCGCGGGACGATTCGGCAAGACCGCAAGCACACCGATGCTATGGATCTACACGAGGAATGACAGCTACTTCGGGCCGTCGATCGCGCGCGCTCTGTGGCATGAGTTCACCGCGGCGGGCGGCAAGGCCGAGCTCGAGCAGCCCGGCGACTTTGGCGACGACGGACATCGCCTGTTCTTCGGCCCCGGGGGCTCCGTGATCTGGGGGCCCTTGTTCGAGCGCTACCTCGCCGATCGCGAGATCACGGTGCGGTAGCGCGCCGATCGCGACTAAGAACCCTTGTAGACCTTGCCGCCTTTCATCACGAAGGACACCGACTGCAGGATCTTGACGTCGGCCAGCGGGTCTCCGGCAACGCCGACCAAGTCGCCATATCGGCCGACTTCGATCGCGCCGACATCGCCCGCACGGCCGAGCGCCTCGCCACCGCTAACCGTCGCGGCCTGGATCGCCTGCATCGGCGTCATGCCCCACTGCACCATCGTTGCGAACTGGCGTGCATTGTCACCGTTCGGATAAACCCCGGCATCGGTGCCGAAGATCATCTTGACGCCGGCCTTGACGGCAGCGCGAAAGGTTTGCCGCTGCAGCAGGCCGATTTTTCGTTCCTTGTCGAGCGATTCCTGGAACGTGCCGTTCTTGGTGCCTTCGGCGAGGATGTAGTCGTCATCGTAGATATCCATGTCGAACCAGGTGCCGTGCTGTTTGGCGAGCGCGATCGCTTCATCGTCCGCGAGGCTCGCATGTTCGATCGTGTCGACACCCGCGCGGATTGCATCCTTGATGCCGGAGGTGCCATGCGCGTGTACGGCGACCTTGAGACCCAGCATGTGCGCCTCATCGACGATCGCCTTCATCTCGGCAAGATCGTATTGCTGACCGCCGACGGTGTCGGTCTTGGAGAATACGCCGCCGGTGCCGCAAAATTTGATGACCTCGGCGCCGTACTTGCGCAGCTTGCGCACGGTCGCGCGCAACTCGTCGGGTCCGTTGGCGATCTGCGGCGAAGGCACGCTGATCGACGGCGGAAACTCGGTCGAGTCGCAGTGGCCGCCGGTCGCACCGATCGCGTAGGTCGCCGGCACGATGCGCGGACCCGGCACGAAGCCGGCCTCGATGCCTTGTTTGATCGCGACGTCGTCGAAGTTCGCGGAGCCGACATTGCGGATCGTCGTGAATCCGGCCTCGAGCGTCTTTTTCGCATTCGCGACGCCCACGACGGTCCAAAAATTATCGGTGAATTCGAGTCCGCGGTAGCCGTTGTAGCGCGGATCGCTGGTGATGTGGGTGTGCATGTCGATGAATCCCGGCAGCAAGGTCAGCCCGGGTAGGTCGATGTGCCGCGCATTGGCGGGCGTCGCGGCGCCGCGTGTCGCGACCACGCTGATGCGCCCGTCGGTGATGGTGATTTGCGGGTGCTCGACGACCTTGCCTGCAATGACGTCGATCATGCGGTCGGCCGTGACGACCACCACATCGGGCCCGGGAGCCGGGGCATCGGCCGCGGCGGCCGCGGTTGCAAAAACCAAGATCAGGCCGGAAACCAGCGCCGCAAGGCGCCCCAGTTGTTCTACCACGTTCGATCCCCCGGGAATTGTTATGTCGAGCGGCGCCAGTGTACCGAAAAGCTCGCGACGGAACTTCGGCGCGGCCACCGTGGTCCAAATCGCCGTCCCGTTGGCGCGCTATCTACAGCGCCGACCCGATGGTATTCCGCGCGCGCCGCGGCGCTGGCAAAATGAACGGTTGCCGCGCCAATGGCGCATGATTCGCCAGACGCCGGCGCGGGAGTCACACGCGGGTGTCGACGACGGGGGCCAAGGGCTTAGTCAGCGGGAGGACTCGATGAACGATGTCAGTTTCAAGAGCAGCGCGCGCGCGGGCTTCATGCGCCTCCGCGAGTATTTGATGAGCCAGATCATCGGCCAGGAGGTCCTGGTCGAACGATTGCTGGTCGCGTTGCTGGCCGACGGCCACATGCTCGTCGAGGGCCCGCCGGGGCTTGCCAAGACGCGCGCGGTCAAGGCGCTCGCCCATGCGGTCGAGGGCGATTTTCAACGCATTCAGTTCACGCCCGACATGCTGCCGGCGGACCTCACCGGATCGGAAATCTACCGGCCCGAGGAGGGGCATTTCAAGTTTCAGCGCGGTCCCCTGTTTCATCATTTGATACTCGCCGACGAGATCAACCGCGCGCCCGCGAAGGTTCAATCCGCGCTGCTCGAGGCGATGGCGGAGCGCCAGATCAGCGTCGGCCAGGCGACCTACCCGCTGCCGCAGCTGTTCTTCGTCATGGCGACGCAAAACCCGATCGAGCAGGAGGGCACCTATCCGCTGCCCGAGGCGCAGATCGACCGCTTCATGCTGCATGTCGAAGTTGACTATCCGGATCGCGCGACGACGCTCAAGATCATGGGCCTTGCGCGCAACGAGGCGATCACGCAGCGCGAATTGCCGCCGCCCGCGCAGCGTCTCAGCCAAGAGGTCATCTTCGCGGCCCGCCGCGAGGTCTTGGGCCTGACCTTCGCCGACCCCGTCGCCGAATACGTCGCGGCCTTGGTCGAGGCGACGCGGCGCCCCGAACCCTACAGTGCGCAACTGCGCGACTGGTTGCGTTGGGGCGTGAGTCCGCGCGCGGCAATCGCGATGGAGCGCGGCGCGCGCGCGATCGCGTGGTTGAACGGCCGCGATTTCGTCAGTCCCGAGGACGTGCAGACGATCGCACCGGACGCGTTGCGCCACCGCTTGCTGCTCGCCTACGGCGCGCAGGCGCGCGGCATCACGGCGCAAACCTGCATCGACGAGCTGCTGCGGCGGGTGCCGGCGCCGTGAAATTGCCGGATCTCGCCGAATTGCTCGAGCTGCAGGCGACTGCGCGCGGCGCAAACCTGCGGATCCCGCATGCTGCGCGCGCACACTTGCTCGGCGCACATCGCGGCGTTCAGCGCGGCCGCGGCTTGGAGTTCGAAGAAGTGCGGCCCTATGTGGCGGGCGACGATGCGCGCAGCATCGACTGGCGCGTCAGCGCGCGCCGCGGTCGACTGCACACCAAGCTGTTTCGCGAGGAGCGCGAACGGCCGGTGTGGCTGCTCGTCGATTTGCAGCCGGGCATGTTCTTCGCGAGCCGCATGCAGTTCAAGTCGGCGCTCGCGGTGCGTGCCGCGGCGTTGCTTGCCTGGATCACGGCGCTCGGCGGCGATCGTGTCGGCGCCGTGATCGCCAACGGTGCCGAGACCATTTGGCTGCCACCGCGCGCACGCGAAGCCGGCGTGCTGAGAATTTTCAATGCGCTGCTCGCGCTGCAGCCGCGTGCGCCGGCGATGCCGGCGCCGCAAACGCTGCAGACCGCGCTCGGGATGCTCGTGCCCATGGTGCATCCCGGCAGTCTCGTGCTGGCATTCAGCGATTTCGCCGAGCTCAACGAGGCGAGTGAGATCCTCTGGGCGAGCCTCGCGGCGCATGCCGAGTGCCGCCTCTATTGGATCACCGATCCGCTCGAGCAACATGGCTTGCCGAGCGGGAAATTTCGCGGCGGCGTGCCGGGACGATTGCGGCCCATCGACGGCGCGGCCACACGTGCGCGCTGGCTCAATGCCTGGCAGCAGCGCGAAGCGCGCTTGAATGCGCTCGCCGATCGATTGCGGATCCAGGTCACGCAGCTCGATACGGCCGCCGAGCTCGCGCTGCAGTTCGCCGCATGAATACCGACTGGCTCGCCGACTTGGCCCCGGAGCATGCGCCCGCCGCGCCAGGCTGGTGGCCGCCCGCGCCGGGCTGGTGGGGCTTGGCTTTGATTCTGCTCGCGTTGACCGCGGTCGCGATGCTGTGGTGGCGCAGTCCGCGACGCCGGCTGCGGCGCGCAAGCTTGCGCGAGCTGCAGCTCGTGCGCGCGCAAGAGGCCGACGCGGCCCATACCGCGCAGGCGATTCAAAGCCTGCTGCGCCGCTATGCGCTGGCGCGCTTCGGCAGGGACAGTGTCGCTCGCCTGAGCGGCGCGCGCTGGCTCGCATTTCTTGCCGAGCGCGGCGGTGAAGCATTGGGAGGCAGCGTCGGCGAGTCGCTGCTCTCGGCCGCGTATGGCGGACCCGCAGCCGAGGGTCTCGGCGCCGATCGTGATCGCTGGATCGACGCGGCCGAGCGCTTCGTGCGCCGTGCGAAGGTGCGCCGCGCGCGAGGGCGAGCGTCATGATCCAGATCGCCTGGCCGTGGATGGCCGCCGCGGCGCCGCTGCCGTGGCTGTACTATCGTTGGCGGCGCATGGCTCAAGCCGGCGGCATGGCGCTCTATCTGCCGTTCGCCGATGCGCTGCGCGCGGCGCCGGGACCGGTCGCGAAGACGCAGCGCGCGCGCGGCTGGTTGTTCGCACTGCTCTGGCTGCTGTTGATCGGCGCGGCGGTGCGTCCGCAATGGCTCGGTGATCCACTACCGGCACCGACGACCGGTCGGCGCATCATCCTTGCGGTCGATGTTTCCGGATCCATGAATACGCGCGACATGGCCAACAACGCGAGCCGCCTGCAGGTCGTTCAACAGGTCGCAGGCGAATTCATCGATGGCCGCCAGGGCGATCAAATCGGCCTGATCTTGTTTGGAACGCAGCCCTACGTGCAGGCGCCGCTGACGCCGGATCTGCCGACCGTGCACCGTTTCCTGAACGAAGCGCAGGTCGGATTTGCGGGCACCGAGACCGCGATCGGCGATGCGATCGGCATGGCGATCAAGCGGCTGCGCGCCGAGGCCGCGGCCGCTCCAGAGAAAAGCGGCGCCGCCGACGCCGGCCGCACCGTGCTGATTTTGCTGACCGACGGCGAGAGCAATGCCGGCACGATTCAGCCCTTGCAGGCCGCGCGTTTCGCGGCGCAAGCAGGGCTGCATATCTACACGATCGGCGTCGGCGCGGCCGCGACCGGCGGATTCTTCGGCATGAGCGGCAACAACGATCTCGACGAGGGCACGCTCAAGGCGATCGCGGAGGCGACCGGCGGAAAATATTTTCGCGCAACCGATGCGCGCGCGCTGCAGGCGGTCTACAGCGAAATCGACCGGCTCGAGCCGGTTGCCGGCCACGAACAGTGGCTGCGCCCCACGGACGAGTGGTTTCCATATCCGCTGGCGGCGGCGCTGCTGTTGAGCCTGCCGGCGGTCTGGTTCGGAGCGCGCGCGTGGACCTGAGCCGCTTCAGCGCGTTTCATTTCTTGCATCCGGTCTGGCTGATCGCGATCCTGCCGCTCGCGGGCTTGGCGTTTTGGTTCGCCTTGCGCCAGCGGCGCACCGGCGGCTGGTCGCAAGTCGTCGATCCCGATCTGTTGCCGGCACTGCGATTGCAGAGCGAGGAGCGCAGCGGCACGCCGTGGCCGCTGATCGGCGGCGCGTGGATCTGCGCAGCGCTTGCGCTCGCCGGACCCACCTGGCGCCAAGCGCCGAGCCCGGCATACAGCGCGCCGGGCAATTGGGTCGTCGTGCTCGATCTGTCGCCGTCGATGGCAGTCGGAGATGTCGCGCCGGACCGCGCGACGCGCGCGCGTTATGCGATCAACGATATCTTGGGCGCGGCACAGGATGCGCGCGTCGGGCTCATCGTGTTCGCGGGCGAAGCGCACACGGTCGTGCCCCTGACCTCGGATGTCGCGACCGTGCGCGCGCTGCTGCAGCCGCTGACGCCTCGAATCATGCCCGAGGCGGGCGATGACGTCGAGCCGGCACTCGACGATGCGGCCACGCTGCTGCAGCGAGCCGGCAGCCGCAACGGTACGGTGATCGTCTTGTCCGATGGATTCGCCGATCCCGCGGGCGCGATGCGCGCTGCGCAGGCACTGCGGCAGCAAGGCGCCACGCTACAAGTGGTCGGCGTCGGAACCGCCGAGGGCGCGCCGCTGCTCGATGCCAACGGCGCCTTCGTCCACGACGCACAGGGCGCGAGCGTTCTGTCGAAATTGCCGGTCGACGAGCTGCGCCATTTGGCGGGCGCCGGCGGCGGAAGCTATTGGTCTCTGAGCGAGGTCGGCGCGATGCTCGCGTCGCTCAAAAACGATGCGTCGAATCCGCTCGAGCAAGACGCGGTTGCAACCAAGCTGCAGGTCGGCGCGTGGCGCAACGAGGGCATCTGGTTGCTGCCGCTCTTGCTGGTGTTCGTCGCCTTGTGCGCGCGTCGAGGCTGGTTGTGAAGCGCGGTAGGTTTTTCGTGGCCGTATGCCTGCTGGGCGCGAGCGCGCAGGCTGCCACGTGGTCGGATCTGTGGGTGCGGCCCGATCAGCGCGCGCAGTCCTTGCTCGATGCAGGGCACGCGGCCGAGGCGGCGCCGATGTTCGATGATCCGCAGCGCCGTGCTTACGCGGAAATCAAGGCGCAGCAATATGCGGACGCGGCGAAGCGGCTCGCGCCGCTACAAGAGCCGGATGCGCAATACAACCGCGGTAATGCGCTTGCGCGGGGCGGGGAATTGAAGGACGCGCTGCAGGCCTATGAGGCGGCTCTGAAGAAGGCACCGCACGATACGCCGCTTTATCGCGATGCAGAGCACAACCGCGACCTCGTCGCGAAGCAATTGCAGAAACAGCAGAGCCAGTCCGGCCAGGGCGGCAAAGATCAGAACAAGAGCGCGCAAAACCAGGGCCAGCAGCAGGGCCAAGATCAGCGCGGCGAGCAAAACAAAGGCACTGACGGAAATCAGTCGCCGCAGCAATCTGGCAGCGGACAATCGGCGCAGGATCAGGCTTCGAAGGACAAGGCATCGCAAGCCCAGTCCGGGCAAGGCCAGGAGCAGCGCGAGGCGCAGACGAAACCTGGGTCCAAGGATGCACGAGACGCGAACTCGGCCGCCAAGCCCGAAGGCGAGAATGGCCGGCAAGCCCAAGATTCGGCCGCGGCTGCCGAGGCCGATGCGCGCGCCGCCATGCAATCGGCGCAGGATCAGGCCAAGGCGGGCGCTCGCGCGACACCGTCGGGGCAGGGCACTCGTACGCCGGACGCCCAAGGCAAGCGTGTCGCCGACGCGGACGTCGAGCCGGAATCCGAACAAGCGCTCGCGCTCGATCAGTGGCTGCGGTGGATACCCGACGATCCGGCAGGACTACTACGCCGCAAGTTCGTCATCGAACACATGATGAAGCAACGGGAGGCCCAGCAATGAGTGCGCTAATGCGCGCCGCAATCTTGAGTCTGCTACTGGTATCGGCGGCCGCGCATGCGGCTTTGCGCGCCTCGTTGGACAGCACGACGGTCGCGGACGGCGATACCGTGCAACTGACGCTCGAGCGGGAATCCCAGACCAACGAGCAGCCGGATTTGTCGCCACTACGACAAGATTTCGACATTGTGTCGACGAACCGAACCAGCAGCATCCAGATCAGCAACGGCAGCATGGTTTCGCACATTCAAGCGATCATCACGCTGTCGCCGAAACACGCCGGTGTGTTGACCGTGCCGGGGGTCGAGTGGGCCGGGGACCGAAGTGCGCCGTTTACGCTGACCGTGACCGGAGCGGGCACCGGGGCCTCCAATTCGGCGGGCGGCACCGCGGTCACGAAAAAAGTGTTCGTCGAGACCAGCGCCGACAATGCAGATCCGTTCGTCCAGCAGGCCGTGCACGTCACGGTGCGCATCTATCGCGCCGAGACCGTCTACAAGGCAAGCTTGGACTTCCCCGCGACCAACGATGCGCTGATCGAGCAGATCCAGTCCGAAGAGCATCGCGTC
>JBEKSM010000066.1:0-9872 GCA_049517075.1 Steroidobacteraceae bacterium | reverse complement strand
CCGCCGGAACTGGCGCGCAGCGCACTCGATGCGGCTCCGGACGCGATGATCATCGTCGACGGATCCGGCACGATCCGGTATGCGAATCGGCAACTCTCCGCATTGTTCGGCTACCCCCACGACGAATTCATCGGCCAGAGCGTCGAAATGCTGATGCCGGCGAGATTCCGCTCGAGGCACCGCGGGCACGTAAAGCACTACCTCGACAACGTTCGATTCCGCGCGATGGGCGCCGGGCTCGAATTGTACGGAGAGCGGCGCGACGGGTCCGAATTTGCGCTCGAGATCAGCTTGAGCCCGATCGAAGATGTCGGCCGGACTCTGGTCGCCGCGGCGATTCGCGACGTCACCGACCGCAAGCACGTCGAAGCGGAACTCATCGTCGCACGCGACGCCGCCGACGCGATGCGCGAGCTGGCCGAGCGCGCCAACGCCGGCAAGAGCCGCTTTTTGGCGACCGCGAGCCACGATCTGCGCCAGCCTCTGCAGGCCCTCGCGATGCTCAACGGCACGCTCCGTCGCACCGTCACCGATGCGCGTGCGACCGAAGCGCTCTCGCAGCAAGAGCAGGCCATCAGCGCGATGTCGAAGCTGCTCAACACGCTGCTCGACATCAGCAAGCTCGAGTCCGGTGCGATACACCCCGAACCGACCAATTTCGTCGTCAGCGCCCTGTTCGCGGAACTGCGCTCGGAATTTGCGAGCATCGCATCGAACAAGGGAATCGCGCTCGAGGTCGACACCTGCGAAGACGCCGTGCATAGTGATCCCTCGCTCGTGGAACAAATCCTGAGGAACTTGATCTCGAACGCGATCAAGTACACGCGCAATGGCGTCGTGCGCCTACGCTGCCTGCACGAAGCTCCGTTGGTACGCATCGAGGTGCTCGACACCGGCATCGGCATTCCGAGCGATCAGATGTCGCATATTTATGACGAGTTTTATCAGATTGGTGTCGCAGCCAACAGCACGCGCGACGGCTACGGGCTCGGATTGAGCATCGTACAAAGGCTGGTCAAACTACTCAATCTGAAGCTCGACGTGCGCTCCGAGGTGGGCAAGGGCTCGGCATTCTCGCTGCTGCTGCCGGGCAGCGATGCGAGCGTCGCTGCGGCACCGTTCAAGTTCGGCGCGAACACATTCCTGCCGCTGAAGAAGATCAATGCGCGCGTGCTGCTCGTCGAGGACAACGCGGCGGTGTTGCGCGCGACGCGATCGCTGCTCGAAATGGTGGGCTACGATGTTACCCCCGCAGTGTCGCTGGGAGAGGCCTTGAGGCATGTTCACGATGGCCTCCATATCGATATCGTGGTCACTGATTTTCACTTGAACCACGGCGAAACCGGCACCCAGGTCATCGCGGCACTGCGCGCCGAGTTCGGCGAATCGCTGCGCGCGGTGCTCACGACCGGCGATACCTCCACCGCGATCAAGCAGCTGCCCCGAGATGCGCACCTGCGCGTGTTGAGCAAGCCGATCAACCCCGACGAGCTGCTCGCAAGCTTGCGCGAATTGCTGACGCCCTGACCGTCCTGCCGCCGCGCCTCGAAGCGCCGCGGTTTTCATCGACACCGCAAACGCGGTACGATGCGCCGGCACACACCAGCCGCCGGAGACGCAAATGAATGCTCTTCAACGTATCGCCTGCACTTGGTGCGGAGCGCAGAGTCCTCCGGAGGCCGCGACCTGCATCGCCTGCGGCGCGCCGCTGGACGTCAAGAATCTCGTCAGCGATTCTGGCTGGCGAGCGGCCCCACGCCTGCGCGACATGACGGAACTTCGTTTCGGCAACAGCACTTGCCAGGTCGAAGGCGAGATCGTTCCGGTCGCCGAAATCACCTTGGGCGGCAACGACGCGGTGTTCTTCGAACATCACGTGATGCTCTGGAAAGATCAGCATGTCGCGATGGGCGTGCTGCCGCTACAGGGGGGCATGAAGCGTGCGCTCGCAGGGATGCCATTCATCATTTCGACCGCATCGGGCCAGGGCCGTATCGCGTTCTCGCGTGATGCGGCCGGCGAGCTCGTCGTTCTGCCGCTGCATCCGGGCATGGAGCTCGACGTGCGCGAGCACGCATTTCTGCTCTCGTCGCATTCGATCGAATTCTCTTACACACGCATCCAGGGCCTGCGCAACATCCTATTCGGCGGGCAGGGCATGTTCATGGATCGGTTCGTTACGCGCGATGCACCGGGCCTGCTGATACTGCATGGCTACGGCAACGTCTTCGAACGCAGGCTCGGCCCGGGCGAAAGCATCCTGGTAGAACCCGGCGCGTTCCTTTACAAGGCTGCCAGCGTCACAATGAACGTCGAAACCCAAAAATTGACGACGGGCTTGTTCGGCGGCGTCGGCATGAACCTCGCGCGCATGACCGGCCCGGGACGCCTCGGCATCCAATCGATGTATCACCATCATCACACGGAGTGACGCCAATGGCCGATGCGACGCTCTATACCTGCCCGTGGTGCAAGCGCTCCTCCGATGCGAGTTCGACGAGCTGCCCTTCCTGCGGTGCCCCGGTCGACGTGCGCAAAGCGGTCACGAAATCCGGATGGACCGAGCAGCCTCCGATCAAGGACATGGCCAAAATCCAATTCGGCCAATCCTTTTGCCAGATCGAAGGAACGCTGGTTCCGGTCGCCGATTTCAAGCTTGCTGCAGGGGACGGCGTGTATTTCACGCACCATTTGATGCTATGGAAGGACGATCAAGCGCAAATCAGCGCGATGTCGCTCAAGGGCGGCTGGAAGCGCCTGCTCGCGGGAATGCCGCTCGTGATGACGCAGGCCATGGGACCCGGACGCATTGCCTTTTCGAAGGATGATCCCGGCGAGCTGGTCGCGATCCCGCTCGATCACGGACAATCGGTCGACGTACGCGAACATGCGTTCATGATCGCGACCCATGCGATCTCCTACGATTGGTTCAGCAGCGGCATCTGGTACCGCACGCGCGAAGACAAGAACACCGAGACGCACTACCCGCTCGGCATGTTCATGGACCGATTCACCGCGCGCGCGAAGTCGGGATTGTTGCTGTTGCACGGCGCAGGCAACGTCTACGTGCGCGAACTACAGGCGGGGGAGCACATCCTGATCCAGCCTGCGTCGCTATTGTTCAAGGATCCGACCGTGCGCATGAATCTGCATTTCGAGTATCCCGCTTCCGTTTGGACGCGGCCGGGCACGTGGATCGTCACGCGGCGAACCTGGGGCAATCGCTATCTGTGGCTGCGCCTATCCGGACCGGGAAAGGTCGGCGTGCAATCCCATTTCGCACCCGTCGAGGATCCGGGCAATCGAATGGACAGCTTCGAGCCGAACGCCACCGAAGTTCAGTGGTGACGCCGGCCGGATTCTGCGGCACGCGGATTTCGCTCAGAGAATCCCCTAATCGCATGGTGATCGCTTCGATCAGGCAGCTCGTATCCCCCTGATTTCATTGCGATCGATGCCGCGCGCGGCAATCTCGAGCGCATACTGCACGGACTCGAAAATCTATCAAGATTCTCGACTCGGGGCCGATGCCAGATGCATGGCCTTAGACGCATTCCTCAGGCAACGGCTGCGCTCGTCAAAGGCCACCCCGAGCCCCACCGCAAGAGTCACCGGCGCCCGCCCCTGGCTATCCGCCGTGTTCGGCGGCCTGGTCGCCTGGGGAACCGCGCTCGCCGGCATTGGCGTCGTCGATTTGATCGTCCGCGAAATCTTGCTCGAAGATCTGCGCACGAATCTTGCGCGCACCGCCGCGTTTACCGCCGCGCTCATCGACGCCGGATCACTCGCGCAATTCGATCGCCCGGAATTGGATGGCACCCCGGACTACAACCGCGCCGCAAAGCCGCTGCAGGACCTGCTCAGAAACAATCCGGATATCCGCTTCGCGTATGTCGGCGTCACCGACGGATCCACGATGCATTTCGTACTCGACGGGACGCCGATCGGCGCACGCGACGCCTCCGGCAAATTGCTGCATTCCGCGCCGATGGAGGTCGATGACCCCACGACCGGCGAACAAGAAGTCGCGCAAACCCGGCGCCTGACCGTCGAGAAGGAACCCAGCGCAAGCGATTGGGGCATGGGTATCCGCGCTCAGGCACCCATCACCGACGGCAACGGCACCATGATTGCGTACGTCGGGATCACGATGAGCGCCGACCGGTATGCCCAGCTGATTCATCGCATCGATGTCTCGGCCGCGATCGGCATCGCACTCGCGGGCATCATCGCGTTCCTCAACGGTCTCGCAATCTGGCAGGTGCAGCGATCGAAGCAAGCGGCGATCGCCGCCGAGATGCAAACCCAGGCGAATTTGAGCCGCGCATACGAGCTTGCGAATCTCGGGACCTGGCGGGCGGACATCCGGACCCGCGTGGGTTCGATGTCAGAGGGTATGGCGCATCTGATCGGTAGCGCCGCAACACGTGAAACGCCGCTCGATGCCTATCTCGCCGCGACGCATCCGGAGGACCGGGCGTTCGTCGAATCGCTGTTTGCGGACGTTTGCGGCACCGGAACCGCACACACCGTCGATCATCGATTCTATATCGACGGCGGCGTCAAACACGTGCGCGCGACCGTCAGCGCGTTCTGCGATGCGGATTTTGCGTCCGACCCGGCCGGCGCCGGAGGCCGCGGCGAGATCCAAGGCATCGTGCTCGATCTGACCGACGTCAAATCGGTCGCGCTGGAGACGCTCAAGGCGAAGGAAGCCGCCGAGTCGGCCAATCGCGCCAAGAGCGAATTCCTGGCGAATATGAGCCACGAGATCCGAACGCCGCTCAACGGAGTCATCGGCATGACCGGGCTCGTGCTCGATACTCCGCTGCGCGCCGATCAGCGCGAGTATCTGGAAATCGCCCGGTGGAGCGGCGAGTCGCTGCTCGCCGTGATCAACCAGATTCTCGATTTCTCGAAGATCGAAGCCGGACAACTGACGCTCGAATCGATTGAATTCGATCTGCTGGCCGTGCTCGAGCAATCCGTGGAATCGATCTCGCAGCGTGCCGCGGAAAAGGGCATCGAAATGCTCATCGACGTCGATGCGTCGATGTCGCGGCAGGTGCGCGGGGATCCAGGCCGGCTGCGGCAGGTGGTCATCAATCTGCTCGGCAATGCAGTCAAATTCACCGAGTCCGGAGAAATCCATTTGGTCGCGAACAGCTCCAGCGCCGGTGACAATCTCGCGCGGCTTCGCGTCGAAGTGACCGACACCGGCATCGGGCTCACGCGCGAGCAGCGCGCGCGGCTGTTCACGCCGTTCGTCCAGGCGGATACCTCGACCACGCGCCGATTCGGCGGCACCGGGCTCGGATTGTCGATCTGCCGTCGGCTCGTCGAATTGATGGGCGGGAGCATCGGGGTCGAAAGCACGCCGGGATCGGGCTCCTGTTTCTGGTTCGAGGTCACGATTGCTTGCATCGCCGACGAATCGGCTCCGGCACCGCATCCCGATCTTACGGGCGGCGAGGTTCTGCTCGTCGAAGACCATGTCCTGAGCCGGCAGATACTGACGAGGAGATTGACGGGGATGCGCTGCAGCGTGACGAGCGCGCCGACCGCTACAGCCGGCGAAGTCACCTGGCGCGCGCTGACGGCTAACGGGCGCACCCCACACATCGTGATCCTGGATCAAGACCTGCCCGATCATTCGGGACTATGGCTGGCCGAACGCATACGCAATAGCGCGGCCGGCGACCAGATCTTCATGATCCTCATGGCATCGCTCGGACATGCCGCGCTTGGGGCGGGCTCAGAGAGAATTATCGATCGCATTCTCACCAAGCCCGTCAAGCAGACCGCGTTGATCGATTGCATCGAGGAAGCCGGCAAACCGACCCGATCCCCGAGCACCCGTCCCGCAGCGGCACGCAGTTTGCTGAAGGGCTGCCGGGTTCTGCTCGCAGAAGACAATGTCGTCAATCAGATGCTCGCGCGCAAACTCATCGAGAAGATGGGCGCGGTCGTGACGATCGCGGATTCCGGAGCCGCGACGCTCGCTCAATTGTCAGCCCATCGTTTCGACATCGTCCTCATGGACTGTCAAATGCCGATACTCGATGGCTACGAGGCCACTCGGCAGATCCGCGCCGGTGCTGCCGGCGCCGAGGCGCGCGCGATACCCATCGTTGCATTGACCGCTCATGCCTTGAGCGGTGACCGCGAACGCTGCCTGGAAGTCGGAATGGACGACTATTTGACGAAGCCGATCAATGCAGCCGCGCTGCAGTCACTGCTCGAGCAATTGCTCGGCGCGTCTCGAAGCGGCGCGTACCCGGCCAACCGTTCCCAAAGGCAGGGATCCGAATCATCTGCCTGAGTTTGGCGGCTGCCCCGCAGATGAGCGAGACTAGCGCTTCAACAGTGCCGATCCTTTAACGGCACGCTGGAGCGTATCGATGATGTTGGATTCCCACCGGCGCCGAGCGCCGGCGTTCATGTCGCTGCGCGGCGCACTGCTGGCCGTTTCGGTGTTATCCGGACTTTGCGCCTGCCACGATGGCCACCCGCAAACCGGCGCTGCGCCCGCGCCGGCGGCGACCGCCGCCGCCGTCGACGCAGCCCGACTCGCGCGCGCCGCGGACGAGCCGGATCAGTGGCTCACGCCCGGCCGCGACGCGCGCGGGACTTACTTCTCGCCGCTCAAAGACATCAACGCCGACAACGTCGCCCGGCTGGGATTTGCTTGGGCATACCGCCTCGGCACGCATCGCGGCTTGGAAGCGACGCCGCTCGTGATCGACGGTGTGCTATACGCATCGGGAAATTTCGGCCGCCTCTACGCGCTCGATGCGGCCACAGGCCGTGAACTTTGGACCTACGATCCGCAGATCGACGGCCAATGGGCCCGCTACGCCTGCTGCGATGCTGTCAACCGCGGTCTCGCGGCTTTCGACGGGCGCCTCTATGTCGGCGCACTCGACGGCTGGCTGCACGCCGTCGATGCGCGCACCGGACAACGGATCTGGAAGGTCGATACGCTGCTCGGCCGATCCGAGCACAAGCCTTACACGCTTACGGGGGCTCCGCTGCTGGCCGGCGAGCTCATCGTGGTCGGCAATAGCGGCGGCGATTTTGCGGGTGCGCGCGGCTATGTCTCGGCCTATGAGCTGAAGAGCGGCGCCTTGCGCTGGCGCTTCTTCACGGTGCCGCACAACCCCGCGGACGGCGCGCAGGAACAGCCGCACCTCGACGCAGCCGTCAAGACCTGGGACCCGCGCCATCGTTGGGACGCCGGCATTGGCGGCAATGTCTGGGACGGCATGGCCTACGACCCGGCGCTCAATCTCGTTTACATCGGGACGGCAAACGCCGCGCCGTATAACAGCCATTTGGGAGGCCGGCGTGGCGGCGATGAGCTCTATGCGGCGTCGATCATCGCGATCCATGCCGAAACCGGCACGATGGCTTGGTATTACCAGACGGTTCCGGGTGATCGCTGGGACTTCGACAGCACGCAGAAATTCGTGCTGGCCGATGTCGATCTGGCCGGCCGTCGCCGCTCCGTGATCATGCAGGCCGCGAAAGACGGATTCTATTACGTGCTCGATCGCGCGAGCGGCGAGCTGCTGTCGGCGCAAGCTTTCGCCTACGTGAGCTGGACCAAGGGCATTGACCCCAAGACCGGACGACCGAACATCGAGCCGAGCGCCGATTACGATCACGGCCCGGCGCTGGTTTTTCCGTCCGAGGCCGGCGCGCACAGCTGGCAGCCGATGGCATTCGACGCCGAGCTCGGCATGACATTCATTCCGGTCATCGAGTCCGGCAACGTGATCGTCGAAACCAGCGACCGCCCCGCGGGACTCGTCGAAGGCCAGTACACGACACCCGCGTTCGTACCCGAAGCCTACGATCCCGACTCCATGAAAAAACTCTATGGGGCTCTGCCGCCATTCAAGCAACTCGCACGCGGCATCAAAACCAATCCGGCGTCGCGCGGACTTTTGCGCGCTTGGAGCGTCGCGGAACACCGCGTCGTGTGGGAAGTGCCGACCGCGACGAGCTGGGACGGCGGCGTGCTTGCGACCGGCGGCGGGCTCGTGTTTCAAGGCGACGCGAACGGATTTCTGAACGCGTATGCGTCCGATAGCGGGCGACCCCTCGCGGCGATTCAAGTGGGCAGCTCGATGATGGCAGCACCGATCACCTACCGCGTCGCGGGTGTGCAGTACGTCGCGATCATGGCGGGCTATGGCGGCGGCGCCGTGATTACCGGCTCACCATTGGATCCAAGCTCGGCCGCCTATCGCTACGGAAACGACGGGCGCATCATCGTGCTCAAGATCGACGGACCCCCGATGCCGCTGCCTGCTCCGGCCACCGATGCGCCGCTCGCGACGCCGCCCGCGCGTCCGACTGACGTTGAGCAAATCGACGCCGGCGAGATTCTCTACAACCGATACTGCGCGCGCTGCCATCTTTTCGGACGCGGCATCCTGCCGGACTTGCGACGGCTCGATGCGGCGGGCCACGCGAATTTTGATTCGATCGTGCGCGGCGGCGCCTACTCCGTGAAGGGCATGGCGCGATTCGACGACGTACTCTCGCCCGCCGACGCCGCCGCGATCCATGCCTACCTCATCGATGAGGCGTGGCGCCTCGAGGAGTCGCTTGCCAACACTGCCGCGGGCCACTAAAGCGCGCGGACCATAGAAGCACGCAAAGGTCTGCCAACGCACAGACCCCGTCGGTGCGCCGGCGCATCGTCCGCTCCATCCCTAACATCACGATGGAGTAAAGACGATGACCTCAAACCAGCAAAAGCCCCGCCGCTTTCCGGCGGGCGTCGCTCTCGGCTTCGCCGGGACGATCTTGATCGCCGCCTGTGCGGCAACGCCACCCGCTCCCACCGCGGCGCTCGATGCCGCACATCTCGCGATCACGAACGCCGAACGCGCCGAAGCAGGACGCTACGCGTCCGGCGAACTCGCCGAAGCGCGCCTCAAGCTCGAATCCGCGAATTCCGCGGTCAATGACAAGCAGATGACGAGCGCCGAGCGGCTGGCCAATGAGTCTCGAACCGAAGCGGAACTCGCCTCGGCGAGGACTACCGAAACCAAGGCAAAAGCCGTCAATGCGGAAATGCAGTCCGGCACCGGCACTTTGATCGACGAAATGCAGCGCAATACAGGAGACCAGAAATGAACACGCGTCATGAGACCTCGAACCGCGGCCGCAGCTTGGTGGCGATCGCCGTTGCATCGATCCTGCTAGCCGCTTGCGCCGCTGCACCCGTGAAGCCGTCCGGCGCACTCGAAGCACGCGCCAAACTCACGCGATTGCAGGGCGATCCGAACCTTGCCAGCAGGGCTCCCGCGGCGATCAACGATGCGGAGCGCGCAGTGCAGGCCGCCGAGCAGCCACAGACCGACGTGGAACTCGGGCAATACCGGGTTTACATCGCCGACCGCAAGGTCGACATCGCCGAAGCGCAGGCGAAAACCCGCTATCTCGAGGATCAGCGTGCAGCGCTCGAAGCCCAACGCCAGAGCGCACGGCTCGATGCCCGCACCCGGGAAGCCAATGCCGCGACGAACCAGATGGAACGGGCGCGCGCGGACGATGCAGCGCAGCGGGCGATCGCTTCGCAGGCCCAGCTTCAGGCCGATGCCGCGGCTGCTCAAGCCAATCAAGCGCGCAGCGATGCCGATGCCGCCAACATGGCGGCGGTGATCTCTGCGCAACAAGCCGCACAACAAGCAGCCGAACTGCAGCACCAGATCGACACACTCAATGCACGCGTGACCGATCGCGGTCTGGTGTTGACGCTCGGCGACGTACTGTTCACGACCGGCAGAGCGGATCTCAAGCCGGGCGCAACCGTGCACCTCGACAAGCTCGTCGCGTTTCTCAATCGCTACCCGAAC
>JBEKSM010000065.1:0-10094 GCA_049517075.1 Steroidobacteraceae bacterium | reverse complement strand
ACGCGCCCAACAGCCCGTATTCGGCCTCGAGTAGCAGCGCGTGGTCGTTGATCTGCCAGCCTGCGGCCGCATGCGACTGCGGCAAAAAGCCGAACACGCGCTCGAACGCCGCGAGTCCGCGCTCGAATTCGACGCGCGTCCATTCGGCCGACGCGCTCGCAACGTAATCCTGCCAGCGCACATGATCATAGGTGTGCAAGCCGACCTCGAAGCCGGCGTCGAATACGCCGCGCATCTCGGCACCCGCGGCACGGCCGATGTCGGGGCCCGGCAGCAGCACGCCGTACAGCAAGGTCTTGAGGCCGTAATGCTTGACGACCGAGGTGCGCGCGACTTTTTGAAAGAACCCGGGGCGCAGCACGCGACGCAAGGCGCGGCCCGTGTGATCGGGTCCGACCGAAAAATAGAACGTCGCGTCGAGCCCGTGCTTCTTCAGCAACGCCGCGAGCCGCGGCACACCTTCCCGCGTGCCGCGCAGCGTATCGACATCGACCTTGAGGCCGATGTGCGTGCGCTCAAGCATCGCTCGACAACAGCGCCGACGCCGACGGCAGGCTATGCGCATAGGAGTCGAAGATCGCGGAGAGCGCCGCGCGCATGTCGGTCTTCGGCGTCCACCCGAGTTCGGCCGTCGTGTTCTTGATCGACGGCATGCGCGCCGGAATGTCGGCATACCCCTTGCCGTAGTAATCGAGCGAGGAGACCTCGATGAGCTTGGTGTTACGCGCCGTCGGCGCGTATTCCGGCCGCGAGAGCGCAATCTCGATCATCATTTCGGCGAGCGTGCGAATCGAGTAGGAGTTGCCCGGATTGCCGATGTTGTAGATCTTGCCGTCGGCGATGCCGCCCGGGTTGTCGATCACGCGCGTCAGGCAGTCGACCGCATCGTCGATGAACGTGAACGCGCGGGTTTGACTGCCGCCGTCGACGAGTTTGATCGGCTCGCCGCGCACGATATGGCCCAGGAATTGCGTGAGCACGCGCGAACTGCCCTCTTTGGGATCATCCATGCTGTCGAGCCCGGAGCCGATCCAGTTGAACGGGCGGAACAAGGTAAATTGCAGGCCTTCTTGGCCGTAAGCCCAGATGATCCGATCGAGCAGCTGCTTCACGCAGGAATAGATCCAGCGCTGCTTGTGAATGGGTCCGAGCACGAGTTCGCTGGTCTCGGGATCGAATTCCTTGTCGCGGCAGGCGCCGTAGACTTCCGAGGTCGACGGAAACACGACGCGCTTCTTGTATTTGACGCAATGGCGAATGATCGGCAAGTTCGCTTCGAAATCCAATTCGAACACCCGCAGCGGCGCACGCACGTAGGTCGCAGGCGTCGCGATCGCGACCAATGGAAGAATCACGTCGCATTTGCGCACGTGATATTCGACCCATTCGCGATTGATCGTGATGTCGCCCTCGACGAAATGGAAGCGCGGATTGCCTAGCAGCGTACTGACGCGCTCGGACTGCAAATCCATGCCGTAAATCTGCCAGTTCGTGCGAGCGAGAATGTACTTGCTCAAGTGGTGGCCGATGAAGCCGTTGACGCCGAGAATGAGAATGTTTTTCAAAATGAAGCCCTCAACACCCGTTTAGCTCAAGACAAGGCAATCGGCTGGTTCGACAGTGCCGCCGGCAGCGCGTTCGGTCCGACCGCGCGGTCGTCCAACTCGAGTTGCAAAATCCGCAAGCGCCTGCCATCGACGCAATCGGCGAACCATGCACCGCCCTCCGAATACAAACAGGGCGCCTGCGCCGCAAAGCGCGGCGGCGCCGGATCCACGCGCGTCTCCAGGACGGCCAGCCTACACCCCTTGAGGTCGGTAAAGGCGCCGGGGAATGGCGGCGCGACAGCCCGTACGAGGTCGTGCACCGCGCGTGCGCCTTTGCGCCAATCGATGCGGCCGTCCTCGGGGCGCCGCCGCCCGAAATACGAGCCTCGCGAGAGATCGAGCGGCATCCTGTCGGCGGTCCCCGCGATCAGCTGCGGCAAGGTACGCTTGAGCACCGCGGCGGCGGCCTCGGCAACCCGCACCGTCACGTCAAGCGCGGAGTCGTTTTCCGCGATCGGCACCGGCTGCTGATCGACGAGCGCCCCGGCATCGGGCTTCTCGAGCATGTAATGCAGGCTCGCGCCGGTTGCGCTCTCCCCATTGAGGATCGCCCAGTGCACCGAGGCACGGCCGCGGTATTTCGGCAGCAGCGAGCCGTGCATGTTCAAAGCACCGCGTGTGGCGACGTGCAGCCACTCAGCGCCGAGCATGTGGCGGTAATAGAAGGAAAACAGAAAATCCGGCGCGGACGCGCGCGCCTGCGCTATCCACTCCGGCGTGTTCGGATCCTCCGGCGTCTCGACTCGCAGTCGATGCCGTTCGCCGAGCGCCTTGACGCTGCCGAACCACTGGCTCTCGGCCGGATCATCGATGTGGGTGAACAACAGCGGTATCTCGATGCCCTGGTCCAGCAACACCTGTAGGCAGCGCACGCCGACTTCACTATAGGCAAACACGACCGCCCGCGTCGCGGCTCGCGGGGTCACTTCGCACTCACCGCGTTTGCGTCGGTGTCGGCTTGCGATCGGGTGATCGTCGCCCCCATCGCGGGCGGCGCCGCCTCGAGCACCGCCTCGACGATATAGCGCGGCCGCTCGCGAACCTGCGCGTAGATGCGGCCCACGTATTCGCCGAGCAACCCGATGCCGAACAGCGCGATGCCGATCAAGAAGAACACGACGCCGAACAAGGTGAACAAGCCCTCGGCCTCGGGACCTACAAGGATGCGGCGCACGAACAGAACGAGCACGAGCAGCGCCGACAGCGCCGCAACCGCCATGCCGGTCATCGAAAACAGTTGCAGCGGAACCACCGAGAATCCGGTGATCAAATCGAAATTCAAGCGGATCAGGCTGTACATCGAATACTTCGATTGCCCGGCATGGCGCTCCTCGTGCGAGATCGGCACCTCGACGGGCCGCATCGCATAGAGCGACGCCAGTGCGGGAATGAACGTGTTGACCTCGCGCGTCTGATTGAGCGCGGTCACGACCGAGCGCGCGTAGCCGCGCATCATGCAGCCCTGATCGGTGATGCGCACCGGGGTGATCCATTCACGCAGTTTGTTGATCGCCTTGGAGAACGAGCGGCGCCAGAGCGTGTCCTGGCGCTGCTGACGGATCGTGCCGACGTAGTCGTAGCCTTCGGTGAGTTTTTCGACGAGCCTGCCGATCTCTTCGGGCGGATTCTGCAAATCGGCGTCCAAGGTCACGACATAGTCGCCGCGCGCGTAGGCGAATCCCGCCATGATCGCCGAGTGCTGGCCGAAATTCGCATGAAAGATGACCACGCGCGTCTCGAGCGGACGGCGCTCGAATTGCTGGCGCAGCAGCGCGACCGAGCGGTCTCGGCTGCCGTCGTTGACGAACACACACTCGTAGCTGATACCCAGCACATCGAGCGCCGGATAGAGCCGCGCGAACAGCGTCGGCAGCACGAGTTCCTCGTTGTAGACCGGGATCACGACGCTGAGCGTTGGTGTCGGCATGGGCTTTTAATGATCGGCCGCGACCGCGCCTTGCGTCTCGAGCAAGGCAAGCAGTTCTTCGGTCTTCGCGCGCATCAGCGCGTCCGAGCCGCGCGCTTCCACATTGAGCCGCAGCAGCGGTTCGGTGTTCGAACTGCGCAAATTGAAACGCCAATCCGCAAACTCGAACGACACGCCGTCGGTGCGATCCGTCGCGAGCGCCGCGGCACCGTAGCGCGCCTCGATCGCCGCAATTGCGGCCTTCGCATCCGGCACGCGATAGTTTAGTTCGCCGCTGACCGGAAACTTGAGCATGCGCTCGCCGACGAGCGTCGAGAGCGGGGCCGCCGTTTCGCTGAGCAGCTGTGCAACGATTAGCCAGGGAATCATCCCGCTGTCGCAATAGGAGAAACGCCGAAAATAATGGTGAGCGCTCATTTCGCCGCCGTAGACACCATCGACCTCGCGCATGCGCTGTTTGATGAACGCATGTCCCGACTTCGAGAGCACCGGAGTTCCGCCGCAAGCCTCGACGACCTCGATCGTGTTCCAGGTCAAACGCGGATCGTGCACGACTTTTGCGCCCGTCTGCCCGCGCAGCAGCACCGAGGCCAGCAATCCGACGATGTAGTAGCCCTCGATGAAGCTGCCGCGCTCATCGAACAGGAAGCAGCGATCGAAATCGCCGTCCCAGGCGACGCCGAAATCGGCTTTCTCGGCGCGAATCGCCGCGCTCGTCGAACCGCGGTTCGCCTCGAGCATCGGATTCGGAATACCGTTCGGAAATCGGCCATCGGCCTCGTGATGCAGTTTGACGAATTGGAACGGCAGGTGCGGCTCGAGCTCATCGATGACGAGCCCCGCACCGCCGTTGCCGGCATTGACGACGATCTTCAAGGGCCGCAGCTTCGGCAGATCGACATAAGACAAAAGATGAGCGACATACGCCTTGCTGGTATCGATGGTGCGTCGTCTGCCAGGTCGGGCCGGCGCCGGAAATTCCGCGCGCTCGGCGAACCCGCGGATTTGCTGCAGGCCATTGTCGCCGCTGATCGGCTTCGACCGTTCGCGCACGAATTTCATGCCGTTGTAGTCGGACGGATTGTGGCTCGCGGTGACCATGATGCCGCCGTCATAACCGCCGTCGAACGTCGCGAAATAAACGCCTTCGGTTCCGCAAATGCCGATGTCGATGACATCGACGCCGCTGTCGGTCAAGCCGCGGCACAGCGCGTCGGTCAAGGCAGCGCTCGAGAGCCGGATATCGCGTCCGACCACGACTCGGCGCGGCGAGAGGAATTGCGCGTAGCCGCGGCCGACCCGATAGGCGACGTCCTCGTTGAGTTCGTCGGGAATCCGGCCGCGAAGATCATAGGCCTTGAAACCCGCGATCGCCTTGAATCCGATGGCCGGTTCGAGCTCGCCGATGGCCGTCACGTGCTGGTACCCTTGCGCCCGTAATTGTCTTCGAACCGCACGATGTCATCTTCGCCGAGATAGGATCCGGACTGTACCTCGACGATGTGCAAGAACACCTTGCCGGGATTCTCGATGCGATGCGTCGAGCCGACCGGAATGTAGGTGGATTGGTTTTCCGAAAGCAGGTAGACCTTGTCGTCACAAGTGATGCGTGCCGTGCCCGAAACCACGACCCAGTGTTCGGCGCGGTGGTGGTGCATTTGCAGCGACAGCACGCCGCCGGGCTTGACCGAGAGGCGTTTGACCTGGAAGCGCTCGCCGCTGTCGATGCTGTCGTAGCTCCCCCAGGGCCGAAACACTTCGCGGTGCAGCGCGGATTCGGAACGGCCGGATTTCTTGAGCTTCGCGACCAATTCCTTGACGTCGTGAACGCGATCCTTCGGGGCCACCAACACAGCATCCTTGGTCTCGACGATGATGTGATCATCCATTCCGACCGCGGCGACGAGGCGGCTCGTCGAGTGCACGTAACAATCGTGCGTGTCATGGACCATCACGTCGCCTTGCAATACGTTGCCCTCCTCGTCGGCCGGCAGCGCATCGAACAGCGAGGACCAGGACCCGACGTCGCTCCACCCTGCATCGAGCGGCAACACGACCGCATCCCGGGTCTTCTCCATGACCGCGTAATCGATCGACTCGCTGCGGCATTTCTCAAACGCCGCCTTGTCGATGCGCATGAAATCCAGATCAGTCGTCGCGGCCGAAAATGCCGCCTGCACCGCGTCCAAGATATCCGGAGCAAAGTGCTTCAGCTCGGCGAGATAGCGCGACGCCGTGAACACGAACATGCCGGAATTCCAATAATAATCGCCGGACTCGACGAACTGGCGCGCAAGATCGAGCGGCGGTTTCTCGGTGAACTCCGCAACCGGAAATGCAGGTCCCGCACCGGCACCGCGACGGATATAGCCATAGCCGGTTTCGGGTGCATGCGCGACGATGCCGAATGTCACGAGCTTGCCGGATTGTGCCGCCGCCACGGCGAGCTCGGCCGCCTGCTGAAATGCACGCGCATCGCGGATCACATGATCCGCCGGCGCAATGATCAGGATTGCCTGCGGATCGATTTGCAGCGCTTTGAGTGCCGCGAGTGCCACCGCGGGTGCGGTATTGCGGCCCGTGGGCTCGAGCAGAATCGCCGCGGGCGCCGCACCCAGCACGCGAATCTGTTCCGCGACCGCGAATCGGTGCGCTTCGTTGCAAACCACGATCGGCGCGCTCGCGCGTGCGACGCCGGCGAGGCGCAGCGCGGTTTCTTGCAGCATCGTGTGGGCGCTCGTGAGCGCGAGCAGTTGCTTCGGATACATCTCTCGCGACAGTGGCCAGAGCCGAGTGCCCGCACCGCCCGACAGAATCACCGGAATCAATAGTGCCACAGGAATCTCACCGTTTGCGTTGCCGTGAACATGGGATCAACGAGCGGGCCATCAAGCCGGCCGACTGCGCCGGCCGCGGCCGATCGCATAATAGCTGAAGCCCGCGCGCGCCATTTGCGCCGGATCATAGAGATTGCGGCCGTCGAAGATAACGGGGGATTTCAGCGTGGCGTGCATCTCGGGAAAATCGGGACTCCGAAATTCCTGCCATTCGGTCACGATCGCAAGCGCGTCCGCGCCGTGCAGTGCCTCGGGACTGGTTTTGCACAGCGTCAGGTCCGACCGCTGCCCATAGATCCGCAGCATCTCCGGCATCGCCGCCGGATCGTAGGCGCGCACGGTCGCGCCGGCCGCCCAGAGCGCCTCGATGAGCTCTCGGCTCGGCGCTTCGCGCATGTCATCGGTATTGGGCTTGAACGCGAGCCCCCAAATCGCGATCGTCTTGCCGTGCAAATCGCCGAAATGCGCCTTGATCTTGTCGAACAACACGCGTTTCTGGCGGTTATTGACCGCCTCGACGGCCGTCAGCATGTCGGCGTCATAGCCGACTTCCTTGGCGGAGCGCGCCAAAGCCTGTACATCCTTGGGGAAGCAGGAGCCTCCGTAGCCAACGCCGGGGTAAATGAACGCGTAGCCGATGCGCGGGTCCGAACCGATGCCGATGCGCACTTGTTCGATATCGGCATCGAAATGCTCGGCGAGATTCGCGAGCTCGTTCATGAAGCTGATCTTGGTTGCGAGCATTGCATTCGCAGCGTACTTGGTCAGCTCCGAGGAACGAATGTCCATGACGATCATGCGGTCGCGGTTGCGCGTGAAGGGATCGTAGAGCGAGCGCATGAGCTCGGCCGCGCGCCCGCTGTCGGTGCCGACGACGACGCGGTCGGGTTTCATGAAATCCGAGATCGCCGCACCTTCTTTGAGAAATTCCGGGTTCGAGACGGTGTCGTACTCGATGCTCACCGCGCGTCGGGCCAGCGACTCTGCGACCGCGTCGCGAACCTTGTCGGCCGTCCCGACCGGCACGGTCGACTTGGTGATCACGACCTTGTACTCGGTCATGTGCTCGCCGATCGTGCGCGCAACCGCAAGCACATAGCGCAAATCCGCCGAGCCGTCTTCATCCGGCGGCGTGCCGACTGCGATCACTTGGAACAGACCGTGTTCGACACCGTCCTTTGCGTTCGTCGTGAATGACAAGCGCCCGGCGTCGACGTTGCGCTTGACCATCGCATCGAGGCCGGGTTCGTGGATCGGGATCTCGCCGCGGCGCAACATGTCGACTTTACGTGCGTCGATGTCGACACACATGACATGGTTGCCGGCGTCAGCGAGACAGGCGCCGGTGACGAGCCCGACGTAACCCGAGCCGAAAATGCTGATCTTCATCCGTAATACTCTGATTTCAATGAGAAAATTGGCGCGAATCCTAGCTGTTTCAGGAGGCCAAGTAAAGTCGGCCGGCGTACGAGCCCTAGGGTATCAGCCTAGGGCATCGCGGCGGAGGTCGGCAATCTTACGCGCCGCCTCGATGAGATTCGGCACTACTGCATCAGCCGTGATCCGGCCGACGGCGGCGGGCGGTCGAGCGATCAGGATTGTCTTCGCGCCGGCGCGGCGTCCGAACTCGATGTCCGAGTCTTTGTCGCCGATCACGACCGACTCCGCTGGGTCGAAATTCAGCTCGGCTGCCGCCAATGTCATCAATCCCAGATTGGGCTTGCGGCAGTCGCAGCTCTCATCGGGCGTGTGCGGGCAAAAATAGATGCCGGCAAGCCGCGCGCCGGCCTCCTCGATCATCTGGTTCAAGCGGGCATTCATCGCGTAGACGCGATCGATCGGAAATAGGCCTCGACCGACGCCCGACTGATTGGTGATCACGACCAGTCGATTGCCTTGCGAATAAAGTGCGTGCAGCCCAGCTGCGGCGCCCGGCAGGAATTCCAAACCTGCCGCGTTGTCGAGGTAGCCGCGATCGATGACGATCGTGCCATCGCGGTCCAAAATCACGACCTTTCCGCGTTCAGCCACCGGTGGAGCCGGCGACTCGCTTGACCGTTTCGGTCGTGCTGTGGCCCGTGAGCAGTTCCGCGAGGATGACTTTGCCGCCGCGCTTTTGCACGAGATCGGCGCCGACGACGGTAGCGACGGTGTAATCGGCACCCTTGACGAGCACGTCGGGCTCGAGCACCTCGATCAGGCGGATCGGTGTGTCTTCTTCGAAAATCACGACCGCATCGACCGATTTGACGGCCGCGAGCACGGTCGCACGCGCAACTTCGCCCTGAATCGGTCGGTTCGGCCCCTTCAAGCGCCGAATCGAGAGATCGGCATTGAGCCCGACGACGAGCCGATCGGCGCTGCGCCGCGCCTGCTCGAGCAGCGAAATATGTCCAGGATGCAGCAGATCGAAGCAACCGTTGGTAAAGGCGATCTTCAAGCCCTGTTCGCGCCAGCCTCGGCAGAGTTGCAACACGCTCTCGAGCGAAAAGATCTTCTGCGGATCGGTGCGGCCGTCGAACGGCGTGAGCGCCGCGATGACTTCGCCGGTCGTCACGGTCGCCGTGCCGGGCTTGCCCACGACGATGCCGGCCGCGGTATTGGCCAAGGATGCGGCCTGGGCGACTTCGGCGCCCGTCGCGAGCGCAAGAGCGATCACGGCCACCACGGTATCGCCCGCGCCGGAGACGTCGAACACCTGGCGTGCCGCGGTCGGCAGATGTACCGCAGGCTCGTTGCCGCCAACCACCGACATGCCATGTTTGCCGCGCGTGACGACGAGCCAATCGCAGATGTTCTGCTCGAGCACACATTGCGCGCACTCGACGACGTCCGCATCGCTGTGACAGTCCTGGCCCGTGGCCTGCTGCAGCTCGAGCCGATTCGGCGTCAGCATCGTCGCACCGCGATAGCGCGCAAAATTCTTCGACTTGGGATCGACGATGATGAGCTTGCCTGCGCTGCGCGCCATCGCGATCGCCTCGCGCGTGACCGCGTCCGACAACACACCCTTCGCATAGTCGGAGAGCACGATGACCTGCGCATCGGGCAACGAGGCCTCGAATGCCGCGAGCAAGCGCCGTTGCACGTCGTCCGAGAGCGCCGCGCGGCTCTCGCGATCGGCGCGCATGACCTGCTGGCCGTCGGCCACGTAGCGCGTCTTGACGGTCGTCGGGCGTGTGCCGTCGCGGATCAGCTGCGCGTCAATTGTCGGGGAGGCACCGAGTTGAACCCGCAGGTCATCCGCCCAGGTGTCCTCGCCGACGACCCCTAACAGCGTCGTGCGGGCCCCGAGCGCCGCGATATTGCGCGCCACATTCGCCGCGCCGCCGGGCATATCGACGGTGCGCTCGACATTGACGACCGGGATCGGCGCCTCGGGCGAAATTCGCTCAACGGAGCCGTAAATGAAACGGTCGAGCATACAATCGCCGAGCACGATCACACGCGCCGAGTGAAATCCGTTCAACAGGGAAAATAGCACCGGGGTTTGCATCGCCAGTCCTAAACGAGGCCGAGACGTTGTTCCAGGCTCTTGCAAAGCATGTGGCCGATCGTGATGTGCATCTCTTGGATACGCGCCGTCACCGGCGAGGGAACCACGATCAGCGCATCGCAGAGCGGCTGTAGCTGCCCGCCGCTGCCGCCGCTCAATCCAATCGTCTTCAGTCCCATCGTGCGTGCCTGGCGCAGCCCGCGCAACACATTCGGGCTATTGCCCGA
>JBEKSM010000064.1:0-10200 GCA_049517075.1 Steroidobacteraceae bacterium | reverse complement strand
AAGCGCAGCGCAAGTCCGGCCGCAGCCGGCCGATCGCGCGCGCCGAGGCCGCCGCCGATGACCGTGAGCTCGTCCACAAACGGATGTTTGCGTAGCGCGGTCGCGAGATCGGGCGCCACCTCGACAACCGCCGGGGCCGATGCGCCGCGCAAAGCCACGACCGGCTGCCCCGCGGGCGCAGTGGTGCGCGCAGCGTGCGGCGCGCCGGACGCGAGCACGCTGAGCGCATCGCCGCGCTCGGGGATCGCCGGTGGAAACAGCGCCAAGTAGAGCAGCGCGGCCGCCGGCAACTGCAGCCAGCTCTGCGCGCGGCGTGCATCGTGGCGCCACGAGCGCCAACTCGCGAGCAACGCGGCCGAGATCAAGACCGCCATGCTCGCGAGCGGGAAATTCATGGGGACTGCGAGCCGAGCTGCGGCGCACCGAGCGCCTGCAAATACGCAGCGCCCGCGGCATCCGGCTGCGGGCGCTGCCGCAGCGCCGTCGCCGGCTGCGGCAACAGCGGCCACAGCAAGGCACGTAATTGTGCGCGGCAAACCCCGCAGTGCGGATCATGTTCGAGCCGATCGGCCGCGGCCAACAAACCGAGCGCATCCGGTAGCGTGCTCTGGTGGCGATGCACCCAATCCTCGAGCGCCTGCCACGGCGGCGCGGTATCACGGTCCAAGGCCTGCCAGATCGCGCCGAGTGGCGCATCGTCCGAAGCGACCGGCGGCACCGCTGCGTCTCGATCGCGCAAGCCCGTGCGATCGCCGCTGAGTCGCCGGCCGAGATCGACCTCGGGCAATTGGACACCGGCGCGCGCCAGATAAATTCGCTCGGCCTGCTGGACCTGCTTGATGTATTCGAGCGCCTTGTATTCGAACGGCAAAGCCAGATCGGGATTGGCCTGGCGCAGATGCAGCTCTGCCTGCCACATCTCGCCGAGCGCGGCTTTGAGCAAGCGCCGCGTCTCGACATCGAGCAGCGTCGCGGCTTCGGGCTTGTCGTGCACGTGGCCGAATTGGCTCGTGACGTTGCTGCCGTCGCCGAAGCCCTGTGCTTTCGCGGCCGGCGCGTCATCGTCATGCTGCGCGCTCGCCTCGGATTCTTCGCCGAGGAACTCCCCGTAACGCAGCCGCAGTACTTTCTGCTCGACGCCCAGCTCATCGGATCGCGCCTCGAAGCGCTGCGCCGCGAGCGTGGCGCGCGTCGCCTGCAGCGCTTCGCTGTCGATGATGATCTGGCGCTCGCTCGCGAAATAGGCCGGCAAGGTCTTCTGCACGAGACCCTCCATGCCGATGCTCGCGGCGGTCGGCGCAGACGGCCAGCGCAAAATGAAGCTCGCGCTCTCGGTCTGGTTGGGTTGCTCGGGCCGGTTGTCCGAAACGGCCAGGCGCACGACCAGATCATCGCCTTCGGCAAAGCCCAGCGCGTCGAGATCGAGCGTCTTGCGATAGACGCGATGGCGCGCATCGCCGTTGCCCTCGAGCACGAGCGTTTGCTGCGTCGTCTTGATGTTTTCGCCGGAGCCCTGTGCGAGCGCGACCGACAACACCGCCGGACCGAGACCATAATCGTCGCTGGCCTCGAACCCGAGACTCCAGGTCTTCTGCCCGCGCTCGAGCACGTTCAAAGTGCGGTCCGGCGTTAGTACTTTGACCTCTGGTGGGCGATCCTTGATCACGTCGATGCGATGCAGCCCGTCCTCGCCCGCCAGCCCCGCCGGATCGAGACGCAAGCGCACGAGTGATGCGGCCTCGATGACGCGCTCGGCGCGCCAGACCTCCTGCTCATGGCGCAACACGAGACGGCTGCCGTCGTGAAATTCCAGCGTCGCGCGATTGGGATCGGCCGCGAGCCGCAATTCGAAGCGAAGCTTGCTGCCCTCCGGCACCTTGACATCGAGCGATTGCAGCAGCTGCGTGCCGAGGCCGGTATAGGCCGGCGGCTCGACCTGCACGCGCGCCGCGAGCAGCGCCCCGGGGCGCGCAGCGTCGGGCGCATGCGCGCCGCTGAGGTGCAATGCCGACCACAATGCGGGTGCCTGCAACGCGAGCATGAACACGAGCACGGCGCCGCCCCAAACGGCAGCAAACCAGCGGCCCGGATAGGCCGGCCGCAAGTCCGGCAGCGTGGCTTGCGGCAGGCGTGCCTGCAGTCGCGCGCGTTGCAGCGCCGCCAAGCCGCCCGGACCCGCCTGCGGCACATTCGCGCCCGCGGGCTCGAACAGCAGTTCCAGGCTGTCTTCGAAAGTCGGCAGCGCCGCGTTGAGCCGGCGCGCGAGCCAGCGCGCATCGTAACGCTGCAGCGCATGCCGCGTGACGACGACGACGATCGCGAGCAACAGCACCGCGAGGGCGACGGCCACCGCGGAATTCGCGAATCGGTCGGCAATCACGATCGCGAGCGCAACCGGCGGCGCGAGCAGCGCGATGCGGATCGCGGCGGCACGCCGGCGTATGCCGCGGATCCAGGGCAAAAGCGCCGGCGGCAGCACGGCGTCGGAGCGACTCATGCACGCACCTTGCGGCGCGTCGAAAAAACGCGCTCGACCAGGAACAGCACGGCGATCCAGAGCGCGACACCCGCATCGAGCCGCCACACGGGATCGGCCGGGGCCGAACCGAAGCTTCGCGGCACGACGTCGCGCGCGGCCGCACGGTCCGGCTCGCGTGATGGCGCGGAAAGCAACGCGAACAGCGTCTGCGGAAATTCCGGCTGCAACAGTACGGCAAGCTCGGCAGGCTGCAATGGCGCCGCGAGCGAGAGCGATCGCCCGAGTCCCAACTCGCGTGCGCGCAGCACGGCAGCGCCGTTGTCATCGGTGATGACCGCCTCGCCGAGGTCCGTCACCTGGCGAGAAGCGAGCACGCGGCCGCCGCGCCGAGCCCAGTCCTCGACCGCGGGCGGCAGCGGGCCCGCGAGCCAGATCAGCCACGCGGGCGGCGCCGGCAATGTCGCGTCCTGCGGCGCGATGTCGAGTGCGAGCGGGATCCCGCGCGCAGCCCAAGCGGCCGCGAGCGCGCGCGCGACGTGGAGTTCGGCGGCTCCCGCCGCGTCGTAGCGCACGGCGAGGGGCAGCGGTGCGGCATCGGCGCTCGGCGCGGCGGGGCGCGGACTCGCGCCGCCGACGACCCGCCAGTCGACCGTGTGCGCAAGCGCCAAGCGTTCGGCATCGAGACCCCCGAGTTCCTCGGGCACGATGAGCGTCAGCGGGGTGCCCGCCGGCAATTGCGCGTCGAGCTCACGCACGAGGCTTGAAAACGCCGCGGTGTCGCTCGGTGCGTTGGCCGCGAGCGGCGGAAATCCCGGCGCGAGTCGGTGCCATTCACCGAGCGCCGCCGGCTGCGCGGCGCGCGCCGTCTCGGCCGAAACCCCGGGCGCGACGACGACCCACGGCGCCGCGGGCGCCTGCTTGTGGCGCCAGGCGGGGATCGCCAACAATACCGCGAGGCTCGCGATCAACAGCAGCCGCAGCGCGAGCAACAGCGGCTCGTGCAGTCGCAACCGCTCGCGCGGATGGTGGCGCTCGCGCAGGTAGCGCGTCGCCGCGAACGGCAGCACCTGCTCGTCCGAGCGGCGCACGAGATGCACGAGCAGCGGCACGAGCAGCGCCGCGAGTGCGGCGAGTCCGAGCGGCGCGAGCAGCGCAATCATGCGCGGCGCGGCGCGGCGCGCGCGCTGCCCTGCTCCCAGCGTGAACCGCCGAGCAAGCGGCGCAGCGGCTGATCCGCCGGCTCATCGATGCAGTGATCGACATGCGGAATGCCGCTCGCCCCAAGCCGGCGCCGCAAATCGATGCGGCTCTCGGAAAATCGCGCCAGGTAGTCGGTGCGCGCCGCGGCTGCATCGACGCGGCATTCATCGCCGGTTTCAGGATCGCGAAACACATAGCCGCCGACGAACGGGAATTCGCGCTCCTCGCGGCTCACGAGACCGATCGATATCACCTGCCGGCGCGCGGCCGCGAGGCGCGCAGCGAACACCGGCAGCAGCGCATCGAATCCATCCGAAATCACGACGACCAGAGAATCCGGCTCGATGCGCTCCCACGCGGAAGTCAAGCGCGCCTCGACGGGCCAGGCGCCCGCGCTTTCGATCTGCTCGAGTTCGAGCAGCAGCCGGTCTCGATGGCGCGCGCCGCTGCCCATCGGAATGAGCCGGATGCCGCCACCCGTGATTGCGATCAAACCCACCGCGTCGCCGTGGGCGGCCGCGATCTCGACGAGGCAGGCGCAGAGCTGTTTGGCGGCCGCGAGCTTGCTCCACTTGGGGTTGCTGCGATCCGCTTGGGCCATCGAGGCCGTCGCATCGAGCAGCACCCATACGCACAAAGGGCTTTCACGCGTCGCGTCGCGCACGAAAAAGCGATCCGAGCGCGCGTAGAGCTTCCAGTCGACGCGCCGCGGCTCATCGCCGGGCTCGTAGCTGCGGTACTGCTCGAATTCGAGACCGGCGCCGCGGCTTCTGCCGAGGTGCTGGCCCAACCCTAAGCCGTTCGCGAGAAAGCGGGTGCCGAAGCGCAAGCTGCGCAGGCGCGCGCGGACTTCGGGCGGAATCTGCACGGCGGTCCCGGGGATGCGGGCGGACACCGGATCAGGCCGGGTAGGCGACCGCGTCGAGCAGCCGTTCGACGACATCGTCGGGCGAGCGGCGCTCCGCTTCGGCTGCAAACGAGAGCAGCAGCCGATGCCGCAGCGCGGGCGCCGCGAGCTGCCGCACGTCGTCGCGTGTGCAGGCGAAGCGGCCGTGCAACAGAGCACGGGCTTTGGCCGCGAGGATCAGCGCCTGCCCGGCGCGCGGACCCGCGCCCCAGCGCACCCACTCGCCGATCTGCGGAATCGTCGAGCTCTGGGGACGCGTCGCGCGAATCAGCGCCGTGATCCATTGCAGCAGATCCGCGCCGATGTGCACCTCGCGCGTGAGCGCTTGCAGCCCGAGCACTTCACTGCCCTGCATCACGGCCGTGACCGGATCGCGGCGGCGCCCCGTGGTTTCGGCGAGTATCGTGCGCTCCTCGGCTTCGCTCGGGTACTCGACCAGAATGTGCAGCAAGAAGCGATCGAGCTGCGCCTCCGGCAGCGGATAGGTGCCGGCCTGTTCGAGCGGGTTCTGGGTCGCGAGCACGAAGAACGGCTCGGGCAGCGCGTAGGTCTTGCCGCCGTAGCTGACCGTGTGCTCTTGCATCGCCTCGAGCAGCGCGGCCTGCGTTTTCGGCGGCGTGCGGTTCAACTCGTCGGCGAGCAGCAGGTGGGTAAACACCGGACCTTTTTGAAACGTGAAATAGCGCTTGCCGGTCCCATGGTCCTCTTCGAGGATCTCGGTGCCGAGAATGTCGCTCGGCATCAGGTCCGGCGTGAACTGCACGCGCCGAAAATCGAGCGCGAGCGCCTGGCCGAGCGCGCGCACGAGCAGCGTCTTGCCGAGCCCCGGCACGCCTTCGAGCAGGCAGTGGCCGCCCGCGAGCAGGCCGATCAACAGCTGCTCCACGACCTCCCGCTGGCCGACGATCAGGCGCGCGATCTCCTCGCGCACGCGCGCGAGCTTGTCGAGTTCGCGCGCGATCTTCTCTTCGGTCGGCGCTTCAGGCGGATAAGGCATAGGTCACGATATTGACCGCGAATTTGGTGATGTCTTCGGCATTGAAGCGCTTGTTGCGCCAATCGAAGTCCCACTCGCAGCCGTAATCCTTGTTGCTGTACAAGAGGCCGAGGCGCCCGCCGATGGTGATGCCCCGCAAATAATCGTGCACGAGATCATCGCCCCAGCCGTTGAGCTCCATCGAAGTCGCGGGCGGACCGTCGAACTTGAAGAAACTCGAGTACAACGGATGATCCTTCGGCAACTTCTCGAGGCGGTCGGGTCCGAACATCGAGGCCATCTCGCGCTCGAAGGATTTCGCGAACAAGCCGTCGATATCGTGATTGCAGTCGTCGGCGAGCACGAAACCGCCGTTCTTCAGATAGGCCTCGAAGTTGCGCCGCTCGTCGGGATTGAACTCGACGAGCTTGTGGCCCGCGAGATAGCAAAACGGGGCGCTCATCATGCGCGCATCGCCGAGCGGGATCACGTGCTCCTCCGGATCGACGCGCAGCGTCGTGTACTGCAGCAGCGTGTCGGCGATGTTCGACGGCATGCGCTGGTCGACGTCCCAGTCGCCCGACTCGTACATGAGCCGCGTGAACCAGAAATCGTAGGGGCCGCCGCTACCCGGGACCTGCGACGTGCCCAACGCGCCTACACCGCATCCGACAGCGAGGTGAACGTGAATTCGCGCAGCTTCATCGGCGGAAGCATCATCACGACGCGTCCCTCCTGCGGCTGGATGCGCACCGGCTTGCCGAATTCCTCGACATTGTTGAGCATGATCACCGGGGATTCGTTGAAGCGGAAGTTCTTGATCGGGTACTTGATTTCGCCGTTCTCGATGTAGAAGGTTCCGTCGCGCGTGAGCCCGGTGAGCAGCACCGTCTGCGGATCGACCATGCGGATGTACCAGGTGCGGGTCACGAGCACGCCCTTCTGCGTCGTGCGGACCAGGTCCATCGTCGATTTGTCGCCGCCCAGCATGATGAAGTTGCGCGGCTCACCGACCGCGGTCTTGCCTTTCAATTTCGCCCAGTAGCGTGAGTACTGCAAATAATCGACGACGCCCTTGGTCACGATCGGCGTGTGCTCGCGCGGCAGGCCGTCGTCGTCCCACGGCAGCACCGCCGAAGTCGGATCCGCCGGGTCCGCATAGATCGTCACGCGCTCATCGAACACCTTGTCGCCGAGCTTGTTGCCGCCGCCCTTCTTGGTCATGAAGCTGCGGCCTTCGTCGGCCTCGCGCGCATCGAAGCCGCGGAACATATAGGTCAACAAATCGGCGCTCGCGGCGGGCTCGAGGATCACCGTGTACTTGCCCGGCTCGAGCGCCTTGGCGCCCGAGGAACGCTTGGCCTTGTCGATCGCGATCTGGATCTCGGCCGCGGTATCGAACTGCGAGACGTCGGCGAGATTCTTGCCGACCCAGCCGGATCCGACGCCGTCGTCGGTGCGCACCGTACAGGTGAAGTCGAGCGTCGTGCTGCGCTGATAGCCGAAATTGCCGTTACTATTGGCGAGCGCCGAGAAACTCTGGTTGTCGTTGAAAAAGCCCGCGGCGACGAGTTTGCTCGCCTTGCAGGGCTGGACGCATTCGGCGGCCACCTGGGCGCGGTATTCCGGCGTGATCGCCGCGGTCTGCTGCACGAAGGTCGGCGTCTGCTTGTAGCTCTGCTTCGCGATCGCCGGCATGAATTCCGGATTTTCGGGCGCGAGCCGTGCGAGTTCCTCGGCACGCGCGACGACGCGCTTGAGCGATGCGTCGTCGAATTGATTGATCGTCGCGATGCCGGCGCGCTTGCCGAACGCGACCTTGACGTCGAGTTCCGCATCGTTGACGACGCCGCTCGTCGAAACGTTGTTCAAGGCATAACGGACATTGCCCTCGATCGAGCCGTCGAGAGTGGCCGTGCACTCGTCCGCCTTGGAGAGCGCGACGACTTTTTCGAGAATGGCTCTTGCATCGTTTTCGGAGAACATACTCATTGGCGATCCATCCTTAACCCAAGCTGCGCGCTGTGTTGATGACGTTGATGCCGTTGAACCGCGAGGTCGACGAACCATGCGAGACGGCCGATATCTGGCCGGGCTGCCCCTTGCCGTCGAAGAACGATCCGCCGTAGCGGAAGTCGCGCTGATCGCAAACCGCGACGCAGGCATTCCAGAACTCGGGCGTTCGCATCTGATAGGCCACGTCTTCGATCATTTCGGTGACTTTGCCGTCCTTGATTTCGTAGAACAACTGGCCGCCGAATTGCGCGTTGTAGCGCTGCTGGTCGATCGAGAACGAGCCGTCGCCGATGATGTAGATACCGTTCTCGACACCCTTGATGACGTCGGCGATGCCGAGAGGCGCAGCCCCTGGCGCGAGCGAGACGTTGGCCATGCGCTGGAACTGGACGCTCGACCAGGAATCGGCGTAACAGCAGCCCTGCGAGGCCGGCAGGCCGATGATATGCGCCTGGTCGCGGATCGCCTGGTAGTTGACGAGGATGCCGTCCTTGATCAAGTCCCAACGCCCGGTTTTCACGCCTTCGTCGTCGTAGCCGACCGCGCCGAGCGTACCCGGCTGCGTCTTATCGGCGCTGATCGTGACGTTCGGGCTGCCATACTTGAAGCTCTTCGATTGCCACTTGTCGAGTGTCGCGAAGCTCGTGCCCGCGTAGTTCGCCTCATAGCCCAGTACGCGATCGAGTTCGGTCGCGTGCCCGACCGATTCGTGGATCGTGAGCCACAGGTGCGACGGATCGAGCACCAGATCGTACTTGCCGGGTTTGACCGAGCGCGCTTTGATTTTTTCCCGCGCCTGATGCGCCGCGGCAATCGCGTCGGCATGCATGTCGTAGGAGCCCGCATAAACGACCGCACCGCCGGGCAGCGCGATGCGCCCCGAAGGCCTCGGATCGAGATACTCATAGCCGAGTCCCATCGGCGCCGACAGGCCGTTGCGCTCGCGGAATTTGCCGCTCGCCTTGTCGATCGCGGTGACCCGCATCGGCGCCCAGATGCGATGGACGTCTTGGTCGATGAACGAGCCGTCGGTCGAGGCAAAGTATTTCTGTTCGTTGACCGCGAAGATGATCGAACGGATGTAATCGGCACCGGCCTTGAGCGCCGCGCCGTTGACGCTCATGAGCAGGTCGACCTTCTCCTTGATCGGCACCTGCATCGCGGACTTCTTGATCGGCGTCGCCCAGGAAACTTCACCGACGCCCTTGTTGGGCGCGAGTTGCACGGGTTCGGTCTGGAACTTGGCGTTGGCCTTTGCGATCGCCACGGCTTGGTTTGCTGCCGCCACGATCCCGTCGACCGACAAATCGCTAGAGGCCGCGAACCCCCAGGCGCCGCCGACGATCACGCGGATGCCCGCCCCCGTCGATTCGGTATTGATGACGTTTTCGACCTTGTCCTCGCGGGTGATCACGAATTGCCGCAGGTAGCGGCCGATGCGCACGTCGCAATAGGTCGCGCCGCCCTTGGTGGCCGCGCCCAGGGCCGCCGTGGCCAATTTTTTCTTCACGGCGACATCGACCTTGCTGATCAATACGTCGGGAGTTACCGCATGCCCGTAAATCGGCAGAATCAGCGAGCCCAAGCCCGCTCCAGCGGTTTTCAGAAAATCACGCCTGTACATTGCTCGCTCCACGGTCTTGTGCGTTGCCGCCTGTGCGCCGCAGGCCAATCCACTCTGCGGACCCGCAATCCTTTAGTTTACATCAGCGTTGCTCGGCGGCGAGCACCCGGCCTCCGGTTCAGCCGCAAAAAAATATTTCCGGCCTAAACGTTCGACCGCGGCGCCTGCTCTAAGCTGCATGACCGTGAATTTTGTCCAACCCTCGCCGCCGGTGAGTCATGGAAGTGTCGCGATGACGTCTCAGCGGGATGCGGCTTGGAGCAGCGTCAGGGGATTCGAAGCATTCTACCGGGAGCACGTCGGCGCCGTTTTCGGGCTCTGCCAGCGCCTCACGGGCCAGCGCGAAGCCGCCGAAGATTGCACGCAGGAGACCTTCGTCGCCGCTTGGCGCGCGTTGCCGCAGTTCGAAGCGCGCAGCACCCATGCGACCTGGCTGCACCGCATAGCGGTCAACAAGGTCATCGCGCGCAATGCCTCGCTCGCCGCGAAATTCGAGCTCGCCGCCGCCGACGCGACTCACCTAGACGATACGGCGCTGCCGGAGCCGGCCGGCGGCGATGCGACGCCGCCGCTCGATCTGGAGCGCGCGATCGCGTCGCTGCCGGACGGGTCGCGCCATGTGCTGGTACTCGTGAGCGTCTATGGCTACAGCCACACCGAAGCGGCCCAACTGCTCAGCATTGCCGCGGGCACCTGTCGTGCGCATTTACACCGGGCGCGCCAATTGCTCGCTCTGCGCATGGGCCTCGATGAGGAAACACCATGAACAAAAAGCCGACTCTCTCCCTGGATCAGCAGCTCGCGCAGTTGCCGCGCGCAATCGCGCCGGCGCGAGATCTGTGGCCCGGCATCGAAGCGTGCTTGAAGCACGACGCCGCGATCCGCGAGCGCCACTTGCGCGGCGCCGACGCGCGCAGCACCCACCGCAGGCGCAATTTCGCGCTGGGTCTTGCCGCCGGGCTCGCCGCGATCGCGATCGCGCTGATCGCGACGCTGCA
>JBEKSM010000063.1:0-11342 GCA_049517075.1 Steroidobacteraceae bacterium | reverse complement strand
GCGGCGCTGCCGGCGCTGAGGGACTCGCTGCGCCCGTTGCGATCGCACGTGTCGCGCTATGCGTTTCTCGGCGGCGACTCGCCGAATTACGCCGATTACATTGCGCTCGGCGCGTTTCAGTGGGTTGCGAGCGTCAGCACACTGCCGCTGCTGGCACCGGACGATGCGTTGCGCGGCTGGCTCGACCGGGGCTTCGATTTGTTTGGCGGTGTGGGCCGCGATCCCAGAATGCGATCCCTGTTCGCGGCATCATAGACCTGTTTGCCGGCAACCCAGGTCTGCTCCACCTTGATGCGCCAAATGTCCCGCGCCGGGATCTCGAACAAATCCCGGTCGATGAGGATGAAGTCGGCCCATTTTCCCGGTTCGAGCGATCCGAGCGATGATTCCTGATGCTCGGCATACGCCGCATCGAGCGTGAATGCGCGGAATGCCTCCACCCGCGTCATCGCCTGCTCGCGATGCCACCCGCCCTTCGGCCGGCCCTCGTGGTCGGTTCGGGTGACCGCCGCGTGCAGCCCGAAGAATGGATTGTCGGACTCGACCGGAAAATCCGAGCCGCCGGCAATGCGCGTACCCTGACTCAGAAACCGCCGCCAGGCATACGCGCCCTCGAGGCGCGACTTGCCGATTCGCGCTTCCGCCATGTTCATGTCGCTGGTCGCGTGAGTCGGCTGCATCGAGGCGATCAAGTTCAGCTGTTTGAAGCGCGGTATGTCCGCGAGGGCGACGACTTGCGCATGTTCGATTCGGTTGCGCAGCTGGCTGCCGCCGACGCTCCGATAGGCGGCCGCGAACGCATCGAGGACTTGGGCGTTGGCGGCATCGCCGATCGCGTGGACGTTGACCTGGTAGCCGGCGCGCAGTGCGGTTTCTATACTGGAGCGCATCTCGGCGTCCGACATGAACAGCAGGCCGCGTTGGTCCGGTTTGTCCGCATAAGGCGCCAGCAGCGCCGCGCCGCGGCTGCCGAGCGCGCCGTCCGCAAATAGCTTGACCGAGCGCACCGTCAACCGGTCGTCGCCGTAGCCGATCAGTGGCCCACTGGCGGACAGCGACGTGAAGTCCGCGCCGACGCCGCGGATCATCGCGTAGATCCGAACGGAGAGCTGCCCTTGGTCGGCCAGTTCCCGATACAGCCCGATTTCGTGCGCGCTGACGCCGGCGTCGCCGACGCCCGTGAGACCGACGGAGTTCATGTGTGCGAGTGCGGCAAGCAATGCGGCGCGCTGCTCGGCATCGCTCGGCGGCGGCAGGATCTTCTCGACGAGATCCATCGCCTTATCGACGAGCACGCCGCTCGGCTCGCCGTTTGCACCACGTTCGATTCGTCCGCCGACCGGATCCGGTGTGTCCCGCGTGATGGCCGCGGCCTCGAGCGCCTTGGTATTGAGCCACTTGGCATGACCGTCGACGCGATCGAGCACGGCGGGACGGTCGTCGATCGCGGCATCTAACTCGCTCGCGAGCGGGAATCGCCCCAAGTTCCATTTGACCTGATTCCAACCGCCCCCAAGATACCAGAAGCGGCCCGGATTGGCGGCCACATAGGCGCGTATCCGCGCCTGCGCCTGCGGCAAGCTCTCGGTGTCATAGAGCATGATCTGAACGCTCTCGAACCCCAAGTCGATCACGTGACCGTGGGCGTCGACGAGTCCCGGCAGCAGGGTTCTGCCCCGTCCATCGATTCGCTTGGCATCGGCGTAATCGGCGCGTAACAACGCGGCGTCACCGGTCGCGACAACTTTTCCTTGATCGAATACCAGGCCGCTGAAGCGCTGCAAGTGATCCGCAACCAGCGTGTACCCGTGAATATGCTCCACGAGAATCGGCTCCCCGGAGGCCTGGATCGAGAACAACGATGCGCACAGCAGTGCCATCGCGCCAACTACCGCCCCTCGCCGCATCTCAGTGCGCATCTCACACGATCCTCTCGATGATGTTGTGGCGCATCGTCCACGCCTAGTCGCCGCGACGCAACAAGTATTTTTTTGATGCGGTCATCGGAGTGGTAATTCGTGAATCTGCTTCTCGAAAATCACCGCACAGAGTGTGAAGTGCAACGGTCGAGAGTCGCATGGAGTGTGCTTTCATCGGCCCATGCGTTATGTAACGAGGTGCCCAGTGTTCGAACGCCAAAGCGGGCGGCAAGACGACCTTTTTGTGGTCGGATCGCTGCGTGACGGCACCCTCGTCGAGCGTCTTCGCCGATCGCAACGCGCGAGCGCTGCCGCTGATCCATCGGATCATTTCGTGCGTCGGGGACGCCCCTACCTCGGGCGTGATTCCGTGCGCTGCGCACCCATGCAGTGCAGCGCTGACACTGATTTTTCCTGGTTTATCCCGGCGAAAACACACGCTCAAGTTGCGCGTGCAGTCGCCGCTAGTATTTTCAAGTACCGATCAGAATTTCGATCGGACGCGACACGGCTACCGATGCCTTTATCGGCGTGCATATGGAGGGCATGACTGTGAGTGCAAGCGCATTACTTTTTGACGACTTCAAGACTTCGTACGAGAAGAGTGTTTCTTCGACGTTCAGCCTGACTGAGTTTCTCGAGTTGTGCCGCAATGACCCGATGACCTATGCACTCGCCGCCGAACGCATGATCAAGGCCATCGGCGAACCACGGCTGGTTCAGACGAAATCGGACCCGCGGCTGTTGCGGCTGTTCGGCAACCGAACGCTCAAATACTACGATGCGTTTTCGGATTTCTACGGCATGGAAGGCGGCATCATCGAAGAGATCGTCTCCTTCTACCGCCACGCCGCACAAGGCCTCGAGGAGCGCAAACAGGTTCTCTATCTCTTGGGCCCGGTCGGCAGCGCAAAGAGCACGCTCGCGATCAAGCTCAAGAGCTTGATGGAGAAATGCCCGATCTACGTGCTCGTCGACGGAGACACCGGCGAGCGCAGCCCATTGCTCGAATCGCCGCTCGGGCTATTCGATCCTGAACGCTACGCGATTCGCTTGGAGGCCGAATACGGCATCAGCCCGCGCTATCTGACGGGACTATCGAGCCCCTGGGCGCAAAAGCGCCTGCACACCTACCACGGAGATCTCTCGCGCTTCCGTGTGCAGCGCATCTACCCTTCGGTCCTGAACCAGCTCGCGATCGCCAAGACCGAGCCCGGCGACGAGAACACCCAGGACATCAGCACGCTCGTCGGTAAAGTCGACATGCGCAAGCTCAGCAAACTGAGCCAGGATGACCCGGATGCCTATAGCTACTCCGGCGGCCTCTGTCTGACGACCCAGGGACTGCTCGAATTCGTCGAGATGTTCAAGGCGCCGATCAAGGTGCTGCACCCGATGCTGACCGCGACCCAGGAAGGCAACTTCAAGGGAACCGAAGGTTTCGGCGCAATGCCCTACCAGGGTACGGTGCTCGCCCATTCCAACGAGAGCGAATGGAAGAAGTTCAGCAGCAATAAGGACAACGAGGCGTTCTTGGACCGCATCTGCATCGTCAAGGTGCCGTATTGCCTGCGCGTCACCGAAGAAGTTTCCATCTATCAGAAGCTCCTGCGCGAATCCACATTGGCGAAAGCTCCGTGCGCGCCGGGCACCTTGCCGATGCTCGCCCGGTATATGGTGTTGTCGCGCATCAAGTCGCCCGCCAACTCGAGCATGTACTCGAAGCTGCGGATATACGACGGCGAAAACCTGCGCGAGTCGGATCCGCAGGCGAAGAGCGTCGCCGAATACCGCGAGATGGCCGGCCACGAGGAAGGAATGAGTGGATTCTCGACGCGCTACGCCTTCAAGCTGATATCCAAGGCGTTCAACCGCGATCCCACCGAGGAGTCCGCCGATCCTGTGACCTTGTTGAAGGTCATCGAGGAGAGCATCGGAACTTCGGACTTCAGCCCGGAGTTGCAGAAGACCTGCATGGTTCATTTGAAGGAGTTCCTGATTCCGAAGTATCTCGAAGAGCTCACCAAGGAGATTCAAGCTGCCTATCTGGAGTCGTATGCCGACTACGGCCAGGAGCTGTTCGATCGCTACGTGGCGTTCGCGGATTTCTGGATTCAGGAAGAGGTCTACGTGGATCCCGCCACCGGCGTCGCGTTCGATAAGGCCGCGCTCAACTCCGAGCTGGAAAAGATGGAAAAGCCCGCGGGCATCGGTAATCCGAAGGATTTCCGCCACGAAATCGTCAATCACGTGCTGCGCGCGCAAAACAAGAGCGGCGGTACGAAGCTCCTCTGGACGAGCTATCAAAAGCTGCGCGAAGTCATCGAAAAACGCATGTTTGCGGCGACCGACGATCTATTGCCGGTGGTCTCCTACTTCGCCAAGGGCAGCGCCGAGGACGAAAAGAAGCATCAGGCATTCATCGCCCGCATGAAAGCCCGCGGTCACACGCCGACCCAGGTTCGCCGCCAGATCGAGTGGTGGACCATGGCCCGGCGCCAATAAGGGAGAGCCGCCCGTTTGCGCGCCTGCGAAATACAACCTGATTGGAAACTCGAACCGTGACCAGCGTCATCGTCGACCGACGTTCCCATAAAGGAAAGAGCACCGCAAACCGGCAGCGCGTGCTGAAGCGCCTCGACGGCGCGCTCAAGGCGCAGGTCGACAAATTGGTGGCCCGTCACAAGCTGCAGGAGAGCGATCAGGCCGCAGAGGTCACGATCGAGCGCAAAGACGTCACGGAACCGCGCTTCACCCTGGACTCGGTTTCCGGCGCCACGGAACGGGTCATTCCCGGCAACGATCAGTATCGCGTCGGCGACAAGATCCCGAATACCGGCGGTCAGGGCCAGGGAAGCGGCAGCGGCGACGACGCAGGCGACGGCAGCGCAGACGAGGAGGACACTTTTCGCTTCGTACTTTCGCGCGAAGAGTATTTGTCCTTGCTGTTCGATGAGCTCGAGCTTCCTGCGCTTTTGAAAACCGAGCTGCTGCAGATCGATGAGAACCGTTTTCGCCGCGGTGGGGTCGTGCGCTACGGCAACCCCGGAAGCGTCTGCATCACGCGCACGTTCAAAGCCTCGATCGGGCGGCGCATCGCCGCCGAGGCGCAGCAGCGCGAGGCGCTGGAGGCCGCCGAAGCCGAACTCGCGAACGCTCGGAAGGCGGGCGTTCCCGCAATGGTCGAGGTCGCGGAACGCGCCCTGCAAGATGCTCGTGAACGCAGCGCCGACATTCCGTTCTTGGACCCGATCGACCTTCGGCACCGAAGTCTCGTCGAAGTGCAGAGTCCGTGCACGGCTGCGGTCATGTTTTGTCTCATGGATGTCTCGTCGTCCATGGATGAAAATCGCAAGGACCTTGCGAAGCGATTCTTCACGCTGCTCTACCTGTTTCTGACCCGCAAATACAAAAAAGTCGATCTCGTATTCATTCGCCACACCGATGAGGCGCAAGAAGTCGATGAAGACACGTTCTTCAACGGTACTCAAGCGGGTAGCACCCGAGTGCTGTCGGCGCTTGCGAAAATGAACGAGATCATCGAATCGCGCTATCCCGCATCGCGCTACAACATCTTCGGCGCGCAAGCGAGCGACGGCGATTCATTCGGCGCGGATTCGGTCGAGTCTTCGGGATACCTGCACTCACAGCTGTTGCCCTCGTCGCGCTATTTCGTCTACGCCGAGGTCGGCGGCGGCCCGGGCCAGGGCGCAACCAGCCTTTGGTCCGCCTATCGCTCCATCGAAAGCGATCGATTCAACATGGCGACCGTGAGCGCCAGAAATGAGGTCTATCCGGCGCTCGCCAAGCTATTTCAAAAGGAGCCTTGAAGCCCCATGCGCGAATCGTGCAAGTTGAGCGGCAGCGAATGGACATTGGATGACCTCATCGCGATCGAACAGACTTGCGCGATCCACGCCAAGCGCTACGGACTCGACACCTTCCCCAATCAGATGGAAGTCATCAGCAGCGAGCAGATGCTCGACGGCTACGTCTCCGGCGGCCTTCCCGTCAATTACGGGCACTGGAGTTTCGGCAAGCATTTCCTGATCGAGAGCGCGAAATACCGTTCCGGCGCGAATTCCCTCGCCTATGAAATCGTCATCAACACGAATCCCTGCATCGCGTTTCTGATGGAAGACAATTCGCTTGCAATGCAGGCGCTGGTCATTCCTCACGCCTGCTTCGGGCACAATAGTTTCTCCAAGGGGAACTACCTGTTCCGCCAGTGGACGCAGCCCGACGCGATCCTCGACTACATGCTGTTTGCGCGCAACTACATCGCCGAATGCGAAGAGCGATATGGACTCGAGCGTGTCGAGCAGACGCTCGATGCGTTGCATGCCTTGCGCGATCAGGGCTTGGATAAGTACAAGCGGCCGAGCAAGCTCGACTCGCGCAAGGAACGCGCGGAGCAGGCGAAGCGGCTGTTCGCGGCCCAGGAAACGATGCGCCAGGCCGAGTATTACAGCCTCGTTCCTCACGCAGCGAAGGCGCCCGCCGAGGCCGCCGGCTTCCCGCTGAATCCGGAAGAGAACCTGTTGTATTTCATCGAAAAACACGCGCCGAAACTCGAGCCCTGGCAGCGGGAACTCGCGCGTATCGTGCGCAAGATCGCCCAGTACTTCTACCCGCAGCGCCAAACCCAGGTCATGAACGAAGGTTGGGCCACATTTTGGCATCACCGGTTGATCAACGACATGTACGACGCGGGCGAGATCGACCAGGGAATCCTGCTCGAATGCCTCCACTCGCACACCAACGTCATCCGGCAACGCGAATACTCGGGGCTCAATCCCTACGCGCTGGGGTTCGCAGCGTGGAACGAGATCAAACGCGTATGCGACAAGCCCACGGCCGAAGACCGTGAGTATCTGCCCGACATCGCCGGCAAGGACTGGCTCGAAACATTCCACGGTATCATGCAGGATTATCGCGACGAGAGCTTCCTGCTGCAGTTCCTGACGCCCAAGCTCGTTCGCGATTTCAAGTTGATGTATGTGAAGACGCAGGAAGGACTCGATCACTGGGCGGTCAACGACACCGCGGGACCGGAGGGATTCAAATCCATCCGCAGTCAACTGTCGGCTTCCTACCGGCTGGAATCCGCGATGCCCGAAATTTCAGTCGTCCGCTATGCGCATGACACCGATCGCAAGCTGGTTTTGCACCACCACAGCTATAAGGGCAAACGACTGGCCAAATCGCAGGCGGAACAGACCTTGAAGCACCTGCGCTCGCTCTGGGGTTTCGGCGTGACGCTGGAAACGGTCGATCAAGACGGACGCACCCTCGAAACTTACTGAAATCTGCCGGCGGGCCGCGTACCGGTCGGCGCCCCGCGCCCCCAATATCCGATCGATCCGGCACCTCGCGGACGAGGCGCCCTCGCCTTTTTCGCGACTCTGCTCCGAGCATGTACACTGCGTAATACGGGATCCACACAAACGTGACGACCGCCTGCGTCACTTAGGCGTGAGAAATGTTCGTCAATGCGCTCGGCACCTCTCTACCGGAGCACCGGTACACCAAAAGTGAGTGCCTGACGGCATTCGAAGCCTCCGAGTGGTACGAGTTGCTCGATTCCAGGTCGCGTGCGATCGCCAAGATCGTACTGACTCGGAATAACGGGATCGAGGCGCGACGGCTCGCCGTCGAGTCGCTCGACCAGGTGTTCGCGATCGACCCGGATACCTTGCAGGATCGCTTCGCGCTGCACGCACCGCGCCTCGCGTCCGAGGCCGCACTTGCCGCCCTGCAGCGCGCGCAGCTTGCGCCGGCGGCGATCGACGCGGTCATCGTGAGCACCTGTACCGGATACTTGTGTCCCGGACTCACCGGCTACGTCGCCGAGCGCCTCGGCCTGCGCCGCGACATTCGCGGTTTCGATCTGGTCGGGCAGGGCTGCGCCGGCGCGCTGCCGAACTGGCAGGTCGCGAGTGCCTTGCTCGACTCGGCGCAATGCGAGCACGTCCTGTCGATTTGCGTCGAGGTTTGCAGCGCCGCGATGTATCTCGACAATGATCCGGGCGTGCTGATCAGCGCATGCCTGTTCGGCGACGGCGCCGGCGCTGCCGTGCTCTCGCGTCGGCGGCCGCCCGAGCGTCGAGCCGTCGAGTGGCGTGAAACCGCATCGGTGACCAATCCCGCGGCGCGCGACCTCCTGCGCTTCGAGCATCGTGCCGGGATGCTGCGAAACATCCTGACTCGGGAGGTGCCGGCGCTCGCGGCCGAGCATGCCGAAGAAGTGCTGCTGCAAGCACTTGCGAGGGCTCATGTCCGGCGCGACGAGATCGCCGTGTGGGTCATGCACGCGGGTGGCCGCGATGTGCTGCTCGCGCTGCAGGAACGCCTCGCAATGGACGGCGAGGCGCTGCGCTACAGCCGCGAGGCGCTGCGCGAGTATGGAAACCTGAGCAGCGCATTTATCTACTTCGTGCTCGACGCGGCGTTGCGAGACTCGGCGCCGGGCGGATGGTGGTGGATGTCATCGTTCGGCGCCGGCTTCACCTGCCACGGCGCACTGCTCGCGATCGAGTGAGCCGACATGAGCACATCGACGCGATGCATTCAACCCGAGGCGCTCGACGAGCTGCCCGCCGACGATCCGCGCGCGCAGCGATCGCGTCGCGACTTGCAGCGCGTGCACCGCGCGATGCGTACGGTTACGATTTTGCGGCGCGCGGTATCGAAACTGCGATTGTGCACGGCGCCGGCGCACATTCTCGAACTCGGCGCAGGTGACGGCAGCTTGCTGCTGCGATTCGCCCGCGCCCTCCAGCCGCCGTGGACCGGCGTACAGTTGACGCTGCTGGATCGCCATGCGCTGATCTCGGAGCGGACCAGCGATGCCTACCGCGAGCTCGGGTGGCAAGTCCGAGCGCTGAGCGCGGAGGCGCTGACGTGGGCCGCCGAGCCGCGGCCTCGTCGTTACGATTTGTGCATCACAAATCTGTTCCTGCACCATTTCGATCGAACGGATCTCGTCGCGCTGCTGCGAGCCGTCGCGGCCTCCAGCCGCGCGTTCGTGGCATGCGAACCGCGGCGCAGCGCGAGCGCACACATCGCGAGTCGATTGGTCGCGCTGCTGGGCGCCAACCAGATCACGCGCGAAGATGCCGTGAAGAGCGTTGCGGCGGGATTCAACGGACTCGAACTATCGTCGGCGTGGCGCTCAGCGGAAGCCGATTGGATCCTTGGAGAGTATGCCGCGGCGCCCTTCACCCATTGTTTCATCGCGGTGCGCGCGGACGCCCAAATTGGCGCGGCTCATGGACCGTGACTGCGACGCACTCGTCGTCGGCGCGGGCCCCGCAGGCACCGCGGCCGCGATTTGGCTCGCGAAGGCCGGATGGCGCGTGACGATCGTCGAGCAGCATCGATATCCGCGCCGCAAAGTCTGTGGCGAGTGCATCGCCGCCGGCAACTTGACGCTGCTCGACGAACTCGGTCTCGGCGATGCATTTCGCACGGCGGCGGGACCCGAACTGCGCGAAGTCGGCTGGATGGACGCGACCGCGATCGTATCCACCGCGATGCCGGCGTGCGAGAGCGGATCATACCGGTACGGCCGCGCGCTCGGGCGCGAGCTGCTCGACGCCGAACTGCTGGCGCGCGCGCGGGCGCTCGGCGTGGCCGTACTGCAGCCGGCTCGGGTGCGTTCGGTGCGCGGCGGTGTCGGGGGGTTCGAGTGCGCGATTGAATCGCTCGACCATGGACCGTGTATGCCGGGCGAGCATGCTGGGTCCCGGACGATTCGTGCACCGATCGTCATCGATGCGCACGGATCTTGGGAACGCGGCCCTGCGCTTTCGGCCGGTGAAGCTGCAAACCGCGCACCTCGCCGCGGCTCGGATTTGTTCGGATTCAAGGCGGTTTACCGCGACACTGCGCTTGCACCGGGTTACCTGCCGGTGCTTGCACTGCAAGGTGGATACGGCGGCATGGTCGTCGCGGATCACGGCCGAACCACACTTGCCTGCTGCATTCGTCGCGACACCCTATCGACCTGCCGCGCGCAGATGCCGCAGGCCCCGGCCGGCGTCGCCGTCGAAGCATTCCTACGACGATCATGCGTGGGAGTGCGCGCCATGCTCGCGCATGCCGAGCGGGACGGTGAGTGGCTGTCCGTGGGCCCGCTGCGGCCGGGCATTCGCGTCGATCGCGAGCAGGGAGCATTCCTGGTTGGAAATGCCGCCGGCGAGAGTCACCCGCTGATCGGCGAGGGCATCACGATGGCGCTACAGTCCTCGGCGCTGCTCGCCGGCCTGCTGACCCGCGAGGCTCCGGCGGCGATCGATCCCCGCTGCGGGGTTGCGTTGCATCGCGCATATGCGGCGGCGTGGCGCCGCTCGTTCGCGCCTCGCCTGCGCCTCGCGGCCGCTTACGCCCAAGTTGCGATGCGCCCGGGGCTATCCCGTCCTGCGCGCGCGTTGATCCGGCGATGGCCTGCGGTGCTCAGCAGCGGAGCGCGCCTCGCGGGAAAGACGCGAATGCCACCCCGTTAACCACAGTGGAGACCGCATGACTACGCTCGCGACCCTGCAGGATATTTTGATCGCCGAATTCGAGGTCCCGCGCGAACAGCTCGTACCCGAAGCAGAGCTCGCGGCGCTCGGGGTGGACTCGCTCGATTTGCTCGAGCTCATGTTCAAGATCGAGGACCGGTACAAATTGTCGATCCGCGACGATGTTCCGACCGACCTGGTCACGATCGCAGATGTCGTGGCTTATATCGACGGACTGCTTGCGCGTCAGTCAAAGGCACGCGGCGTGGACCCCCCCAATCTGCGCAGCACGACGTGAACGCGCGCCGCGTCGCCGTCACGGGAATGGGGGTCATCGCACCAAACGCTCGATCGGTCGACGAGTTATTCGCGCAACTCGCTGCCGGCCGGTCTGCCGTTCGGCGCCTGACGGCGCCGATGTGCGAGACGCTGCGTTCACCGATCGGTGCTGCGGTCGATTTCGACGGCGGTGCGCATTTTGGCGCGGCTCGGCTGCGAATGCTCGATCGGGTCAGCCAACTGGCGCTCGTCGCGGCCGCGCAGGCGATCGCCGATGCGAGGCTCGATTTTGCGACGCTGAACCGCGAGCGCTGCGGCGTCAGCGTCGGGACCGGCATGGGCGGCGCCGAGTCGTCCGACGAGGGCTACCACATCATTTACGCCGAACGTTCCGACCGCGTGAAGCCATACACCGTATTGACTTCGATGACGAATGCGGCTGCCTCTTGGATCGGCATCGACTATGGGATCTGCGGACCCAACCTCACGTATTCGACCGCGTGCTCCTCCTCGGCGGTCGCGCTCGGCGAGGCGGCGCGCCGGATTCGCAGCGGCGAGGTCGACGTGATGATAGCCGGCGGCGCCGAGGCACCGCTCTGTTTCGGTGTGCTGCGCGCCTGGGAAGCGATGCGCACGA
>JBEKSM010000062.1:0-11399 GCA_049517075.1 Steroidobacteraceae bacterium | reverse complement strand
GAGCGCGTGCACTCGGTCGCGATGCCCTCGCGCTACACCTCGCAGATGAGCAAGGACGATGCGGCCCAGCAGGCAGAGTGGCTGCAGGTCAAGCACAGCGAGATCTCGATCGAGGGCATGTTCGAGGCGACGCTCGCGGCGCTCTCCGGCGAATTCGCCGGCCGGGCGCCCGATACGGCAGAGGAAAACATTCAATCGCGCTGCCGCGGCGTGCTGCTCATGGGGATCTCGAACAAGACCGGCAAGATCCTGCTGACGACCGGAAACAAGAGCGAGATGTCGGTCGGCTATGCGACCTTGTACGGCGACATGGCCGGCGGCTTCGCGCCCATCAAGGATTGCAGCAAGCTGCTCGTCTATCGGCTCGCGCGCTGGCGCAATCTGCAATCGCGGGCGATTCCGGACCGGGTGATCGAGCGGCCGCCGTCGGCGGAACTGCGCTACGACCAAAAGGACACCGACAGCCTGCCGCCTTACGAGGTGCTAGATCCGATTCTGGAGGCTTTCATCGAGGATGATTTATCGGTCGATCAGATCGCCGCGCGCGGCTTCGACCGTGCGACCGTCGGGCGCATCCTCGATCTCGTGAAGCGCAACGAATACAAGCGCCGCCAGGCGCCGCCCGGCGTGCGCGTCAGCGGCCGCGCTTTCGGGCGGGATTGGCGTTATCCGATCACCAGCGGCTATAAATCCCGCTAGAACAGCTTCCACCAGGGCCTTTTCGGCGCCTCGACCAACTTCGCATCGCCGGGGTAATTCAGCTCGTAGACCTTTTCCGCATTGACTGCGAGGTCCGGCATATTGAGCTTGCGGTAGGCGTCGATGAGGATCTTCAACGAAGCCTGAACGGCAGGCGCGCCGTCGTAGTTCTCGATGCAGTACTTGGCACGGTTGATCGCACCCACGTAGGCGCCGCGGCGCATGTAGTACTCGGCCACGTGATACTCGAAATCGGCGAGCCGGTTGCGCAAGAAGATCATGCGCTGCCGCGCATCGGCGTCGTATTGGCTATGCGGATATTTTTGCAGCAAGGTCGCGAACGCTTCGAACGACTTTTTGGCGTCGGTCGGCGGGCGCTTGGTCAAATCGGCATGGAACCAGCGCTCCATGAAATTCGGCTGGCGTTCGAAATAGATCAAGCCCTTCATGTAGTAGGCATAATCGACGCGCAGATTGGTCGGGTTTTCGCGAATGAAGGTGTCGGCCGCGTCGGTCGCAGGCTCCGTTTCTCGATTCTTGTAATAGGCGTAAATCAGGTCCAGCTGCGATTGGCGCGCCGATTCACTGAACGGAAAACGCGATTGAAGCGCTTCGAGCTGTTTGATCGCGGCGCCGAAATCGCCGTTCCTCATGCTCTTCTGCGCGCGCTGGTAAATGACTTCGGGCCCGGATTTCGCATCATCGGCCGCGCGGTGGCTGCGACAGCCGACGCCCAGCACGGCGATCAGCAGTGCGACCAGCAGCACACGGCCGGAGTGTTCAAGATCACGCGGTCTCACAAGCGATTCCTTACAATAAGGGCGATTCTTTAGAAGCGCGGCAGTATACCCGATGCCGCGCAGCACATTTCGAGTACCCAATGACCCCAGAGTTCCACACGATCGAGCTTGAAATTCCGCCCGAATTGGGGGGCGAACGCCTGGATAGCGCGCTCGCGCGGCTGCTGCCGCAGCACTCGCGGACCCGCATCAAGGCCTGGATCGAGGCGGGCGCGGTTGTGATCGGCCGGCGCCCGGGCAAACCCAGCGAAGCGGTCGATGCCGGCGCGCGCATATCGCTGCGCATCACGACGCCGCCGGCGGTGTCCGACCGGGTATTGCCCGAGGCGATCGCGCTCGATCTGGTGCATCAGGATCGCGAATGCTTCGTCGTCAACAAGCCGGCCGGCCTCGTCGTGCATCCCGGTGCCGGCAACCGTGAACACACCATGCAGAACGCATTGCTCGGCCTCGATCCGGGACTTAGCGCGCTGCCGCGCGCAGGACTGATCCACCGGCTCGACAAGGATACGAGCGGGTTGCTGGTCGTCGCGCGCACGCTCGAGGCACATACGTCGCTGACGCGCCAATTGATGGCGCGCACCGTCGCACGCGAATATCAGGCCGTCTGCACCGGTGTGATGACCGGTGGCGGGACCATCAGCGAGCCGATCGGGCGCCACCGCAGTGATCGATTGCGCATGACGGTTCGCGAGGACGGTCGTCCGGCCGTGACCCATTATCGCGTGCTCGAGCGATTCCGTGCGCATACTCACGTCGGGGTCAAACTCGAGACCGGGCGCACGCATCAAATTCGACTGCATTTCTCGCACCTGCGGTACCCGATCGTCGGCGATCCGGTCTATGGCGGCCGCTTCGCAATTCCAAAGGGCGCGAGCGAGGACCTGCTGCTGACGCTGCGCGCATTCAAACGCCAGGCACTGCACGCGGCGAGCCTCGCATTCGATCACCCGCGCACCGCCAAGCGCATGAGCTTCGAGAGCCCCGTGCCGCCGGATTTCCTGGCGTTGATCTTGGCGCTGCGGCGGGACTTGCACCCCGTGGACGACGCGGCGTGAGCATCGGGTGGACGCTGCCCAATTGGTGCGCGCCCGCGTGCGTGCGTGCGCTCTCGACTTTCCGCACGGGCGGCGTCAGTTCGGGCGGCTATGCGAGCTTGAATCTCGGCATCCATGTCGGTGACGAAGCCGGGGCGGTCCAGGAGAATCGCCGACGCTTGCGCGAAGCCGCTGCATTGCCGGCCGAGCCGGTTTGGTTGCAGCAGGTCCACGGCGCCGAGGTCGAGGATCTGGACCGGATACCGTCTCCGGTCGGTGCGGGCGGCCCCGGCCGGGACGCCGCGATCACGCGCAGCCTGGGCAAGGTCTGCGCGATCCTGACGGCCGATTGCTTACCCGTGTTGTTGGCCGCGGACGACGGCAGTGTGATCGGCGCTGCCCATGCGGGATGGCGAGGCTTAGGTGCGGGCGTGCTGGCCTCGACAGTGCGGGCGCTCGAGGTTCGCCCGGAGCGGCTCATGGCCTGGATTGGCCCCGGCATCAGCGCCCTGCATTACGAGGTCGGCGTCGAAGTCCGCGCGGCGATGATCGAGCTCGACCCCGCGGCGGCGGCGGCATTCCGCCCGAATGAGCGCGGCAACTTCATGGCGGACCTGGCCTTGATTGCGCGCCAACAGCTCCAAGCCTTGGGCGTAGGGCGCATCGAGGTCGCCGGGGAATGCACCTTTGGGGCGCAGGCTAGGTATTTCTCACATCGGCGCGACGGCCAAACCGGGCGCCAGGCGACGTTGATTTGGCGGCAAGAGCCCTAAAACCAGTTGAATAACGCCGATTCCACCCCCAGGTAGGTATCCAATACGGGAATGCAATCCCAGGGGTGTTTCGATGCGAATGGACAAACTGACGACCAAACTGCAGGCCGCGCTGGCCGATGCGCAATCGCTTGCGGTCGGGCGCGATAATCAATATATCGAGCCCGTGCATTTGATGGCGGCCTTGCTCGACCAGCAGGGCGGCACGGCGCGTCCGTTGCTCGAAAAGGCCGGCGCCAATGTCGCGAAGCTGCGTTCGGAGCTCGCCGGTGCGCTCGATCGCCTGCCGAAAGTCGAAGGGGCCGGCGGTGAGGTGCTGATCAGCAACGACCTCAACAAGTTGCTGAACCTCACCGATAAGCTCTCCCAGCAGCGCGGCGATCAATTCATCTCGAGCGAACTGTTCGTACTCGCGGCCTGCGACGACCGTGGCGAACTCGGTCGCGTGCTCAAGGCCTGCGGCGTTGCGCGTCCGGCATTGGAAACCGCGATCGAAGAGGTGCGCGGCGGCGCCAAGGTCGAGGACGCGAATTCCGAGGAGAATCGCCAGGCCTTGGAGAAATACAGCATCGATCTGACCGAGCGCGCGAGCCAGGGCAAGCTCGATCCGGTGATCGGGCGCGACGATGAAATTCGCCGCACGATTCAGGTCTTGGCGCGGCGCACGAAGAACAACCCGGTGCTGATCGGCGAGCCCGGCGTCGGCAAGACCGCGATCGTCGAGGGTCTCGCGCAGCGCATCGTCAACGGCGAGGTACCCGAGGGGCTGCGCAACAAGCGCATCCTCGCGCTCGACATGGGGTCCTTGATTGCCGGCGCGAAGTTTCGCGGCGAATTCGAAGAGCGCCTCAAGGCCGTGCTTTCGGATCTATCCAAACAGGAAGGCCAGGTCATCCTGTTCATCGACGAATTGCATACGATGGTCGGCGCCGGCAAGGCCGAGGGCGCGATGGACGCCGGCAATATGCTAAAGCCCGCGCTCGCGCGCGGCGAATTGCATTGCGTCGGCGCGACCACGCTCGATGAATATCGCAAATACATCGAAAAAGACGCGGCGCTCGAGCGCCGTTTCCAGAAGGTCTTGGTCAACGAACCGACCGTCGAGGATACGATCGCGATTTTGCGCGGCCTCAAGGAGCGCTACGAGGTGCACCATGGCGTCGGTATCACCGATCCGGCGATCGTCGCGGCGGCGACGCTGTCGAACCGCTACATCGCCGATCGGCAGCTGCCCGATAAGGCCATTGATTTGATCGACGAGGCGGGTTCGTTGATCCGCATGGAGATCGATTCCAAGCCGGAAGCGCTCGACAAATTGGATCGGCGCATCATCCAGCTGAAAATCGAGCGCGAAGCGCTCAAGAAGGAAACCGATGAAGCGTCGCGCAAGCGCCTGAGTACGCTCGAGGAGGGCCTGCAGGCGCTCGGCAAGGAATACTCCGATCTCGAGGAGATTTGGAAGGCCGAAAAGGCATCGGTCCAGGGCGCAGCGCATATCAAAGAAGAGCTCGAACGCGCGCGCTTGGATCTCGATACGGCGCGGCGCGCGCAGGACTTGGCGCGCATGTCCGAACTCCAGTACGGACGCATTCCCGCACTCGAGCAACGCCTTGCCAAGGCGCTCGAGGTCGAACAGAAGCCCAATCAGCTGCTGCGCAATGAGGTCACCGAAACCGAGATCGCAGAGATCGTCTCGAAGTGGACCGGCATTCCGGTCGCGCGCATGCTCGAGGGCGAGCGCGACAAGCTGCTGCGCATGGAAGAGGTGCTCGGCGCGCGGGTGGTCGGGCAGACCGAGGCGGTCAAGGCGGTCGCCGATGCGATCCGGCGCAGCCGAGCCGGGCTGGCGGATCCGAACCGGCCGAGCGGCTCGTTCATGTTCTTAGGCCCGACCGGCGTCGGCAAAACCGAGCTCTGCAAGGCGCTCGCCGACTTTATGTTCGACAGCCAGGATGCGCTGGTCCGCATCGATATGTCGGAGTTCATGGAAAAGCATTCGGTTGCGCGGCTCATCGGTGCGCCTCCGGGATACGTCGGTTACGAGGAGGGCGGCTACCTCACCGAGGCGGTGCGGCGGCGCCCGTATTCCGTGATCTTGCTCGATGAGATCGAAAAGGCGCATCCGGACGTGTTCAACGTACTGCTGCAGGTTCTCGACGACGGGCGCTTGACCGACGGCCAGGGCCGAACCGTGGACTTCCGCAATACGGTCGTGATCATGACCTCGAATCTCGGCAGCCAAGTCATTCAAGAACTCTCGGGCGAGGCCAATTACGCGAAAATGAAGGCGGCGGTCATGCAAGTCGTGGCCCAGCATTTTCGGCCGGAATTCATCAATCGCGTCGATGACATCGTCGTGTTTCATCCGCTCGGCCGGACGCAGATTCGCGCGATCGTCGACATCCAATTGGGCCGGCTGCGCGAGAGGCTCGCGGATCGCGATATCCAGTTGCGGCTCGACGACGCCGCACGCGACAAGATCGGTGAGGCGGGTTTCGATACCGTCTATGGGGCGCGCCCGCTGAAGCGCGCGATCCAGGCGCAGATCGAGAACCCGCTCGCACAGCAGATCCTGCGCGGCGATTTCCTGCCGGGAGATCGCATCGTGGCGACGCTGCGTCGCGCCGAGCTGGTATTCGAGAAGGAACGCCTGCACTAGGCATCGCCCGCGGCCGCAGCTTAAAGATCAGTGCGGCCGTGAGCTTCGCTATACTGAAGCGTTTTAACCGGTCGAGCGACGCGCGCAGAGGAAATTCATGCCTTTCTACGAGTATCAGTGCAAGAAATGCGGCCATCATCTGGAGGCCATGCAGAAGGTCAACGACGCGCCACTCAAGAAATGCCCCGAGTGCGGCAAATCCGCGCTGCAGCGCCTGATGTCGGCGCCGGTATTCCGGCTCAAGGGCGCGGGCTGGTACGAAACCGACTTCAAGTCGGACCAAGAGGGCAAGCGCAACCTCGCGGACAAACCGGAAGCCGAACCGGCCAAGGACGACAAGAAGGACGGTAAGGACGCCAAAGACACCAAGGAGTCGAAGGAGCCGGCCGCCAAGGAGGCGCCCGCCGCAAAGGATGAGCCAAAGGCCGCGGGAAAGGCTGCCGAGAGCGCCGACAGAGCGTCCGCCAAGGCGGCTGAGGCGAAGCCGGCGACCCCGAAGTCCTCGAGCACGACGAGAAACGTCAAACGCGCCGGCGCGGGCGCGTCGGCCAAACCGAAGCCGAAATCGAAAAAGCCCGGAAAACGACCCGCGCGCCGCTAGCGGGCCGTCGGCGCGCTGCATGCGGGCCTGGGAAGCCGGGCGGGCTTGCCGCCGCGCTCCCCAAGCCTTAGCATCGCGCGCTTTCCGTCACAGCGTTGATCGTCTTATGCGTACTCATTATTGCGGCCAAGTCGGCGAGTCATTGATCGGCCAGGTCATCACGGTCGCCGGCTGGGCGCAGCGCCGCCGCGATCATGGCGGCGTGATTTTCGTCGATCTGCGCGATCGCGAGGGCTTGCTGCAGATCGTCTTCGATCCGCAGCCTGCCGATGTGTTCGCCCAGGCCGAACGCGTGCGCAACGAGTTCGTGCTCGAGGTCACGGGGCTCGTGCGGGCGCGGCCCGCGGGCACCGCGAATGCGAACTTGAAGTCCGGCCAGGTGGAATTGCTCTGCCAGAAGCTCGAAATTTTGAACCGCTGCGAACCTTTGCCGTTTCAGCTCGACGAGTACGTCAGCGAAGAAGTCCGCTTGCGCTATCGCTACCTCGATTTGCGCCGTGAAGAGATGCGCGAGCGCCTGCTGCTGCGCCACCGGATCACGCGCACGATGCGAAACTACCTCGACGATGCCGGTTTCGTCGACATCGAAACACCGATGCTCTCGAAAGCAACGCCGGAAGGCGCGCGCGATTATCTCGTGCCCAGCCGTACGCATGCGGGAAAATTCTTCGCGCTGCCGCAATCGCCGCAAATCTACAAGCAGTTGCTCATGATCGCGGGCTTCGATCGGTACTACCAGATCGTGCGCTGTTTTCGCGATGAGGATCTGCGCGCGGACCGCCAGCCGGAGTTCACGCAGCTCGACATCGAGACCTCGTTTCTCGACCAGCAGCAGATCCAAGATCTCATGGAGGGGCTCATCATCGCGCTGTTCAAGCGCGTGTTGAATGTCGACCTGCCGCAGCCGCTACCGCGCATGAGCTATGCGGAGGCCATCCGACGCTACGGATCGGACAAGCCGGACTTGCGCATTGCCTTGGAGCTCGTCGACGTCGCCGACCTCGTCAAGGGCTGCGATTTCAAGGTGTTCGCGGGCCCTGCCGCGGACCCCGGCGGCCGCGTCGCGGCGCTTTGCGTGCCGCAAGGCGGCAAGCTCACGCGTAAGGAGATCGACGACTATACCGCGCACGTCGCGCGCTACGGCGCCCGGGGCCTTGCGTATATCAAGGTCAACGAAACGGCCAAGGGACGCGACGGCCTGCAGTCGCCGATCCTGAAATTCTTGAGCGACGCGGCGTTCGCGGGCATCTTGCAGCGAACCGCGGCCAAGGACGGCGACCTGATCTTCTTTGGCGCCGACCGCGCCAAGATCGTCAGCGATGCGCTCGGCGCGCTGCGCTTGAAGCTAGGGATGGACCTCGGCCTCGTCGCGCAGGGCTGGCGGCCGCTCTGGGTCGTCGATTTTCCGATGTTCGAGTGGGACGGCGAGGCCAAGCGTTGGGCCGCGATGCACCACCCGTTCACGAGCCCGGTCGACTTGGATTATGCCGCGCTCGCGGCGAGTCCCGGCGAGGCGATCGCCAAAGCCTACGACATGGTGCTCAACGGCTCGGAGATCGGCGGCGGCTCGGTGCGTATCCATTCGCAGGAGTTGCAGTCGACGGTATTCGACCTGCTCGGCATCACGCCCGAAGAGGCGCGGCTGAAGTTCGGCTTCTTGCTCGATGCGCTCAAGATGGGCGCACCGCCCCACGGCGGCATTGCGTTCGGCTTGGATCGGCTCGCGATGCTGATGGCGGGTGCGGAGAGCATTCGAGACGTGATCGCATTCCCGAAAACGCAGACCGCGGCCGACCTCATGATGGATGCGCCCACCGAGGTCAGCGAGGCGCAGCTGCGCGAGCTGCACATTCGCGTGCGCGTACCGGTGAAGGTCGAGTAACGCCCCGATCGGCACCCAATCCCATGTCCGCGCTCGAATCCCACAAAGCGGCTCTGCTCCCCACGACCGAGACCGGCGGCGCGCCGCGCGTACGCCGTCCGGAATCCGTGCTGATCGTGATCTACACGGCGGCGGGCGAATTCTTGCTGATCGAACGCTGCAAGCCGGCCGGATTCTGGCAGTCGGTTACCGGTAGTTTGGAATGGGGCGAGTCGCCGACCCAAGCCGCGCGGCGCGAGGTTCTCGAGGAGACCGGTATCACCGAAGGCGTGCTGAAGAATCTGCAGTGGACGCAGGTCTATGAGATCTCGCCGGCATTCGGCCGCGGCCGGGTCTATCCACCCGGCGTGACGCACAACCTGGAGCACGCGTACGCGCTAAAACTGGCGCGCCGCGTGCCGGTGACCTTGAATCCGGCCGAGCATCTGCAATATCGCTGGCTGAGCGCGCAGGACGCGATCGAGACGGTCTCGTCGCACACGAATCGGGCCGTCATCGAACAGTTGCGCCGGTGATTGGGGCCGGCTGAAGGCCCAGTGGCCATGACATCCACGACCATCGCTTATGTTCACGGGCTCTGGTTCGTAGGCATCGAGGGCCACTGGCTGCGGCGTCGGATTGCCGGCGAACTCGCTGCCGAGCATCGTACCTTTTCCTACCCGTCGGTCACCGTACATGGCGCCGCGAATGTCGCGGCCTTGGGAAAATTCCTGTCGAGCCTGCGTGCCGACGTACTGCACGTCGTCGCCCACAGTTTGGGCGGGGTGCTCGTGGCAAATCTGTTCGAGAATCCGCCTTCGCTGCCGCCCGGGCGCATCGTGCTGCTCGGTGCGCCGATCAACGGCAGTCGCGCGGCGCAAAACCTCGCGCGCATTCCCGGTGGCAGGACACTACTCGGACATACCGTTCAGGATGAAGTATTGCCGGGGCGTCAAAGGCACTGGAACAATGCGCGCGAAGTCGGAGTGATCGCCGGTGCATCAGCGCACGGACTTGGGCGGCTCTTAGGGAAGCTCGAAGCGCCCAACGACGGCACGATCTCGGTCGCCGAGACGAACCTACCCGGCGCGACCGATCAAATCGTCTTGCCGGTCAGCCATTCCGGCATGTTGTTCTCTGCGCTTGCGGCCATGCAAGCCGCGGCGTTCTTGCGGGACGGACGGTTTGCGGCTTGAGCGCGGACCGCCGCGGTCAAGCGTCGAGATCCCGCAGGGGCATCAGCGGCGCGATGAACTTCTCGTAATGGCGCCAACGCCGTACCGAACTGGTGAAGATTTTCTGTCGCACCTGCCAGAAGCTCGCGGTTGCCACGCTGCGTTTGGTCTCGTGGAACTTAAGACATCGCGCATTCCACTCCAAACCGATGAAATCGATGATCTTGCGGCTCCAGGCTTCCGGATCGGCGACGAGTTCCTCGTACGGAACATCGAGAATCGTGCCCGGCGGCAGCACGCGACGCCAATGTGCGATGAGTGCGTGGTGCGTGCGGTAGTAGTTCGCGAGGTCCGACAAATCCATCGTAAAATTTTGCGCGGCCGAGAATTCCTGGAAATAGCAGGATAGACAGATGTCGATCGGGTCCCGCCGCATATAAATGATTTTGCTGTCCGGCAGCGCCGAATAAATGATGCCGAGAAAATCGGAATTGACCGGTGCCTTGTCGACGATGCGTTTCGCACCGGCGGCGTTGCCGGCAAGCAAGCGCAAATACTGTTCCCCGAGCTTCGTGCGGAGAGCTGCATCGAGCAGCCTTTTCTCGATCGACTCACCGTATTCTTCGGCCACCTTCGTCCAATAATTCAATTCACCGGCGCCTGCGGCCAGCGGATGCGAGGCGATGATTTGCTCGGCAAGCGAAGTGCCGGACCGGGGCATGCCAACCACGAACACCGGGCGCATCGCTTCGGGCGCCGCCTTTTCAGCCGCCGCATTCAGAGCGATCGGAGCGAGAGCTTCGCGCGTGTACGCGTGCATCAAACTGTCGGCGTACCGCGCATATCGCTTGAAGTCAAACGGCGGTGCCATTTTCTTGTTGATTGCGTTGCCGATCCGGTAATTTTCGAAGGCGCGTTCGAAGTCGCCCACATCATCGCAATACTTGCCGATCGCAAATCGCAATTCGGCCTCGCCGATGGGGCTGGTCTGCTTTTCGATCAGCGCCTCGGCGCGGTCAAGCCAAGCGCCATCCGCGGGTGTCATCTTGCGCAGCGTCACGAGTCTCGCCCAGGCGCCGGGCATCTCGCCGTTGATATTCAGCGCGCGTTTGAGCAAGACTTCCGCATCAGCGAATCGACCGCTGATTTTTGCAACTTCGCTGAGGCCGATCAGTGCGGTCGCATTACGCGGCGCGGCCTTCAGTGCCTGCGTGAAGGATGCCTTCGCTTCGTTGGTGTGCGATTGCGCGAGCTGCGTGGCGCCGAGCGAGAGCAGCGCATCCCTATCCTTGGGTTTCAGCTTCAAGGCCTTGCGCGCGGCCGCCTCGGACTCGATCATGTAACCTGCGGAGCGTAGTGCGCTACTCAAGACGGAATGGGCGAATGCCGCCTCGGGCTTGAGTTGAATCGCGCGTTGACAGTACTCGATGGCTTCTTTGACTTCGCCAAGATTCAACAGCGCCGCGCCGAGATGGGTCAGTGCATCGGCATCCTCGGGTTTGTGTTTGAGCAGCCGGCGGTAGGCGGCAGCCGCCTCTGCATTTGCGCCCTTGGAGAGTAGGTTGTCGGCATCGCGGCGCATTGCGGACGTGTCGGCCGGCTCGGCGCGATTTGGCGTCGCCGCGCGACCGCCGGCTTCCGGTGCCAGACTTCCCCCGTTGGCGGACAAATGGACCACCAAGTTTCGCGTCAGGTCCTCGACCCGAGCAGGGGAGAATTTATTTTCCAGTAAGCGTTGCTTGAAAGCGATTGCGACTTTTGCACGTTGCAAGAAATTGAGCGGCGCCTGGTGCG
>JBEKSM010000061.1:0-12607 GCA_049517075.1 Steroidobacteraceae bacterium | reverse complement strand
AGTAGTAGCGCAATGAAAATTGGCCCGAGCGCGAGCAGCACGGCCAACGCGATGTTCGACAGCGCAATCAAAAACATCGCGTAGACGCATAGAATCCCCATCAGCAGCCAAACCAGGGTGCCCGCAATGTCGAAGCCCCAATTTCCGTATGATAGGCCCCCCTGACGCCAAAGGACTTCCGCGACCGTTCCGCCGCTCTGCCAGATCGCATCGATCGTCGCGACCGGATCGGTCGCACCGACGATCGCGGCGGCGAGCTGCGCCGGGGCGGTATAGAAGGTATCGACGATCAATGCGTTATAGAGCCACAGCCGCAGACTGACGCCCAAGACGACCGCCAGCACGATCAAGCGCTTGAGTCCTGCGACCACCGGCTCCTCGAGCTTGCCGGTCAGATGCAGATAGCCCCAACCCATGACGTAGATCGTTGCAAGGCTCACAATTGCGGGCTCGAGTACGCCCGCGAGGCGAGCCGTGTTGTCGCCGATATAGGCGCCGAGCTGCGTATTGAGCCAAGACCAAAATGTCGCGAAAAAACCCATGATGCACCTGTGCTGCCGCCGGCCCCGCGAGCCGCCTATGGAACCGGCTGGAAGCGGCCCGCGAAACTGCCTTGAGCGGCGATCGCCTGTTCGCGCTGCTGCTGGCGCAGTACGGCCTCGTGCGCATCGAACGCCTGCGACAGCGCCTGCAGCTTCGCTTGTTCGTTTTCCAGCATCCCGAGTTCGGCGTTGATGCGTGCCTGCAGGTCCAGGATGCCTTTCTGGTCGGTTGCGCTCGACATCGCATTGATCAGGGTCTGCAAGGCCGAAAAGCGACTGCTCGCGGTCGCAAGCGCGCTTTGCGAGATCGCGAGCCGGGTCGCGCTCCACTGCCGCTGCGCAAGGATTTGCTGTTGACCCGCCGGCGCGAGCGCCGCGAGTTGCCGCGGCGACAACACCGCATTGCTGCCGGCGATGCTTTGAATATTGACCGACAGCGATCCGTAGGCGCCGCCGGAACCCTGCGCGAGCGCACTCACCTGGTTCCAATTGGTCGGCAAGTAGTTGCGATTGACGGTGCCGAGCAGTTGCTGCATCCCGCGCGAGCCACTCATCGACTGCAGCGCTTGCTGTGCCTGCTGCAGCTGCGATTTTAGGGTGACGAGCTGCTGTCTCGCTGTCAGAACCTCTTGGATGAGCTGCACCGTCGCCGGAATGTCGACGACTGCCCATTGCGCTTGGACTGCCGGCGCAACTGCGAGGCCGAGGCATGCAAAGATTGACCGCAATTGAATTCTTCGGCTGAACATGATGACCTCCGGTTTTATGCAACTGAGCGCGCGTCGCCGTCGCGATGTTCGACGCCCGAGTTCATGAATAGCGGCAACCAGGCGGCGGGATCTTCGCCGACACTCGTGATGATTCGTCGCATGCGTTCAACTTCGCTCGCGCGGCCCGAAATCACTGCGAGTTCCGCATCGAAGCCCTTGAGGTCGAGCTGGCAAACGACGCTGTGATGCCCCTGCTTGACGAGGAACATCCGCGAGCCGGGCTCGAGCCGCTCTTTTATCAGCTTGAATTCGCACTCGGTCAATCCCAAGCCGCGCGTGTACTCGTCGAAATCGGCGTCGCCATTCGGAAAGAATACTTTCGTCGGCGTTTGCTCGATTAGAGTGCGGCTGATTGGACTCTCTAGAACGTCACTCGCGCTTTGCGTCGCGAGGCACATGACCCCATTGAGCTTGCGCCAGGTCTTCGGCCCGTCTTTCGCGAAGCTCTCGAATGCCGTGTCGGACAACAAGCGCCAAAACTCGTCCATCCAGCAGACTAGCCGGCGTCCATCCAACAGCTGGCGCACGAGATGGAACAGATAGAGCGTCACCGGCGAGCGCGTGAGCTCGTGATTCAAGAATTCCGTGACATCGAAGCCGATGACCGGATGCGCGGTCAACCGCGGCACGACGCTGTCGCGCGCATTGTCGAACACCCATGCATACTCGCCGCGGCAGCTCTCACACCAGCGTGCGAGGCGCGCATGCGGCCCCTCCGGATCGGTCGGGTCAAGAAATTCGACGAGCCTGGAGATGCGCCGCGCCGGGGTCTCGAGCGCCAGCGTACCGCGTAGCGCCTGATCGAGATCCGCCTGCTCGCGGACCGCGTCGCGCGATGCGTCTCGGGACCCGGGGTGCGATCGGCCGAGTTCGCGCAGCCAGCCTTTTAGAAATTCGACATTGGCGGGTGTGGCCGGAAGTTGCAGCGGATTGAAACCCGTCGGCGTTCCGCTCTTGAGCGGCAGGTATTCGCCGCCGAGTGCGCGCACCAAGATCTCCAGCCCGCGATCCTTATCGAAGATCACCTGAGTTGCGCCTCGCCTGCAGAGCATTGCGACGAGGAAGCCGATGAACACGGTCTTGCCGGAACCCGTTGGGCCGCAGATCAAGGTGTGTCCCGTGTCCTTGCGGCTGCCCCCGTCCGGGTCGTTGGGATCGCTCGCGTGCAGCGAGAAATGATACGGAGATCGCGCACTCGTGACGAGCAGCGTCAGCGCTTCGCCCCAGTGGTTGCCTGCCGCGCGACCGCTGGGATAGTTGTGAAAAGGCGCCATCGCGACGAAATTTCTTGAGGTGATCGGCGCCTTTCGCGGCCGCAGCGGGAAGTTGCCCGGCAACTGCGCCCAGAAGCCGGCCTCGAGCGCCAGATCCTCGCGCGCGACCAGCATGCCGGTATCGGCAAGCAGGCTCCGCGCCAAGGCGACATGGTCATTGAGCACCCGCAGTCGGCCTGCGCCTCTTGTTCCCGCGGGCCCGAGATCATCGACGACGACCTGCAGAGAAAAATGATGATCGCCCATCACGAACTCGTTGCTCGTCAACGAATCCAAGGCTTGTTGCAGCGCTGCGGCCTGCGAGACCGCGAAGTCGCCGGCGTTGACCATGCGGTTGAACTGCCGCTGCAGCAGGGACTGTCCCGACGCCTTGCTGAGGAACGAGAACGACTGGGTAAGCACGAATCCGAACGGCGCCGACAACAGCGGACTGAACATGCCAACGACCGTCGGCGTTGGGTATTCCTTGATGCCGATCAGCGCTCCGATGCGTGTTTCGGTCGGCAGCCGATACTCGATCGCCTCATTGCCGAAGAACAGGCGCGTGCTCGCGAGCGCACCGTTCAGTGGCCCGCGCGGAAGGGGGACGCGCTGCCATTCGCCGTTGATCAGTAGGCCGAGATACTCGAGCAGCGACGAGCACCAAGCCGAGCCAGTTCGATAAACGCCGAGAATCTGCGGCTCATAGCGAGCGAGCGAGGCGCGCAGCGTCTGCGCGAGCTTGTCGCTGGCATCGAGCGCATCGATCAACTCGAGCCGGGAACCGTCGCGATCGGCGCGCGCCAGGCATCTCGATATCAGGCTGGCCGCGAGTCCCGCGCTCGGACGGTACAGGATCGCGAGATAGATCTCGTTGAGCATAAGCTTCTCGCCGCCGACCCGCGCGCGATACTTGGCGTCCAAATTGTTCGCGAATGCGGGCGGCTCGCTCGCGGCCGGATGCACGCGGACATGCAACGCGGCGGGACGATAGCGACGCCGGATCGTCTGCGTCCAGACCGCGACATTCGGGCTTGCAATATTGCGCCACAGCACGTTGAGGCGCTCGTGCCAAGCGTTGAGCTGCACGTCGTCGCCGCACTCGAAGCTAGCGCCCCCGAGGCGAAACACCTGGAGGTAGTCTCCATAGCGGGTTTTGACCACGGTCGGCGCGACGTGCGCACTATACGGGATGTGTTCCGACGCCGTGAGCTCGCGTCTCACCGCAGCGTCGCGCGCGGTCTTCATCATGGCGTCGACCCCGGCGCGCCGGCGCATGGAAGAATTGCAACGACTCGATCGTCGGCGCGGCGGCGCGGCGGCACGTCGAGCACGAGCGGGCTGTAGCTGCTCGAACGCCAGTGAACCCAGTTCGCGAAGAGCGCCGGCAACCGCGTGCGCGCCGACAGCAGCAGCAGATCGAAAAAGCGGGCGTCTCGCGAGCATAGCAACAGGGACAGACCGTGAATCGGCGCGCACAGCAGCAGGGTCAGAAGATTCTTCGTGAGCAAGAATGCTTCCAGCGTGAAGACCATGTTGAACAGCAGTGCGGAGTACGTGACGCCCCAACGCATCGGCGGTCGCGTCGCGCCCACGAACAGCGGATCCATCGTCAGCCCTGGATTACGGGTGCTCACGGGACGCCCCTCAGACCCCGAACATCCCGCGAACCCAGGTCACGATCTGCGGCGCGCCGAAGGCGATCGCTATCCCAAGAATCGCGCACAGACACCACGCCCAGGAAATTCGATTTGCCATCGCCATGCCGCCAAGGAGCATGACGAGAATTATGGCAACCGGGGTAAGCCAGGCTAGGATGTTTGTTTGCAGCGCACTCGCACCGGTCATAAATGGCGAAGCCTGAGCCCAACAAAGCACCGGAAGGCAGAAGACCAGAACGCCGGCGACGCCGGAGCACGTGAGGGGATGCCGGCTGCGGCGCATGCGAACGAGCGTCGAAAACATGATGGAAATCCTTTTCCAGGTTAATCGGTGGGAATCGGAACGAGCGGCGCGCGCCGTTAGATCTCCGTTTCCAGCGTCCCGACGGCGCGTTCGTCGCGGCGCGCCGCGAGCTCTTCGCGCTTCGCCCTGCCGGGAGCACCGAATTTGAAGCCCTGCACGACGAAAGAGTGGTCGTACTGCTTCTCGCCGTCGCGATCGGTCCAATTGTTGGCACGAATCTGCGCCTGCACAATCAGCTGGTCGCCCTTGAGGGCGTTCTTCGCGATCGCATCGCCCAAGGCTTCGAAAGCGACGAACCACAAGCTCGTCGCGGCCTCGCGCGGGTTCCCGTCTTCGTCCTTGCCGGCATAATCGTTGCCGACCAGGCAAAAGCGCGTGTAGCTCGTATCTCCCTTGGAATTCATTTCGGGGTTCTTGGCGAGATTGCCAATTGCCATGACTGTGAAGCTGTTCATGGAGGTTCTCCTGGCAGGTGGTTGATGGATCTTTTCGCGCACGCTTAGAGCGTGGAAACCAGTCTCCTGGAACCGCGTACGAACGAGAATCAAATTAAATGCCGCGTTCGAATAGATATGCGCGTCATCGACCGGCGGCGCTATCGACCGGGGCGGTCTTGGACGCCTCGCGCGCCTTCACGCCGCGGGCGAGAGCCTCAAAGATCGACTTTGGCGATCTCCGCAAACGAATTCTTAAGCCACAGCTTGACGCGTTGACGCTCGAGCAGCCCCAACCCGCTTTTGTCGCCATCGCCTCGGTTGGCGGCGGCCCAGAAGCTCGAGCTGCTGGCATCGATCTTGGACATTGCCGCCTCCTGCAGCCGCTTGATATGGATCACGATCGCGCCGAGATCGAGTGCGCGCTGCTTTTCTCCGGACGCGTCCAGTATCCGAAAATCATCGCCGCGCACCTCGTTCAAAACCAGTACATAGTTCAGGCGAGAGCCATGGCGATCGAGCAGCCGCTTTAGCAGATCGACCGAATCCTTGCCGGCGTCCAACACATGCCAATAGCGAATATGGATGCCCAATTCGGGCGCGACCTCGAGCAATTGCGAATCGTCCATCCATCGCGTCAAGCTCTCCTGCGTCTGCGCGGCGAGATCGACGAGAATTCGCCGGTCCGGATGCTCGGCGGCGGCTTCGACGATCGCGTCCAAGCTTGCGTAGTCGTCGATGAGAACGGGCGAGGCGAAGCCCGCGTAGAAGCGCAGCAACGCGCCGTGCGAGCGATCCGAATCGAAGCCGAGGAACGGCATCGAGTGATCGATGAGATATTGCGCGAGCAAACGCGCGACCAAGGACTTGCCGACGCCACCCTTCTCTCCACCGAGCAAGTGAATATTGGTCATGGCGAGTCTCCTGCGATGAATGGTGCATTAACTTACCACTGCGGCGAACCCGCGGAGGCGAGATTGCGGCGACATTTTTCGCTACACTGCTGAATCAAACACTTAAGGCGACTTTTGCGATGCTTCCGCCGGCTCCCGTCGATAGCGCTATGCCCAAGGCCCTGCGCGTCAGCAATCTGAGAAAGGAATACCCGGGCCTGACGGCGGTCGCGGATGTCTCGTTCGATGTTGCGCGCGGCGAGGTCGTGGGCCTGCTTGGCCCCAACGGCGCCGGCAAGACTACGACGATCAACATGGTGCTCGGCGTGCTGCAGGCGACCTCGGGACACATCGAGATCGACGACATCGACATCGAAAAACGCCGTGCGCTCGCGCTCGCGCGCACGAATTTCGCGGCCGTCTACGCGGCGCTGCCGGGCAATCTCACGGTCGCGGAGAATTTGCGCTTTTTCGGCTTGCTCTACAGCGTTTCTTCGCTGCGGGCGCGCGTCGAGGAATTGCTGCATGAGTTCGACCTCGAGCACCTGCGCAACACCAAGTGCGGCCTGCTGTCCTCCGGCGAGCAAACCCGGGCTGCGCTCGCGAAGGCCTTGCTCAACCGACCGCGGCTGCTGCTGCTCGATGAGCCGACGGCGTCGCTCGATCCCTCGACCGCGCAGATCATTCGCACCAAGATCAAGAGCCTTGCGACGATCGGCCGTTGCGGAATTCTATGGACTTCCCACAACATGAGCGAGGTCGAAGCAGTCTGTGATCGCGTGTTGCTGCTGTCCCGGGGAAATATCCTGCTGGAAGGCGATCCGAAGACGCTGCCGCACGAACATGGTTCGGCAACGCTCGAGGATTTGTTCATTCGAATCGCGCGCGAACCGCTGGCACCGCCTCCGCAAGGCAGCGTATGAAGCTGCGCCCCATCGCCGGCATCGTGTTGCGCCAGATTTATCTGCTACGAGGCAGCCCGGTGCGGGTGTTTCCGATGGTCACCTGGGTCGCGATCGACGTCGTGCTCTGGGGGTTCATCACGCGCTACCTGAACTCGGTGAGCGGCTCGGGCGTTAATTTCGTGCCGACCTTGCTGGGCGCGGTGCTGCTCTGGGATTTCTGCACGCGCATCATGCAAGGCGTGACGACCGCGTTTCTCGAAGATGTCTGGTCGCGCAATTTTCTCAATCTATTCGCATCTCCGCTGTCGATCGCGGAATACGTCACGGGCCTCGTGCTGACGAGCATCATGACGAGCAGCGTCGGACTCGTCGTGATGCTGGTGCTGGCCACGGCGATCTTCGGCCTGCATTTTTTTTCATTAGGATTAGCACTGGTCGGGTTTTTGCTGTTGTTGTTCGTCTTCGGCATTACCTTGGGCATCCTCGGCAGCGCCATGGTGCTTCGCTTGGGGCCCGCCTCGGAGTGGCTGATCTGGCCGCTGCCGGCGGTGCTTGCGCCGTTCGTCGCGGTGTTCTACCCGCTCGCGACGCTGCCGCAGTGGATGCAATGGATCGCGCAGTGCTTGCCGCCGAGCTACGTGTTCGAGGGCATGCGTGCGCTGCTCGCGGGGCAGGCGTTCCCGATGATGCTCATGCTCCCGGGCAGCGCACTGGCTATAGCCGAGTTGCTGCTCGCCGGATATCTCTATTCGCGTGTGTATCGCCACGCCGTGCGCACCGGCCTGCTTGCGCGTTACAGCGCCGAGAGCGCGAGCTGAATTTCGAGCCGGCCGCGCGCTGGCTCTCGTATATGCTGCGTCGCAGCGACTGTAACAGCCAACGCATCGATGAGCCAATGGCGGCTGGATATAGACCGGCAATCGGATCCACACGTGGGTGTCATTTTCCGCTGCTAGGGTGAGTGCCGAACTGCCGTTCGGAGAATCATTTGCTCGACTACCGTTGCAACGGGTTGCGCTCGGCCGCGCCACGCGGCGGGTTTCAGAGCCTCGGGGGCTGCCTCTGGATTCTCGCGTGTGCGCTCGGGGCTTGGCTGCCGAGTCCGGCGAGCGCACAGGCGGGCGCCGCGCGCGTGCAGATCACGGCGCCTCCGGATGCTGTAAGACTTACACGTTTGTCGGGAAGCACCCGTCCCGAAGCCACCGCGACAAACGATCGCGGTCTCGTGCCCGATACACTCGCGCTCGAACATATGCAGCTGCTGCTCAAACGCCCAGCGGAGCGCGAGGCGGCGCTGCGCAAAGCAATCGAGGATCTGCACGACCGCACTTCGCCGCAATTCCACCGCTGGCTCACCGTCGCGCAAATCCGTGAACGCTATGGGCTAGCACAGGCGGATCTCGATGCGATCAGCGGCTGGCTCAAAGCGCAGGGCTTCACCGTCAACGGCGTTTATCCGAGCACGATGCTCATCGATTTCTCCGGCACGGCCGGCGAGGTGCGCGCGGCATTCCACACCGAAATCCACGCACTCGAGGTCGCAGGACAACGTCACTTTGCGAACATGAGCGATCCGCTGATCCCGACGGCGCTCGCCGCGGCAATCACCGGTGTCGTCTCGCTGCATGACTTCAGGCCGCATGCCAATTACCGCGCGAGGGCGATGCCCCTGAAGAGCGCCTACACCACCGGCGCAACAGGTTTGCTCGTCGCCCCCGCCGATCTCGCGACGATCTACAATTTGAATCCGCTGTTTGCCGACGGGATCTCCGGCCAGGGACAATCGATCGTCGTTATCGAGGACACGGACGTCTACAACTACAGCGCCGGCTCGGGCAGTCCGGACTGGACGACGTTTCGGCAGACCTTCGGATTGTCGGCCTACACGCAAGGCTCCTTCACACAAATGCACCCCGCGGGCGCGAGCACCTGCAGCGATCCCGGCGTGGTCGACGGCGATGAGTTCGAAGCCGAACTCGACGCCGAATGGGCCAGTGCCGCCGCGCCAAGCGCGGCGATCGTGCTCGCCTCCTGTGCGAATGCGGCCACTACCGGCATACAGATTGCGCTCGAGAATCTCGTCAACGCATCGAGTCCTCCGGCGATCATCAGCATCAGCTATGGCGAGTGCGAAGCGAGCAACGGCGCCGCCGCGAATGCGGCCTTCTTCGAACTCTATCAACAGGCGGTTACCGAAGGCATCTCGGTATACGTCGCCGCCGGCGATGAAGGCGCCGCGAGTTGCGACGCCGACCTTGCGACTGCGACTCACGGTGTCGGCGTCAACGCCCTGGCCTCGACGCCCTACAACGTCGCGGTCGGCGGCACCGACTTCGGTGACACTTACGCGGGGACCACGAGCGCGTACTGGAGCACGGGCAACAGCTCGAGCTACGGCTCGGCACTCTCCTATGTTCCCGAAATTCCGTGGAACGATTCCTGTGCGGGCACACTGCTCGCCACCCGCGAGGGCGCGAGCCCCTCCTACGGCAGCAACGGCTTTTGCAACAAGTCGCCCGGAAATACCACCTATAAAACCACCGCGAGCGGCAGCGGCGGCCCAAGCGGCTGCGCGACCGGCAGTCCGCCCAAGAGCGGCGTCGTGGGCGGCACCTGCATCGGCTACACGAAGCCGTCGTGGCAGTCCTTGGCGCCCGGCAATCCGAGCGACGGCGTGCGCGATTTGCCGGACGTATCGCTGTTCGCGGCGAACGGGATCTGGGGACACTACTATGTGCTCTGCGACTCGGACACCGGCGACACCAAGATCCCGGGCCATGTTTGTACCGGTGCGCCAAGCGGCTGGTCCGGCGGCGGCGGCACCTCGTTCGCCGCGCCGATCCTCGCCGGCGTGCAAGCGCTCGTGAATCAAAGTGCCGGGGCAAAACAAGGAAACCCGAATCCGAGCTATTACGCACTCGCGGCGGCGGCCTTCGGCAGCGGCGGCAACAGCGGCTGCAACTCGAGCGCGGGCGTGGCGGCTTCCGCGGGCTGCGTGTTCTACGACGTCACGCTCGGCGACATCGACGTCGACTGCACCGGAACCAGCAATTGCTTTTTGCCCTCGGGAACGATCGGCGTGCTGTCGACCAACGACAGCTCGTTCGGCTTGGCCTTCGGCACCGCGCCGGGCTGGGACTTTGCGACCGGCATCGGCACGATCAATGCCGAGAATCTCGTCAACGGGTGGAATGCGTCGAACCTCACGCTGAGCGGCGCAGGGACCGTGACCTCGGCGGGACAATTGAGCTATGCCTGGACCATCGGCAATACCGGACCGCGGACTGCCGTCAATGTCGTGCTCAGCACGACGTTGCCCAGCGGATATTCGCTGGTGTCCGCTTCGAGCAGTTCAGGTTGCACGGCCGCAGGACAAGTCGTGAGCTGCGCGATCTCGAGCCTAGGTATCGGCGACACGACGCCGCTCAACATCGTGATCGAGCCGTCCGGCACGCAGCCGGTGAATCTGACCTTCACGCTGACCGCGTCGAACGGCGTGTTATTTCCGGCGAATGACTCGATCGCCACCTCGCTGACGCCGCCGGCCGGCGACGGCGGCAGCGACGGACCGCTGCCGCTCTGGGCCGACATCGCACTCGGCGGGCTGTTGCTCGGTGCTGCGCGTCGCGCCGCGCCCGTGCGCCGCCGACTCAGCGGTTGAGCGATCCCATGCTGACCGCCGGGTAGCGATCACCAGCCGCCGCATTCGGCGGAAACACCGCGGCGAGCGCCGCGACTTGCGCCGGCGTGAGCCGAATCTCGAGGGCCGCGATATTTTGCTCGAGATACTTTCGTCGCTTGGTGCCGGGGATCGGCACGATGTCCTCGCCCTGTGCAAGCACCCAGGCGAGCGCGATCTGCGCCGGCGTGCAGCCAATCTCTGCGGCGAGCCGGCCGACCTGCTCGACGAGCGCAAAATTCTTCGCGAAGTTCTCGGCCTGAAAACGCGGGCTGGTGTGCCGATAGTCGTCGGGCGCAAGGTCCTCCGGCCGCCGCAGCGTCCCCGTGAGGAATCCCCTTCCCAGGGGACTGTAGGCGACGAAGCCGATTCCTAGCCGGCGGCAGGCGGCCAATGCGCCCGCCTCGGGCTCGCGCGACCAGAGCGAATACTCGCTTTGCAGCGCCGTGATGGGGTGCACCTTGTGGGCGCGCTCGAGCGTGGCCACGGACGCCTCCGACAAGCCGATCCAGCGCACTTTGCCGGCGCGCACCAGGGCGCCGAGCGCACCGACGGTCTCCTCGATCGGAACTTGGGTGTCGATGCGGTGCTGGTAATAAAGATCGATCGCCTCGACGCCGAGCCGCTTCAAGCTGCCCTCGATCGAACTGCGCACATAGTCGGGGCTGCCGCTGATGCCGCGCAGTTTCGCGTCGGCGTCGCGCACGATGCCGAACTTGGTCGCGAGAAAGACCTCGCTGCGCCGTCCCTTGATCGCGCGTCCCACGAGTTCCTCGTTCGTATGCGGCCCGTACATGTCGGCGGTATCGAGCAGAGTGACGCCGAGATCGAGCGCGCGGTGGATCGTGGCGATCGATTCGGCATCATCGCGGCCTGCATAAAATTCGCTCATGCCCATGCAGCCGAGACCGAGCGCCGAAACCTTCGGCCCATTGCGGCCTAATTGTCGCGTTTGCATCGGCATCTCCTTCATCGGTTGCATCACGGATAGAGCGGCGCGAGCCCGTCGCCGGAACCGGATGATCGCGCACGGCGCGGCGGTAACTCTTTGAGCGCCTGCAGCAAGAGTGCGCCATTCCACGCCGCACCGGCATAACAGGCGCGATCGAGTTCGACGAGCCGCGGCGTGAGCGCGGAATCCGCTACGCGTTTCGCAAGCGCGTCCAATCCCGGCACCGACTCCTCGGGCCACGCGGCCGCGACCCAAGCGAGCAGCGCGCGGCGCGCACCCTGCGCATCATTTCGGCGGCAGGACTCTCGGAATTGCGTACGCGCCTCCGCGGTGCCGGCCGGTGAGCGCGGCGGCGGCGGTTGCGCAGGTCCCAGGGGTTTTGCGCGGCGCCGCGACAGCCACCAGGCGAGCAGCGTCGCCAACCAGACGAACGCAAGGCCTGCGCTGATCAGAATCCACAGACGCGCGCCCGACGCAGCGCCGGCCGCCGGCGCAGCGCTGCCATCGGCGTTGACAGAACGCGCGGCCGCCGCGGGCACAGCCTGAGCCTGCGGGGCGCCGAGCGTCGCAGACGGCAGCGCCGCCTGCCTGCCACCGACCGCCGGCAGGATGCTGAGCTTGCGCGCCGGCAAACTGACTTCGCGGGTCTCGTTGGTCTTGGTGTCATACCACGACAAGCGCAGCGCCGGCACGACGTAGTCGCCCGGTTGGTCGGCAATCAAGGCGATGCTCTGATTGTGAGTGCCGACGACCGTGTCGCCGCGCACCGTATTGTTGAGCTTGGCTTGATCCGGGTAGGCCTTGAGTCCGTTCGGCAATTCGAGCAGTGATGATAGATCCGGCAATTGTGTCGCAGTCAAACTGTCGGCCTCCACGTGCAGGTCGACGGTGATCGGATCGCCGACATGGGCCTCGAGCGAATCCGGATGCCACTCACTCGAGAGCGCGAGACCGCGTGCGGGCAGCCAGGGGCCGGCGCCGGAATTCGCCGGCCGCGGCCGCACGTTCAAGACGATCGGATCGCCCTCGACGCGAATCGGTTTGGTGCCGGTCAGCATGCCGCCTGTCGCGCCGAACAAATCCGAAAATGGATCGTTGCCGAAGCGATCGTTGCGCATGCGGATCGCGACCTGGCCCTCGAGCACCGGGCCCGGCACCTTGAGCTCACCGCTGCGCTGCGGAAACACGAGGTAATGGCGCTCGACGAGGTCGTA
>JBEKSM010000060.1:0-12936 GCA_049517075.1 Steroidobacteraceae bacterium | reverse complement strand
CGCGCTCGGCGAGGCGGCGCGCCGGATTCGCAGCGGCGAGGTCGACGTGATGATAGCCGGCGGCGCCGAGGCACCGCTCTGTTTCGGTGTGCTGCGCGCCTGGGAAGCGATGCGCACGACCGCCTCGCAGGATGCGCTCGACCCATCGGCTTCCTGCCGCCCATTTTCCCGCAGTCGCACGGGCCTCGTGCTCGGCGAAGGCGCGGCATTCGTCACGCTCGAGGACTGGGAGCACGCGACCGCGCGTGGTGCGCCCATTCATGCGGAGTTGACGGGCTACGGCCTGGCGACCGACGTCGACCACATCACGCGACCGACAGTCGCGGGCCAATCAGCCGCGATGCGCTCGGCGCTCAAGTCGGCCGGGCTCGGACCCGGCGACGTCGATTATATCAATGCGCACGGGACGGCCACGTTGCAGAACGACTCAATCGAAACCGCGGCGATCAAGGAAGTTTTTGGGCCGCACGCCCGTTCGCTTCCGATCAGCTCGACCAAGTCGATGCACGGTCATTTGCTCGGCGCCGCCGGCGCATTGGAATTCGTGATCGCGGTCGCGAGCCTCGAACGCGGCGTCGTGCCTCCGACCATGCATCTGGATGCGCCGGATCCGGCCTGCGATCTGGACTATGTTGCCGGTTGCGCACGTCCCGGCGTGATGCTGCGCGCGGTCATGTCCAACTCGTTTGCATTCGGCGGCACCAATGCCGTGTTGATCGCCGAAGCCGTGCGCGATAACCTGCGTGAAACCCCGTCGGCGATGCGATGAGCGTATTCAGCGCACCGCAGCTTACCGCGACCCGCTGCGGTCGACCGAAATTTCCCGATTGATGACGTTCCAGCCGCGCAACGCAACCCGCGCGCAGCGCGGCGCCGTCGCTGGGCACTGAACCAGAATGTGGCGGACCTCGCCGGCGAGCAAGGTCACGTAATTGTCGTCGTAATAGACCGGCAGTACCCGCACCCCCTTGTCATCCAGCATCGTTATCTTGGCGGTCAGCGCCGGCACTCGCCCGCGATTGCGGAGCAAGACATCGATGCGTGTCCCTTCACCGGCGGCCGCACTCGAGGCAGCAGACAGCGTACGTGCGTTGATCTCGATCGGCTGCGGCTTGAGATCGTTGAGCCGTTGCTGGCTCGCCGCATCGCGCCCTTGCCAGTAGACGTTGTCGGAGAGAGTTGCGCCGCTCGAATCCGTCAAGCTCAGCTTCACCAGAACCAGCGTCTCCGCCGCGAGCGCGTCGGCCAGATCGAGCGGCTTCGCCAGAGTCGCGATCGAATTTGCGCCGATGTCGATCGGATCGATCCTCTCGGCGAGTGTCCGGCCTTCGAGCGACAGCACGCGGCTGCGCAAGTGCAGCCCGGGCCGGTCGGCGCGCGTCGTATTCACGACGGTGAGCCGATAGTCGGGCAAATTCAGCTGCGCGTGCAGTGGCTCACAAGCTTTCTTGACCGCGTAATAGGGTGCGGCCGTATCGTAGTCCGAGCTGTACATCTGCCAGGTGTTGCTGGGCCATGAAGGATGCGTCATCCATAACAAGCGGCCGCTATTTTGCGTCCAAAGATGTGCCGCAAAACCCTCGAAAATCGCGCGGTATGAGACGTAATCCATGATCTGCGCCTTGCGTTCAAAATCTTCGAGACTGGTCCCGGCGCCGTATTGTTCGGCCATTGCCGCCATATAACTCGCGACATCGCCGTTGCCGCCGAAATGCCAATCGTGATAGGCGTATGTGTCACTGAGCGGCCATCGATCGGCTTGCGGAATCGACGCGCGCAGCGACTCCAAGGTCGAGAGCGAGGGCGTGCCCACTTCCACCGAGAATCCGCGTGCGAGCCCGGTGAAGTATTGCTCGGGCGACCGATAATTATAGGGACCGCTGCCTTGCAAATTCACCGAATTCGAGCTGCCGGTGTAATAGCGTGTTCCATCGAGCGTCGCCACGAGTTCGGCAAGACCCTCATTGATGATCGGCTGCGGCACGCCCTCATTGCGGCCGAACCACACGGCGATCGACGGATGGTTTCGGTAGCGGCTGATGACATCGCGCGCGTTGGCGAGAAACAGCGCCGGATCCTCGGGCTCGAGCTGGAAATCCTGAGTCGAAACCCAAAAATCGTTGAGCACCAGCAAGCCATATTCATCGGCGAGATCGTAAAAGACCTCCTCGGTATTCTGCCCGAGCCAATTGCGGATGATGTTGAGGTTTGCATCCCGGTGCAGCTTGAAGAACGGCTCCAAATGCGCTCGCGAAATTCGCTTGCGCGAATCATCCATGCCCCAACTTCCGCCGCGGGCGGCGATTGGAACGCCGTTGACCCGGATCGTAAGGTAGGGGGTCAGGGCCCCGCTCGCGATCTCGTGGACAGCGCGCGAAGTTTCGCCCGCCATGGTCAAACTGGCTGCCCACCCCTGTGGCGTACGCTTGATGGCCTCGTGGCGCACGTCGACGAGCTTCTCACCCAACAGGGCGCCCAAACTTGGATCCACTTCGACGCGCCGCAATCGACCGTCGTGGTCGAACAGTGAGAGCTCATAGGTGAGTTCGCGAATGCCGAAGCGGACCTCCAGCGCATCGGACGGTGTATCGCCCTCATCGATTGCGAGCGCGAGTCGGTAGAGGTAGGCCGGACCATAGCCATTCGGCCACCAAAGCCTCGGATCGGTGAGGTGCAGTTGCGGAAATTCGCGGGAATCGAGCAAGACTGTGGTAAATCCGGGTGCGAGATCGACGGTCTTGCGCACGCTGATCGCGTCGATTCGAGCGCTCAAGGTGGCGTGAATCGTCGCGGCGCGCCGATTCTCGAGCGGCACGGCGATTGCAATATCGGCGCTATCGATTCGCGGCAACGGCAGATGGGTGACGACCTGGGGATCGACGATGCGTACGGCGCCGGTCTGCGTTAGTTCGACGCCTTGCCAAAGACCAATGTTGCGGTCGCGAATTCCCGGTATCCAATCCCAACCCTCCGTGGCAATGAAGGTCGGACCGTCGAGAGCGAGTGCGCCGCCATTCTCGCCGGGGCCGGCGGCAATCGATTGTTCGTGGGGAATACCCGGGTGCGGCGGCGGCAAGATTCGCACCGCAAGCGCGTTGCGGCGCCCCGGTACCAGCACGCCGGTCACATTGAATACGCCGCGCACGAATGCGCCTTTGATATCGCCGAGCCGCTTTCCGTTGAGCCAGACCTCGGCCGCGTAGTTGATCCCTTTGAAGGTCAAGGTGAAATCGCGGCTACCAGTCGTCGGCGGCCCGAGAAATGTGCTGCGATACCAATAGTCCTGACGGCTCAAGCTCTCGGGGATCGCGAGATTGTTGAGGCCATAATCCGAATCGGGATAGACGCCGCGCGCGATCAACGTCGTCAGCACCGTGCCGGGCACGACTGCGGCGTACCAGCTTGCGTCGTCGTAGTCGGCTTGCGACAACCGGGCCCCGTCGCCGACGACGTCGGCGGCAGCGCTCAGGCGCCAGCCATCGAGTGCCCAAACCCCGCGAGCGACGTCGCGAAGACCGCTCGAGACCGACGGCGGGTTGTTTGCAACCGGTGCGCTCGGCGCGCTGTTCGCCTTCGGCAAGGTCCAGGGATCCTGCGGTTCCTGCAATCCACGCCAGGCGTGCTCCTGCAAGGGCCAACCGACGCCGAGCGCATCGAAACTCACCAGTGCAAAATCCGGCCGCGCATTGGCCAGGAATTGCACCGATCGCGCGTCGAGTGCCTCCGGCGTCAGCGTCAGTTCCGCAAGCGAGCCGCCGAAATGCGGCTGGACGCCGGGTTCACTTGCGGCGGGCGCAAGTGCAAAGTGCGGCGCGACAGCCACGGTCGCTGCGCTCGCCGAGGCGCGCTCGCGCCCGTCTATATACAGGCGCGCCGTCGCGCCGTCATAGGTCGCAGCGATTGCATACCATCGTCCGGGTTCGACAAATACGCCGCTCGCGAGCCGCCGTGACGCGCTCAGCTGGAGTACGATCTCTCCATCGAGTAACAGCATGCCGCGCCAAGCGCCACCGGTCGCCGTTTCGCCGACGGCGGCGACGATGACCGCATCCGATTGGCGCCGCACGGCGCGCAGCCAGCCGCTCATGGACCACGGCCTAGCCGCCGCCGCGATCGTCGCCGGCTCAATCGCTCGCTCCATCCCGACGCCGCCCTCGAGCGCCGTCACGTTGTAGGGACCTAGGTTCGTCGGCCTATCACGAGCAGGGAGCGGCGCAGCCAGGATTGGCGACGCGGCCGCAATGGCTGAAATCGCCATGACCAGCCATTTGCGGCAGCAGCCCATACGGTTCGCAGCGAACGATTGATCAAGACTTCGCGACACGTTGGAACTCCCTGGTGATGCTCCTCGCACGGCAGCGGCCGCGGGATGACATCGCTGACATCAGTCTAGCTCGTTACGCGCCGCATGGCGCAGCTTCTGCGCGAGCGCGAATGGGTCGGGTCACGCTGGCGGCGACTCCTCGTCGATCAGGGCTCTCAGCGGACCTATGAATCTTTCGTAGTGGCGCCAACGCTCGACCGACGAAGTGCCGATCTTTTGCCGCACCTGCCAGCGGCTGGCCGTGACGACCGGACGCGCGGTCCGATCGAAGTCGAGGCAGCGCGAATCCCAGGGCAAACCGATGAATTCGAGCATCCGGCGACTGCACGACTCCACGTCGGCAACCAGATTCTCGTATCGGACCTCGAGCATCGTGCCGGGAAGCAGCACCGTATCCCAGTGGCGCATGAGCCGGCGATACTCTCGATAATAATGCGCCAGATCTCCCAAATCGGTCGAATAGGTATTGGCGGTTTCGAGATGTTGAAAATAAATCGACAAGCAGGTGTCGATCGGATTGCGCCGCATGTGGATGATTCGCGCATGCGGGTGGGCCGCGAGTATCAATCCCAGAAACAAGAAATTCGTCGGCCATTTATTGACAACCCGAAGCGCATCGGGCGACAGTTGATGCAACAACTCGCTGTAATCACGGCCCATTTCGGTGAGCGTCGCATCGCTGATATCGATCTCGGGCAGGTTGCGGTCAGCCGCAGCCACGATCGGCGTCGCCGTGCGGGTGCCCCAGAACGTTTGTTCGCCGGCGCCGAACACCGCGGGATGCGTGGCAAGGATTTGTTCGGCGAGCGAAGTACCCGAGCGCAGCATGCCGACGATGAATACGGGGCGCGCCGACGAATCGGCGGCGCGCGAGCGGCCGAACCATCGAAGATCGTGGGAACGCATGATCAGATCAATATTGCGTGTGAGCGCCGCACGGTCGTGAGCGGGTGCGCAGCGCCGGTCGAGCTCATTGGCGCGCCGATAATTGTCAAAGGCCATGTCAAATTTCCCGACGTCGTCGAAGTACTTGCCGATTGCGTAGCGCAAGGACCTCTGTCCCTGCACAGGCAAATCCTTGCCTGCAAGACCTTCCGCAGCAGCAAGCCATGCTTGGTCGCCACTCGTCATACGGCGTAAATGCGCAATGCCGGCCCAGGCCTCGGGCGATTGCGGTTCGATCTCGATGACGCGCTTGAACAGCGCCTCGGCCTCGCCGAACAGTCCCGCATCGGCCCGCAATTCGGCGAGCACCATCAGCGCCGAGGCTGAGTCCGCCCTGATCGCGAGCGCGTCGCGGCATCTCGCCGCTGATTCCTCGGTTCGTCCCTGGAGCCTAAGCGCCATGGCGAGTCCTGTATGGGCCGCGACGAAATCTGGTTTGTTTTGCAGTGCCCTGCGGTAGCCCGCAATCGCCTCGTCGAGGCGGCCGATACTGCGCAACGCTCCCGATAGATTGACTTGCGCCTCGACAAAATCCGGGTTGATCGTCAGTGCCTGCCGAAAGTTGTCGATCGCCTCGGTAAGACGGGCAAGTCGCAGCAGCGCATTGCCGAAGCTGTTGTAAACTTCCGCGATTGAGGGCGCTATCTTCAGAGCCGCGCGGAAGCTCGCAACCGCCTCATCAGTTCGCCCCAAACCCGCCAAGGCCTTGCCCAAGTTGTGATGCGCCTCGGCAAAACTCGGCTTGATTCGCAGTGCGCGGCGACAGCTCGAGATTGCTGCATCGAACCTCCCGAGCTCCAGGAGAACATCGCCCAGATTGTTGTGCGCCTCGGCAAAATCGGGGCTAAGCGCCAGGGCGCGGCCATAACTCTGCTGTGCCTCGGCAAGCCGGCCGACGCGCCCCAGAGCATTGCCCATGTTGAGGTGCGCAACGGGATCCTCGGGCGAGTACCGGGCCGCCGAGGTCCAGGCGAGCAGCGCATCCTTGCCCTGTTTGCTGAGCGCAACCCCGAGCAACTGCCAGAGCAATCCGAAAGTCGGCCGAATACCGAGCAAATGGCGGGCTGCATTCTCGAGCTCCGCGTAGCGCCCGGTATTCATTAGCACGCCGAGCGGCGCCAAATCTGCGCGATCGTCCTGCGCCCCCGGAAATTCGCTCGATGCCGCGATCGGCGCCGCCGCGCCGAGTCGTCCGCAACAGTTCTTGCTTTTCCTGCCGCTGCCGCAGGCACACGGGTCGTTTCTTCCCGCGACCATGTACAACTCCATGCCAATCGGTCGGTTCCCGCCGGGGCCTTCCGACAACGATACCCCAAGGAGCCGGACCCGCGGGCGCCCAATTGTCAGCGCTAGCATCCAGGAGGGCGATTAAACACAAAGAAAATATTTAATCGTTGACACCCCACTGCCGATGGAGTTAGCCTCCCGACTGCATCAACTCGGGTAATGGCCCGGTTGGTGGGGGGTAAAGAGCGCAAAATAGTGCTCGGCAGACGCATAAAGACCATGCTGCCGGCCACGGCCAGTCCGCGCCACCATCGAATAATGTAACTTCTGGGAGATTCATCATCATGTCGCATCGAAGCGAAAAGCGGGTAAGCCAAGCTGTTCGTTTGGCCTTAATGACAGCGGTGTCATTTGAGGCTTCACTGTTGAGTCATTTGGCGATCGCCGCCGATGCGGCACCGACCTCGACGAGCTCCGATGATTTAAGCGAAATCGTGATCACCGGATACCGCGAATCCTTGCAGTCCGCTTTGGACGCCAAGCGCAAGTCGATCCAGCCGATCGAAACGGTGACAGCGGAAGACATCGGCAAAATGCCGGATCAGGACGTCGCAGAATCACTCGATCGCTTGCCCGGCGTTTCGATTAACCGCTCCGGCGGCAAGGGCACGCAGGTGCTGATCGACGGGTTGGGTAACAACCTCGTGACCCTGAACGGCGAGGTCCTGCTCACCGGGCGCGAAATCTACGTGTCGGGCGAATCCTCGGGCGGCGGTGGTTCCGCCGGTCTGCAATACTCGTCGCTCGAAGGTATCCCGAGCGAAGAGGTCGGTGCTATCGACGTGATCAAGAACCCCACCGCGCAAAATCGCGAAGGCGGTCTTGGCGGCATCATCGACATCAAGACGCGCTCGCCGCTCGCGCAGGATATGGGCTTCAATCTCGCCGCCAGCGCGCGCGGTACCACGGCGCAAAATTCGAACAACACGACTCCCGTCGGCAGCTTAATCGGCGGTTTCAAGTTCAGCGATGATCTGGCGATCACCGGCAGCGTCTCTTACGATGAGACGAAGACGCACACCAAGGAATTCCAGGACCAAAATCGCAACCAATGGTTGGTTACGAACACGGCGACGGTTGGGTCCTACGTGGGCAGCCCGATTGCGAGCACCAACGGCGTAATGCCGGGCGGTCAGACTTATATCGATCCGCAATTGGCCTACTTCAGCGACATCCTCGATCAAATCGAGACCAAGGGCGCTACCTTCGGCGTTGAATGGAGGTGGAACGACAACGTCACGAGCACCTTCAACTGGTTCTTCATCGATGAAGCCGAAGTCAGCACGACGTATTCCAACAAGGCGTGGTTCTCCGGCGGCAGCGGTGAGACCAACGGGCCGGGCGCACCAGCCTCTTTTCCGGGCATCGACCCGAGTCAGCCCTACTCGATCGACGGCAACGGGGTCGTGCAAAACGCCACATTCATGGCCAACGACGCGGAAACCGCGACGCTCTATGAAGAGAACGACACGAAGGCAAACAATTTTCAGTTCACCACCAAGTGGGACGGCGGTCCGGTCACCGGCGACGTCGGCCTTGCGTTTGCGAAAGCGACCGGCGATTACGAGGCGGCGCAAGCCGACGTCGAGCATGGGGAATATGCAGCCGACGGCAGCGCTGCTCCGTCGATCCAACCCACGGCGCCGGGCTGCAACAATGGCGCGAACAACTGCGCCAACGGCAACCACGGGTATGCCTGGGTATGGAACAACGGCGGCACGAGCGGCCTGCCGTCGGCGAGCTACCCGAACAACTATGGCTACACGAGCGTGCTGTCCAACCCGGCTTACACGCTGTTCAAATCGAATTGGGCATGGGCGAATACGCTCGACGAGAAGCAATGGGCGGTCAAATTTGACTTGCACTACAAGGTGAACGATGTCGTCGATCTGACTGCGGGCGCTCGCTATCAGGATCGCGAAGTCGACTACGTGCATGGTCGCTACCTCGAAGACGGCATCGATCCCTACGGGATTGGCGGTGTCGGTGCCGGTACTCCGGCCGGCAACTGCTGCACCAGCGCAGCCTCGGGCACCTGGCTCTACTACCAGGATCCGGGCTACGCGAAGATCCCGTATTCCACGCCGCAGACGAATCCAAATCTGCTGTTGACCTACAACAATTTTGCCAATGGACCGATTGCGGTAAAGAATCCGGTAACGGGCGGAATGACGGATCCCGCAACGTTCCTCAACACCGTGTGGAACGGCGCCGGAATAAAAAATAACACCGAGACGTTTTTCAAGGACCCGCTGAATTCCTACGACGTAACGGAAAAAACCACGTCGGCGTTCGTCATGGGCGACTCGGGTGACGCCAACGGACTTTTCCACGCAAACTACGGCATTCGCCTCGTCCGGACCCAACTCACCGTCGAAGGCGCCCAGACCAATCCGAACGGTACGACGTTCGTCGGTACCGAGTCGTGGAACGGCGTCGATGCGAACGATGTGCCGTTCGAGAACAGCCGCAGCTATACCGACATCCTGCCGTCGTTCAACTTCGTATTGAACGCCACCGACACACAGAAGCTGCGCTTCGGCGCGGCCCGCGTGATGTCGCCGCAGAACCTGCAACAACTCGGTGCCGGTCTGCAGTACGGCTTTACGCGCGCCGCTCCCACCAGTTGCCCCGGCGGCGGTGTTTGCTTCAAGTTCGACGGCGGCTCGGCCGGCAATTCGGGGCTCGACCCATTCCGTGCTTCGCAATTCGACCTGTCTTGGGAGGACTACTTTTCGCGCAGCGGATTGCTCAGCGTCGGATATTTCTACAAGGCGGTCGACAACTTCGTCACGACCGCGAACATTCCGGTCTGCGTAGCCGACGGCACCACTGCCGGTTGCTCAACGGCCAATGTCTCGACACCGATCAACGGCGGCACCGGCAAAATCTACGGCCTCGAACTCGCCGCCCAATATGCCTTCGACATCGGTGTCGGCTTCCAGGCGAACTACACACGCGCGGATTCTTCGTCGACGCAAAGCAGCTCGTTCGGCGGTGACTTGCCGATCCCTGGAGTATCCAAGAACTCCGTCAATGCGATCGTGTACTACGAGCACTCAGGTTTCTCGGCTCGCGCGGCTTACGAATGGCGCGACACCGCGGTGAATTCCTCGGGCGTCGGTTCCTCGTTCGCGTTCCAGGACATCAACGGATTGTCGAAGGTGTACACGGTCTACGCGGCGCCGTATGGGCAGCTCGACGCGCAGGTGGGATACGACTTCAACCGGCACTTCGGTCTGCTGTTTCAGGTCGTCAATTTGACCGACGCCAAGCAGCATACGTATCTACAATTCCCGAACGAGCCGTTCACCTATGACGACACGGGTGCTCGCTATTACTTCGGCTTCAAGGGCAAACTCTAGGTCGTCCGGCTACCCGGTTGCACGGGAAATAGACCGTGTGAGGGTTTGCGGTTGGGAATCTTTGGGTAGCGCGGTAGCATCCGCGCTACCCGTCAAAAGATGAAGCGATGCGCGACCCGTTGGCCGGTTTGTCCCCGTATCCGGGCGACCCGCCAGAGGCCACGCACTCGCTACGAGGCTCGAGTCAGCTATGTCGGACGCTCAGCAGCTCTCTGCGGGGGATAACTCCGCTGATCCCGCCGCCGCGGGCAATACCCGCCTCCGAAGTATCGCAATCGTCGGCGGCGGTACCGCGGGCTGGCTCGCCGCGAGTGTCCTCGCGCGCGCCCTGCCCGGCACGCGCACGGCCATTACCGTGATCGAATCACCGGAGATAGGCACGATCGGGGTCGGCGAAGCAACGATTCCGCCGATCATCGACCTGCTCCGATTCCTGAGCATCGACGAAGCCGATTTTGTTCGCCACACGCAGGCGACCTACAAACTCGGGATCAAGTTCAGCGACTGGAAGCAGCTCGGGCATTCGTACTGGCACCCATTCGGCACGTTTGGCGCTTCGATCAACCGTCGCCCGTTCTACCATTATTGGCACAAGGCACGCTCGGCCGGCCTTGCAGTTCGATTCAACGATTTTAGTCCGTGTGCGGCCCTCGGCGATGCGGGCAAATTCCGATTTCCGGACGCCAATCCGGACGCGCAGGCCGCGGGACTCCGATATGCGCTGCATTTCGATGCCACGTTAGTAGCAAAATACTTGCGCAGCTACTCCGAGCGCCTCGGCGTCGTGCGCACCGAGCGCACCGTCATCGGCGCCACCCGCAGGGCCGACGGCCTGCTCGACGAGCTGCAATTCTCCGATGGATCCACCTTGCAGGCGGACCTGTACATCGACTGCAGCGGATTTCGCGGCGTGCTGATTGAACAGGTCCTCGGAACCGGCTACCACGACTGGACTGCGATGCTGCCTTGTGACCGAGCGGTAGCGTTCCCGACCGCATCGACCGTGGCGCGTCCGCCCTACACGTGTTCGCGCGCCCGTAGCGCAGGCTGGCAGTGGCGCATTCCGCTGCAACATCGTTTCGGCAACGGCTATGTTTACTCCAGCGCCCATTGCACCGACGAACAGGCCCACGAGGATTTGTCGTCGACGGTCGGCGAAAAGCCGCTCGCCGAGCCGCGGTTTCTCCGCTTCGTCACCGGCCGACGCAAGCTCTATTGGAATCGAAACGTCGTCGCGCTGGGTCTTGCATCGGGGTTTTTGGAACCGCTGGAATCGACGAGCATTCATCTGGTGACCAGCGGCTTGTACCATTTGCTCGAGTATTTTCCCGATAGAAACTTCGACCAAACCAACATCGATTCTTACAACGACGAACTCGCTCGGGAAACCGAACGGGTGCGCGATTTCATCGTGTTGCACTATCACCTCACCCAGCGTGAGGATGCGCCGCTCTGGCGTTATTGCCAATCGATGCAAATTCCTGACAGCCTGCGACAGCGCATCGAGCTGTATCGTCGGACCGGGCGCATTCGCGCACGCGCCGGCGAGTTGTTCACCGACTTGAGCTGGTTCTACATCTTCGAGGGGCTCGGCCTGCAGCCGGACGGTTACGATCCGCTCGCCGACGTCGTCACCAAGGACAAGCTCGCCGAGATCCTGGCATCCATGGCGAGTTCCACGGCTGCGATCGCCAAGTCCGCGCCGACCCACGACAGCTACTTCGAGCGCGGGCCCGCGTCGCGATGAGACAATCCACGCCATTGCTCGGCGGTGTCGAGCTGGGCGGCACCAAATGCGTGTGTCTGATCGGCACTGGGCCCGATGACATCCGCATGCAAATCTCGCTCCCTACCGGCGGGGATCCGCAGGCCACCTTGGGCCGCATTGAGGAAATTCTGCGCAACGGAATAACGCAATACGGCGACATCGATGCACTCGGCATCGCTTGCTTCGGTCCGCTCGATCGGGCACGTCTGTCGCCCCGCTACGGCTACATTACCTCTACCGCAAAGCCCGGATGGAGCCATACGTCGGTCGCTGCCCGACTGGCCCGGATTCTCGAAGTGCCGGTCGGTTTCGATACCGACGTCAACGGAGCGGCGCTCGCAGAGGGCCGCTGGGGAGCTGCAAAGGACCTGCATGATTTTGCCTATGTCACGGTCGGCACCGGGGTCGGCGTGGGTCTCGTGGTCGGCGGTTCGCTTGCGCACGGCTTCAGCCACCCGGAGCTCGGCCACATTCGGATTGCGCGAAAAGCCGGTGACGGCTGGCGCGGCGCCTGTGCGTTTCACGGCGACTGCGTGGAGGGCCTCGCGTCGGGCACAGCGATCGCCGCGCGCGCCGGTGTTCCCGCAGACCAAGTTCCCGCCGATAGCACCGTCTGGGAACCGGTCGCACATGCACTGTCGCAGCTGCTGCATGCCTTGGTGCTCACCACCGCGCCGCGCCGAATTCTGATCGGCGGCGGCGTCATCAAGGAGCGGCCGGCGTTGCTCGCGCAAGTGCGTGCACAGCTCGTCGACAGTTTGAACGGCTATTTGAATCTCGAGGAACTCACCGGGGGCATCGATCATTACGTCACGGCGCCGGGCCTTGGGCCGCTCGCGGGACCGCTTGGCGCGCTGGCGCTCGCCGCAGACGCGATTTGACGCATCGATGCGCAAAAAAACCCTCGACAACGAGCCCGCATCGAACCCTACTGCAGAGCGCTATTTGTCGGGTACCAACTTGGCCCGCGCCGGCGACCACAACCAGCGCGTGACCCTGCATGCCGTGCGACTCAACGGTCCGGTGACGCGTACCGATCTTGCGCTAAAGACCGGCCTCACGCCGGCCGCGATCGCGAATATCACCAATCGATTGCTCAAGAATCAATTGATCCTCAATGCCGGGCGATTGCGCGGCGCGCGCGGACAACCCGCGTCGAAATTCGTGATCAATCCCGACAGTTGGTTCTCAATTGGGCTGAACGTCGACCGCGACCATGTGACGCTCGTGGTCTTGGATTTTGTCGG
>JBEKSM010000059.1:0-13729 GCA_049517075.1 Steroidobacteraceae bacterium | reverse complement strand
CGAACATTCCATTTGCTGTGCGATTCCCGAAGCGCAAGCCGTGCGCGCCGAACAGGCCGTGCGCCGGGCCTTCGACGCGGAGCTGCGCGACTGCCAGATCCAACGCGTCGACATCGAGTTGGGCATGAGCATTCTGGCGGTGGTCGGCGACGGCATGGCGGGCGCGTACGGGGTCGCCGCGAAGGTGTTCAATTCGCTCGGCGATGCGGCAATCAGCGTGCGGGCGATCGCGCAGGGGGCTTCGGAAAGGAACATATCGGTGGTGGTCGACGGCAAAGGGGCCGCGAAGGCGCTGCGCGCGATGCACGCCGCCTTCTACCTGTCCCCGAATACCCTGTCGATCGGCTTGATCGGACCGGGCACCGTGGGACGTGTTCTGCTCACGCAGATCGGCACGCAGATCGCGCGCCTGCGCGCCCTCAATCTGGATCTGCGTGTGCGCGGCATCGCGAGTTCCACCCGCATGCTGCTGCAAGAGACCGCAATCGACCTCGACCATTGGGCGGAACGCCTCGCCAAGTCAGGCGAGCCGCTGGATCTGGAGAATTTCGGTTTGTTGACCCGCCTCGTCGGATTGCAGAAATTCGAGAAGAAAGGCGCCAACGCGGGCGGCGACGGCGGCGCTGGTTTCGACATGCGCACGGTCAGCAAATACCTCGCCTACTGGAACCCATCGGTAATCGGCAACCGGGCGGGTCATGCCAAGCTCGAGTTCACGCTGCCCGACAATCTGACCGGATGGCGCGTATTCGTGATCGCGACGACGCCAACCGATCATCTGGGACTCGGCGACTACCGTTTCAAGAGCAGCAAGTCCACCGAGCTGCGGCCCGTGATGCCGAATCAACTGACGCAAGGCGACCGGTTCACGGCCGGCTTCAGCGTGCTCAATCGTGCGGACCGGGTCCGCACGATCGCCGTCAGCTTACATGCTACCGGTCCGATCGAAGGCGGCACGCAGACGCTGCAGCAGACACTGACGCTCGCACCGTTCAAACGCGAAACCGTCTGGTTGCCGTTGAAGACGCTCGCCGACGGCATCGTGCATCTCTCGGCACGCGCAGGTGACGCCGCGGATGGCGATGCGCTGAACGTCGGCATCGCCGTGCACAAGCGCGTGTCGCTGCAAGTGGCCGCGAGTTACGGCACGACCGTCAACGAACAAGTGGCTGAGCCGCTGCTCTATCCCGCCTCGATGCAGCCGAACATAGGTGACCTCAGCGTGCTGCTGAGCCCAAGCGTGATCGGCAATCTCGGCGGCAGCTTCCGCTACGCCAAGGAATATCCTTACGAGTGCTGGGAACAACGCCTCACGCGCGCGCTGCTGGCAGCGAATTTCCTGCGCCTGCAGAGCCATCTGCCGCCGGATGTGGCTTGGCCGGAAGCCGCCGCGTTGCCGCAGGCCGTGCTCGACGACGCCGCATCGTTCCAAGCGCCGAACGGCGGCATGGGCTTCTGGCTGCCGAACGACGATCGCGTGAGCCCCTATCTGTCGGCGGCCACCGAGCTCGCGTTCCACCAGTTGCGCGTCGCCGGCTACCGCGTACCGAGCGACGTCGAGCAACACCTGCTCGGCTACCTGGATCGGCTGTTGCGCGAGAACGTCGCGCCGACGTTCTATAGCGAGGGCATGGTCTCGAGCGTTCGCGCCGTTGCGCTCGAAGCACTCGCGCTCGACGGCACATTGAAGCGCGAGGATCTGGCGCGCTACGAGAAGTTCGCGCCGCAAATGGATCTGTTCGGCTTGGCCGCTTATTTGCAGGCCGCGGTGTCGACCTCGCGCAGCGAACCCCTGGCTGCGAGTCTCGCGCAGCGCATCCTCTCGCATGCGAACCAGAGCGGCGGACAGTTCCATTTCACCGAAACCTGGGACGACGGCTACGCACAATTATTGGCGACCCCACTGCGCAGCGAATGCGCGATCCTGTCGGCGTTCCTGCGCTACGCAGAGACCAGCGCCGGTGCGCCGCTCGTCGGCGACATCCCGTTCAAACTCGTCCGCACGATCACGCAATCCCAAGGCGACCGCGATCATTGGCCCAATACGCAGGAGAATTTGTATTGCGCCCAAGCGCTCGCGGAGTACAGCGATATCTATGAAAAGGCGGCGCCTGCGCTCAGCGCAACGGTATCGCTCGGCGAGCAGCGGCTTGGCGAGGCAAGGTTCTCGAGCTTTCAGGACCCACCGGCGCGATTGAGCCGCCCCAACGGCGCCGCCGATGCCGGCCGGCGCGCGCAGGTGACGATCGAAAGGCATGGCGACGGCCGCATTTATTACGCGACGCATCTCAGTTATGCGCCCAAGGACGCGGCTGCCGCCGAGGTCAACGCCGGCCTCGAGATCCACCGCGAATATAGCGTGCAGCGCGACGGCGCCTGGCAGTTGCTGGGATCACCGGCCGAAGTGCATCGCGGCGAACTGGTGCGCGTCGATTTGTACGTTGCGCTGCCTGCGGCGCGGCACTTCGTCGTCGTCGATGATCCCGTGCCCGGTGGACTCGAGCCGGTGAACCGGCAACTCGCGACGGCGTCGACCGTCGACGCGGCCTCGGCCGAATTTCAAGCGGCTGGAGGCTCGTTCTGGTTTCATTTTGGCGACTGGGGCGAATTCGGATTCGAGGGTTACAGTTTCTATCATCAAGAGCTGCGACACGAATCGGCGCGTTTCTACGCCGATTATCTGGCGGCGGGCCACTACCATTTATCGTATGCCGCACAGGCGATCGCAGAGGGCGAGTTCCTAGCGCCGCCGGCGCGGGCCGCCGAGATGTATGACCCGGATGTCTATGGACTCGGGCTACCGGGAATGCTGGACGTCGGCCATGACTGAGTCGGCGCGAGCCCGGCGCCGAGGCCGCGCCAGCGCAATTGCCGCGTTGATGCTCGCGGTGCTAGGTCTCGCCGCAGGCACCTGGCACGGCCTTCTGGACTTCCCGGACGGCCTCGATGTCGCCGCACAGCACACCGTGAAACCCCGCGTGCTCGCGCGGGACGGCACGCCGCTCAGCATGACGCTCGAAAACGCGTGGAACGACGATGTCGTGCCGCTCACGGCGATGCCGCCGCTGCTCGTCAACGCTTTCGTCGTTTCCGAGGATCAGCATTTCAGCGAACACCACGGCGTCGACTGGCGCGCGCGCATCGCGGCGCTCTTTCAAGATCTACGCGCCCGCGCGGCCGTCCGCGGCGCAAGCACGATCACTGAGCAGGTTGTGCGCATGGTGCACCCGCGGCCCCGCACGCCCTGGTCGCGCTGGCTCGAGGGCTTCGAGGCGCGTCGCCTCGAAGCCCGGTGTACGAAAGCGCAGATACTGGAATTCTATTTGAATCAGGTCCCGTATGCGGAACGTCGCCGCGGCGTCGTGCAGGCGGCGCGACTGTACTTCGATCGCAGCTTGGATACGCTGACACCGGGCGAATTGCTCTCACTCGCGGTGCTGGTCCGCTCGCCGGTCGGCATGGACTTGCGACGCGATCCCGCGCGCGCGGACCGGGCCGTGCGCCAACTCGCGATGCGCTTGGAAGACAAGGGCGCGCTTACCGCAGAGCAGCGACGCGCCATCGAGCAAAACCCGGTCGCGCTCAGCACGCCTGCGCCGCGGCTCGAAGCCGGCTACTTCGTCGGTCGCGTGCTGGAAACGCTGCGCCAAGAAGACAAACCGCCGCCGCGCCTCGCGCGCACGACCGTGGATCCGCATGTTCAGTTACGCACCCAGGAAATTCTTGCGCATCAGCTTGCGCAGCTCGCGCGTCGCAAGGTGCACGACGGCGGCGTACTCGTGATCGACCATGCGAACAACGAGATTCTCGCGTGGGTCGTCGGCCACAACCCGACGCCCGACGCGCCGCCGGACGGCGCCGGCCGAGGCATCGATACGATCCTCGTGCCGCGACAGCCGGGCTCTACGTTGAAGCCTCTTTTGTATGCGATGGCACTCGAACAAGGCTGGACGCCGGCGACGCTGATCGAGGATTCCGATCTCTCGGAATCCGTCGGCGGCGGCCTGCATACGTTCCATAACTACAGTCACGTGCACTACGGCCCGATCCGATTGCGCGAGGCGCTCGGCAATTCGCTGAATATTCCAGCAATACGAACACTGAAATTTGTCGGCCGCGAGCGATTTCTCGCGCGCCTCCGGCAGCTCGGCGTCCATAGTCTGACCCAACACCCCGATTTCTATGGCGATGGCCTGGCGCTCGGCAACGGCGAGATCTCGCTGTTCGAAATGGCGCAAGCCTATACGGTGCTCGCGCGCGGCGGACGATTGCTGCCGTTGACGATGTTCGCCGACGATCGCGCAGATCGCACCGAAACCATCGTCGACCCGCCCCAAATCGCGCTACTGATCGGCGACATCCTCTCGGACCCCGAAGCCCGCGCGCGAGAGTTCGGTGGCGGCCTGCGCTTTCCGATCGAGACGGCCATCAAGACCGGTACCTCGACCGACTACCGTGACGCGTGGGCGATCGCTTACGATTACCGGCACACGGTAGCGGTCTGGATGGGCAATCTCGATGGGGCGGCCATGGACGGAGTCACCGGCGCCGTCGGCCCCGCGATGGTGTTGCGATCCGTATTTTCGGAGCTGAATCGCAATCAGGAGACCCATGGCCTGGGCGCTCGAGACGGCCTGGTCGCCGTGCGCATTTGCCGCGAGGATGGCCGGCCCGCTACCGCGACCTGCGAATCGATTCCGGAGTGGTTTCTGCCCGGTACGGAGCCCTCGAGTTCAGCACACCAGACTCTCCCGGCAGCGCCCGATCCGCGCTTGGTGTTGCCGACACCCGGCCTGCAAGTGGCCCATGACCCGCGCATTCCGTCGCAACTCGAGGCCCTGCCGATGCAGATCGCCCCGGTATCGGGACTCGCGGCAGTCGACTGGTATGTCGATGGGCAACTCGCCTCTCACACGGTCTCGCCGAAATACTCCTGGCCGCTCGTGCATGGCGCGCATGAAGTGTATTCCCGCATCTGGCTCGCGGACCGCGCCGACGCGCTGTCGACGGAGCCGGTGCGGTTCTACGTGCGTTGAAACCCCGGTTCTTTGCGGTAAGCTCAGACACCGGCTTCGCAGCATGGATGCGAACCCGTTGCGATTTGAGATCAGCGGCGGGATCATGGGCCGATCGCGCACGATCCGCCCGACCTCAGCTGCACAACCCGAGTAAAGAGCACGGAAGAAAAAGCGTCACCAGAAAACCCCGGCACCTCTCCAGAAGGCGAGGCTGCGCATATGGGTGTCGCGCGGCAGGCGGGGCTGATCGTCCGCACGGTCTTCGGCTCGCCGGTGGGCAAAAAACTCGTGGCATTGGTGGCCGTCACCGTTCTGGTGGTCGCTGCCACGGCCTACGGGCAGATTCGGCTCAACAGCTGGAACAAGCCTTTTTTTGACGCACTGTCGCGCCGCGACCTGCGCGACTTTCTCTACCAGCTCGGTGTTTTCTTCGTGATCGCGGGATTTCTACTTGCGCTCAACGTGGCGCAGCGCTGGCTCGTGGAGACCTTGGAACTGCGGCTACGCGAGGGCCTCGTGCTCAGCCTGCTGCATGATTGGATGCTGCCGCGTCGCGCGTTTTGGCTCGCCAATGCCGGAGCAATCGGCGTCAACCCGGATCAGCGCATCCATGAAGACGCGCGCAAGCTCTGCGAACTGTCGGCCGATCTCGGCGTCGGACTGCTTCAGGCTTCGATCCTGTTCTTTACGTTCGCGGGCGTACTCTGGGGCCTCTCCAACGACTTCGTTTTCCGTATCAGCGATCACGATTACACGGTACCGGGCTTCATGGTCTGGGCGGCGATCATCTACGCGAGCGCAGGCTCTCTGCTCAGTTATTGGGTCGGCCGCAGCCTCGTAGGCCGCAATGCGGAGCGCTACGCGCGCGAGGCCGATCTGCGTTTCTCGTTGGTGCGGGTCAACGAACACGTCGACGGCATTTCTTTGGCCGCCGGCGAGACCGACGAGAAACGCCGCATCGCGCTGCATCTCGAAGATGTGGTTGCCGCGGTTCGTCGCATCGTCCGGGGCCACGCCAATCTCACCTGGGTTACCGCGGGCTTCGGGTGGGTCACGATCGTAGCTCCGATACTCGTCGCCGCTCCGTTGTACTTCAGTGGAAAAGTCTCCTTCGGCGGTCTCATGATGGCGGCCGGCGCCTTCACACAGGCGCAGTCGTCGCTACGCTGGTTCATCGACAATTTCAGCGCGATCGCCGACTGGCGCGCGAACTTGCTTCGAGTCGCGAATTTCCGCCAAGCCTTGATCACCGTCGATGAACCGCGTGGGTTCGAAAGCCGCATCGACTATGTCGAGGGCGAACCGGGTTCGATTTCATTCGACAAGCTAGTGATCATTTCATCGGCCAACGCCGACAAGCTCAAGGAATCGCGCGTGGTCGTGAACAGCGGCGATCGCGTGCTCGTACTGGGTGCTCCGGGCACGGGCAAGACGCAGTTGTTTCGGGCAATGGCCGGCCTCTGGCCCTGGGGTGCGGGGCAGATCACGCGCCCGAAGGACGAACCCATTTTCTACCTGCCGCGCGGCACGCCGTATCTGCCGCGCGGCACTTTACGCGAGGTCCTCGCCTATCCATTGAAGGCCGAGAGCTTCAGCGAAAACGAGTTCACCCATGCGCTCACCCGGCTGGGTCTCGACCGACTCGCGCCGCTGCTCGACCGGTCGCACCGTTGGGACCGGGAATTGAGCCAAGACGAGCAACTGTGTCTCGCGATCGCCCGCATCTTGCTGCAGAATCCTCCGTGGGTGCTCATCGACGGCACGTTTGGCTCGCTCGACGACGATGTGCTCGAGTTGGTCATCGATGTTTTTAACAACGAACTACAACGCACCGGAGTGATCCACATCGGCGGCCCGGCGCAGGCGCATACGCTGTTCACACGCGTCTTGCATCTCGTCAAAGCAGCCCGCGCCCCGACGAGCGCCACCGGTTCGATCACTCGCGGAAAAGAACAATGAGAAACTCGTTGAGTTCGAATCGAAGAATCACCGCGCGGTGGATCGCGAGCCGTCTATACTGGCTGTTGTTTACCGCGATGTCATGCGCACACGCCGCGCCAAGTTTCGACTTTCGCCCGCCCGCGTCGCCAGGCGACGCCGCAACTCCGGCAATCATGCGGGATTTGGCCGACCGGCTGCTGCCGATTTATCAGGAATCGGATCCGGACCGGTATCTTGCGAATCTGTCGGCAATCCAAATGGCCGCGGGCAACTACGCGGCCGCTCACATTTCGAGGCAGTCGCTGCGCGACCGGCGGCGGAGCTTGAATGCCGGCCGGCCGGTCAGTCGCGACGTGATTTACGACATCTATGCGCACGCGAAAGCGATCGAGGCGGAAGACCGCGTTTCGTTCGCCGATGCATTTACGACGGCGTATGCGGAGGTCGTTGCCAAGCTCAGTGACCAGGACGCGTACACGGTGGCCGAATGGCTCGACGCTTCTCCGGCCACCTTCCGGGATGAATTGCAAAAGCGCTTCGACCGGCAGCGCGCTGACGAGAGCATCGCACCACCGGATGCCGTGGAGCTCATTTGGGCCTATCTCGCCTACGATGCTTACCGCGCGTTCTCACCGCTAGTGGAGTCTCTGAACGGCGAAGAAGACTCGCGCCGCTACCTCTTCGACAACGAGATCGAGATCAAGACGCCCGACGGAGCGACGCTGGACGCCGTGGTGGTCCGCCCCAAGAGCCCGTCCAAGCCGCTGCCCGCACTGCTCGAGTTCACGATTTACGACGCACGTAACTACGCCAAGGAATGCGCCGCGCATGGCTATGTCGGGGTAGTGGCCTACGCCAGGGGCACGCACACGACTCCGCGTGACGTCCTACCCTATCAGCACGATGGCGACGATGCGCGCACCGTCATTGCGTGGATTGCCAAGCAAACCTGGAGCGATGGCCGCGTCGGCATGTACGGCGACGGCTACAGCGGCTTCACGTCGTGGGCCGCCGCAAAACATATTCCGCCCGCGCTCAAGGCCATTGCCACGTCGGCAGCCAGCGCACCGGGTATCGACGTGCCGATGGGCGGCAGCATCTTCCAAAACTCCGCCTACCGATGGTCGCTATACGTGACCGATAGCCGCTCTTCGGACCAAGGGAGCTACTACGACGATGCACTCTGGCATGCGCTCGATCAAAAGTGGTACCTCAGCGGCAGGCGATATCGCGACATGGGCCGCTTATACGGAAAGCCGAACCCAATCTTCATTCGCTGGCTGAATCATCCGAGCTACGACCGTTATTGGCAGGTGATGATCCCCTACCAAGAAGAATTTGCCCACATCAATATCCCTGTGCTGACGACTACCGGGTATTACGCCGGCAGCGAAGTCGGTGCGCTGTATTACTACATGCAGCACCATCGATACGATCCGCACGCCGAGCACACTTTGGTCATCGGCCCGTACGACGACGCGGTGATGCAGCGTGGACCGCTGTCCCTGCTGCAGGGCTATCAGGTGGACTCGGCCGCCCTCGTCGATCTTCACGAGCTGCGCTATCAATGGTTCGACCACGTCTTGAAGGGCGGCGCGACGCCCTCGCTTTTGACGGATCGGGTCAATTACGAAGTCATGGGCGCCAACGAATGGCATCACGCGCCGTCACTCGAGGCAACCGCCAAGACTTCGTTGCGGTTTTATCTCAATCCGGCGCCATCCGGAGAGGGCCACCGGCTGACGCAGCTGAAAAGTTCGAATACCGCCTATGTGCGCCAGACCGTGAACTTGGTCGATCGCAAGGATGCGGCGTGGACGCCCTCCCCGATCCTGATCAACACGAGTCTCGCGAACCACCACAACGTGATGTTCGTCAGCGACCAGTTGACCAAAGCGATCGAGTTCAACGGCCTGTTCTCGGGCCGGCTGGATTTTACGGTCAACAAAATGGACATGGACCTCAATATCATGCTGTTCGAGCGTCTCGCGAGCGGTGACTACATTCGGCTGTTCAGCCCGACCTACGAGCTGCGTGCGAGCTATGCGAAGGATCGAGTGCATCGCCACTTGCTCAAAGCGGGCGAACGCGAGGAATTGACGTTCAAGAGCGAGCGCATGACGAGCCGGCGGCTCCAGCCCGGTAGCCGGCTCGTGATGGTCCTCGGCATCAACAAGCGGCCGGATCGCGAGCTCAACTACGGAACCGGCACCGACGTCAGCGAGGAATCCATCGCGGACGGCAGAGTGCCGCTCAACATCCGCTGGTATGGAGATAGCTACATCGACATCCCGATTCGCCGCTAGCGCTGATTACGCTCGGTAGCTAAGTGTCCTTTTGACTCGACCCGCGCAGCAGCAGCAGCGCGAATAAAACGCCGACCCAAATGGGAAATCGGAAAAACGCGAAATTGAGCAGCTGGCTCGCACCGGTTCGACCGTAGAGATTCGTAATATCTTCGGTGTGAGCCGACATCACCGACACGTAGTACGCCGCGTGTGCGCCGACGCATACGAGCCAGATCCATACAATGAGCCACAGACTCAGCGATCGGAGTGAGGAGCCAATACTGCGCATACGCTTCACGGGCGGCAAACGATGGCTTCGAGCGACGCGCGAAATGCGCCGGCGTCAATGGCGAGAAGTCTACCCCAATCAGAGGTCGCGTTGGCAACGCGCAGTGGGGCTCGCCGGTCCTCCGCAGTTGACAATCCTGCTCGCGCAGGAAGACAGTTGCGATAGGTGCCGTCCGGCCCGGCACCGGTGTGCAAACTCAAGGAACAGGAGGGAACCATGGGCGATGATAAGACGTATACCGGTGGCTGCTTTTGCGGCGAGGTGCAATTCGAGGTCTCCGGCCAGCCGGCGGCGATGGGCTACTGCCACTGCGAGTCCTGCCGTCATTGGTCTGCGGGTCCCGTCAACGCGTTTACCTTGTGGAAGCCCGAGGCGCTCAAAGTGACCCGCGGGGCTGCAAGCATCGGGACCTACAATAAGACGCCAATCAGCTACCGCAAGTGGTGCAAGCACTGCGGTGGGCATTTATTCACGGACCACCCAACGATGGGACTCGTCGATGTGTATGCAGCGGTAATTCCGCAGCTGGCATTTGAACCCGGCGTGCACGTCAATTACCAGGAAACGGTGCTGCACATACACGATGGCAAGGCGAAGATGAAGGATATGCCCAAAGACATGGGCGGCAGCGGAGTCACGCTGCCGGACTGATGCAGATCACGCGGGGGTAATTTCGCGCTGTGCACGTTGGCGGCGCGGATCGCGTATCCACATATCGAATCGACCGGTTGCGCGAATTTTGAAAGTTTTACAACGCCGTGGTTTTATCGGCTTTGAATTGCGGGCTGGAACCCGAAATCGTACTCTGCTACAAAACAAGCAAAGAATCGGCGACGGTCATGGACAGTAATTTCCCGCCCAATTCGCGGAATTTCGATTTTTTGGCCGGCGGCGGTGAGATGGGCGAGCGCATGCGTGCGCTCGACTGGGCCGAGACGCCGCTCGGACCAGCCGAGGGATGGCCTCAATCACTCAAAACCATTGTTCGCGTGATGCTCGACTCGCGTTACGCGATGTGGATGCTGTGGGGGCCGGAGCTCACCTTTTTCTGTAACGATGCGTATCTGCCGACCGTCGGTATGAAACGCAACTGGGTACTCGGTGCGCGTTCGGACAAGGTTTGGGAGGAGATCTGGCCCGACATCGGTCCTCGCATTCAGCGGGTTCTCGAGGAGGGGCGTGCAACATGGGATGAAGGCCTGCCGCTGTTTCTCGAGCGCTATGGATTCAGAGAGGAGACCTACCACACCTTTTCATACAGCCCGATTTACGACGATGCCAGTCGCATCGCCGGCATGCTCTGCGTCGTCACCGAGGTCACCGAGCGGGTGGTCGGTGAACGCCGACTGCGGGTGCTGCGGGACCTCGCAGCATCGCCCAGAGCCGAGGCCACGCTCGAGGCGTGCAAGCGGCTCATCGAAGTTCTCGCGGACAATCCCCTCGATGTACCCTTCGCCGCGTTGTACCTTCTCGATCAAACGCAGGAACGTCTCCGCCTCGCAGATGATTGCGGCGACCTGCCGGCGCATCTGCTCCCTGAGCAGTTCGTGCTCAACGAGCGCTCTGGCCTGTGGCCGGTCAGCGAAACGATCCGTAACGGTGTGCCGCAAATCGTCGAGATCCCGGAGAGCCGTGCTAAACCCATAGTCGTATCGAATCTGCCGGATCGGATCCGCCACGCGATGATTTTGCCGATCAAGCAAGGCTCCTCGATGAGTACGGCGGTACTCATCGCCGGCTTGTCGCCGTGCCGCCCTCTGGACGATGGATATCGAGGATTCCTCGATCTCATCGTCCGCCAGTTCGCCGCCGCGATTGCCGATGCGCAGACCTACGAGTCGGAGCGCGCACGCGCCGAGGCGCTCGCAGAAATCGATCGCGCCAAGACCGCCTTCTTCTCGAATGTGTCGCATGAATTCAGAACGCCACTCACGTTGCTGTTGGGTCCGCTCGAGGAGGCGCAGCAGAAGCCGTCCGAGGGGCTGCGCGGTGCGCCGCTCGAAAGCGCCCACCGCAACGCCCTGCGGTTATTGAGGCTGGTCAATACCTTGCTCGATTTCTCGCGCATAGAGTCGGGGCGAGTGCAGGCGCACTATGTCCCGATCGACCTTGCCGCTGCGACGCAGGAGCTCGCGAGCGTGTTTCGCTCGGCCATGGATCGAGCGGGAATTCGCTATATCGTCACCTGTAACGCACTGCCGGAACCCGTTTTTGTCGACCGGGAGATGTGGGAACAAATCGTACTCAACCTCGTGTCGAATGCGTTCAAGTACACCTTGGACGGCGAGATTCGCATCGAGCTGCGCTCGAGCGCCACCGGAGCCGAGTTGAGCGTCGTAGATACGGGTATCGGCATACCGCCCGAGGCTCAGCCGAAATTGTTCAACCGCTTTTACCGCGTCCCCGGCGCGAACGGTCGCACCCATGAGGGCTCCGGCATTGGACTATCCCTGGTGCGAGAACTTGCGATGCTGCACGGCGGCTCGATCGACGTTGAGAGTCATGTTGGGCGGGGAAGTATCTTTCGCGTGAGCATCCCATTTGGGTCCGCCCATCTTCCGGATGGGCAAGTCGCGCAACAGGACGATCGCCTGACGAGCGTCAGCGCCGCCCAAGCATTCGTCGACGAGGCGCAACGTTGGTTGCCGGATTCTGCGAGTGTCGAGCAGAGCGGCACGTTTCTGGCGCTCGCCCGCCCCGAACCGCCATCGGCGCTCATCGACGCGCTCGACAAGCCGACCGTGCTGCTCGTCGATGATAATCGCGACATGCGCGATTACGTCACGCGACTGTTGACGCCGCGATTTGTGGTGCTTACCGCGGCGGACGGACAATCCGCACTCGAGTTGATCGACAGCGGCGTGCGACCGGACCTCGTGTTGTCGGATGTGATGATGCCGCGGCTCGATGGATTCGGATTCTTGAACGCATTTCGCTCACGTCCGCTCACCGAGACCACTCCATTCATATTCCTGTCTGCGCGCGCCGGCGAAGAGGCGCGCATCGAAGGATTCGATGTAGGCGCGGACGATTACCTCATCAAACCCTTCAGCGCCCGCGAATTGGTCACGCGAATCGACACCCATATTCGCTTGAGCCGATTGCGCCGATCCGCGAGCGAACACATCAAGCTCAGCGAGGAGCGCCTGCGAATCGCCATCGATGAAGCCGGCATGGGCAGCTGGGAGCTGGATCTGCGGACCCATGAATTGCGATGGAGCCGATCACACTATGCGTTGCTCGGGCTCGAGCCGGACGAATCGACGCTTGCGACCTACGAGATGTGGCGCAGCCGCATTTACCCTGCGGATCTCGAAGCGGTGGAAGCGGCGCTCGCGAAATCTCGCGACACACAGACACTTTACTCGCAGGAGTACCGGATTATTCGCGCCGATACCGGCGAGGTTCGCTGGCTGCGGGTCTTGGGACGATTTTTATACGATGAAGCGGGCACTCCGATGCGAAGCGTCGGCGTTGCTTTTGACGACACCGATCGCAAGGCGGCTGAAATTGCGCTGCGGGAAGCCGATCAGCGCAAAGACGTTTTCTTGGCCACGCTGGCGCATGAATTGCGTAATCCACTGGCACCGATTCGCAACGCGGCCCAAATGTTGGGAGCCTCGTCATTGGGTCCCGAGCAGCTGCAATGGGCGCAACGCATAATCCAGCGCCAGGTCAAACATATGGCCTGGTTGCTCGACGATCTGTTGGATGTCGCTCGTATTACCCAGGGCAAGCTGGAGCTGAAAAAACAGCGCATCACGCTGAGCGCCGTGGTCGACTCCGCGATCGAGGTCGCACGCCCGCTGCTCGATAGTCGGGGTCACCGCTTTGTCGTGAAGCTGCCCGCAGAGCCGATCACCCTCGATGCGGACCCGCTGCGCCTCTCGCAAGTGCTATCCAATCTGCTCACGAACGCCGCCAAATACACCGATACCGGCGGCCAAATCACGCTCGCTGTACACACCGAGAGCGGCACACTCGTATTGTCGGTCAAGGACAACGGCATTGGCATACCAGCGGAAGCGCTCGACGGCATATTCGCGATGTTCTCTCAAGTCGAAGGCGCCGCGGTGCACTCGGATGGCGGCCTTGGAATTGGACTTGCGCTCGTCAACGGGATCACCCAGCTGCACGGTGGCACCGTGGAGGCGAAAAGCGCGGGCTTGGGTCTGGGAAGTGAATTTATCGTG
>JBEKSM010000058.1:0-13909 GCA_049517075.1 Steroidobacteraceae bacterium | reverse complement strand
CCGTGTGGCTCGGACCGACGAGGTCACCACCTTACTGAGGCCAAGCTCGATGAAGAACAAGAACTTCGATTACGACTCTTTGGGCGTCGAGCTTCGGCCTGGGGATCCGATCGATCAGACCGAAAGCATCTTGCCGCTGCCGACGCCATCGCCGACGAGTGCGGGGCGCACCCGACTGCGCCATGCCGCAATCACCGACACGCTCGGACGCTTTCGCAGCTACGAGAACTGGGCGAACCGGGTGCGCGGTGCATGGAAATGAGTTTGCAAGCGCGGCCGATCAAACGTCGCGTGAGCGCGGCGCAGGCGGCCCCTTGAATTCGCGGGCCGCGGCGAAAATCCACTCGCGGAACTGCGCCACTTTCGGCAGTGCCAGGAACGCTTTCGGACAAACGAAATAATAGCCCGAACTGTACGGCAGTGCCTCCTTACTAGCGAGTTGCAGCGTGCCTTTGTGCAAGGACCGCGCGACGATCGTCCAGCGCGCCAACGCAAACCCGAGACCTTCCTCGGCGGCAATCAGCAAACCCGCGGAGTCGTCGATCGTCGGTGCGCGAGATTGCCACGCGATCTGCTCCTCGGTCGTCTGCCAGACCCGCCAGGGCATGTCATCGCTCTCTAGCAACGGAAACTTTCGCAGATCCGTGCCGCGTTCGATCGTGCCGTACTGCTTGACCAATTCGGGCGTGCCGACCGGCACGATCCAATCGTCGAGCAGTTTCTCGCAGTGCAGATTCGGATAATTGCCGCGCCCGAAACGGATCGCGCAGTGAATCGCGGCGCGCGAGAAATCCACGAGATCGCGCGAGGTGTGGAAGCGTAATTCCACATCGGGAAATTTACGCCGAAACGAGCGGATGCGCGGCAGCAGCCAGATTTGCAGAAACGACGTCAACAGGCTGATCTGCAGCGGCCCGGCGCGGCCATACTGCTTGATCTGGTGCATCGCGGACTCGAGCTTGTCGAGGCCTGCCCTGACCGCAGGCAGGAGTTCGAGTCCCTCCTCGGTGATCTCGACGCTGCGCCCATTGCGGCGAAACAAGGGCACTTGAATGTAGGATTCGAGCACTTTGATCTGCTGGCTGACGGCCGCGGGCGTCACATGCAGCGAGGCGGCCGCTTCGGAGAAACTCAGATGCGTCGCGACCGCTTCGAACACGCGCAACGCTCCCAGCGGCAGCCGGTCATAGGCAGATGGCATGTTAAGTCCTCCTTAACGGACGATCAGGGATTGCGTTTGTTGACGATCGACGCGGGGTGCAATCTGGCTCCCGTCCCACAAAGCCACAATCGGAGTACCGGCATCATGAACACCATCCATCTTATCGCAAAGGTCGCGCAGGGATTGCTCGCAGCCACGATCACTTTCGCCTTCGCGCTCGTGTTTCAGTTCGGCCATTTGAGTTGAACACGCGGGCCGCAGGTGGGCTCACCGCCGCCGGCAGGGCGCCCAGCCTGCCGGCGCACCGTGCCGCGGGATGGGCAAGGTGCGCGCCGGCGCAGTATCATCGCGGCTTGCGATCCCGCGAGGAGCTCTTCCATGCCCACCGTGACGATGGCCGTCGACCTTCCGGCTTCCCCGGCGCGATTGTTCCGGATGTATTTGGATGCGAAACAGCACGCGGCGATTACCGGGGCTCCAGTGAAAATCGGCGCGCGAGTCGGCGCGGAATTCGAAGCCTTTGGCGGCGCTTTGAGCGGCAAGCTGTTGCAGATCGTACCCAACCGCTTGATCGTGCAATCCTGGCGGTCGAAAAACTTCGGCAGGAGCGACATGGATTCGACGCTGGTTCTGTCGTTCTCGCAGGTCAAGGGCGGCGGCCGGATCGAGCTGACGCACGTCAACGTTGCGAGCGGCGATTTCGCGGGCGTATCGGAGGGATGGTCGAAGTATTACTGGCTGCCTTGGCGGCAGTACTTGAGCCGCCCGCAGCGCCGCTGACTAGGCGCGCTCGATATACGAGAGCAGCAGGCTGCGGGCCCAGCCCGATAAAGCCAGGAAAGTCACGCCGGGGCAGACGAGCAGCGTGGTGGTGAATCCCCAGGGACCGCGCAGGCGTACCGCTGCCGTGAGCAAGGGCAGATCGGGCTCGAGGTAGTGTCCGATCGCGATATTGCAAAAGAAGAAGAACAGGCCGACGCCGATCGAGCTGAGCGCAAACAGCGGCCATTTCGGCTCGCGTTTGGACGCCTGCTTCTGGTGCCACAGAAACAACGCAATCAGCGCGAATGGCAGATAGATCGCGATCACGCTGATCTTATCCTCGGCAATGACCCCGAGACCGGAATAGACCGTAGCCAGGGTCAATCCATAGAGCGCCGCGAGTACCGCAAGCCCGGCGATATCGCCAAGCAGGCTCGGGTTGCGCAGCAGCACTCTGGCCATCGGATGCTCCGGTCGTTACAGGTACGCCGATCGTAGCGCGAGTCGGCGCGTCTTAGGAGATCTGCGGATCCCCATCGGACGGCATCGTGGTCAGCGCCAATTCGATGTTGTCGGCGAGGTGCCGCGCATACTTTTCGGCCTCGTAGAGATGCAGCGAGTGGTAGAACTCGGCCTTTTGCCGAAAGCCGGCGATGTCGTCATTGAGGATCTTTCTGGTTTGGTCTTTGGTCATTTTCAACCCCCTTAGTTCTAGCCAATGGGTCAGGCCGAAAGCTCATCGAGTACCTGCAGCCACGGGTGTCCAGGATCCACGCGTGCCAACGCGCGCGCAAGCCACGCGCGCGCGTCGCGGTCGAGTCGAGGCGCGATTCGCTCGAAGTCGGCATCGTCCCGTGGGCGTCGATCGCGAGCTTTGTACAGCAGCTGTATCTCTGGAGCGAGGTAGGGCAGACCTTCGGCGCTGCGTCGGATGATTTTCTCGAGCGGCGCCCGGATTTCCCGCTCGCGGCGAAATATCCAGAAATCGCCGGCCGACTCATCGAGCAGCAACTCGAAGCTCCAGGCCGCATCGCCCGATTGCCGACACCACAACGAGTTCACGCGCTCGCGTGGCATTCGCCCCGCGCCTAGTCGCACCAGAACTCCGGCGTCGGCTTCGAACACTTCCCATGACGGCAAGGCCTCGAGCACCGCTCGGGTGTCGCGCCGCAGTATTCCGAGGTCGAGATCGGCGTGCGGCCGGCTCTGGGCGCCCGCAAATAGATCGAGCGCCCACCCGCCGGCGATCCACCAGGGCGCCGTCAGTGCCGAAAACCAGGGGGCGCAAGCGCGCGGATGCAGGTCCCGCCAGGTCTCGCGGCCGATCGATCGGCGTTCGCGGTTCAATCAATCTCCAGTGCGATTCACCGGCGATGGCTCGCGCTTCGGTGGGCCCATGCCTGCGTAGAAGCTCGCGGCGGGATGGGCCCTGATGAATGCCGCTGTCTGCGTCTGCTTCGAATCCAAGGCTCGGTCCGGTAGCCCGTCATCGAGCGGGATCGCCGTGCGCAGCGCTTGCCAAGCGGCCGTGGACGCAGGCCCAAACGTGCGGCTCGGATCCTGCGCTTTGCGCACATCGAGCCACAGACCCGCCTCGAGCAGGTCGATCGCCAATAAATCCATCGTGGTCGCGACCGCCTGTCGCGCACGCTGGACCTTGAGCCGAGTCTGCGCCTGCAGATCCTCGACCGTGGTCTCCAATGCGCTGCCGAAAGGCGCGACGGGATTCGCGAGACCTTGGATCTCCTGCTGCAAGTCGGTGGGCAGGTAACCACTGTCGTGCCGAGAAAAGCGTGGCAGCACGTCCGACGGTTCTATGCCGGTAAAGAACCTATTTCGAAACCGCTCGATGCGCAGCATCACGGCGACGTCCATATTGGCGAGCGCGATCACGAAGTTCTCGAGCTTGTTCGCCATCGGATAGGGGTCCCAGTTCGCATTCGAGACGATATAGCCATGCTGGCCATGGCTCAATGGGCCGCCTTTGACGTAGAACCGCATCATTTGCGGTGTCGCGAGCTCCCACGCGTCCGAAGGACCCAGACCGACGCGGATCGCCGGATTGTGGTCCGAGGAGTTCGCCTGGAATTCGACAGCGTCGCGCAGTGCGGCCCATTCCTCCCAGGCGGCTCCCTGGCGGATCGACGAGGCCCGCAGGCTCTCCGGATCCTGGATAATGCGCTTGGGATCCGATTCGAACAGGTAGCTGCCTTTGAGCATTTCGAGTACGCGTGCCGCGTCCCAATTGAGCCAGCGTTCCGGGCGATCGAGCTGCACGACGCTGCTCAACGGCGTCATGCTGCTGTTCATGCCATTGAGGTCCATCGCATAGATCAGATCGGCCCACTCGAGTGCGCGCCGAGCGTCGTAGACGGCCAGTGCCGCCTGACCCGTGGCATAGGCATCGCTGCTCGTCAGGGCATTCTCGTCGGCGGCGAAGGGTTTGAGCGGGCTCAAGCCCGCGAGCGCGAGCGCCCTGGCGGCCGGCATGCGTACGCCGCGGTAATAGGCTTCGCCCGCGCCCACCATCGTGCCGGCGACATTGCCGAGCTGCGCAAGATCGCCCTCACCGACCGTGCCGCGTGAGCGAACGACCGGCGTGACGCCCTGGTTCAGCAGCGCCAACAGCATGCGGCTGAGCTGCGGGCTGGGCGCGTTGTAGCTCATCGCATTCGCGCGCACCACCATCATCGCGCGAATCACCTCTTCGTCCGAGACCTCGGGACCAAATCCCGCCACGGCGCCGCGCCGGAAAGCCGCGGCTTCGGTGAGCTCGACCTTGGGTTTGTTGACCTCGGAGGTCGCATCGCCGACGAACAGCACGGTTTCCCGCTGATCGCCGGTCGCACGATTGAACCAATAAACCGATATTCCCTCGGCGGTGGCCTCGAGCAGCAATCCGTAGTTGTCTTGCTCGCGCTGCTGCGCACCTGGGCTCAATTCGACTCTGGCCCCGAAGCGCGCGACGTCGACGATTTGCTCGATCGACAAGCTGTGGCCGTCGAGCGTGACGAGCGCATCGTGTTTCGTCGCGGCGATCGGCGTGAATGGCGCCGCGGCCGCGGCCTGGGTGGTGGCCAGCATTGCGCCGAGCCACACGCAGGCAGTGACGGCCGGACATAGCTGCAAGCAACACGGTCTGGTCATGATCTCTCCCTCGAGTGCCGGCGGTAATTCTCCAGTAATTGACGGACCAACGGTAGTCCGGAGCCATTCTGCGTTTTCAGTCCGCACGAGGTCCCGTACACTGGTAGCCCTGCACGACCACCACGGTCACACGAAAAATAAGAGGGATCATGGCCTGCATTCAGACGAGGGTTTGCGTGTTCGCAACGCTAGGCGTGAATTTGCTGCTCGGTGGCACGCTGATCGCGGCACCGGCGGATCTCGTGGTCACCGACGCCAAGATTTACACGGCCGATGCCGATCGATCGGTCGCAGAGGCGCTCGTCGTCAAGGACGGCCGAATCGTCTTTGTCGGCAGTTCACGCGAAGCGATTGCTTGGGCCGGTCCGCAGACCAAGGTCGAACACCTCGGCGGCCGACTCGTGCTGCCGGGTCTGATCGATGCGCATATCCATCCGATCGACATGATCGAGGTCGACATGTGCAATCTGCAAAGCCGGCCTCGCAAGACCTTGCGGGATTTGTCGGCGTTCGTGCGATCCTGCGTCCGCAAGTACCGACCGGCCCCGGGACAATGGCTGTTCGTCGACTTGTGGAACTATACCGACGGCAATCAGCCGGACGCCGACAACCCGACGCTGCGGGCCGCGCTCGACAAGGCATCATCGACGACGCCGATCGAATTGATGGGCAGCGACGGACATCACGGCGGCTACAACAGTGCCGCGCTCGCGATGGCCAAGAGCACCGACGGCGCGACGATCGGGCTGTCCAAGAAGACACTGACCGGGGAATTTGCGCGCTACGGCGAACTCATCGGCGTCGACGCAAACGGCGAACCGAACGGCACCGTCAACGAAGAGGCGCGGCTGTTGCTCGAGCGGCAAACCGCTCACTATGATCATCTGGCGGCGAGCCTCGCGGTCGCCGATCGCATTCCCAAGCGCCTCAATAGCGTGGGCATCACGGGCATGCTGGACGCGATGGTTTCACCCGAAGGACTCGCGGTATACGACAAGTTGCTCGCCCGGCGGCAACTGACGGTACGCACGACCCTCGCGCAGTTCTACGATCCAGAAGCATTCCGGTCCGCGGCCGGCGAGGTCGACTACGGCGCCATGATCGCGCAGGCGAGCGCAATTCGCGCCAAATATGCCGACAACCCGCTGGTGCGGGCCGACACCGTCAAGCTGTTCGCGGACGGTGTGCTCGAGGGCAATCCCTATGCGGTGCCGCCGACGCTGCCCGATAGTCCCAGCCTCAAGCCCTTTCTGCAGCCGATCTTCGGCTTCGATGCCGATGGGCGCGCAACGGTCGAGGGCTACGTCGACACGGTCTCGCCGCTCTGCATCGGGGTGCGCGCCGATCCGCATGCCTACGATGCCGCCGCCGACATCGCGGAATTCCGCAAGGTTCACGGCTTCCATCCGGGGCAGTGTGCGATCGCGAGCGGGCGTCTGCAGCACGACCGCGCGACGATCCTGGAGTTTTGCCGGCGTTTTCATCTCGCGGGGTTCCACCTGCATATTCACGCGATCAGTGACGCCGCGGTGCGAGCGGCCGTCGACGGCATCGAAGCGGCGCGCGCGGCGGACGGCAATGGCGCGACGCGCGACGGCATCGCGCACTTGCAACTCGGCGCGCCCGAAGACGTTGCGCGCATCGGTCGCGACCATCTCTACATTGCCTACACCTACGCGTGGGCGATCACGTCGCCCGAATACGACGTGAGCGTGATCCCGTTCATCGAGCCCGTCGCCGGCAACGGCTACGAGGCGCTGCACATCAAAGGCAGCTATTACGAATCGAATGCCTACCCGGTGCGCGAGAGCAAGGAGGCGGGTGCGATTCTCGCGGCGGGCTCCGATGCGCCCGTCGACACCCATGATCCGCGTCCGTTCGTCAACATGTCGATCGCGGTGACGCGGCATTTGCCGGGCCTGCCGCCGCTCAATGCCGACCAGGCGATTTCAATTCGCGACGTCGTCGATGCCTACACGATCAACGGGGCGCGCATGCTCGGCCGTGAAGCCGAGGCCGGCTCGATCGAGGTCGGCAAATTCGCGGACTTTATCGTGGTCGATCGCGACATTCTGGCGCTCGCCGACGGCGGCAAAGCCGAGGAGATCGTCGACACCAAGGCGATTGCGACCTGGTTTCAGGGCAGGCCGGTCTACCGCCGCGCGGTCCACAAGCCGCGCAGCCCGAGCTGATCAATAGCCGGCCTTCTTGTCGACGACGTTCTCGAGCGGCTCCCCGTTCTGAAAGCGGCGAAAGTTCTCGACGAACACGCGCATGCTGAGGTCCAGCCAGTCGGGATCCTCGGTCTCGTCGGTGCAATGCGGCGAGATCAGCACGTTTTCCATCTCCCAAAGCGGCGAGTTCTCCGGCAAGGGCTCATTCTCGAACACGTCCAAGGACGCCGCCGCGACTTGCCCGCCCCGCAGCGCGCGGATCAGCGCCTGCTCGTCGATGACCGGGCCGCGGCCGACGTTGATGACGATCGCCGTGCGCTTCATGACGCGAAACTCTGCGTCGCTGATCATATGATGAGTCTCGGGAGTCAGCGGCGCAGCGCACAGCAGCACGTCGATCTGCGCGAGCATGTCGTGCAGCTGATCCGGCGCGAACATCCGCGCCTGCACCGGGTCGTCCTTGGCCGATTTGGCGGGATTGCGCCGAATCGCACAGATTTTGAGGCCTAATCCTTTCGCGAGCAGCGCGCATTCGCGGCCGATCTCGCCGAAGCCCACGACGCCGAGAACACGTTCATTGGCCCAATTGACGAGGAAATGATCCCAGCGTCGTTCACGTTGATTGTCCACGAGGCGCCGAACTTTCTTGGTGTGGTACAGGATGCCGAGCACCGCGAACTCGGCGAGTGATCGCTTGAACACGCCGCGCGCGTTGGTGAGCACGACGGCGCTGTCGATCAGATCGGGAAACAGCAGCTTCTCGACGCCCGCAGACAGCGAGTGGATCCAGCGCACTTTGAGCGCGTGGCGCCAGATGCGCGGGAAATCGATCGGACCGGATAGTCCAGTCAACAAGATGACGTCGGCTTGCGAAGCGCGTCGCGCAAGTACCGTTGCATCATCACTCACGGTGATCTCATTGTTCGCGCGCAGCGGCTCGAGCATTCGCAGGCCCGGATGGTCCGGCGGTGCATTGATCAAGAGATTCGTCTTCGCCATGGGCTCCTCACGCGTCCACCAATATGCTTTTCCAAGTAAACGGTATCGGGTAGCGGATTGTGGTAGTAAGCCGGCACTTCGTGGAAGCCGAGCGCGCGATACAAGCTGAGTGCGGGCGCCATCGACGCGAGCGTATCGAGACGCATGCGCGCATAGCCCGCGGCGCGCGCGCGTTCGATGATGGCCGTCGCCAAAATCCTGCCGTAACCATATTTGCGATAAGCCGGCCGAACCCATAGGCGCTTCATTTCGCAGATCGAGGGCTCCAGCGGCCGCATCGCGACGCAGCCGGCCGGCGCGCGGTCCGCGGTTGCGAGCAGAATCGCGCCCGACGGCGGCGCGTATCTGCCCGGCAGCGTCGCGAGCTCTGCATCGAATCCCTGAAAGCACAGGTCCACGTCGAGCCAGGCCGCGTATTCGCGAAACAACTCGCGCACCACGGGGATGCTCTCGACGCCATGCCCGTCGACGATGCGCTGGTCCCTTGTCAGGTCGCTGATCGCTGATCCCATGAAATACCGCCATCCCCCGTGGTCACAGTGTGCGGGACCGGCGCCGGTGGGACAACCGGCATTTCGGATCGAGCAGGGGGCGAAGGCTTATCACAGCTAAAACCGGAGCCGACGTCGTCGCGAAGCGACGCGCCGGCTCCGTCGAGCCGAGGGGATCCGGCTCCGCGCCGCGAATCTGCGGCGCCAATGCCGGTCTAAGGATCAGTGGCTGTCGGGTCCTCCACGCGACACGCCGGTGCCTACCGGGGTTTTTCTGGTATTCGGTCCGTCGTCGATCTGTTGGGCGGCACTCACGAGCGCGCGCTGGGTGCGCTCGATGCTGCTCAATTGATACTCCAAATTGTCGAGCGTCAGCATCACCAATTCATATTCGGCCAGCGTCGTCCAACCGGGTTTGTGAATGTAGGGATCCAACAGGTTATAAACGCTATCGATGGTCTCCCTTTTTCGATCGATATGACGCAAGCGATGTTCGAGCTTCGCAATATCATGTTCCATGATGAAAGTATCCTTTCAAAGTGCGAACCGTTTTCGATCGGGCGCGCCGATGGTAGTCCTAGCGCAGTTGCGTCCACAATCAAAACTTCGAGAGAATTGTGCGGAAAAACCCGCGTGTTGTCGCAAGCGTGGCGACGCAACAACGCCGCGAGCGTGATGCGGCACCGCAAGCGCGCCGCCGCCGCAACGCCGGTCGCTTATTCGTGGGCTTGCAAGCGCGTTCGGATCCATCGGGCGCTCACGCTCAGTCTCGCGGCCTCCCAGTCGTCCGGCAGGTTCATCAACTCCGCGAGCGTCGTATCTCGCTCAACGAGATCGCGCCAGCCGATGATCTGCATCGGTTCGCCGGGATCGTGGTCATCGCCGCACAGACACTTCCAGTCGCCGCCTGCTCGCGAGACCAGCAGCACCGGGTGCGTGTTGCCGAACACGTGCGAACAAACGTACGCGGCTTCGATGCTCACGACAGGATCCGTTCAAACGAAACTCGACTCGACATCATGTCCTTGTTGTTCGCTTCGATCGTGATGCCGTCGAGCGGCTCATCACCGACGGCAACCGAAACCGCAGTTTATACCGGCACCTTGGATTATGTCTTCGGACCGTACCGGCCGGCAGACCTCGGAAACCGGGGGGCTTGCTGCTTTCCAGCAGGTATCGGAGACTGCTGTGCTCGTGAGCGCTGATCGGTAAGATACGAAAAACAGGCTGCGAGGCCGGCGACGGGGAGCGTATGGTTCAAGACGTGATTATCGAAACACGCGACCTCACCAAGGAATTCAAGGGTTTCGTGGCCGTCAGCAATTGCAATCTGCAGGTGCGGCGAGGCGAAATTCACGCCCTGATCGGCCCGAACGGCGCCGGAAAGACGACCTTTTTCAACCTGCTCACGAAGTTCCTGGCGCCGACGCGCGGCACGATCATTTTCAATGCGCTCGACATCACGGCCAGGAGCCCGGCGGAACTCGCCCGCAGCGGGATCGTGCGCTCGTTCCAGATGTCGGCGGTGTTTCCGCACATGACGGTGCTCGAGAACGTGCGTCTCGGGATGCAGCGCCAGATCGGCACTTCCTTCCACTTCTGGAAGCCGGAGTCGAGCCTCGCGGTACTCGATGCGCGTGCCATGGAACTGCTCGAGGCGGTGGATCTCGCCTCCCTGGCGCGCGTCGTCGCGGTCGAACTGCCCTACGGGCGCAAACGTGCGCTCGAAATCGCGACGACTTTGGCGATGGATCCGCAGCTCATGCTGCTCGACGAGCCGACGCAGGGCATGGGTCACGAAGACGTCGACCGCGTGACCGCGCTGATCAAAAAGGTCTCCGCGAACCGCACGACGCTCATGGTCGAGCACAACATGAAGGTGGTCTCGACGATCGCCGATACGATCACGGTGCTGCAACGGGGGCAGATCATCGACAGCGGCAGTTACGCCCAGGTATCCCGAAACCCGCTGGTCATGGAGGCCTACACCGGGTCGACCGAGTCGAGCTTGGGGGGCGCGCACTGATGGCCACGGAGTACCTGCGCGTCAGCGACTTGCACGCCTTTTACGGCGAGTCGCACATCCTCCACGGTGCGGACTTCCACGTCGACCGGGGTGAGGTCGTGACGCTGTTGGGGCGCAACGGCGCGGGGCGTACAACGGCCTTGAAGGCGCTCATGGGGCTCGTCGGCAGCCGCTCGGGCTCGGTGATGATCAACGGCCGCGAGGCGATCGGGCTCTCGACACACCGGATTGCCCGCTTGGGGGTCGGCTACTGTCCGGAGGAACGCGGCATTTATTCGAGTCTGTCGGCCGAGGAAAACCTCGTGTTGCCGCCCATGGTGGGGTCTGGCGGCATGACGCTCGAGGAGATCTACGCGCTGTTCCCGAATCTGCTCGAACGGCGCAATGCCCAGGGCACGCGCCTCTCGGGCGGCGAACAGCAGATGCTCGCGGTAGCGCGGATCCTGCGCTCCGGCGCACGATTGCTGTTGCTCGATGAGATCTCCGAGGGCCTCGCACCGGTGATCGTGCAGGCGCTCTCGAGGTTGATTCACACCTTGCGGGATAAGGGCTATACGATTGTGATGGTGGAGCAGAATTTTCGGTTCGCGCTGCCGCTCGCGGACCGATTCTATCTGATGGAGCATGGCCAGATCGTCGAGGAATTCGCGGCCGCGGAGCTGCAGGCGAAGATGGCGATGCTCAATCAACGGCTCGGAATCTGAATGACGCGCAAACAACAATGGAGACAACAATGAATATCAGCAAGATCGCGCTTGGGGTAGCGATGGTTTTGGCGATGGTCGCGGGGCCTCGGGCCGTCATGGCCGCCGATCCCGACGTGGTGATCGGCGACATCGACGATTTTTCCGGCACCTATGCGGACGTTCAGGGCCAGGGCGGTGTCGAAGCCATGAAAATGGCGATTGCCGACTTCGGCGGCACCGTCCTCGGCCGAAAGATCACGATGCTCACCACCGATCACCAGAACAAGCCCGATATTGGTGCATCGAAGTTCCGGGAGTGGGCCGACCAGAACGGCCTCAATATGCTGATCGGCGGCTCGAATTCGGGCGTGAGCATCGCGATGTCGAAGGTGGCGGCCGTCAAGAAAATCCCGTTCTTCGCGATCGGTGCGGCCGGCTCCTCGCTGACCAACGAGGACTGCACCGCCTACACGGTTCATTACGTCTACGACACGACCGCGCTCGCCAATGGCACGGCCACGACGATGGTCAAGAACGGCGGCAAGACCTGGTTCTATTTGACCGCCGACTATGCATTCGGCACGCAGCTGCAGAACGCCGCGTCCAAGGTCGTCGAGGCGAACGGCGGCAAAAACATTGGGGCCGTGCGAGTGCCGCTCGCGGCCTCGGACTTCTCTTCGTTTTTGCTGCAGGCCCAGGGTTCGGGTGCAAGCGTCTTGGGACTCGCCAACGCCGGCGGCGATATGAGCAACTCGTTGAAGGCGGCAATCGAGTTCGGCATCACCAAGACCATGAAACCGGCCGCACTGTTGGCGTTCATCACGAATATCAACAGCCTCGGGCTCGAGACCGCGCAGGGGCTCTATCTGACGACCGGGTTTTACTGGGATTTGAACGAGGATACGCGTGCGTTCGCGAAGCGCTATTTTGCAAAAATGAACGCCGAGCCCAGCATGGACCAGGCCGGCGCCTACTCGGCGACGCTGACCTACCTCAAGGCGGTCAAAGCCGCCGGCACGACCGACCCGGACAAGGTGATGGCGGAACTCAAGAAAACCAAGGTCAATGATATGTTCGCGAAAGGCGGAACTATCCGCGCCGACGGTGTGATGGTCCACGATATGTACGTAATGCAGGTCAAGTCGCCGAAGGAATCCAAGTATCCATGGGACTACTACAAAGTGATCAAGGTCATGAACGGTGAGGAAGCGTTCGGACCGATCACCGGCCTCTGTTCGCTCGCCCCGAAATAGGCGGAAAGGTACGGCTGATGATTGCCGCCCGGCTCGTCGCCGGGCGGCTCAAACTGCGGATGCAATATGACTGAAATCTTCGGCGTGCCGGTCGTGGTAATCCTGGGCCAGTTGATGCTCGGGCTCGTGAACGGTGCGTTCTATGCGATGCTGAGCCTCGGCCTCGCGGTGATCTTCGGACTCATGGGCGTCGTCAATTTCGCGCACGGCGCGTTCTATGCGCTGGGCTCGTTCGCCGCGCTGCTGGGCCTACAGCTGCTAGGGATCAATTATTGGGCGGGACTCGTGCTTGCGCCGCTGATCGTAGCACTGCTCGGCATGGCGATCGAGCGCCTCTTGTTGCGCCACCTCTATCGCGTCGATCCGCTCTATGGGCTGCTGCTCACATTCGGTGTCGCGCTGATCATCGAGGGCACGCTGCAGCAACTGTTCGGATCCTCGGGCCAGTCCTATCCGGTGCCGGCGGCGCTCGCGGGCGCGGTGAACCTGGGGTTCATGATATTGCCGAAATATCGCGCCTGGGTGATCGCCGCCTCGATCACGGTTTGTTTCAGCACCTGGTTCCTGATCGAGCGAACCCGCCTCGGTGCGACCTTGCGCGCGGCGCGCGAGAACGGGCCGCTGCTGCAGGCATTCGGCGTCAACGTTCCGGTGCTGCTGACCTTGACCTACGGCGGCGGCGTGGCGCTCGCGGCGCTCGCCGGCGTGCTCGCCGCGCCGGTGATCCTGGTCACACCGCAAATGGGCAGCTCGCTGGTCACGGTCGTATTTGCGGTCGTGGTCATCGGCGGGATGGGGTCGATACTCGGCGCCATCGTCAGCGGACTCGGGCTCGGGATCATCGAAGGCTTCACCAAGGTCATCTACCCGGAAGCTTCCAATATTGTCGTCTACGTGATCATGGCGCTCGTGCTGATCTTGCGGCCTGCCGGCCTGTTCGGAAGGGAATAGCCGCATGCAGCTGCGCAAGGTTCTTTATACGATCGCAGTCGCGTGCGCGATCTGCATCCCGCTCACGGGCCTCTACCCCGTGTTCGTGATGAAGCTCATGTGCCTGGCGATTTTCGCGTGTTCCTACAATCTGCTACTCGGCTTCTGCGGCATGCTGTCGTTCGGACATGCGGCGTTCTTCGGTACGGCCGCCTACGCGACGGGCTGGCTCATGACCGCGCGCCACTGCGGCGTCGGCGTCTCGATCCTCGGCGGCAT
>JBEKSM010000057.1:0-15030 GCA_049517075.1 Steroidobacteraceae bacterium | reverse complement strand
GACGAACTAGCCGCGCGTGCGGCTTTGCAGGGTAAGTCGATGCAGGAGTTCTTGCGCGCCGAACTGGAGCGATTGGCTGCCCGCCCGTCGATCGATGCTTGGCTTCAGCAGGTGCGCAAGAGAAAGCGCGCGACTCAGGCTCGCATCTCCTCGAAGCAGATTCTTGAGAACAGAGACGCTGGCCGGCGTTGAGTATCGTCGTTGATTCGTCTGTCGTAGTTGCTGCTCTCGTTGATAGCGGCCCGCAAGGCGATTGGGCGGAAGAAGTTCTTGCGGGGGGTTTGCTGCAAGCGCCACAGCTGCTACTCGTGGAAGCGACGAATATATTTCGGCGCCTCGAGAGGGCAAAGCTAATTACGACGCCAGAGGCGAATGCGGCGCAAGACGACCTCAAGCAACTCGATGTCGAGTTGTTTCCATTTGAGCCTTTTGCCGGCCGCATCTGGGGATTGCGTCATAATGTGACAAGTTACGACGCGTGGTACGTCGCCATTGCCGAGGCGCTCAAGCTCCCACTCGCAACTCTGGACGAACCTCTTGCGAAATCGAACGGAGTTTCCTGCAAGTTTCTAACGCCCGGCTTCTAAAGCCGCGTGCTCGCCATAGCCTGGTCTGACGGTCTGGGCCGCAATCGCATCAGCGGTTTGCGGCGGCAGAAAATTCGCAAAATATTCTAATGAGTGGCGGCGTGAAATCCGAGTTTAGTCATCCGAAGAGTAGGATAGCCCGCTCCTGATACGACTGTCGGTAACAGTCCGGTCTTGGCAATGAAATTCGCAATTTGGGATGGAGCGATTGGCAGGTCGCTCGCGCGATCCTTTGCAAGAACCATGACTTGGCGGTGATTCTCAGCAAGAGTCGGGTCACTGACAAATTTAGTGAGATTCGCAAAGTCTTGTCGCCGTTGATTTTCGCAGCATTCAATATTGTGTACAGCCCGGATAAGCCGGAGTGGGTCACAGATCTGGGGTGGGTGTGTTCAAAAGCAGGATATTCACAACTTGGTATTTTACCGCCCTGGGCATCTGGTTGCTGTTATTCATCATTTTCGACAGCGTCGGATTTTGGCTCGAGCACTGGTATTACGCTGCCATGATGGTCGCCGGCGCCTTCGTCGCGGGGTTCACCCCGGAGGGGGGTGGCGCCGTCGCGTTTCCGGTCCTGAATGTCTTTCTGAATGTCGATCGGATTCTGGCCCGCGATTTCAGCATGATGATTCAGAGCGTTGGCATGACCAGCGCCAGTATCTTTATCTTGTCCCACAAAGACACGGCAGTTAAGGACTACAAGCCCCTGCTGATGTTTGTGCCGGTGTGTTTTGCGGGATTTCTTATCGGCATGGTGCTGCTACAACACATCCATGTTTATCTCATCCAGGCGTTCTTTCTTTGCCTTAGCGCCACCTTTGTGATCGCCTATTATTTCAGCAGCCATCGCGGGGCGCTAACCTGTCTGGTCCTCACCTCGCGAAGGGACCGAATCTATCTTGTGGTGGTACTGATCGCGGGGGGCATGATCTCAAGTCTGTTCGGGACGGGCGGCGACATTATTGTCTACACCCTGCTAGTCACGCGCTTTTCGATGTCCGCCAAGATCGCAACCCGCATGAGCATCGTGTTGCAGGCGTCCATCAGCATTCTGGGGTATGGGTACCGGGCGTTCGTCGATCACGGTCTGAGCAACTACCAGATCAAGACCTGGTTGTGCGCCTACCCGATCGTGCTGTTTATGGCGCCTTTCGGCGCATATGCACTCTCGCGCTTGCACGTAAATTGGATGCTGAAGGCCATCATTGTCATCAATATCTTTCAGCTAATTTATTTTAACTGTGTCGACCCATCAATCGAAAAGCTGATTGCTTCAATAATTTTTGCCATCCTACTTGGATCGACCTTTGTTCTCGCGCTTCGCCATATGGCCAAAGCGAACCGTAACCAGGCCAGTGCTCATTGACCTGGCCTAGGGCCGCGCAATGGTTGCTGCTGGTGGCGTTCTTCAACCGCGCCCTGATCCCGGCCGGCTTCACGCCGGGTGTCGTTTTTTCTAAATCGCTGGACTATGGTCCTTATTTGTTGGAATGGCTCCTATATAAGTGGACTCGACTGGCACCCGAGGTTTGAACTCGCCAGCTTACGCGTAGCTGCCTCTTGCACGCCGGGCGAATCTGGTTTCCGGAAGTTCTTCGATGCGGCCCAGATGGAAGTTCGCAGGCTTGACCCCGGAGGATACGTTCCGCCAGTTACAGTCTCGCCGACTTTGATGGAAGCAAGATGTTTCGGCCAGTTGTCGAGTAGCCATGCGAGCAGCACAAGGCCACCGAGGCGGCCCCTCAAACTGCTTACGCCTCGCCTTGGAATCGCTGCTCAACCCGGCAGAGCAGCAGGAAGCTGCCTGAGACTCCGGTCGATCGCACCGACTCGAAAATGAAAGTGCGAAAGATCTCTGACACAATTCACTCCCTTTAGCATCAAAGGAGACAAGTTATGACTCGCCGACTGATTGCGTCCGGATCAACATTTGAAACGGAAGTGGCGTACTCGAGAGCGGTCGTCGACGGTGAGTGGATCTTCGTCGCCGGTACGACCGGCTTCGATTACTCCACGATGTCAATTTCTGCCGACGTCGTCGAACAGACTGAGCAGGCCTTTCGGAACATCGACGCGGCATTGAGGCAAGCGGGATCCGCTTTGGCGGACGTCGTGCGTGTGACGTATATATTGCCGGACGCAAAGGAGTTCCCTCGGTGCTGGCCGATTCTGCGCAAATACTTCGGCAGCGTTCGCCCTGCGGCAACCATGATCAGCGCCGGCCTCGTCGATGAGAGAATTCGAATAGAAATTGAAGTGACGGCTCGCATACGGAATGAGCTTTGATTTGCACGCTTGCGTAAACACCTCACCCCGCCGCAGCGATCTTGTCCTGCGTCTTTGTGTCGAAGTCGCTGGCCTCGTGTCGCTCGCGCAGCTGGCTCGCCGGGTCGCCAGAGATGCGGTTGACCATCCGCCCGCGCTGCACCGCGGGTCGCTTGGCAATCGCATCGGTCCAGCGCTGCAGGTTCTTGTAGTCGGCGACCTGCAGGAACTCGCCGGCCTCGTAAACCAAGCCCTTGGCGAGCGCGCCGTACCAGGGCCAGACCGCGATGTCGGCGATAGTGTACTGCGATCCGCCTAGGTACTCGCTCTCGGCCAGACGCCGGTCGAGCACATCCATCTGCCGCTTTACCTCCATGGTGAAGCGGTCAATGGCGTATTCAATTTTGATCGGCGCATAGGCATAGAAGTGGCCGAAGCCGCCGCCAAGGTATGGCGCCGAGCCCATTTGCCACATCAGCCACGACAAGCACTCTGCACGCGCTGCGGGTTCCGTCGGTAAGAAGGCGCCGAACTTCTCAGCCAAGTAGATCAATATCGCGCCGGATTCGAAAACGCGAATGGGAGTCTTGCCGCTGCGGTCCATCAGGGCCGGAATCTTGGAGTTCGGATTCACGCCCACGAAGCCCGAACCGAACTGATCGCCCTCGCGAATGTTAATCAGCCAGGCGTCATACTCCGCGCCCGCGTGACCGCGCGCGAGCAGCTCCTCGAGCATCACGGTCACCTTGACGCCATTGGGCGTGGCCAATGAATAGAGCTGCAGCGGATGGTGCCCCACCGGCAGATCCTTATCGTGCGTCGGCCCGGCCACCGGCCGGTTGATGTTGGCGAACTGGCCCCCGTTCGCTTTGGTCCAAGTCCAGATCTTGGGTGGTGTGTAGGCGGCATCGTCAGTCATGGCTTCGTCTCCAAACTCCTACCGTCGTGGCGGAACGCTCATTTGACCGCGGCAAAGGGCTGCGCTGCCGTCCAAAGCGCATCGGCGCCCAAGCGAATCTTATAATCGGGATTCGAGTAGACGAAACGAATAATACCCGACGTGTCGATAATAAATACCGAGGGGACCGGCAGTTCGTGTTGTTTGGTGCCGGTCGTGGCCTCGAGATCAACACCATATTCCCGCAGCTTGGCAAGCGTTGCGTCGTCCACGTGGTAGGCAACGCGAAAGGCTTTCGCCGCTTCCAGGTGACTATCGGATAGCAAGGTGTAGCGGATGTCGGTCGCCTTGAGACTGGCGTACAACAACTCGGGTCGATCGGTACTCAAGAACACGATTTCAAAACCGCTCTTGCGCAGTTTCGGCTCGACGAGGTGCAGGTCGCTCAACTGCGCATTGCAGTACGGACACCAACCACCGCGATAGAACAGCACGACCGTGGGCTTTTTGTAACTGTCAGGCGCAAAGGTCCGCAGCGCGCCCTGCGTCGTGCGGGCCACAAAGATCGGCGCTCGATCGCCCACCGATAGCGGCTGAACCTGCTCGGGATTATCGGGGATGGCGGCGAAAACCGACGCCGCCGCCAGCAAGCAAAGGACTCCAATCAACCGCGGATCGAATTTCATGATGCCTCCGAGATCGCGTGAGTAAGCAAATCGAGGCGGCCGATCAACGACCGATTCGACGCGGCACTTTACCGCGACTTCCGTCAGACTTGCGCCGTTCCGCCATCCACGAACAATTCGATGCCGGTGATAAAACTCGATTCGTCGGAGGCCAGAAATACCGCCGCGTTGGCAATTTCATCCGCGCTACCCATGCGCCCCATCGGAATACCGGCGATGATTTGGGCGATGGCCTGCTTCGGAAGCGGTGCCAAGATCGGCGTGTCGATCGTGCCTGGACTAATGACGTTGGCGCGGATCTTGCGATCCTTGAGTTCCAGCGTCCAGGTGCGGACAAAAGAACGGATGGCTGCTTTGCTGGCCGAGTAGACGCCGAACGCAGGAATGCCTTTGACGGAGGCGATGGATCCGGTGAGGATGATGGAGCCGCCGTCATTCAAGAGCGGCAGCGCCTTTTGCACGGTGAACAGCGTGCCTTTGACATTCACGTCGAACGTCTTATCGAAATGAGCCTCCGTCATCGCATCCGTGGCGACGAATTCGCCAACCCCCGCATTCGCGAAAACAATGTCGAAGCGGCCTTTCTGCGCTTTGACGATTTCATACAGCCGATCGAGATCAGCCAAGTTGGCGATATCGCCCTGCACACCCGTGACGTGGGTGCCGATATCCTTCACCGCCGCGTCGAGCTCGTGCTGGCGCCGACCCATGATGAATACATAGGCGCCTTCGGCGACAAATCGCTTTGCCGTCGCCAGTCCCATGCCGGAGGTGCCGCCGGTAATCACCGCCACCTTGTTATCGAGCTTCTTCATCGCCTCTCCTTTCAATGCGCCGTATGGCCGATGGCATCCCGGCCCCATTGGCCGACCTTGAACATCCGAATTCCGATGAGGCAGTGTCATCCACGGCCCTGCTTTAGATAAGCCAGTCAATTCGGCATAATATTCATGCAAGAAATGCATGAATACTGCGATTCAAGCTTTGCCGATGGGCAGATTTCTTCCCACGCACGTTCTTGAGCACGCTAGACCGCCGCGGCATTGCGGCCCGCGGCGAATCGCATGACAGCATCTGCGGGTTCGTCAAAATCGAGTGGTGGCCGCGGTCAGCCAATCAGGGGTCCGATCGAGGATCCACGCCTCCAGCGATTTGTCGGCGCCCGTCGCGATCAGGACGCCCAAGACCAGCATGACCAGTCCGAATGCTTGTTTGCCGAATTTGCCCGCCGCCAACAAGCTTCCGCGAATTTTCATCATGCTGAGGCGCGACAGGGACCCGAGCAGCACCAGCGGCGCGGCGGCGCCGATGCCGAAGATCAACATCAGAAATCCGATCTGGCCCAGGTTCTTTCCCTGACTCGCGAGCGTCGTCGCAGCCCCCAGCGTCGGTCCCACACAGGGACTCCATACCACACCGAGCAAAATGCCGACGAGAAATTGACCCGGCAGGCCGTCGAAAGTCATGTGCGCCAGCAATTGGTTGCCCGAATTGCTGAGCGCGCTCATCGCGCGCGCGAATAGATCCTGCAGTTTGGGCGCGAGCAAGATGAGGCCGAATACCGCGAGCATCACGGCACCGGCGGTGCGAAAGGTGTCCGGGTCGAGTCCGAGCGCTACCCCAAGGGTCGCGAGAAAGATCCCGACAATCGTAAACGACAGCGCCAGCCCGATGCCGAGTGCCATCGCCCCCCAGCGGTGAGCATTCACCGCCGCGGCAACGAGCACCGGCACCAGCGGCAACACGCACGGCGACAGGGTCGACAAGACGCCCGCCAAGAGCCCGAGTCCGTAGGTGGCGGGTCCGAAATTCATGGCTGCATCGTCAGCCGTCAGGAAATGGCGTGGCGTAGAATCGCGGCGAGATTATCCTGCTGCGTATCTCCGGTCGATCGTGCAGCCTCGCGCCCGTTCTTGAACACCACGATCGTGCTCTGCTTGGTCACTCCCAGTGATTTCTTGAGCGCATTCTCGGTGTCGAAATTTGCGATGTACAGCGTCACGGACTTGAATTCCGGCGTCTCGGTCAGCCGCTTCAGTACCGGCGCCTGAGCGCGGCAGGTTGGGCACCAATCAGCGTGGAACACCACCGCGACCGGCTTCCCGGCGGCGCGGGCGACGTCGAATTGCGTCTGGTTGAATGGGATCTCGTGCGCGAAGGCCACGGTCGATAACAGGGTCAAGATCGCCAAATAAATTGCTGCAGCGGCGGTTTTCATTACGTTCTCCGAAGCCTTGGGTGTGCTTGGTAGACCGTGGATGCGGTTCAAATATTACGGGTGCGAGTGGACGGCCAGTTGATCGGGAAAATTCCCCCGGTCGAGTCCGCCGCCACGGATCCAAGATCGCGTCGACTCCCGGGCGCGGGCAATCAGATCGGCGCCGTTCGAATAATCCATGGCGGATTGTTCGAGCGGACAAATCGGTGGTGCGATTCGCAGGTCGAGCGACTTCGAGTAGTGCTCGAAGTCCTGCCGTAACCCGCGCGCCCCCAGCAGCGTAATCGCGTGCATGGCCCGCCCGAGCGCGTTTCGACACGGTGTTTTGGGCACATGCGAATCCGCAGGGCAGCACGATCACTCGCGTCGCACCGAGAGCTGCCGCAACGGAAATTGGCGTGCAGGCGGCCACGGCGCCATCCACGAGATAGCGGCCGTCGATTTGTACAGGCGGGAATACCCCGGGGATGGCCGCGCTGGCGATGATGGCTTGCGCGACGTTGCCCCGTGAAATGACCACCTCGTCTCCGGTCACGAGGTCCGCGCACACCAGATGCAGCGGAATCGCCGTCTCATTGAACGTTTGATACGGCAATTCACGGCGCAGCAGCGAACGCAAGCCCTGCGGGTTTGCGATGTGATCGCGCAATCCGAACAGCCCCAGCAGCGAACGCCAGGAAAGCCCCAGCACTTCCTTGGTGGTGATCCGGCTCCAGAGGGCGGCCATCCTCTCGATGGTACGGGCGTTGGGATCGTGCGCGAGGAACGCGCCATTGATGGCACCCGCGGACACGCCGACGATCATGTCCGGCCGCACGCCGGCGGCGATGAGCTCCGCGAGCATTCCCACCTGAACGGCTCCCAGACTACCGCCTCCAGCGAGCACGAACGCCGTCCCTCCGCTTGAGTTCTCTGGTGTCATTCCCCGCCTCCCCTAGTCTTCGAGTAGACCGTCAATCGGCGGGAAATCTTTCGAGAAGCTGCATTGTGAACATCAACGATGGAAAGGACGCGGTACCCGACCCACCGCTCATTTGAGCTTGGACACGCGTGGGAATGCTCCGAGAGATTGACGGGCCTGACAAAAAGGCGCGCGAAGCTGCGAAGCCGCAGCTAGGCACGCGCAAGATGCCTGAACATATAGCGGCGCGCTTCCTCGTCCATGTCCGTCTTGAATGCGTATTTATCCTTGAGCGCGTTGGCGCGAACCGCCGCCGGGCGCGCGCTGACCAGGTCGAACCAGCGCTTCAGATTTGGCAGCCTGTCCCAGGCATCGTCGCCGAGGATGAAAGGCACGGCACGCGTCCAGCCCCACGCCGACATATCGGCGATCGTGTAGTTCGCCCCGAGCAGGTAGGGTCGGCTCGCGAGCTGGGCATCGAGAATGCCGTAGTGTCGATTGGCCTCGAACTGATAGCGATCGACGGCATAGCCAAGCCCCTTGGGGGCGAAGTGTTTGAAGTGCACGGCTTGTCCCGAGTAGGGCCCAATGCCGGTCGCGATGAACATCAGCCACGAAAGCATCTCGGCGCGTGCCGCGGGTGTGTGCTCGCACTGAAACTTCCCGGTTTTCTCAGCGAGGTAGAGCAGAATCGCCGTGCTGTCGAAGACGCGTATCTCGCCATCCGTGATCGCGGGTGTTTTGCTGTTGGGATTGATCGCGACAAAGCTCGCGGCGAATTGTTCGCCTTTGCGGGTATCGACCGGAACCACTTCATACGGCAGAGCGGATTCTTCGAGGAATAACGCCACTTTGGCGGGGTTAGGCGAGGGGTGATAGTAGAACTTGATCATGGTGCGAATCCTCCGGGTGTTAGCGGACAGTGTCGGTTGTTTGGCGAAGCAAAATTCAGGTGCTCTTTTCGGGCGCAAACCGTTGCAGGCCGTGCACGCCTCATGGCTGCGTGCCGGCAGCGTCGCTCGACTGCAGCAGCGTGCAAAGAACGCGAGTTCCGCCCTCTGCTGAGCGCCCGATCTCCAGGGTGCCACCCATGAGGTGCGCGCGGTAGCGCATCACTTTGAGGCCCATTCCGTCGGTCTGAAGTGCCACCGCCATTCCATTGCCGTTGTCGCTGATCGAGAGCTCCGTTCGTACGGCATGATTGATCAGTGACACGGCAATGTGGTCGGCACGACCGTGTTTGATCGAGTTGGCCATTGCTTCCTGCGCGATCCGATATAAATGATCGGCCGAAGAGCTATCGAGTCGGGAATCGTCGCCGCTGGCTCGAAGGCTTACTTGGACGCCGTGGAGTTGCTCGAGCCGCGATGCGTGACATCGGAGTGCGAAAATCAGTCCACCCTGTTCCGCGCCCGTTGGCGATAATCCGTGTGCGATCATACGGCATGTCTCGAGAGCGCCTCGCAGCACCGTCTCGATCGCGCGGGCTTCGTCACGTATCCCTCCGTCGGTAGCCGGCAGTTTGGATGCCAGCGCTCCAAGCAGTAGCGCAACGCCGGTCAGCTCCTGGCAGAGCCCGTCGTGCAAGTCCGAGCCGATGCGGGATTGTTCTCTCTGGGAAATTTGCACCACCTCTCGCTCGAGCTCGCGCCGCTCCGTGATGTCTTGAAACAGACCGAATAGCACGGGCGCAGGGCCTGCGTCTTCGTCATTCGCTCCCGTCGTGCGTACCAAACGACGCACGCCGTCGGTACGGACAATTTGCGCTTCGACCTCGAACGGCGTGCCGTTCTCAATCGCGGAGCCGATTGCTCGCCGAATGACCGGGATGCTTTCCGGCACATAGAATTCAACCGACGATTCGACAGTCGGCGCATAGGCGCCCCGTGCGACACCATGGAGGCGATACGTCTCATCGGTCCACGACAGTACTCTCGTGGTCAGATCAAGCTCCCACCCGCCAATCTGGGCGACCCGCTGCGTCTTATTGAGTAGAATTGACTGGCGACGCAATGATTCGGCGAGGTAGCGCAACTCGAGGTGATGCACGACTTGCGCGGCAAGCAGCTTCAGCGAGCTGAGCTGTTCCGGTGAGAGTTGCCGCGGCTTCCGGTCAATCACGCAAAGGCTGCCGAGCCCAAAGCCGCGCGGGTTGATCAGCGGTGCGCCTGCGTAGAAGCGAATATGCGGGTCGCCGGTCACGAGAGGATTTTCGGCGAAGCGCGGATCGGTCGTCGTGTCCTCGACCTGCAGCGTTTCGGTCCCGAGAATCGTTTGCGCACAGAAGGAGTTCTCGCGCGGCGTCTGCGAGGGCGCTATCCCGATCTTGGATTTGAACCACTGTCGATCGCGATCGAGCAGGCTGACCATCGCAATGGGTACATCGCACAATTGCGCGGCAACCTGCGCGACCCGATCGAAAAACTCCTCGGGAGGCGTATCGAGAATTGCATGGCGATAGAGCTCATTCAGCCGCTCGCGTTCGTTCATCGGCAGTAGGGTTGCGGACACTTCAGACCTCGGGCGTTTCCATAGAGCGGCAATTCGGACGCGCCGTCGCGACGAATTGCTTCGCGAGGTGAGTTTGCACCCGCGATTAAATTCGGATTAGTCCATGCTTTAAGCATAATATTGATGCCCAAAATGCATAAATACCGATCATAGAGGTCAGGCGTGGACCGGTTGCTGCTCATGCACAGCTTCGTCCGGGTGGTCGAAACCGGGAGTTTTTCCGCGGTCGCGCGCGAACTCGCGACCGGCCAACCGAATGTGAGCCGGCACATCGCAGCGTTGGAGCGGCACCTGGGAGTTCGGCTGCTGCACCGCTCGACCCGTAAGCTCACACTGACCCCGGAAGGCGAGCGCTACTACGCCGAGGCGAGGCGCGTGCTCGATGCGATCGCGGAGGCGGAGTTGAACGCCCGCGGTGACGATGCGCCGCACGGGCTGTTGCGAGTGGCGTGTCCGACGCTGCTCGGCCGATCCCACGTATTGCCGCAAATCAAGGCGATCCTCACTCGGTTCCCCGCAATGGAAATCGATTTGCAGATCGGCGATCGCTACGTCGACCTCGTCGAGGAGGGCATCGATATCGCGATCCGCATCGGTGCGCTCAAGGACAGCGCGCTCATCGCGAGGCGCATCGGCTCCGCCGAGCGATTGTGCGTTGCCACTACTGGCTATCTCGCTGAACGTCCGCGGCCGCTCCATCCTCAGGATTTGCGCAATCATCAGTGCGTCGTCTACACCCTCTCCTCGGCCGGCAACATCTGGTCATTTCGGGATGTCGACGTGGCGGTACGTGGACGCTTTTGCGTCAATACGCCTGACGGAGTTCGCAGTGCCGCGCTCGACGGATTAGGGATTGCCTATGCGCCGAGATGGCTGTTTGAAGACGGGCTCGTCGACGGCCGGCTGCAGTCCTTGCTGGTGGATCACCTCGGACCACCGCTGCCCATTCAGTTCGTGTATGCGGCAAATCGTCTGTTGCCGCGCCGCGCGCGCGTCTTTATGGACTTCATCGCCGATGTGTTCGCGCGCGATCAGGCACTGAACGCCGCATCGCATCGGGACGCGCCGTCGAGGCGGTGATCGCAATGCGGCGCGCGGCTGCCGATCAGGGTGGCGCCGGATTCGCTTGCACGCGTAGCGCTTGCAGTTCCGCTTCGAGCGCCGCGATACGCAGATCGCGCTCGGTGAGCGCCGCGGTGACCTCGGCGGCGTCGATGCGCGTCGGAATATGCTGGGGACAGTTGGCATCCCAGGCCGATACCGAAAAGAGCATGGCGCGCTCGGCTCTGGCCTTGTAACCCGCGGGCATTAGCTGCTCGATCAGCGCCTGATCGCCTTCCACGGCGCGCAGCTCGCCCCAGAGTTTGAATCGACGCCGACGCGCATAGTCGATCAGGAATAGATGCGCCTTCGGATTCTCTTCGAGGTTGCCGAGCGTGATGTATTGGCGGTTTCCGGCATAGTCGACGAAGCCGATGGCCTTCTCATCGAGCACTCGCAGGAAGCCCGCGGGACCGCCGCGATGCTGAATGTACGGCTGGCCCGCGGCGTTCGCGGTCGCGAGGAATGCACTGCGCTGCTGTTCGATGAAGGCCTTGAGCTCCGGCGTGATGACGGTTTCCCAAGCACCGGCCTCTTCCATATGCGCGTACGCTTTTCGCGAACCCTTGCGCGACTGCAAGGCCTTCACGGTCGGCGTGAACGCAATATCGCTGGAAAAGGCCGATGCGGCGTCCATCGCTTTCAGGCAGCGGCGCGCGCGTTGACGACCGGGAAGTCGATGTCCGTCTGCGCAACCACGTTGATGTAATTGGTCCAGGTATTGAGCGCGACATGCTGCACGATCTCGATCAGCTGGGCGTCGCTGTAGCCTGCGGCCTTGACGGCCCCAAGGTCCGCCTCACTGACGTGACCGCGCTGTTCGGTGACCTTGACCGCAAAGCGCACGGCGGCATCCGCCATTGGATCGCCGGAGCCGCCCGCGCGATTGGCGGCGAGTTCCGTATCGTCGAGCTTCGCGACATGCTTGCCGAGATAGGAATGAGCCGACAGGCAGTAGCTGCAGCCGTTGATTTCCGCGACCGCGAGTGCAATGCGCTCGCGCGTCGCGGCCGGCAGTTCACCCTTGGCCAAGGCGCCGGACATGGCGAGATAGCCCTCGAGGGCCGAGGGACTCGTCGCGACCAGGCGGAATAGATTTGGAACGACGCCGAGCTGTTTCTTGACGGCCTGCAGCAGCGGCTGGGCGGCGCTCGGGGAGGCTTCGATCGTTGCAGGGATTGGGATGCGTGACATGAAAATCTCCTTAGGTCCTCGGCTCGGCCGATCTGGCCGCGTGAGAGGTAGATTAGTGACTTTCAATAATCACAACTAGCAGGCAAACTATAGATGGACTGTTGCAATAAATGGAATAGTAAAAATGGACCGATTCCACGCCATGAGCGTCGTCGTCGCGGTCGGTGAGGCGGGGAGCTTCTCGGCCGCTGCGCGGCGTCTCGGGATGCCGCTACCGACCTTGAGTCGCAGGATCTCGGATCTCGAAGCGCACTTGAACACCCGCTTGTTCAACCGCTCGACGCGCCGACTCTCACCGACCGACGCAGGTCAGGCGTATCTGCAGGCCTGCAAACGCATCCTGGAGGAGGTGACCGAAGCCGAACGATCCGCGAGCGGGGAATTCAATGCGCCCAGAGGCGATCTCGTGGTATCAGCGCCCATCGTGCTCGGACGCCTGCACGTGCTGCCGACGATCGGCGCATTTCTCAAGGCCTACGCCGACGTGCGCGTTCGATTCGTGCAAAGCGATCGATTCGTCAACCTGCTCGAGGAGCACGTCGATCTGGCGGTGCGGATCGGCGAACTCGTCGACAGCAGTTTGATCGCGGCCCGCGTGGGTTCGACGCGACGCGTCGTCTGCGCGAGTCCCCGCTACCTCGCCGAGTTCGGGACACCGACGCACCCCACCGAGGTCTGCGCCCATCAGGTGATTTCATTCGAAGCCCTCATGTCGCCGGATATCTGGGTTTTCAAATCCGATCCAGCCGAGATCGCCATCCCGATCCGGCCGAAGCTCATCGTGAACACCGCCGAGGCGGCCATCGATGCGGCAATCGAGGGCGTCGGAATGACGCGCGTGCTTTCCTATCAGGTCGAGCACGCGATCAAGAAAGGCGCGCTCACGAGGATACTCAAGCGATTCGAACCCGCGCCGGTCCCGATCAGTCTCGTGTACCCGAGCCAGCGACGCTTGCCGCTCAAGTTGCGGGCATTTCTCGATTTCGCAGCGCCGCGGCTGCGCGCCAGACTGAAGCCGCGGCACTAGCAAAATTTGCGCTTTCCGCTCACACACCCGCGCGTGATGCGGCGAATTGCTGCATCGCACGCTACGCATAAAATAGAACCTGTTGAGTCGCTGCGGACCACACCCATTTGTCGTGTCGCGTCTCACAGTAATTGGCAGCGTGCCAAATTTCGTGAGACGCAAACGGGCAAAGTTTTCAACAAGATAGACTCGGACTCGCGCACCTCACTGCCAAATTAGTGAGATTCGTTGTTTTGACGAGTGCAAAGAATCGAGAGTTCTGCGGGAAATTGCCACATTTAGTGAGACGGCGAGCCTGCTTATTGAGTCCTTCTCCAGACACTGCCATATATCGTGAGACGGAAGCCTGCGCTGGTGTGCGCCAATCCACGAAATATGGCAATTTGAGCCGGAGCGATTTTGAGCTCGTTCGTGCAATCTTTCGTAAGAACAATTACTTGGCGGTGATCCTCAGCGTACATCGGGTCACTGACAGATTTAATGAGATTCGACAGATGCGATCGGACTTATCCGCAAATGCCTGCGTCGAAAAATTGCTGTGCCAAATCAGCAGAATCTTGAGTCCAGATTGAAGCCCTACCACGACCAGCGATTGCTAATTAGACCTAAATGGATATAATGTGAAAGCCAAACCACCACCGCCGAAGCCGCTGATCTGGATGGGAAGCAGCAAGAAGGACTTGCGCGCGCTCGAGGTTATCGAATCACAAGCTGGCAATGCGTACCGCGCCGTATACACCGTGCGCTTTGCTGCTGCTGTGATCGTACTGCACGTGTTTCAGAAAAAATCGAAGTCTGGCGTCGAGACCCCGAAACCCGATATGGATCTGATCGAGGGCAGATTGAAGAAAGCCGCAGAATTGATGAAGGAGAGCAAGGCATAAAAACCAGACCTGCCAAAAATGTGAGCCACGAGCGCGGCAGTACGAATGTGTATGCAGACCTCGGTTACAAGTCTGCCGATCAAATGCTCGTCAAGGCGCAGCTTGTCACGTCGATCGCCGAGATTCTCGCCGAGCGCGGCTATACTCAGACAAAGGCGGCGGCGCTCCTGGGCATTCCGCAACCGAAGCTATCGAAGCTGCTTCGCGGGCAATTTCGCGGATTCTCGGAACGCAAGCTGATGGATTGCCTGACGCTCCTAGGACGCGATGTCGAAATCGTGGTGCGAGCCACGAGTAATAGAAAAGGGCACGGTGCGGTCTCGGTATCGGTGGCTTAAGAGTCCGCAGGCGGTCGGATTTCGGTGCCGTCGCAGTCATACCGATGCCCTGTGTCGGCGGCTCCGTGGGGGCGGGAACCAATCTCACGAAATGTGGCAATTTCCCGCGAAAACGCCGTCCTGCGTCGCCAAATTTGGCAATTTGAGCCAGAGCATCTGGCAGGGCTCTCGCTGGATATTTCGCAAAAACAATTACTTAGCGTCGATTTTCTGGGCGGGTCAAGTCACTGACACTTTTTATGAGATTCGACAAACACGCTGGCAAGATGCCATCATTGCTGGCATTATCAAAGCATGGCAATTCAAATTAACATCCGCGATGTTCCCGAGAAAGTCCGCGACGAACTAGCCGCGCGTGCGGCTTTGCAGGGTAAGTCGATGCAGGAGTTCTTGCGCGCCGAACTGGAGCGATTGGCTGCC
>JBEKSM010000056.1:0-17252 GCA_049517075.1 Steroidobacteraceae bacterium | reverse complement strand
CCGAGCGCCGCGTACTCGAACGGGTCACGACCGAAGTCGATCGGATGCGCAGTACGCTCGACGCACTGCTGCGCATCGCGCTTGCCGAAACCGGCACGGTTGCGCGCGAGGCCGTCGACTTGTCCGAACTCGTCGGGAGCATGGTCGAGCTGTATGCGCCGGTCAGCGAGGAGCGCGGCATACGCTTGGAAAGCTCGGTGATTCCGGGCGTGCAAGTGCAGGGCAGTCGTCAGCTGCTCGCCCAGGCGCTCGCGAACCTGCTCGATAATGCGATCAAGTTCACACCGGAAGCCGGCCACATCCGCGTTTTTCTGCGCCAGGGCGGTTCGGGACCCGAGGTCATCGTCGAAGACGACGGCCCGGGAATCCCCGCGGACAAGCGTGAAATCGTGCTGGGCCGGCGCGTGCGGCTCGATCAGGCGCGCAAGCTCCCGGGCTCGGGTCTCGGACTCTCGCTGGTCGCGGCCGTGACCAAGCTGCACGGCGCGCGCTTGGTGCTCGATGATGCCGAACCGGGATTGCGCGTTGCACTGAAGTTCTGAGGCTGCGCCGGCCGGCCTGTGCGGTGAATCACGGGAAAACGTCAAAAACCCGGCGGCGCGCGCCGCGGCGATTTGCAGCGATTTTCGCGGTGATCCATAAACCCCTGAAGCATATCGACAAATAGCCGGTGTTGGGCGGCTGGCATAGAACTTGCTCATTCCCCCGTGCGGCACCTTACCCCGTACGAGGAATCGACATCATGGCTGACGCCCCCGAAGCAGCAAGCAGCGCCCCGCCCAAGAAATCCAGCGGTCTTGTGGGCACATTGATCAATGGAGCCGGCATATTCGCACTCACGCTCGGTGCGGTCGTCGTGGGCGGGTTCGTCAACTCCTCACTGCATCCCATGCCGGATTTCAAGCTCGGTGCCGACGGCATGATCACGGCGATCAAGCCGGTCGCGCCGGCGCACGCCGCCGAGGAGGCCGCGGCCAAGGCCGAGATCTATTTCGCGATCGACCCCCCGCTGGTCGTGAATTTCGAGGACGGCAGCGCCGTGCGCTTTCTGCAGATCACGATGGAGGCGATGTCGAAGGACCAGAAAGCCATCGACAGCGTGCAGAAGAACGTGCCTTTGATACGCAACAACCTGCTGCTGATCATGAGCAATCGCGACTACCAGAGCCTGATGTCGCGCGAGGGCAAGGAAAAGCTGCGCCAGGAAGCGCTCACGGAAGTGCGTGCGGTTCAAAAGAAGGAAGGCAGTCCGCCGATCGATGACCTGCTGTTCACCAGCTTCGTGGTGCAGTGATGGCCGAAGCCCCGGCCGAAGCCTCCACGGCTCCCGATGAGCCCGGCGCCGGCGGCGACTCCGCGCGCGCCGCGATCTCGGAGGAGGAGGTCTCGGCACTGCTGGAAAACGACGCGACCGACGCGGTCGTGGCGTTCGACCTGTCGTCGCGGCGCATCAGCCGTACGCAACTGCCGATGCTCGAATACCTCTGCCGGAATTTTGCGGAGCGCGTCGCGAGCTCTTTGTCCGGATTGCTGAGCCGCGAGGTCATCATGCAATTCGATGCACTGCAGAGCGCCAAGACGGCCGATTTGCAGTCCGCGCTGCCGTTTCCCGCGAGCCTCGCGGTGATCCGCATCAAACCCCTGCCGGGACTCGGTTTCGTGAGCGTCGACCCGAGCTTGCTGCTCGTGTTGCTCGATGTGTTCTTCGGCGGCCAGGGCCGCGCGACGAGCGACCCGCAAGCAGCGGCCGCGCCCGCAGCGCAGCGGTTCCTCGCGCTGCTCGTGCGAAATTTCGCAGCCGACTTGACGGCCGCATGGGCGCCGATCGCGCCGGTCGAATTGGAACTCGTGAAGCAGGAGACGAATCCGCGCTTCGCGCAGATGGGCGATCCGAACAGCATGATGATCGCCGCAAAATTTTCGGTCACCTTCGGTACCACCAACGGGCACATCGACTGGCTGCTGCCGGAGTCGCTGCTCGCGCCGATCCGCGAAGCACTGGCTTCCGAGAGCGGCAAGCCGGCGGCGCGCGCGCAGGCAGCTTGGGCGCCCGCGCTCGGCGCAATGCTGCAGCGGGCTGAGATCGAGGCGCGCGCGATTTTGGCGGAAGCCCAAATCAGTCTCGGTGATCTCGTGCGCCTCGTGCCCGGCGACGTGATTCCGATCGAGGCGCCGCAGCAAGTGATGCTGCTCGCCGGTGATGTGCCGTTGTACCGCGGCAAATTCGGCGTCTCCCAAGGACGCAACGCACTCAAGATTCTTGCACGAGGTTCAGCATGAGTACTCCCGATCCTAAGGCGGCCGCGGTGGCGCGGGCTCAATTCGGCGACCTGGGTCCGAACGCCCCGGCAGGTTCGGGGCAGGAAATGAATCTGAACTTGATACTCGAGGTCATGGTGACGCTCTCGCTCGAGGTCGGCCGCGTGCAAATGTCGGTGCGGGATCTGCTGCAGCTCGCCCCGGGCGCGATCGTGGAACTGAACCGACTGGCGAACGAACCGCTCGACGTGCTCGTCAACGGCGTGCGCATTGCGCGCGGCGAACTCGTCGTCGTCGACGAAAAGTTCGGCATCCGGCTGACCGATGTCGTGAGTCCTGCCGAACGCATGGAACAAGTCGGCTGATGGGCACGGGATCGTCCGTATCGCCGCTGTCGGCGGGCAGTCTCGCGCAGCTGACCTTGAGCTTGCTGCTCATCGTCGGCCTGATCTTCGCGATCTCGTGGGTGCTCAAGCGATTTCGGATCGCGGTGCCTAGCGGCCGCGGTGATCTGGCCGTCGTAGACGAGGTCGCGGTCGGGCCGCGCGAGCGCATCGTGCTGATACGTGTAGGCGATGCCCAAGTTTTGGTCGGCGTCGGTGCCGGCGGAATGGTTGCACTGACGCCGCTCGCGACCCCGATCGCGCTCAAGCCGTCCGCTGCCGCGCCGGTATTCGCCGACCGGCTCCGCGAATTGATGCGACGTCCCGGGGGCGGCACGTGAAGACGTCGACGCGCGTTCGCGCATTGATCGCGGCGTCGTTGGGGCTGTTGCCGGTGCTCGCGGCCCACGCGCAGATCGCGCTGCCGGCGATCGCGATCAAAACCGCGGCGGACGGCGGACAAACCTACTCGCTGACGTTGCAAGTACTCATATTGATGACCGTGCTCACGCTGTTGCCGGCGCTTCTGCTGGCGATGACGGCGTTCACGCGCATCATCATCGTCCTCTCGATCCTGCGACAGGCGCTCGGGATGGCGACGACGCCCTCGAATCAGGTGCTGACGGGTCTCGCGCTGTTCATGACCTTCTTCGTCATGGGGCCGACGCTCGACCAAGCCTATTCGACCGGAATCAAACCCTACGTGGACGGGCAGCTCGCGGGGGAAATCGCGATCGACCGCACTTTGCGTCCGCTCAAGAAATTCATGCTCGCGCAAACGCGCGAGAACGATCTGCAATTGTTCTCGAAGCTTTCCGGCAAAGCGCAGTTTGCGACCCCGGACGACGTTCCCCTGACAGTGTTGATTCCGACGTTCATGACCAGTGAGCTGAAGACCGCATTTCAGATCGGATTCATGATCTTCATTCCCTTTCTCGTGATCGACCTCGTGGTCGCCAGCATTTTGATGTCGATGGGCATGATGATGCTCTCGCCGATGCTGATATCGCTGCCGTTCAAAATCATGTTGTTCGTGCTGGTCGACGGCTGGACGCTGCTGATGGGCACGCTTGCCGCGAGCTTTCACCAATGACGCCGGAATCGGTCATGGACCTCGCCCGCCACTCGCTGTTCGTGACCGCGATGATCGCGGCGCCGCTGCTGATCGTGTCGCTGATCGTCGGACTCGTGATCGGCATGCTGCAGGCCGCGACGCAAATTCACGAGGCCACGCTGAGCTTCATTCCGAAGCTGCTGCTGTTGGCGCTGACGCTGTTCGTCGCGGGTCCCTGGATGCTGCGCATGCTGACGGATTTCACGCACGATTTGTACACGAACATCCCTGCGATGATCGGTTAGCCGGTGGCGCTGCATGCAAGCCCTCACCATCAATGCAGGAGATTTCGCGCAAACGGCGCTCAAGTTCTGGTGGCCGATGCTGCGCATCGGCGGATTCGTCGCCACCGCGCCGCAGATCAGCTCGACCGCAGTGCCGGCGCGCGTGAAGATCGTGATGACCCTCGCGCTCGTCGTGCTGATCGCGCCGCTCGCGCCGCAACCGGCCAATCTGTCGATATTTTCGGGAGCGGGATTCCTCTGCGCAGTGCAGGAAGTCCTGATCGGCGTGGCGATCGGCATGATGGTGCAGCTCGCGTTCGAAGCCCTCACGCTCGCGGGCCAGGCCGCCGCGATGACGATGGGTCTCGGCTTTGCAACGCTCGTCGATCCGCAGCACGGTGCGCAGACCACGGTCGTCGGGCAGCTGTTCATGGTGTTCGCGACGCTGATCTATCTTGCCGTCAACGGCCATTTGATTCTGCTCGGCGCGCTGTCGAATAGCTTCCAGACGCTGCCCATCGGTGCCGCGAACATCGACCGGAATTTCCTTTGGTCGGTGGCGACCTGGGGCGCCAGCGTGTTCGAGACCGGTCTGCTGATCGCGCTGCCGGCCGTCATCGCCCTGGTCATCGTCAACATGGCGCTCGGTGTGGTCACGCGCGCCGCTCCGCAGTTGAACCTGTTCGGTGTCGGCTTTCCGATCACCATGCTCGCAGGCTATCTGATCCTGATCGTGGGTTCGGACGGAATCATGGTCGGCATGTCGAGCCTGATTCACAACTCACTCGCCGCCGTCGCCGCGCTCGTCTCCCCAGGGGTACCTTAGATGGCCGCGGGTGATCAAGGCGAAAAGACAGAAGAAGCCTCGCCGCGGCGCCTGCAGGAGGCGCGCGAGCGCGGGCAAATCCCGCGTTCACGCGAACTCGGCAATTTTGCGACGATGATCGGCGGCAGCGCGGCACTCGTCGTCATTGGTCGCGAAGGCGCCGGACGGCTCGCCGAGATCATGCGCCGCGGACTGTCATTCGATGCGCAGAGCCTCGCGAACCCGGACTCGATGCTCACCTACCTAGGCAACGACGCGATCAGTGCGCTGACGATCCTGCTGCCGATCTTCGGCACGCTGATCGTGCTGGTTTTATTGGCGGCGGTCGCCTTGGGCGGCTGGAATTTCAGCCCGCAGGCGCTGATTCCGGATTTTTCGCGCATGAATCCGCTCGAAGGGGTAAAGCGCCTGTTCGGCTTGAGCGGCTTTTCCGAACTCGCGAAGGCACTGCTCAAATGCGCGGTCGTCGGCGGCGTCTGCGCCGGCGTAACCGCCCATTTGTTCGGCGACGTGATCGCGCTCGGCCACATGGCGCCGAAAACCGCGATCGGCCACGGCGCGGGCCTGCTGTGTTGGGCGTTCGTATGGCTGTGCGCGTCCCTGGCGGTGATCGCGATGGTGGACGTGCCGCTGCAGATTTTTCAGTTCAATCGCATGATGCGCATGACGCGCCAGGAATTGCGCGACGAGGCGAAGGACTCCGAGGGCCGCCCCGAGACCAAGCGCCGCATCCGCCAGATGCAGCAGCAATTGGCGCGGCGACGCATGATGCACAAAGTGCCGGGCGCCGACGTCGTCATCGTGAACCCGACCCACTTCGCAGTGGCGCTGAAATACGATCCGCTCAAGATGCGCGCACCGCGCGTGCTTGCGAAGGGCATCGATTTGGTCGCGCTCAACATCCGCCGCATTGCCGAGGAGAACCGTGTTCCGGTGTTCGAGTCTCCGAAGCTTGCGCGCGCGCTCTACCGCTCCACCGATTTGAATCGTGAAATACCCGCGGGCCTGTACATGGCGGTCGCGCAGGTGCTCTCCTACATCTTCAGGGTCCGCACGCTGAATCCGACCATCGCCGCACGTGTCGCGCGGCCCGATCCGAAAATCGGCGACGAGTACGAGGAGGCGTGAGCGTGCGCGGAGCAGCAGGCGTCTTCGGGGAATTCGCGCGCAACGGGCTCGGCGTGCCGTTGCTGGTGATGACCGTTCTGGCGATGATGGTGCTGCCGCTGCCGGCGGTGCTGCTCGACCTGTTCTTCACGTTCAACATTTCTTTGTCTCTGATCATCTTGCTCGCGGTCATGTATGTGCGCCGGGCGCTGGAATTCGGCACGTTTCCGACCGTGCTGCTCGGTGCGACGCTTCTGCGCCTCGGTCTCAACGTAGCCTCCACGCGCATCGTGCTGATGAACGGGCACACCGGATCGCACGCGGCCGGTAACGTGATCGCCGCATTCGGCGAGTTCGTTGTCGGCGGCAATTACGCGGTCGGCATGGTCGTGTTCACGGTGCTCGTGATCATCAATTTCGTCGTGATCACCAAGGGCGCAGGGCGCATCGCCGAGGTAAGCGCCCGCTTCACCTTGGATGCCATGCCGGGCCGGCAGATGGCGATCGACGCGGACTTGAACGCCGGAATCATCACGCAGCCCGAGGCGATTTTGCGGCGCCAGGAAATTCGCGAGGAAGCGGATTTCTACGGCGCCATGGACGGCGCGAGCAAGTTCGTGCGCGGCGACGCCGTCGCCGGCATTCTGATCGTGTTCATCAATCTGTTCGGCGGCATGATCATCGGCGCCGCGCAGCACGGCATGTCGATCGGCGAAGCGGCCAAGAGCTACGCGTTGCTCACGATCGGCGACGGTCTCGTCGCGCAGATCCCGGCGCTGCTGCTGTCGGTCGCGGTTGCGATCCTCGTCACGCGCGTCTCGCGGCCGCACGACATGAGCCAGCAAGTCATGTCGCAGGTCTTGAGTCAGCCGCGCGCCTTGGCGGTCACGGCCGGCATCTTGGCGTTGCTCGGCGTCATACCCGGCATGCCGAATCTCGTGTTCTTGGGGATGGGCGGCCTGTGCGCCGTCGGCGCATATTTCCTGAGCAAACGCCGCGCCACCGAGAAGGCCGCTGCGGCGGCGCCGGCCCCGGCTGCGAAGGTTCCGGCGGACCAGCGCGAATTGTCCTGGGACGACGTCGAGCAGATCGATTTGATCGGCCTCGAGGTCGGGTACCGGCTGATACCGCTCGTCGATCGCAATCAGGGCGGCGAGCTCATGGGAAGAATCAAGGGCGTACGCAAGAAATTGTCCGAGGAACTCGGCTTCCTGGTGCAAGCGGTGCACATTCGCGACAACCTGGAACTCAATCCGAACTCGTACCGGATCACGATACTCGGCGCTCCGGTCGGCGAGTCCGAAGTATTTCCGGACAAGGAAATGGCGATCAATCCGGGCCAGGTATCCGGCACGATTCAGGGCGCGCCGACCAAGGATCCCGCATTCGGCTTGAGCGCGGTGTGGATCGACAAGTCGCGGCGCGAGCAGGCGCAAGCACAGGGCTACACGGTCGTCGACGCGAGCAGCGTGATCGCGACTCACTTGAGCCATCTGTTGCAGACGCACGCGCAGGAACTGTTGGGCCACGAGGAGGTGCAGCAGCTGCTCGCGCGCTTGGGCAAGACCGCCCCGAAGCTCGTCGAGGACCTCGTGCCGAAGCTGCTGCCGATGAGCGTCGTCGTCAAGGTATTGCAGAGTCTGCTGCTCGAGCGCGTGCCGATCCGCAATCTGCGCACCATTTGCGAAACGCTCGCGGAGCTGTCGCCGAAGATGCAGGACCCGGCGGCTCTGGTCGCCGGCGTGCGCATCGCCTTGGGCCGCAGCATCGTGCAGGGCATCGCGGGCCTGCGCGAGGAACTCCCGGTGATCACGCTCGATGCAACGCTCGAACAGACGCTGCAGGATTCGATGATCAGCACCGGCGATTCAGGACCGGGTTTCGAACCGGGTCTCGCCGACCGAATACAACAGTCGCTGGCCGACAACGCGCGACGCCAGGAAGCCGCGGGTGAGCCCGCGGTTCTGCTCGTCGCGCCGAAGATTCGTCCCTGGGTGGCGCGACTGATGCGCTATTCGACGCCGAATCTCGCGGTACTCGCCTACAACGAAATTCCCGAAAACCGTCGCATTCGAGTCATCGCCGCGGTTGGGCGATGACGGCATTTTGATTCAGTGAGGTAAGCATGAAAATCAAACGTTACACGGCCGCGAGCATGCGCAGCGCTCTCGATCAGGTGCGCATCGAGCAGGGACCCGAAGCGGTGATCCTCTCGAGCCGCCGAATCCCGGAGGGCATCGAGGTCATTGCCGCGGTCGATTACGACGAGACATTGATGCACGATGCCCGCGTGCATCGTGCGCCGCCGTCGCCGCCGGCAACGACGATCTCGGTCGCGCCCCCGCCTGCGCCGGTGCCCGCTGCTGCGAAACCGCAGGCGGCGCCGAAGCCGATGCCGCCCAAAGCGGCAAGCGCACGCACGGAGCCCGCCGCGCCGCAGCGCGGGGTGCGTGCCTTCGTGCCGCCGCGCGCCTCGATGCCGACCGCGCGTCCGACCGTGGCGGCCACTGCGGCCACTGCGGCCACTGCGGTCGCGCCTGCGCCGGTCGCAGCTCAGCCGGCCGCGCCTCGGCCGCTTGCGCCTGCGCAGGCCGCGCCCCATGCGCCCGCGACGCGCGCCGTCGCAGCTGCGCCGCAGCGCACCGCCGCGGATTCCGGATACATCGCGATGCGTGACGAATTACAGGACCTGCGCCATTTGGTCGAGCGTGAACTCGCGAGCCTCACCTGGAACGACAAGCGCCTGCGTGAGCCGTTGAAAGTCCGAGTGCTCGAGGAACTTTCCTCGCTCGACATCGCGCCGGACATGGCCATGAAGCTTGCGTCGCTGACGCCGAAGAGCACGCGCCTGCAAAACCCTTCGCACATCCCGATCGCGCTGCTCGCCAAGCACCTTCCCGTGATCGCCGATCCGACCTGCATCAAAGGTGGCGTCGTCGCAATCGTCGGACCCACCGGCGTCGGCAAAACAACCACGATCGCGAAGCTCGCGGCACGCTGGTGCATGCTTCACGGCGCCGACGATCTGGCGCTCGTGAGCACCGACAGTTACCGCATCGGCGCGCGCGAACAACTACTGACCTACGCCCGAATTCTCGGTGTCCCCATGTATGCCGCCAACAGTGGCAAGGAGTTGGCACAAGTGCTCGAACGACTCAAATCAAAAAAATTGACGCTCATCGATACGGCCGGAATGGGGCCGCGCGATGCGCGGCTTCACGAGCAGCTGTCGGCGTTGCGCCAGGGCGCCGCCAATGCGCGCGTCCTATTGGCGCTGCCCGCCCAGGGCGAGGGCCATGCGCTCGAAGAAATCACGACGGCGTTCTCAGCGCTCAGCCCCGTTGCATGCATCCTCACGAAGGTCGACGAGGCCGCGAGCCTTGGCGCGGCGATGTCGACTGCGCTGCGGCACAAGTTGCCGATCGCCTATCTGTGCAACGGCCAGCGCGTGCCGGAGGACTTGCACGAGGCCCAGAGCCGCCGCGTTTGGCTCGTGCGGGCCGCGATGCGGCTGCGCGAGCGGGCACCACCGCGGCGCGACGAGGCATACCTTGCACGCCATTTCGGCCGGGGGCAGGCCCATGCATAACCTCAAGTTGCCGCGCGAGAAAATCGAAGAGTTGACCCGTTTGAATGCGACGCGGCCGGTCAAGGTGCTGGCGGTCACCGGAGGCAAGGGTGGCGTCGGCAAGACGACGGTCTCGACCAATCTGGCGGTCTCGATTGCGGCGCGGGGCCGCGACGTCATGCTCGTCGACGCCGATCTTGGCATGGCGAACGTCGACGTCTTGTTGGGCTTGCATACGCGCTTTCACATGGGTCACGTGATCAACGGCGACTGTGCGTTGGAGGATGCCATCGTCACGGGGCCGCACGGCCTACAGATCGTCCCGGCCGCGTCCGGAATCAAGCGCATGGCGAATCTCTCCGCGGCGGAGCACGCCGGCCTGATTCGCGCATTCAGCGACCTCTACCACCGCGTCGACGTGTTGGTCATCGATACCGCGGCGGGTCTGCACGACAGCGTCGTGACCTTCACGCAGGCGGCCCACCATGTGCTGGTCGTGGTTTGCGACGAGCCCGCCTCGATTACCGACGCTTATGCCCTGATCAAGGTCCTGAGCCGGGAGCATGGGGTCCAGCGCTTCCAAATTCTCGCCAATCAGACCCGCAGATCCGGCGAAGGCCCGGACCTGTTCAACAAGATTCAGCGGGTTTGTGACCGGTTTCTCAATGTCGGGCTGGAGTTTGCCGGGTCGATTCCGTTTGACGACTACCTGCGGCGTGCGGTGCAGCGTCAGACCGCGGTCGTGGAGGCCTACCCGGGATCAATTTCATCGGTGGCGCTCAAGAATTTGGCCCAGAAGGCCGATAAGTGGAGCGTGCCACAAGGTGCACGAGGCCACCTTGAGTTCTTTGTCGAACGAATGGTGGGGGCCCGGATTGGTCCTGAGACGGTATTGCAATGAGAGCAAGTACACAATATTCGAACACGCAGAAGCGCAACGCACGGACGCACGAGGACCCGGAAGTCCCGGTCGACCAGTTGCCGCAAGAGGAATTGGTCCTTAAACATGCCGATTTGGTCAAACGGATTGCATATCATCTCGTGAGCCGCATGCCGCCCAACGTCGAAGTCGACGATCTGATCCAGGCCGGAATGCTGGGCTTGCTGGACGCGGCGAAACACTATTCGGCCAATAAGGGCGCGAATTTCGAGACCTACGCCGGCATCCGCATTCGCGGCGCCATGTTGGACGAAGTGCGAAAATCCGATTGGACGCCGCGCTCGGTGCACCGGAACATGCGCGAAATGGCCGACGTCGTGCGCAAGATCGAGAACGAGAAGGGCCACGACGCGAGTCCATCCGACATCGCGGGCGCACTCGGCGTAACGATCGAGGAATACCACAAGTTGGTGCAGGACGCCGCGAGCTGCCGGCTGTTCAGCTTCGACCAAATGGGATCGAGCGATGACGACTCGAGCCCGGCCGACCATGCACGCGACGAGCGCCCGGGGCCGTTCGACAACATCCAGGACAACGGCTTTCGCGATGCGCTCGCAACCGCCATCGCGCAGTTGCCCGAGCGCGAAAAACTCGTGCTGTCGCTTTACTACGATGAGGACATGAATCTGCGCGAGATCGGCGAAGTACTCGAAGTATCGGAATCCCGCGTTTGCCAAATCCACGGTCAGGCGCTAGTTCGTTTGCGCGCACGATTGGCGGAGTGGTTATCGCCAGACTGAATGTATGGATATTCTGAGTATCGTCGGTGTCGTTCTCGGCCTGATAGCGATTATCGGCGGTGCAATCCTCAAGGGCAGCAGCGCCGGCGCGCTGGTGGGAAGCGCCGCATTCGTGATCGTCGTCCTCGGCACCTTCGCGGCGAGCCTCGTGCAGACGCCGATGCCGACTTTCCTGCGCGCCTGGAAGATCGTGATTTGGGTTTGGAAGCCGCCGGCGAGCAATCCGACGGCGGTCATCGAAAAAATCGTGGAGTGGAGCAACATCGCCCGCAAGCAAGGACTGCTCGGACTGGAGTCCGCCGTCGAGCAAGAAAAGGATGAATTCCTCAAGAAGGGTCTGCAGTCCCTCGTGGACGGCGGCGAGCCCGAGGCGATCCGCTCGGGCATGGAAATAGAACTCGGCACGATGGAGCACTTCGACACCCAGGCGGCCAAGGTATTCGAAGCCATGGGCGTGTATTCGCCGACGCTCGGCATCATCGGCGCGGTCATGGGATTGATGGCGGTCATGCAGAACCTCGCCGATCCGTCGAAGCTCGGCCACGGCATCGCCGCCGCGTTCGTCGCGACGATTTACGGTATTGCGTTCGCGAATTTGCTGTTCTTGCCCATGGGCAACAAGTTGAAGGCCGTCATTCATGACCAGATGCAGGTACGCACGATGGTCATCGAGGGCATCATCGCGATCGCGCAAGGCGAGAACCCGCGCAACATCGAGACGAAGCTCAAAGGTTATTTCCACAACTAGGCATCGGAATGGCTCGCAAAAAGAAGCACGAGGAGCACGTCAACGCGGAGGCCTGGGCCATTCCCTACGGCGACCTCGTGACCTTGCTGTTCGCGCTATTCACGGTCATGTACGCGATGTCCTCGGTCAACGAGGGCAAATTCCGTGTGCTTTCCGACTCGATGATCGCGGCGTTTCGAGGCGCGCCGAAGAGCGTGCGCCCGGTCAATATCGGCGAGAAGGAGACCGGCAAGGGCGGCGACAAGCAGCTGATCGGCGTGACGCCGACCGTGCTGTTGAAATTGCCGGCGGTGCAGCCGCAGCCGGCGCCGCAGCTCAACGACAAAACGCCGACGGTGCCGGTCAAGGACGCCGCGCAGCCCGTACCGGGCGCGCTCGTGCGCATGGAGCGGGAAGTGCAGGACGCGATGCAGGCGCTGATCGACGCCAAGCTGGTCACGGTCAAACGCGAGAGCCTCTGGCTCGAAGTCCAGATCAACACAGACATTTTGTTTCCGAGCGGCAGCGGCGGCTTCTCGAGCGAAGCGCTGCCGGTGCTCGACAAGCTGGCCGAAGTTCTCAAGCCGTTCCCGAATCCGATCCGCGTCGAAGGCCATACCGACGATCGGCCGATCCGCACCGCGGCATTCCCCTCGAACTGGGAGCTGTCGGCGGGTCGCGCGGCCAGCGTCGTGCATGAATTCACCAAGGCGGGCGTCGACCCTCTGCGCCTCGAAATCGTCGGATTCGGCGAGTATCACCCGCTGCAGCCCAACGACTCGGTCGCCGGCCGCAACGCCAATCGACGCGTCACGATCCTCGTGCTCGAAGAAAGCGTCCCGAGTGCGGCGACGACTGCGCGCGCGCACGACCTCACCATCAACTCCGCGGCATCCCCGGATTCAGGGGTCGCCGACGCGACCGGCGCCGAGAATCGCATCGTCGTCAAAGTTCCTGCTACCGAGCTCGAGAGAACTGTGTTGATCGGCAATAAGGGGAAGCCCAATGAGTGAAGTCGACCGCTTGAGCAACTCGGGAATCTTCCCGGCTCTGCCGATCGGAGATAAGCACCGGTCGAAAGATCAACCCGGCTCCCGGCAGCCTCCCGACAAGCCTGTCGATAACGGCAAGCCCCAGGGCAAACCCGGGTCGCAATCCGGCGCAGAGCCCGAAGCGACCCGACAACCAAAATCCATCATCGATGAGTACGCCTAATGGTCACTGTTGAATTGTTGCTGAATGACTGGCCCGTGATTCTGTGCGCTGTGCTCGCGGCCGCTGCCTTGGCCGCAAGTTGGATTGCCGCCGTGAAGCTGCGGGCGGTGAGGGCGCAGGGTCTCGTGCTCGAATCACGCGTCGCTGCGCTGCGTCGCGATCTCGATCGGGTCGGGGCAGTCGCCGCGCAAGGCTGCGCACGCGCGCTTAACCTCGAGCAGGCGCAGGTGCGTAGCCTCGCGCGGCTGCAACGTATCGAGCAGGGTTATACCAAGATCTGTGACCGGATCGAACTCGCGGAATTTCGCGGTGAAGGTCGCAGTTTCGACCAGGCGATCGAATTTGCGCGACGCGGCGCCGACCCCGGGAAGCTCGCCGAAAAATTCGGATTGAGCCGGGGTGAAGCCGAACTGGTCACGCGCTTGCATGGGCGCGCCGCGCGCGCCTGACCGCGGCCTACCGTTCGCGATGGTCGCTGAGCAGCCGACCGGCTTGCAGCATGTCGGCCTCGTGAGCCGGCTCGCGAAATTTCTCCTTGAGCGCATCGGCGTACCACGCTTGCATCGAGCTCGTCGCGAGCAACCGCTTGCTGTAGGCGGCGGCGTCTGCCTCGAGCCTCAATCCATAGGTTTGGACCCGGAATGCGACCGGCGCAAAAAACGCATCGACGCCGGTAAATGCCGGGCCCGCGAGAAACGGGCCGCCGAAGCGCGCAAGTCCGTCGTTCCAAAGCGCGGAGATCCTCGCCACATCCTGGTCGAGCGCCGCGGGGGACTCGAGCAGCTGCACGCGCACGCCGCAGCTCATCGAGCAGCGGTTGCGCAATTCGCTGAAGCCCGCGTGCATCTCGGCCGACGCGCTGCGCGCCCAAGCACGCGCCAAAGGGTTCGCCGGCCACACGCCGTCGTGACGTTCGGCAAGATATTCGACGATCGCGAGCGACTCCCATACCGTCGTCGCGCCGTCGATCAGGCAGGGAACCTTGCCCGACGGACATTGCCGGCGGAACGCCTCCCAGGGCCGCTCGTCGCCGAACATGAGCAGTCGTTCCGTGAACGGAACTTTGAGCTCCCGCATCAGCGCCCAAGGTCGCAACGACCACGACGAATAGTTCTTGTTCGCTATGATTAGCTCGTACATCGATGACCCCTGCTGTCCGGCGCCGCCATGATCAGCCCAAAACACCGCGGCGCGCAACGTGACCGCGGTCGACAACCGGGGCTGATCGGTCACAATGGCGCGCAGCCTCCCTCATCGAGACCGATCGACGTGAAATCCGGCAGAAACGACGCCTGCGCTTGCGGCAGCGGGAAGAAGTACAAGAAATGCTGCGGACGGGACCGCGAGGAGGCGGCCGCCGGCGCTGCATTGCCGATCCCGAGCGGCGAAATCTCGGCGATGATCGCTGCGGGGCGATTCGCCGAAGCAGAGGCGAGCGCGGGCGCGCTGCTCACGGCACACCCGCATTCCGGATTCCTCTGGAAAGCCTTGAGCGTCGCGCTCAAGGTCCAGGGCAAAGACGCGCTGCATGCGCTGCAGACCGCGGCGACCTTGAATCCCGAGGATGCGGAAGCCCACAGCAACCTCGCGAATGCATTGCTGGAATTCGCCCGATTCGACGACGCCGTCGCGTCCTACCGCCGCACGCTCAAAATCAATCCCGGCTTCGCCGAGGCGCACAATAATCTCGGTAATGCGCTGCGCGCGTCGGGACAGCTCGATGCGGCGCTCGCGAGTTACCGCCGCGCACTCGAGTTGAAGCCCGAGTTTGCCGAGGCGCACAACAATCTGGGCAACGCGCTGCGGGCTCTCGGCCAATTCGATGCGGCGGTCGCGAGCTTCGGGCGCGCGCTCAGCCTGCAGCCACGGGATCCGGGGGCGCACAACAATCTGGGCAATGTGCTTCTCGATCTCGCGCAACCGGCTCCCGCGGCCGCCTGCTACCGCCGCGCACTGGAACTGCAGCCGGGATTCGCGGAAGCGCACAACAATCTGGGCAACGCGCAGCGCCGCCTCGGCCAGCTCGAGGAAGCGCTCGCAAGTTACCGCCTGGCGCTCGCGATCAATCCCGGATTCTCAGGCGCATGGAGCAATGCGAGCGATGTGCTGCGGGAACTCGGGCGGCTCGAGGAAGCGGAGCAGAGCAGCCGCCGGGCGCTGGAACTTGCCCCAGCGCTTGCCGGTGCGCACAACAGCCTGGGCAACACCTTGCTCGATCTCGGCCGACTCGAAGACGCGGCCGAGAGCTATCGCCGCGCGCTCGAGTACAGTCCCGGCTTTGCCGAAGTCCACGGCAACTTGGGCATCGTGCTGCGGCTGCAGCATCGCACCGTCGATGCCGCGCAAAGTTGTCGCCGGGCGCTCGAACTCAATCCGGCCTCCGCGCCGACGCTGACTCTGTTGGCGGAACTGCAGGCCGACGATGGGCGGTTTGCGGAGGCCGAGGATTTGTTCCGGCGTGCGAGCGCGGTTGCGCCGGATTCCGCGGAAGCCTGGGCAGGCATCGTGCATCTGCGCAAGATGACGCGTGCCGATTCGGCCTGGCTCGATCAGGCCGAACACATTGCGGGCTTGGGTCTGCCACCGCGCAAGGAGGTATTCCTGCGCTATGCGATCGGCAAATATTGCGATGACGTCGGCGACTTCGATCTGGCATTCGCCAACTTCCGGCGCGCAAACCAATTGATGCGTTCCTTCGGCGCGCCGTACGATCGGGACCAACAGAGCCAGGCCGTCGATCGCATCATCGGAGCGCTCGACATCGGTCCGCGGGCCGCACCTCAGCCTGAGGCGCGGCGCCCGATATTCATCGTCGGCATGCCGCGCTCCGGCACCTCGCTCGCGGAGCAAATTCTCGCTTCTCATCCGTCGGTCGTCGGCGCCGGCGAACTCGGCTTTTGGGGCAGCGCCGAAGCGCTCTACGCGGCGGCGCAGGCCGGTGCGGCAAACGCAGAGGTACTCGTCGGTCGGCTGGCCGAGGATTACCTGCGGTTGCTGCGCGATGTGTCGCCCGATGCGCTGCATGTCGTCGATAAGATGCCCGCGAATTTCTTGAGATTGGGGCTGATTCACGCGGCCTTGCCGAGCGCGCGCATCATCCACATGCAGCGCGATCCGATTGATACCTGTTTGTCGATCTACTTCCAGCATTTCAAAGCCGCGCACGCCTACGCAAACGATCTCGACGACCTCGCACATTATTATGGGCAGTACTTGCGCCTCATGAGCCACTGGCGAGCGGCGCTGCCGGACGGGGTCCTGCTCGAGATTCCCTATGAGGCGCTGGTCCGGGAGCCCGAAGTCTGGAGTCGAAAAATGCTCGAGTTCGTCGATCTGCCTTGGGATCCGCGCTGTATCGAATTTCACCTCACCGCGCGCACCGTCATCACGGCGAGCAAATGGCAGGTCCGCCAAAAGATCAGCCAATCCTCGGTCGAACGCTGGCGCAATTACGAGAAATTTGTCGCGCCGCTTCGTCAGCTGGTGCCTGGAGCGGTTTAGCCGCAGATCGTGCGCAGGCGCTGACGCGCGGCGCCCAGCAGGAGCCCCGCGCTCGATCTAAGATATATCTTAGTACGACCGGGCGTGTCATGGATCGACCGGCCGAGCCGCCTGCGAGGCAATTCGGGATCGCAGAGCATTGGTCGGCCTAGGTCGGCAAACTTAACGTGTCCCGGACGTTGACACCTGGTGACGCGCACCGCAAAATACGCGGCTCATTTTGAGGAGGGGTACCCAAGCGGCCAACGGGGGCAGACTGTAAATCTGCTGGCTTATGCCTTCGTAGGTTCGAATCCTACCCCCTCCACCATCTGTGTAGTGGGTTTGGTGCCATTGGCTTAACGGAGTGCGGGTGTAGTTCAATGGTAGAACGTCAGCCTTCCAAGCTGATCACGTGGGTTCGATTCCCATCACCCGCTCCAAGTGGATGCGGCCCACGTAGCTCAGTTGGTAGAGCACGTCCTTGGTAAGGACGAGGTCAACGGTTCGATCCCGTTCGTGGGCTCCAGTTTCATCAATTTAAGAGGTGTGCCGTGTCGAAGGGTAAGTTTGAGCGAACGAAGCCGCACGTAAACGTGGGTACGATTGGTCATGTGGATCACGGCAAGACGACCTTGACGGCGGCCCTGACGAAGGTGATGGCGGAGA
>JBEKSM010000055.1:0-19058 GCA_049517075.1 Steroidobacteraceae bacterium | reverse complement strand
TAAAGCGATCGAAATCGATCATCACCAGCAGCAGTTTGGCGACATTGCCGAGCAACGCCGCGATCGCGACCTTTTCGCGATCGTCTGGGGCCAATTGCCGGGACATCTCCCGAGCCAGCAGCGAAGCCTGCAGTGCCTGGATCAACTCGGCCTTCATGGCGGTCGCCCGCTCTTTGTCCGGCATCTGATCGACGAACATCATCCCAAGCGCAACGATTTTGACCTGCTCGAAGCCGATGACCACGATTGCGCGGGTGACCGTGGTGACGCCTGCCCCAGAATGGAGCCGGTAGCCGACGCTATTTGCAATACCGAGGATGCGCTGTGTGAGATGGACATCCGCGAGAATGACGTCGCGCAGTTCCTGGATCGACTCGACGTTCGAGTCGACCATCGCGAGGATTCGAGCGAAGGCGGTGCCGAGCCCCGGTAACTGCGGGTGCTGACGCACTGCATCGAGGAGCGCGTCACCCACAACACTAGATCCAGGTGTTGCCGCCATGCACCTATTATCCGCTCATTCGAGCCCGCCAGTGCTAAACAACATCATCGGGTTCGCCGTTGGGTGCGCGACGGCGGCCAAGAATACAGCCGCAAAACGCAGTGTAAGCCCTTATAGAAAGATGAACTTTCGGTTTACTGGCGAAAGCTGCTTGGATTTTGGTTGCCAAGCTGGGGAACGCGCGCTCGGTGTGACTCGAATGTGTCGTGATCGGGGCTGGAATCGTGGGGCTCGCGGTCGCCAGAGCGCTCGCGCGGACCGGACGGGAAGTTATGATTTTCGAGGCCGAGTCTTGGTATGGAACCCACACGAGTTCCCGCAATTCGGAGGTCATCCACGCCGGAATCTATTATCCGCCAGGATCCCGAAAGTCTCGAATGTGCGTCGAAGGCAGGTCGCTGTGTCGGAATTCGACCGAAACTCGTTCCTAGGGGACAACCCGGCGGCGACTTCTGCGTTCGCGGTCCGCGTTGGCCCGGCGCTCACCTCGCGCCGCCACCTAATGCCGCTTCGCGCGCAGCCCGCCGATGCTCGCGGGCATGAAGATGACCTCTCCTTTGTGAATGAGCCCATCGGAACGGATTTGAGGATTATTCGCCATTACGACGCGCAGCGTTTCGTCATCGCACGAGCCGTAGGTTGCGAGGCATGCCTTAAAGACCGAGTCGCCCTTGCGGACGAGCCATCTGATGCGCGATGTCGGCGGCTCAGGGTTCTTCGCCGGCTTATCGCGAGCCGCACCGGCGTCGGACGCCGCGTCGGTGCGCGGCACATCGGCCGGATTCGGCGGGATCTGCGCATCTCCAGATTTTTTGTCGGGTGCAACGGACGGGCCGGGTGCTTGAGTTGCCGCGGGTGCAACTTTCGTGCTGACCGGTGCGGTTAACGCGGTGCCGTTCGCGGCCGGGCCGTGCATACTGGAGTGCGAGTGCAGTATCGGGGCCGCGGCCGGGCTTGGGAGGAAACGCTCGACGACTGAGCGACCGTAAATGACGGCGCCGAGCAGCAAGATGAGTGCCCCCGCGAGCGCCGCGGCGCGACGCAGCGGAGAGCGGTATTCGAGCGACCTGCTGGCTTCCCACGCGATGCGGAGCGTGATGCGGTCCGCGGAACGGCCGTAGCCGTTGATGAGGGCATTGTCGCAGCAGATATTGATCGTTCGTGGGATGCCGCGCGCGGCGAGTGCGATGTACCACTGTGCAGGAGCGGTAAAGAGCGATTGGCTCCGACCCGCATGCTCGGTGCGGTGCTGAATGTAGCTGCAGCTTTCGCGGAAGCCCAGTCGCTTGAGGCGCGCACGTACCGCAACGCGCTGCGCCAATTGCCGCAGGCTGTGCTTCTTCAGCTTGGCGTCGAGCTCCGGCTGGCCCACCAGAATGATTTGCAGGAGCTTGGTCTTTGTAGTCTCGAGGTTCGACAGGATGCGCAAACTCTCGAGCGTCTGCTCGGGCATATTCTGAGCCTCATCCACGGCGAGAACCACCTGGAGGCCGGCCTGATGCGCTTCCAGCAGCTTGCGCAGGAGCAACCGCAGCGTATCGGACGGGTGCATGAATACGCGCAAGCTCGGGTCGAATTCGTCAAGTATGGTGCCGTAGAGATCGGCCGTGGTCAGTGCTGAATTGAAAAGATAGATGATCTTGGTCTTGTCAGAATCGAGGCGGTCGAGGCAGGCCCGAAGCACCGTCGTCTTGCCGACCCCGACCTCGCCGCTGACGACGATGAAGCCTTTGCCCGCATTGATTCCATACTCGATCGCGCCGAGTGCTCCCTCATACCTCGCCGTGAGAAATAGCAGCGAAGGGTCCGGCGTGATATGGAATGGCGCGGTACGGAAGCCGTAGAACGCACCGTAATAGGTTTCATTCATGCGTAGAACGGAGGTCTCGGTGTAAATGCTCGATGTATATTACAGGCTTCACGGCTCTCGATGAGCGTCACCGGAGCGGAGGCTTGCCGGGCCGGCAAGCGGGCGCCGGTCAATTTCGCGCGGGACGCGCGGCGGTCGCCACCGGCCAGAACGCCGAGTTGTACATAAGGCAGTCGACTTCGTATAGATCCGGGAACGAACCGGCGTTATTGGGTACGAGCGCCGATAACTTGAAGCCCAACTTCCGGTAATAGTCCAAAGTCTCTTGAAAGTTCTTGGCGCCCTTGTAGAGGGTCGTCAGGCCGAGTTCGCTCTGAAGGCCGACGAATCGGCCGATGTGTGTATCTGCTCCTTGCACGACGTCCGCATCATGTCCCTGCGTGTCCATCTTCAAGAAGGGCCGCTCGAACCCGAATTCAGATTGCAACTGCGGATACAGGTTGGCGACTGTCTGCGTTTCCACCGGAATTGTCTGTTCCACGAGATTTTTGTCGGCGAAGGCTGCGCTGGCGGAGTGATCGGGCTCGCGCAAAGAACTGAATTGAGAATCCTTCATCACATGGAAATGGGCGGTACGCACGCGAGAATCCAATGCGAGTTGCTTCACGACCCATGCGGGGTCGCGGCGTGCCGCTCTGGTGAGTTCGGCGGCCGCTTCCGGAATCGGTTCGAAGGAAATAATGAGCCCACGGAACCCGAGATGGCGCAGCCGTGATGCGTACTGACCGGAGTTCGCGCCGACGTCGAACACGCAGTCGATGCGAAACTCGCGTAAAAACCGGCGAAGTTGCTCGGGTTCCATCAGGGCCCAAGCATAACCGCGCCGAGCAATTTGAATTCCCAGCGGTCTGACGATAGCGTCGATCAGTTTGCGTTTGAACGATATGCGCCCGGAAATGATCTTTGGCATCGCTGAATGCTAGCATGGAGATTGCGATGATCGTAGTTGCGCGATCGCGTGACGCCGAAGGAGCAGAGACGCCGGCTCGCTGGGTGCCTTCAGCGACGCAGGGCCTTCGCCATCGAGATCAGCAAATCGCGCATTTTCCACAGCAAGACGCTGGTCGAATTTTCCAGCAGGATGCCCGCCGACGTCTCGCGCTCACCCGAACCGTGCAGCGCCTCAATGGCTTCGAATCCGATCAAAGCGCGACGCGCATCGATCCTCGTTCCGCGCGGCTTGTTCGACACGTTGTTGCCATGGACCACTTGGAGAAACGCGGGCTCCGCCGACAGCTGACGGACCGGCGCAATGCGCGAGGCTTTCTCGTGAGGGACGTGCCATACGGTGCGAGGATTGTCCGCGGTCTCGATCATCGACATGAAGGCGTTGCTCGCGTGCTTATACAAATAGCATTTTCCCGAGTACCAGATGATGCCCTGCGGAAAATTGAGAAATTCGGTCCGCTCTTCGGCTGCGGCGTGCAGCAGCGACACGAAATCTCTTTGCAGGCCGTCGTCGTTATCGAGCCTGGTCGTCATGACCCATCGCGTGCCCGGATCGAGCGCCGCAACGACGTCTTTGGTGAGCGTCGCGCCGTCCCAGAAGGCACATCGCTTGATAAAGATGTTCTTGCTCCTCGCGGCCGCGGCCGCGACACGATCCAGGTGGTTTCTCGGCGTCGAGTCATCGAAGTAGAGAAACCAGCTGAAATTCTGATCGGATTGAGCAGCGACCGACGGCAGGCAGTAAGTCTCGAACAGGCGCAGTCGATCGTCCAGCCACTCGAGCGACGCAAGCCGCTCATCGATCTTTCCCGTCGCTGCCGTGAAATGGCGCTTCACATAGAAGGGCGTGATGATGAAATGCTTCATCGTCTGAGCGGAGAACATTGGCTGGGCCGACATCGCTACGGAATCGCCTTTAGTCAATGGCGATCGAGATCCCCATGTGTGAGGGTCTCCCAATTGGCGGTCCAACCAGCTTGTTCCCATATTCGGTTTGCACGCAGCGATGCGGGAAACGGCGCAGGAAACGGAGGCTCGATGCGCGCGGGGCCCATTTGCCGAATCACGGTCTCAATCAGTTGATGCGTTTTTGGCAGAGAGATACCCATCGTGTTGTGCAGATGATTGTATGCAATCTCGTAAGTGGGCGTGAGGCCATTGCCGAGGTTCAGCACGCCGCCATAGGCAGCGGGCGAAATGGGTTCCCCGAGTCGGATCGAGGCCATCGTTTCCATGAATACCGATAGACGCGGCGCGCCGATCGAATAGATGTCGATTCCTTGGTTCCAAGCGATTTCCGCCACGTTCACCGCCGAGAGAAATGCGTTTTCCGTGTGTGCGAGGTCCCGCCCGCCGGTTTCCGGCGTGTATCCCGGGAGGTACGCGCCGGGATGTTTCCACAGCTCGTCGACCGTGTCTTTGGTCAGGCCCGTCTTGTCATCTCCCTTGCGGCCCTTCGCGAGCTCGACCCAGGATGCCCATCCCACCTGGGGATGTCCCGCATCGAGGTGTAACAGGAATTCATCCGACGGCGACGAAAGCCAGTAGTCCGCTTGTTTGGCTTCGGGTCCATCAGAAGCGACGTAGAAATAGCTCGGAATATAGCGCAACCAATGATGGATGCCCTCGTAGAATGCTGCTCGGTCTTCGTTGAAGACGCCGATGGCGACCATCGCATTGCTCACGGCGAATTCGCGATTTCCGAACGCCATCCGGCCGTGCAAATTGGGCAGGAACACGTCATTGAAGAGTTTGCTCAGACGCTCGGCGCCGGTCCATTTTGGGTAGGTCGCGCGTAAGATCTCCGCCGCTTCGGCCAGGGGTGCCGCGGTCCATGCAGGATCCAAGTACCAATTCAGACCCTCATAGGAGGTCAGCGTGCCTGACCATGAGTCGATGATCTCGCCTGCCTTCTGGGCGTGCCATTCGTCTTCGGTGAATAGCCAAAGCAGTGCTTGCGTGTACGCTGCCACCGCATCTCTGATTGCATTGGCTTCGGTAGCGCCCTTGGACACGACGCTGACCGCGCGAGCCATGTAATCGCGGCGCGCATAGGGCGACGCGAGCATCTTATCGAAACTGCTTTTCCAAGGTTCTTCGCTGGCAAGAATCTTGGTGTGTATTTTCTTCAATTCGGCCAAGGTATTGAGGCCGCCTGGATGGCGGAATTCGAAGGACGGCGTAATTCGTGCCAGAATCGTGTCGGACTCGTCCGCATATAGGTGATTTGCGGGCGCAGTAAACAGAACCGCAGCCGCAACTGCGGCTCGAGCTACCATGATCATTGTTTGGCGCACGCGGTCGATACGCCTCGGTCTGCACATGGTTGGAGGCATGCTGGTCCGGCCCTTTCGCAGGCTATGTCCTATTGTAATCATGTCGTCACGCCTCGCTCGATAACTTTAGGCAACATGAAATGCGCGTTGCGCCGTGAACGCGCGAACCGCCTCAGCGAGCTGCCTGATCAACTCGGTCTCTTGAGATCGATGGAAGGCTCGATTGCGGTCGGCGCACTCGGTCGATGCGGTCGTGCCGCGTCGACGGCCAGTGCCGGCGAGCGCATTTTTTTCGGCCGACCGGCGAATGATGCCGCGGTCAAAATGAAATACGCCTGCGGCACCGAGAACGTGTTGTCGGTGATCCCATAAATGTAGAAGCCTGCGGCGCATACCAAGAACATCGGATCTCGCCCTACCCAAGCCGAATTCCAGACCAACAAAATGATCCCGAGCGTGAGTGCGAAGAAGACAATCGCTCCCGGATAACCGAGTTCCACGGCGAGACGTAGGTACTCATTGTGACTGGCGAAGGTCGTAATCACGCCCACGACGTGCACCAATAGTTGTTGATTGCCGAGTCCCACGCCGAACCAGGGGTGGGCATCAAGCTGTCGAATCAAAGGTGCCCAAATGAGATCTCGATTGGAGAGCGAAGTGCTCTGCAAGTGGCGCAAGTTGTCTTCGGCGAACGTCATCAGCAGGATTCCACCGACGACCAGGATCCAGACGGGCGCGAAGAATTTGAGCAATGGAACGCGTTTGAAGCTCCGCAGATAGTCGATTCCGCATACCAACACGGCCGCCCCGAGCGCCATGCGGCCGCCCGCGAGCAGCAGAATGATCACGTCCGCGACGAACAGCAACGCATAGCCCAGATGTTTTCGTTCGGCAAGCTCGAGCGCCGCAAACGTGCCGGTAAATCCTGCGGCTGCGAGATAGGCGGCTATGCCCTGGGTACCTGCGAGGCGAGTTCCACTCGACGGGTCGGAATTGAACAGCGGGGATATGCCGGCGAGCTGATAAATCACGCCGACGGCCGTCATGAGCAGCGGTAGTGAAGCAAAAACGATGATACCCAAGTCGCGGTCCTGCTCGCGGGGTGCTGCGGTGAGCAGGATGAAGGGGGCGACGATACTGACGAGGCCACCAATGTACAGCCTCCACTCGAATTGGGGAAATTGGCTGCCGATCGCGCACAGAAACGTGAGCACAACCATCGCGGCGATGAGGACAACGACGCCTTTGTGTACCGGACGTGTAGCCATCAGCGCCGCGCCGGTCAGAATGATCAGCAACTTCTGCAGGATGTTGCCGAGATTACTGTCGAGATGAAGCAGGAGCTTCGGGTTGACGAGCAGCACGAAGGCTTGTAGCAGAAAAAGAAATCTGAACAAACGGTGCTCCGAAGGGCGCAGGCGGCTCGCGCTTAGTCTACCTCAATGCGGCGATTAATGATCCTGACCCGCTCGAATTGCGGTGCTCCGGAACGCGCCGATACGGCCATGCGGATAGTTATCGAGCCTGCCGCAATGTCGGCTCCGGATCGTGTGCGCTAGCCGTGCATCGGTGAGCGAAATGCGCACTGTTTTGTAGCCGGTCGCGATGCATTGTAGGGATATGTAAAAAATTCACATGACATAAGTTGTTCGATCGGTGTCGTCATGCTGTGGCTCGCATTCGAGGCGCAGAAACCGGCCGCAGCGGCCGCACCAGACCAACCTCGTTACCGCGGTTGGGTTGTGCTATCTTTCATCACTTATGAGCAAGATCTACGAGGCATTGCGCCGTCACGAGCGAAACCTCGTCGTTGACCGGACTACTCAGCGCCAGGGTGCCGAAGAAACCGCCCGCGACGGCGAACATGCCGACATCGACCCGGCAAACCTGCTGGATATGCCGCGCAGCGCGGAACAATCCCGTATGGTCAGCCGAACGGAAGTTGTGGCCAATTTTTTCGGGGCAACGCGCGAGATGCAGACCCTGTATCGCTCCGTCGAGCCGTTGATGGCCGGAGTACAGGCCGGCGCGATCATCATGTTCTCGTCGGCTCATCCGGGCGAGGGGAAGACGACCGTGTGCGGAAGCTACGCCGCCACGCTGGCGCAGAATTTCGGCAAATCGGTGTTGATACTGGATGCGGACCGCAATCATGTGCTCACCCACAAGTGGGGCACACAGAAAGATGCGAACGCCACAGTTGCCGAGCTCGAGAAGTCCTCGGAGGCCGCAATCGCAGCATTGCAGGCAGGCAAGCGGATCGGGACGCGCGGCTCCATCTCAGTAATGCCCGTCGATTCCGCCGATGGTGACGGCTCGGACCTCACAACCATCGCGGCGAACAAAGACAAGCTCGTCCACAATTTTGACTACGTTCTGATCGACGCGCCCTCAGTCGCTGAAGTGTCCTGGGGACCCTCGATCGGGGCGATGGCCGATGGCGTGATTCTGGTCGTACAAGCGGAGCGCACGCGGTGGCCGGTGGCCTTGAATGCGAAGCAGGAATTTGAGGCGAGCGGCGGGCGGGTCATCGGTGTTTTCTTGAACAAGCGCCGGTTCTACATACCCTCTCGCATCTATCGACATATCTGACGCGGCCGCTGCGCTCGACGGTCAATAATTCCTGTTGGACATCTTCCTCATTTCGACGACCGATATGCGTGGCGGACGGGTCGAGGTCCGCGACCGCATGCTGCAGTCTGTGGTCGAGTCGCAAAGCACGCTGCTAGGGCAGCGCATCAAACTTTCGTTGCTGCTGCAAAACTGCGACGCAGAGCGGCTGGCGAGCTTCGCGGCCTCCGCGCCGGCATGCGTCCGGCCGCTCGCGGTCGCCCGCCAGGTACCGCTATCGGTAGCCCGCAACATGCTGTTGGGGCCGCTGATCGCGGATGCGGCAATCGGCCCCGATGCGCTCGTCGCATTTCCCGATGACGATTGCTGGTACCCGGATGGCTTCCTAAGCCAGGTGGCCACACTGTTCGCGCGGGATGCGACGCTCGATTTTTGGTTCTGCCGATATGCGTCCCAGCCGATACGGGAGACATTCGCGGCGGCCGAACCGAAAGACGCGCGGACGCACGAGATTGTGCGTAATGCCTCGTCGAACACGATTTTCCTGCGCGGCCGCGTCGTACGGGCGATCGGCAATTTCGACGAGGCCTTGGGCGTCGGTACGCCGCTCGGCGGCTCGGAAGACCTTGATTACGCCTTGCGCGCCCGCCGCATCGCGCATAAGACGGCCTATCGCGACGCGGCCCTAGTGGGGCACCGCGATAAAACAGCGGGCGTCCGCGCGCGCTACTTCGCAAGCAGTCTGCTCGTGCTGGCGCGGAATGCTCGTCACGGGGCGAGGGCCGAATTTCTCCGCAAGATCGCCGTCGGCACCTATCTCACGATGCGGCGCGAGCTGTCCGTGCGGGAATTCATGCGGGCATTACGCTCAGCGTTCATCGACGGCGGTTTTCGATGACTTGCCGGTGCTCATGCCGAGGACCCGATCTAGTTCGATGAATGCAGACTCGCGCGAGAACAGTGGAACATAAGCGCGGCAGCGCGCGGCGTGCAGCGCGGCAAGGGCAGGGTCTCTGAGCCAGCCGAGGACTGCCTCGGCGAATTCCGTGGCTTCGTCACAAACGACGAACGGTTCTGCGCCGTTGCGCGGAAATCCGGAGGCACCGGTCGAGGTTGTGATCGCTGGAAGTCCGTTGGCGAAATAATCGAGCATCTTCATCTTTAGGCCGCTGCCCGCGCGTAGCGGGTTCACGGCGAAGCTTGCATCGGCAAGAGTCGGGGCAAGGTCATCGACGATGTAGCGCTTGATCAACGTCGGGTCCTCGACAGTAATGGCGTTGCAAACGCTGCCGATCAGCTCCAATCGCGCATCGGGAGCGCCTGCCACGACTTTCGGCCATACCTCCGACAGGAACCATGACATGCCGTCCACGTTGAGCGCATTGCTCGTGCCCAAAAAGACGCAGCGCCGCGCGTCGGGGCGGCGCGTAGCGCTGCTCACGTCCGGTCTCGAGGGCGTGACCACCACGGTCTGCGCATTAGGCGCAAGACGCCTGAATTCGCGGGCATCCTCCTCGGAGACCGCAATAATGGCATCGAAGCGTCGCAGCAGCTGGCTCTCATGCTCCTTGGTAACCGCGGGCCTGACCGCCAAACCGCGCGCTTCGAATGCGCTCGTGCGCTCGTGAAATACGTCGTGGGTGATGACGGCAGCGCGTGTATGCGCCGGCTTGGCATCGAGGATGTCCGTTAAAAAGATCGTGTTGACCAGAATGACATCGGGATTGGCGGCGCGGATCGCGCCGACCAAACGCCGCGCCTCGCGCGCCTCGAGCCAGCGGCCGATGATCGCGGTGTGCGCTCGAATCCGACTACGGAATTGCAATACGGCTGAGGCCAGCCGGCGACCGCCGCTGCGCATGATCCAAACGAAAATTGTGTGCCGCCAGGAGCGCGGGTCGACCACGAGCAGCCACGGGCCGACGCGAACGAGAGCCGGTCCCAGGATGCGCGGCGTCGCGTATGGAAAAATTTGGTTCGCACGCATGATGAATCGATCGAAGCGGTGCCCTGTGACGAGGATCGTGAGCTCGGCGCCGCGTGCGGCGCAATATTCGATGAAATGTCGCACGTAGTTGAGCGCCGCCGTCTGTTGCCGATCCGGTATCTCCTCGGTGACGAGCAGGATTTTAACGACGGCTGTGTCGGACGCAGACCTCACGCAGCGTCTCTCCCCGTCAGCCGCTCTCTTGGCAAGATGACTTCCTGGGATCCGAAGATCAATGCGCGAACCACGAACGCGCTCAGCGCGACGTTGAGGGCGGCGGCCGTCAGTGTTGCCGTCATGGCGCCCGTCGCGCCGAAGCTGCGACAGGTGGCAAAGGCGATCACGACCGCGACGACGCCGCTGATCGTCGCCAGGCGCGTGCTCGACATCTGCTTGCCGGTGAGCAGAATTACCGACTGCAGCGGCTGCATGAGACCGAGCACCGCGCAGTAGCCGCACCAGGCAAGCAATAGACCCGTATAGGTCGCGTATCGGTCGTGATAAACGATGGCGATAATCTGGTGCGAGAACAGCGCGAGTACCGCCAAGGCCGCCACGCCGAGCGCGGCATAGCTCAGCATCGTGCGCCAAAATACGCGTCGCACGCCGCTCGCAGTGCCCCCGGAAAGCGTGCGGAAGCGATTCTTGTCTACCGAATCGAGACTGCGCAGCACGAGGTTGAGCGGCATCGTCAGGCTGCGCATGGCCATCATGCCGGCAACCTCCGCCGGTCCGCGTGTCGCCGCAAGCACCATGACCGGAACGTTGCTGTAGGCAGCGTTCGATGCCGCCGCCAGCAAGGTCGGTACGCCATAGAGCCGCCAATCACGCGCGATGAAGCGCAGCGCCCAGTTCCAGCGCGGCACAACGCGCAGTAGCAGGAGCCATCCTCCCTTGACGAGGCAGCTACACGCGAGTATTCCCATGAAGGCATCGAACCCGATCGGCACGGTTTGCACCAGGGCTGCTAAGGCCAATACGATGCCGAGATAGGCGACCGAAAGGAGTACGGCGCCCCCGTACGCGGCGCGCTTTACGAGCACGGCGCGATCGAAGTCCGCTTGGAAATAAACCACCGTGCAGCTGAGCGTCGCGATGACGACGTCGATGATGCCGCCATCGGCGCCTGCGATGATCACCGCGGCAGCGGCAAGCGCGAGTGCCGCAATGGCGCTGCCGGTCACGAGCAAGTGCTTGGCGATAATCCCCGGCAGGCTACGCCGAGCGACGCGTTCGCTCATGAGCGACAGACTCACTATGTAGAGATTGCGCTGGATAAATTGCACCGTGAGCGCTGCAGTGAGGCCCACCCCGTAGGCGCCGAATTGGGCCGCGGGATAATGCCGCGCCAACACGATGGTCAGAGTGAAATTCGCAATCGAAAATATCGACTGGTCGAGAAGCAGGAGGAGTCGTGGCGCGAGCACGCTACTCGCAGAAAACCTCATTTACTGATGCAGCATGCCGTTTTTGGCCCGGTACCCACGCCGTTTACGTAGCATGCAAAGGCGCCGGCAAAGCACATGTTGTTTTGTTTCGGCCCGCAGCACTCCGTGCCCCCACGGCCGCAGGCATAGGATCCGGCTGGCCGACCGATGCATAGGTTGATTGCCGTGCGCTCCAGGATCGGTGGCATCGAGGAAATTGGTTGCCCTGTCGGCGCAGGACCCGGACCGGCCACGTTATTGAGCAGCTGCTGGTTGGGAGGCCTGACCACGCAGACCGTGAGATGCGCGACGTACTGCTTATCCCTCACCGCCACATATCCTAGGGGGCAGTCAGTGGATCGCCGGATCTGCGGCATCGGATCCGGTCCGACATTCGGCCTCGGCTGCCCGAGCGGTCCTGGCTCGAACTGGTTGGCAGATCCAAGGGCCGAAGCCTGCTGCTGAGCGGGCGACGGCTGTTGAGCAGGGGGCGGGGGCGTCTGCGCCGAGGCCGACGTCCAAAGACCGAGCGCTGATGCGAGCACCAGCGTTAATCGTCCGGTGCGTCCGATCAACTTCGCCATACTTGGGGCAGGGCGGGGCGACCAAAATCGCGCATCGCGCCGAGTAAAGGCAATCCGAGCAACGCGTTGACCTGCCGAGGCGTGTTGAGACGTTCGTCCCAGGACTCGCGCAAAAAGGCGACTGTCAGGCCCATCAAGAGGCCGACCATCAGGCCTGCAGCGAGGATCAGGCTTCTCTTGGGTTTGGTAGGCAGGGTACTGGCCATATGCGCAGGTTCATAAACTGCGACGGTCGTCCCTCTTTCCTTTTTCAGATCGACAGCAATGCGTGCCTGCTGGACAGCCTGAAGGTAGGTGCGGTAATTCTCGTCGTCGACCTGGTATTCGCGCACGATATCCTGATACGTCGACTGTTCGCGTGCATGCTCGCCGAGCCGTGCGGAAATGGCATCGATCTCACTCTGGAGCACCGGTTGAGACTGCAGGGCGCCCTGAAGATCCGCCTGGGCCTGCAGGAGCCCAGACTGGGTCGTTTGATAGGTCTGGTTCGGCGCCATCTGTACCAAGGGTGTGCGGCTAGGATAGGAGTCGATGAACTTCTGCACTTTGGCGATCTGCGCCTCATTGACTTGTGCGGCCGGGCTGTCGGGTCCGAAGCTCGTGCTGAGCGATTGCTGGCGGACCTGCAGTTCGACGAGCTGAGTGCGCGCAGCGTCGAGCGCCCCGTCTCGATCTTCCTGGTGCAGGTTGACGGTCTGGGTCAGCGTCTTGAGCTGCTCCTTGAGCGCCGAGCTTCGGCGTTGATCCTCTTCGATGCGCACTTTGTTCGCGGCAAGCTGTGTCTCGAGGTCCGAGCGCTGCTTGAGCAGATAGGAGTTTTCCTCGTCCATCGAGGAGACTTTGCTCTTGAGCTGAAACGCTTCCATGGCCGCCTGGGCGTCTGTCACTTTCTTTTTGTAGAATTCGACTTGGTCCTGTACGAACGACAACTGCGGATCGCGGCCGATCTGCGCCTGCTGCTCGAGAAAACGGTCGATCATCACACTGAGCGCGCTCTTCGCGACGTCGGCAACCGGGTTATAAAGCGTTATTTGAATAACGGTCGCATCCTTCGGCACCTCGATCTTGATGTCGTTGTGCACAAATCTGTAAATGGCCTTCTCCATGGGCGTCTTGCCGTGGATGCCGAAGAATTCCCAGAATCCGCTCATCGCACGTCCAAAGGCGCTCGGCGCCTCGAACAGATGGGGATACATCTTCGTGGGACCGACCTCGTTGATCACTTGCTCCGCGAGCGCATTGCTTTGCAGCACCATGCTGTAGGACGTAATGATCTCGTCGGCTCCCGCGGCGGTGGGCTCGGCTGCGCCGCCGCGGTCTGCATTGATGTCGCCGGTGATTTGACGGCTGAAATTCACGACAACCGCCGCATCGGCCTCGTATTTCGAGGTTGCAATCACGCAATAGGCAAGCGTCAGGAACACGAAGAACGATACAACACCGACGATGACCCAACGCTGTCGAAAGAGCACATAGATCACACCGGAGCTGGTGAGCTCGATTACCATCGGTTAACGGCCTGCATCGACATAAATGGCGACATCCTCAACGCGGGGGACTGATGTTGGTATAGAAGCCGTAATTGACGCCCATCGGCACCGCGTTACGAATCCTCTCGAGGACCATGCTCGCATTGCTCACGCGATCGCGCGGCACATAGATCACATCGTAGGGTTGCAGCAGCACGTCGGCATTCGCGTCTCGGCCCTTCATTGCTGCAAGCAAGTCGAGCGCATATAGGTGCGGGTGATTTTGCTCGTCGCGGCGCATCAACACGACCTCGCTGCGCTGCGCCGTAAGCTTGAAGCCGCCGGCGCGGCTGATGGCGCTAAGTGCGGAAATCTGACCGTTCGCCACGACCTCGCTCGGTAGTTGCACTTCTCCAGTGACGTAGACCCGAGTGCCTACCTGGCTGCGCAGCACGACTTGAAGATCATTCTTGGTGGTCGTGCCATAGATTCGATTCAGCGAGTCCGTGACCTGTTGCAGCGAGTGTCCACCGGCGACCAAACCGGGTGCATATTGAAAAGTGACACGATTGTCCGGAGCAACGACGACTTGCTCGTTGAGCTCGGGGTTCGAGAGGATGTGAAGCTCGATCACATCGCCGGGCTGGAGCCGATACTCGGGCTGCTCGTCGGGCGGACCGAGCCCGATTTGCGGCGCAGCCGGCAACGGCTGCGTGACCGACGCACACCCCGTCAGCATTGCGATGACGACGAGCGAACAATAGAAACAACGGTTGTTAATCGGCATCGGTGGCAGCTCAATCCTAGTCATCGCGCACGCTGGCGCGCTCGAGGAAAATTGTGGCACAACATCGCGCAAATAGACAGGCAGGTCATGCGCAAGCGGCAGTATATGTCGAATGGCGGACCATTCCAGACGGCCGTGTGCCACGATACGCGCCACGGCATTCTGCTATGATTTGTAACCATTACAACCTCATCGTGCCTGCAACGAACAGCCTGTCCTGCGAACAGCGCGCGCCATAAGTTCTGAGATGGCGAAGATCGGCAACGGGGAATCAGCGGCTTGTTGATCGATGCTCGCTCTGTAGACGGCGGCAGCGCATTCGAATGCGATCTTTGTGTCGTCGGTTCGGGTCCCGCTGGAATCGCGATTGCCGACCGGCTGCGAGACTCGGGACTCAACCTGATGCTGCTCGAGGCGGGCGGACAGGATTACGAACTGCCCGCTCAAAAACTGTACCGCGGCCAAATCGTCGGCCGACCCTATTATCGGCTGGACGCCTGTCGTTGGCGCATGTTCGGCGGCGGCACCAATCGGTGGGGCGGTTGGTGCCGCCCTCTCGATCGGGCGGACTATGCAGAACGCGCTTGGCTCGCGTTGAGCGGTTGGCCGATCAGCGCCGAGTCTTTGCAAGTGTACGAAGAGGCCGCCGCCACGCTGTTTGAGCTGCCGAGCCCCCGGTTCGATCTCGACGCCTGGCGCGACCGAATGCCCTCGCCGCTCGCGCTCGATGGCACCAACTTCGAGAATGGCCTGATCCAGCACAGTCCGGAGACGAACTTCGCGGACCGGTACGGACCCCGGTTGATCGCGGCGCCCAACATCCGCGTGATGCTGCATGCGAACGTCACCGAACTCAAATTGGACGCCGACTCGCGCTGCGTCCGTGAGGTCACGGTTGCAACCTTGACGGGCCGCCGGATCGCGGTGCGCGCGAAGGCGGTCGTGCTGGCTGCCGGTGGCATCGAGAATGCGCGGCTGTTGCTCGCTTCTCGTGGCGATCGAGCCGCCGGTGTCGGCAATGAGTTCGACATGGTCGGGCGATGTTTCATGGAGCACCTGCACGTCCACATGGGGCATCTGATTGCAGCAACGGGCACCCCCGACCGAGGCTTTTACCGCAAGGAGACCTACGGAGCTGCGCGGCTGCGGGGCGTGGTCATGCCGACTGCCGCGGCGCAAGAGCACCACCATTTGCTGTCGACGTCGATCGCAATCGAAGGACCGAGCTACTCGCAGGGAACCGCGTATCTCGGTTGGCCGCCCGCGGTGATGTTCGCTCCGGTGCGTGTCTACCGAGCGTTCCGGGGACGCGGTCTTACGCGAGTGTCCGACAAGCTCAAGTACTTCTCACACGCCGCCCATTCGGTACCGAATCGGCTACGCACCTGGTGGGAGGCGCGCAGGGCGCTGTCGGATGCGGCCATCAGCGGCCCGGGGCTGGCTTACTCGCTGCACTTTCGTGCAGAGCAGGCACCGGATCCGGCAAACCGTGTCGTGCTCGGAGAACAGAGGGACGCTCTCGGCATGCCGCAAAGCCGACTCGAATGGCAAATCAGCCCCTTCGACGCACGCAGCATCACCGAATGGCTCGCGTTGCTGCGGCAGGACGTCAAGGCGCGCGGCATTGGGGAGGTGATTCCGCCGCCTGATAATTGGCAGGATCGCGTCATCGGCGGTCCGCATCACATGGGCACGACCCGGATGTCCGCCGATCCGCGCCGCGGTGTGGTCGACGCCGATTGCCGCGTGCATTCGGTCGACAATCTTTACATCGCGGGCAGTTCGGTCTTCGCCACCAGCGGCCACGCGAATCCCACGTTCACGCTCGTGGCTTTGGCGCTGCGCTTAGCCGATACCCTGCGCAAGCGGCTGGCTGCCTGAACGCGCGTAGCGGCGGCCGACAGAGTTCGCCGGCTTAATTCCGATTAGATCGACGCGCCAAGGCAAATTCGCCGAGATCTCTCGGCACGGCGGTCACGATGGCAACGACCTGGGATTTGCGCTGACACTGTCGTTCCGGGTATCTGACACCGCGTTCGCGGACGCTTGACGATCGCGCTCGTGGAGCCTGGCAGTACCCTGAGTTGGCTGCACGGGGGGGAACCCCAGGAGTCCATTCATCAGTCCGATCAGACTCTGGCTCGAGACGCGCCAGGACAATACCGTTTCCAGACGAACTTTGGCCGCTTCCCCGAGTCGGCGTCGTCGCGACTCATCGCGCAACAGATCGATGATCAGCGTCGCGAAGTGCGCCTCATCGTCAATCCTCGCGTAACAAACGGCGTCGGATCCAGATCTGCGCGTCTCCAGGAGATCGAAGGCGACGATCGGGAGACCGAAATACATGTACTCCATGATCTTCGTCGCGGTGCTGACATTAGCGTGCGGCGAATTGGGGCAGGGATCGACCGCTAAGTCGGCGCTCGAGAGAACTCGACAAATGGTGTCGTTGTCGGCACGGCCCGTGAATGTGATGTCTTCCAAAACACCCTGGTCCCGCGCATACAGCACGATGCTGTCGAAATGAGGTCCGCCGCCCATCAGGACGAAGTGCACGACATTGGGTCCGAGCGTCTCCTTAATTTGCTTGATTGCATGAATGAGGATTTCGACGCCGTCTTGCTCCCCGACCTCGCCGAGGAACGCCACGAGATACTTCGCCGACTTGCGCAGCTGCGGGTCGGAGGGTCGCATCGAAAAGCGCGCGGGGTCCGGCGAGTTTCGAACGACTACAACATCATCGCTCTGTCGCTTCCCTCGACGCATCGCAACCGCTTTGTAGCTTTCGTTGGTGCTGATGATCTTGTGGACAGCTCGCAGCATCTGCCTTTCGGCAAAGTAGAAAAACGAGAGAACGATCGAGCGATCGAGATGAAATTTCGTAGCGAACAGCTCCGGCGTCAAGTCGTGGTGGTCGAAGACGGTCTTTTTGCCGAATAAGCGCCACATCCAAATGATCGGGAAAAAAATGTCCGGAGGATTGGCGATCATGATGATCTTAAATCCGCGGCGAACGGCGACGAATATCGTCCAAAAGAAAATGCAAACAAAGCTCCACAGGTACTCGAGGACCAGACCCACGTGGCCTTTCCCCTCGATCATCATCGGGTATCGGTAGACGTAAATCCCCTCGAGGCATTCCCCGAGTTTCGGATGCATCTTCGTTGCGGGTGAAATCACGCTGACTTGAAATCCGGCCGACTTCAGTGCCAGCGCTTCCTGCCAAACCCGCCTGTCATAGGGTACCGGCAGATTCTCGACGACCAGCAGAACTTTCTTCGAACCCGGATCCGTAATTCTCAGAGGATTGGGTGGACGAGCTTTCATCGTGCGTTATGTCACAACGATTGGACGTCGCATTGCAGCCCCCACCCTGAAGGCACAATCATTCTCAGCTCTGTCAGAAATTTTGCTGCGTTTGGCATATGCATTCCTATCCCTTGTGAAGACACGGAAAAAGTCCTTGTTGAGTTCCCTTCACAAGTGTCGATCGCACAGAGATCAGATTCGATGCCAAACGATCGCCTGCTCCTTTGTAGCAAACTGCGACCGTGCGCACAATTCTTTCGCTGCATGTAGCGCCATGAGCCGGTTTGCCGAGCACGACGAACACGCCAAATGCGAGTTATTGACAAATGAATTGGCTGCCGCGGCCCATACTGTCAAATGCAAGCCGCGAGCAGTCGCGATCGTCTTCCCGCGCTGCAATGGCAAGGGTTCAAATCGTCGCCAATCGGCGACATGCAATGAACGTGATGGTCCAGCAATGCAGCGGTGAATCCAGCTGTCGGGAAACTCGCGTTTGTCTCGAGCGATCCCGCAGGCTATCGCAATGCGCGGCTGCGCAGGCTCAGCGCGGCACGAAGAACTCGCTATAGGCCACGATCCGCGCATCCTTGAGCTCGATCAGATCGACCAGTTCGGTCGGCACGCTGACGCCAGTGATCTTCGAGAAGATGTCGGCGCGCCAATGCGCGGTCGCCTTGGGCCACTCGACGACGAGTGAGAGCAACTGATAATCATTGATGCGAAATGCCTTGACGAGCATTCCGAGCCAGGGACGGAATGACGCCAGGTCGTCGGCTGATATCGCGATCGGCTTGTCGGCACTCGCGCCCGCGATCCGAAAATGGCCTTGTTCGCTGAACAGGCGGCACATCGCTGCAAGGTCCCCGGCCACACGCGCTGCGTGCAGCTCCTGAATGATGCGCTCAGCGATCGCGCGCTCGGCCATTATTGGTGCTCCCTCTTCCCGACCACCACAGATCCTATCACGCGCCGGCGGCCGTCGATCTAAGCAAGTGCGTCGCGGATTCCGGCGCCGATTTCGGCATAAGCGGTTCGGGCATAGGGAATCACCTGCCTAAGGCCATAGAACAGATGGATCATGCCGGGGTGGCAGACGTAGGAAACTGGGATGCCTGTCGCGCGTAATCGCTCGCCGTAATCGCGGCCTTCATCGCGCAGCGGGTCGAATTCGGCGGTATGGACGATCGTGCGCGGCAAGCCGCTCAAGTCCTCGGCGCGTAGTGGCGAAATCCGCGGGTCCTCTGGCTTGGTGTCTGGCGGCAGATAGTACTTGAGATCATGATCGAGCGTCGCCTGATCGACCAAGTACCCGCTCGCCAATTCGCGCC
>JBEKSM010000054.1:0-20415 GCA_049517075.1 Steroidobacteraceae bacterium | reverse complement strand
CCAAAACGCGCTTTCAGGGCCTCAAGCCTCGAATTTCATCAATTCCTTGAACGTCGACTCTACCGCATGCACCTTAGCATGGGAGAGGACCCAGTCGACGACTTGGTCCTCCAAAGCGAGGTTTTCGACCTGCCGCATCGCGTCGGGATTCTGTAAATAAGCCCTCTTGACCGCCTCCGCGTCTCCATAGGCACCCACCATTTCATCCAAACGCGCATTCGCGCGTACGGGATCCACCCGCAGGTTCTGCCGTTTGATGATGTCAGCCAAGATCAGGCCCAGCGCCGCGCGCCGGCGTGCCGTGTCCACGAAGCCTTTCGCAGGCGGCATTTGCGAGGCATCTTTGGCGCCCGATCGGCGCATCGCTTCGGCTTGCAGGTCGCGTACCTGCGAGTCGATCAGGGCATTCGGCACATCGATCGGATTCGCGAGCAGCAGCTTGTCCATGACCGCGGTCTTGTTTTGATTGCGCAGCGTCTGGTCGAGTTCACGGCGCATGTTGTCGGCGACTTCTTCGCGCAGTTTCGCGATCCCGCCCTCGTTGACACCAAAAATCTTGCAGAACTCTTCATCGAGATCCGGAAGCCGCGGCTGCTCGACGCTGCGCACGTGGATCTTGAATGTCGCAGTCTTGCCGGCGAGTTCGGTGGCCCGATAGTCGGCCGGGAAATTGACTTCGATCGCCCGGTCCTCGCCGGTAGATGCGCCGATCAAGCCCTGTTCGAAGTCCGGTAACATGCGGCCTTCACCGAGCACGATGGCTATGTTTTCGCCCTTGCCGCCCGCGAAGGGCACGCCGCCGATCGAGCCGTCGAAGTCGATCAGCACGCGATCTTCCGCGGCGGCCGCGCGCGACACCGCGTCGTATTTGAGCTGCTGTTTGCGCAATCGCTCGAGCATCGCGTCGACGTCGGTTGGCGCGACTTCGGCGGTCACCCGCGCAATCTCGAGCGCTTCTATCGGCTGGAGCGCGATTTCCGGCAGCACCTCGAAGGTCGCCACGTAGCGCAGATCCTGACCTTCGTCGATGCTCTGCGGTTCGATGCGCGGATTGCCGGCCGGCGCGAGCCGGTTGGCGCTGACCGCCTCGGCGAAACTCGACTGCAACAGCTCGCCGATCACCTCGCGATGAACTTGGACGCCGAACTGGCGCCGGATCACGTTGAGCGGTGCCTTACCCGGCCGAAAGCCGTTGAGTCGGGCGGTCCGGCTCAAATTTTTCAGGCGCGTCGCGATTTCCTTGGAAACGCGCTCCGCCGGCACCTGCACTTGCATGCGGCGTTCTAATTTGCCGGTGTTTTCGACGGAAACCTGCATGTCGGACCTCATGGCTTGAAAAATCGGAAGCGATCGCGTGAATTGGTGCGAAAGGCGAGACTCGAACTCGCACGGGTTACCCCACTGGATCCTAAGTCCAGCGCGTCTACCAATTCCGCCACTCTCGCATCGGAACAGCCCGTCAGTATAACGCAGCTTAGCGGGGTTCGCTCTCGCGTACGAGCAGGCGGGCCACCTCGCGCAAGGCCGGCAAGCCGTTTTCCAGCATAAAGTAAAGTGGACTGTCGCCCTCGAATGGGGCGCCCTGTTGCGGCGCATGGACCCAGGCCCAGGCATGCTCCTTGGCTTCCGGTGCATGCGAGAGTGAATGCTGGATGTTGGCGATCAAGGCGGCGCGCTCCTGCTGGGTCGCCGACAAGCGCGGCGCCTGGCCCAGGCGATAGCGGGCGAGCACCTGCGGCGATGGAATTTTCAACAAGCGGCATTGCTGCACCGGCGAGAGTTCCCAGACATCCGCAATCACGAAGAAGCGCTTGAGTGCCGACGAACTCGTATGCCGCGCTGCGCGACGGCTGGCGGGCTGCAAAACGAGGCGGGGTCCGGGGCGCGGTTTCGGGGGCAAGGGAATTTCTCACCTTCGGTCCTCTAGCATAGCTCCCTAATGCACGCGCCGCTCGATATGATGGGCGTATGAGCACGAGCTTTGCAGAACGGCTACATCGAGCGCAAGTTGCCGGCAACAGCCTGGTTTGCGTCGGCCTGGATCCCGATCCGCTCAAGATTCCGGCCGACCTCCAAGGACACCCCCAGCCGCTTTATGCGTTCAACCGGCGCATCGTCGATGCGACCTGCGACATCGCGGCGGCCTATAAACCGCAGATCGCCTTCTATAGCGCCGTCGGCGCCGAAGCCGAGCTCGCCGCGAGCATTCGCTACATACGCGAACGAGCGCCGGAGGCCATCGTGCTGCTCGACGCCAAGCGCAGCGATATCGGCAACACCGCCGAAATGTATGCGCGCGAAGCCTTCGATCGCTACGGCGCGGATGCGGTCACGGTCAATCCCTACATGGGCGAGGACTCGGTCCTGCCGTTCCTTGCGCGAGCGGATCGCGGCGCGGTGCTCCTGTGCCGCACCTCAAATCCCGGCGCCAAGGATTTTCAGGATCTGATCGTCGACGGGCTGCCGTTGTACCGCAGGGTCGCGCAGCAGGCCGCGGCACATTGGAATCGGCACCGCAACCTGATGCTGGTAGTCGGTGCGACCTACCCGCGCGAAATGGCTGATTTGCGCCGCGCGCACCCCGAGCTGCCTTTTCTGGTTCCGGGGATCGGCGCGCAGCGCGGTGATCTCGATGAAACGCTCGCGGCGGGACTCGATCGAGACGGCGCCGGACTTCTGATCAGTTCCTCGCGCGGGATCATCTATGCGGGGGGCGGCGCGCCAGATTCGATCCGTGCAGCCGCGCAGCAGCTGCGCGAGGCGATCAACTTGCGACGCCCCAACGCGCGCTCCGCCGCCGCAGTGGCCTGAATTGCCGCCCGCTCCGACGCCGCCCCAGCCGGAACTGGCCCTCTGGGGCACGGAAATCGGCCTTTGGGACTGGAACATCAGCGAAGACCAGCTCACCTGGATCAATGATTGGTGCGAACAAGCGGGTCTGACCGAATTCGCCGGCCCGGGACACGAGCGGCTCTGGACCGCGCGCATGCATCCCGACGATTTACCGGTCTATGAGGCCGCGCTCGAGCGGCATCTGCAAGGGCTGACCGCCGCATTCGACGTCGAATACCGGCTGCGCGATCGCGAAGAGCGCTGGGTTTGGATCCAGGAGCACGGCCGCGTGATCGAGCGCAACGGCGAAGGCCGGGCGCTGCGCATGGTGGGTTTGTGCCTCGATGTCGGCGAGCGACGCAGAACGGCGCATGCACTCGATCGCAGCCAGGCACGCATCGATCTTGCGATGCGCGGAACCGACTTCGGCTTCTGGGATATCGACGTCGATGCCGACGAAATCCACTGGTGGAACGATTGGTATGAATCGGTCGACATCGATCCCTGCATCGGCAAGGACCACGCCAAGCGTTGGGACTCACACGTTCACCCCGACGACCTGCCGCTGGTTGCGCGCTATGACGAGCTGATCGCCGGACGCCGCGCGCTGTTCGAAGCCGAGTATCGCGTGCGCACGCGTTCCGGGGCTTGGCGTTGGCTGCTGAGTCGCGGCAGGCCGACACTCCACGACGGCGACGGCCGCGTGCTGCGCGTCACCGGCGTCACGGTCGACATCGATGCACGCCGGCGCGCGGAACTCGCACTGCGCGCGTCGGAGGCGAGACTCGAAGCGACCGTCTGGGGCGCAGGGATTGGACTTTGGGAGAGCGACACCGAGGGCGGCTTCACCTGGTTCAACGATTGGTGCAATTCGCTCGACATCGACCCTTGCGACGGTGCCGATGCGCTCGAGCGTTGGCGCGAACGCGTACATCCGGCCGATCTTGCACTCGTCGATCGTGCCAACAACGACTCGCGAAGCGGAGACACGGATTTTTATGTCGTGGAATACCGGATCCGAACGCTCGCCAACCAGTGGCGCTGGCTGCACGAGCGCGGCCGCATCACCGAGCGCGATTCATCCGGGCGGGCGCGGCATTGCGTCGGCGTCTGCCTCGACATCGATGCGCGCCGCCGCGCCGAGCAGCTGCTGCTCACGCAAGCACGCATTCTCGAGACCATGCGCGAGGGCGTGATTCTGGTCGATTCCGAGGGGCGCATCGAGTTCACGAACCCCGCGTTCGACAACATCTTCGGCTGGCAATCCGGAGAGCTCCGTGGGACTTCGGTACTGGCCTTGCTGAATTTCAGGCCGCGCAGCAAGGGACATCCGATCGCGATCGAGCGCTTGCTCAGGCGCTTCAACGCGCGCACGAGCCAGCTGCAAGTCTGGTTGCAGCGGCGCGATCACACCCAGTTCGCCGCCGAAGTGCTGTCCGCGCGCATCGAACAAAGCGGCAGCGAAAAAATTCTGTTCGTGGTCCAAGACGTTTCGGAGCGCAAGCGTCTCGAGCAGGAAATCACCGAGGCCGCCTCGCGCGAACGGCGGCGTCTCGGCAGCGATTTACATGACGGCCTCGGCCAGGAACTGACCGGCATATCGCTGCTGCTGCGCAGCTTCGCGAGGCAGCTGACCGGCAAGGACGGTGCGCAGCTGCCGCAACTCGACGAAATCATCAGCTTGGTCAATCACGCGATTCAGGCGACCCGCACGCTCGCCTTGGGACTGTCGCCCGCGACGCCGGCGCGCGACGGCTTCGTCGCCTCTTTGAGTTCACTCGCGAGCTGGTCGCGCGCGCATTTCGGCATCGATGTGGAGCTGCGCCTCGCGGTGCCTCCCGATCTGCGGATCAACGAAGTCACCGCGACGCATTTGTATTTGATCGCCCAGGAAGCGATCTTGAACGCGGTCAAGCATGGCCGGGCGCAGGCGATCATCGTGAGCTTGCGCGTCGCGAATCAAATGATTCGACTTTCGATTGCGGACGACGGCGGCGGCTTGCCCAAGCGGCATTCGACCGCCGCGGGAATGGGAATCAAGATCATGGAGTACCGCGCCGGTATGATCGGCGGATCGGTGCAGATCAAGAACCGCAAGAACGGCGGCGCGCGTGTGGTTTGCATTTTTCCGATGGTGCCGCGCAAGGCCGCGGCGCGTTCGCGCACCAAGGTCAGTGCACAGGCCGCCCCGAGCCGACACTAGGGTCTCAAGAAAACGCCTGAATCCCCGTCTGTGCGCGGCCCAGGATCAATGCGTGGATATCGTGGGTCCCTTCGTAGGTGTTGACGACCTCGAGATTGACGAGGTGCCTGATGACGCCGTACTCATCGGAAATTCCGTTGCCGCCCAGCATGTCGCGCGCGGTACGCGCAACCTCGAGCGCCTTGCCGCAAGAATTGCGCTTGAGCATCGAGGTGATCTCAACCGAGGCGATGCCCTCGTCCTTCATCCGGCCGAGCCGCAGCACGGACTGCAAGGCGAGCGAGATTTCGGTCTGCATGTCCGCGAGCTTTTTCTGGATCAATTGATTGGCCGCGAGCGGACGCCCGAACTGTTTGCGATCGAGCACGTACTGGCGTGCCGTATGCCAGCAGCTCTCCGCCGCGCCCAGCGCGCCCCAAGAGATGCCGTAGCGCGCCGAGTCGAGGCAGGTGAATGGTCCCTTGAGCCCGGTGACTCCGGGCAGCAGGTTCTCCTCGGGCACGAATACCTCGTCGAGCAGGATCTGTCCGGTCGTCGAGGCGCGCAGGCCGACCTTGCCATGCAGAATCGGCGTCGACAGGCCCTGCCACCCCTTCTCCAGTAGGAAACCGCGAATCAAGTCGTCCTCGGTCTTCGCCCAAACGACGAAGACGTCGGCGATCGGGCTGTTGGATATCCAGGTCTTGGCGCCCGATATGCGATAACCGCCGCTCACGGCGCGTGCGCGCGTGATCATGCTACCCGGGTCGGAGCCGTGATCGGGCTCGGTCAATCCGAAGCAGCCGATCGATTCTCCGCGCGCGAGCGGGGGCAGATATTTCTTTTTTTGCGCTTCGGTGCCGAACTGAAAGATCGGCAGCATCACGAGCGAGGACTGCACGCTGAGCATCGACCGATAGCCGGAGTCGACGCGCTCGATTTCGCGCGCGATCAATCCATAGCTGACGTAATTCAAGCCGCCGCCGCCGTACTCTTCCGGAATCGTCGTGCCCAGCAGGCCTAGATCGCCCATTTCCCGAAAGATTTCCGGATCGGTGCGCTCTTGGCGGAACGCTTCCTGCACGCGCGGCGCGAGCCGCTCCTGCGCATAGACCTGCGCCGCATCGCGCACCATGATTTCATCCATCGTCAATTGCCGCTCGAGCAGCAGCGGATCGTCCCAGTGAAAATGTACGCGTGTCATGTCGAATCTCTCCCTTACCTTGCGGCAGCGGCCACGAACGCCTCGACGTCGGCGCTCGTCGTCGCATAGGACGTGACCAGGCGTATCGCGATGCCCTGCTCGAGGCCGCTCACCGGCCATCGATAGAATCCGAATCCTTCCCGCTCGAGGCGCCGCACCGTGGGTTCGGGCAATGCCGCGAACACTTCGTTTGCCTCGACTGCCTGCAGCAGCCGCGCACCGGGAACTGCCTTCAGACCCTGCGCGAGGCGTGCAGCCGTTGCGTTGGCCTGGCGCGCATTGACGAGCCAGAGGTCATCGCGAAAGTAGGCCAGCAATTGCGCGCTCAGAAACCGCAGCTTAGACCAAAGATGCCCACCCTGTTTGCGCCGTCGCTCGAAATTCTCGGCGAGCGCCGGATTGAAAAACACGACCGCCTCGGCGCACAAGGCTCCATTCTTGGTCGCGCCCAGCGACAGCACGTCGATCCCGGCCTTCCACGTCGCGGCCGCCGGGGATACGCCGAGCTTGCAGAGCGCATTGGCAAATCGCGCGCCATCCATATGCACCGGCAATCGATGCTCGCGGGCAACCGCCGCAATCTCGCCGAGCTGCGCCAAGTCGTAGACCGTGCCCCACTCGGTCGCCTGCGTGAGGCTCACCGCAGCGGGCTTGACGTGATGAACGCCCAATTCGTTCGCGTGCGCAATCGCGGCCGAGAGCTGCGCACCCATGATCTTGCCGTCGGGAGCCGGCAGGCCGAGCAGCTTCGCGCCGCCCGTGAAGAACTCCGGCGCGCCACATTCATCGGTGACGATGTGCGCGCCCTCATAACAGTAGACGCCGCCGTACGGGGGAGTGAGTTGCGCGAGCGCGAGCGCATTGGCGGCGGTCCCCGTGGTCACTGGAAATATGGTCACCGCAGTCTCAAAGACGTCGCTCGCGACCTGCTGCAGGCGCACCGTGTACGGGTCGGCACCGTACGAGGACAGCAAGTCGGTGTTCGATTCGACCACGGCCTGCATGATGGAAGCGCAGGCCGGGGTCACGTTGTCGCTCGTGAAATTTCGACTCAATTAGTTCCCTTTCGCGGCCGCCGTTGCGGTGCTCGCCGCCCTACCCGTCTCGATGCCCGCCATAGGTCCGACCGCGGCCGCGCGCAATACCCGCAGCTTGCTGTCGACGTCTTCCTTATTCAGGTAGGCGCCGCAGAGCCAACGATAGCCCTGGAACGCACGCCGCCCGTGCAAGGTTCGCCAGTTGTCGAACAGCAGCGCCGTTCCGGGCGCCAATCGCATCGTGATCTCATAGGCCGGATCATTGATGAGCTGATTGAATCGCTTCAAGGCTGCATAGAACAACTGTTGCCGCGGCGCCCGCAAACGGAACGGCGCCCGGTCGTAGTTATTGTACGCGATCTGGGCGAAATCGCCGTTTCGATCCAGGCCGATCACGGGATGCTCGGCGCGCAGATGCACGCCGTCGCCCAGATAATGGGCCGGCACCTTGACCGCGCTCAAGACCTCGAAAGCCGCCGGGTCGGTGCGGCGGATGTGCTCGGCGACCTTGAATCCGTCGACCAGCGTGCTCTCCCCGCCGGTACCGTCGAATTTCAAGCAGTGAAACATTTGGAAGCCGGGCGAATCGTTGCTGTAGGTGCCGTCGGTGTGCGGACCGATCGCCGCTGATGTATAGGCGGTGTCCTTGAACGCGAGGTTCGCGCTGAAGTCCCACATGCCGCCAAAGATCGTCTCGCGCACATAACCGACGCGGGTCGCCAATTCCTTGGTCGCTTCGATCGTCGCGGGCACGCCGGAACAGAGCGCAAAGCCGTATTCTTCGACCGTCGCGAGCCAACGCAGCAGGCCCTCGCTGCCGGACATCACCTCGGCATAGGGCACCGAGGGCCAGCGCTCGCCGATCGTCGCCCGATCCCACAAGCGCCGCTCCGGTGCCGCCTCATATCCGTCGTTCTCAGCAAGGTTCCACAGGAAAACAGCCGGCAGCGTGCTGCGGCTGCCATCATGTTGCCAGACGATGCCCAAGCTACGGCCGCCGTCGAGAATCTCGAGACTGCTTGCGGCGATCGTCTCGGGGATCGAAAAAGTGTCGACCTGGCGCTGCAAGGTATCCGGGTTCAGGCTTTCCTTCGCATGGCAATGGTCCCGGAGCCAAAACGCGGGGTAACGCGCCGCGGCATGTTGATTTCGCCATGTGACTTCCACATCGCCGTCAATCAGCCGAGCGCTATCGAGCAAGACCATCGCGTTCAACATGGGATTTCTCCTCGGTTCAGGACTCTATTGAACGAGTGTATAATAAGGTTCGTGCGGCGTCAAACTTTGCAATGCAATAGAATCGCCGTGAATGGAAACCCTGAGCCCGATCGGTACACTGCCGCGGAAGGCCAATGGACGATAAATCCGCCCTGCTCGATCAACTGCGCATCGACCGCGGCGCCGCCGCGCCGCCGTCGCGCCGCTTGCGCGTATGGGTCACCGCGATCGCGATTGCACTGCTGGTTGCGGCAGCTGCCGTGTGGAATTGGACGCGCCCGACCGCCATTGCGGTGCATGCGGCGGTCGCTCAAACCGTCGCCGGGAACACACCGACGATCGCCGGCTCGATCTTGGACGCGTCGGGCTATGTGGTCGCACGACGCCAGGCCACGGTCTCCTCGAAAATTACCGACAAGATGGTCGAACTCGACATCGAGGAAGGCGATCATGTGAAAGCCGGACAAATCATCGCCAAACTCGACGACACGAATATCCGCGCGGCGCTCAATCAAGCGAGTGCGCAGCTCAACTATGCGAAAGCGGGGCTCGCCGAAACCGAAGTCAATCTCGGCAATGCACAGCGTGAGTTCGAGCGCCAAAGCAGCCTCGTCGAGCAACATTTCGTGAGTCAGTCGGCGTTGGACACCGCCCGCACGGCGCGAGATGCGCTGCGGGCGCAGCTGGAAACGCAAAAGAGCAACATCCAAGTGTCGGAGCGCAATCTGAACTACGCGGAGCGTAATCTCGACGATACGATCGTGCGCGCACCGTTCAGCGGCATCGTCACGGTCAAGGCAGCGCAGCCCGGCGAAATCGTGTCGCCGATATCCGCGGGCGGCGGCTTCACGCGCACCGGCATTGGCACGATCGTCGACATGGATTCGCTCGAAATCCAAGTCGACGTCAACGAGAACTTCATCAATCGCGTGACCCCCGCGCAGCGCGTCAACGCGAAACTCAACGCCTACCCGGATTGGCAGATCCCGGCGCACGTGATCGCGGTGATTCCGACCGCGGACCGCGCCAAGGGAACGGTCACGGTACGGATTGCGCTCGACAATTCGGACCCGCGGATCCTGCCCGAGATGGGCGTCCGCGTCTCGTTTCTCGAGGAGGCGGCCGGCAGTCCCGCGCCCCAGGGCGCCGCCGGCGTGAGCGTGCCGAACGACGCGGTGCAGGCGAGCGGCGCCACCGGCGTCGTCTACGTCGTGCACGACGATCGGCTCGAGCGGCGTGCGGTACGGCTCGGCGCCGGCACCGGCGCCGGCGCGACGATCATCTCGGGCCTCGCGGCCGGCGAACGCGTCGCCGTCGGGGATCTCAAGACTTTCAGTGACGGCGCACGTGTGCGCCTCGTGCAAGGAGGATCATGAGCGAAGCCATCGTAAGCCTGCACAATATCCGCAAACGCTATACGCGCGGCAAGCAGCACGTGGACGTGCTCGAGGGACTGACGCTCGACATTCAAAAGGGCGAGTTCGTCGCTCTCATGGGACCCAGCGGATCGGGCAAGACCACGCTGCTGAATCTGATCGGCGGCCTCGACAAACCGACCTCGGGCGAGATCACGGTCGCCGGGCAGCGGCTCGACCAGCTCGGCAGTGGCGCTCTGTCGCGCTGGCGCGCGCGCCACGTCGGCTTCGTGTTTCAGTCTTACAATCTCATGCCGATGCTCAGCGCACAGCGCAATGTGGAATTGCCGCTGCTGCTCACGCACCTGTCGGCCGCTCAGCGCAAAGCCAATGCGCTCGCCGCTCTGACGCTCGTCGGCATTGCGGATCGCGCCAAACACAAGCCGAGCGAACTGTCGGGCGGACAGGCACAGCGCGTTGCGATTGCCCGCGCGCTCGTGGCGGACCCGACGCTGCTCGTCTGCGATGAACCGACCGGCGATCTCGATCGAAAATCGGCTGACGAGGTACTGCATTTGCTGCAGACGCTCAATCGCGACTACGGTAAGACCATCATCATGGTCACGCACGACCCGAAGGCCGCCGAGTTTGCCGGACGGCAGCTGCACATGGACAAGGGCGCGCTGGCGGAATCCGGATGAAATACTTCCCGCTGATCTGGGCCACGCTCTGGCGCAAGAAGACCCGAACGATCTTCACACTGCTGTCGATCGTGATCGCGTTCTTGCTGTTCGGCGCCTTGGAAACCGTCGACTACGCATTCGCGCACCCGAATACCGGTACCTCGGGCGCGAATCTGTTGATCACGATCAACAAGTACTCGATCACGCTGTCGCTGCCGTTTTCCGACGAACAGCAAATCCGCTCGGTGCCGGGTGTCACCGCGGTCACCTGGTTCACCTGGTTTGGCGGCTACTACCAGGAGCCAAAAAACTTCGTGTTTGTGCTGCCGATCGACATCGACAGCTACTTCAGCTTGCACCAGGGCGACTTCGTCTACGACGAGACGCAATTTCAGACATTCCGCAACACGCGCGACGGTGCGCTCGTCAATGCCCAGCTCATGAAAAAGCACGGCTGGAAAATCGGCGACCGGGTCGGGATGCATTCCACCATATGGACCCAGAAGAACGGATCTCTCGATTGGAACTTCCTGATCGTGGGTACCTACGACGTCAGCGATCCGACGCAGCGCAATCAGCAGGCGTCGACGTTTCTGTTTCACTACGAATACTTCGACGAAGGGCGCAGCTTCGGCAAGGGCAACGTCGGCTGGTATCAGGAACGCGTCGCTGATGCGTCGCAGTCGGCCGCGGTCTCGGCCCGTATCGATGCGCTGTTTGCGAATTCGTCGTACGAAACCAAAACCCAACCCGCCAAGGATTTTGCGCTCGCATTCATCAAACAGCTCGGCGACATCGGCTTCATTCTGCACGCGATCCTGGGCGCCGTATTCTTCACGCTGCTGTTCCTGACCGGCAATACGATGATGCAATCGGTGCGCGAACGAATCCCCGAGCTCGCGGTGCTCAAGACCCTCGGCTTCACCGACGGCGATGTGCTCGGCCTCGTGCTCGCCGAGGCGCTGCTGCTCTGTGGGCTGGGAGCGTTGCTAGGGCTCGCGGCAAGCTATGGCGCATTGCCGATCATCAGGCTGGGGCTACAAGGCGTCGAGCTCTCGCCGCTTGCACTGCTGCCGGGATTCGGCGTCGCCATTCTGCTTGCGCTCATCGTGGGATTGCCACCCGCGTTGCGCGCCAAGCGGCTCAACATCGTCGATGCACTCGCAGGGAAGCACTAAGATGTTCAAGCAGCTGTTCGCCATCACGATCATGAATCTACAAACGCTGCCGCAGCGCCTCGGCGCGTCGAGCGTGATCGTCATCGGCATCACCGGCGTCGTCGCCGTGCTGGTTTCGGTGCTCGCGATGGCCGCCGGCTTTCACCATACGCTCGCCGATAGCGGCCGCGCGGATCGTGCGATCATCCTGCGCGGCGGCTCGGATGCCGAAATCAACAGCGGTCTGACACGCGAGGATGTCGACGTGATCAGCAGCGCACCGGGAATCGCCAAGGGCGCCGACGGCAAACCGCTGATCTCGAACGAAATCGTCACGGTCGCGAACGTGCCGAAGCTCGACACCGGCACCGACGCCAACGTGACCCTGCGCGGCGTCGGCTTGAAGCTCGTCGAGGTCCGCCCGGAATTGAAGATCGTGGCCGGGCGCATGTTCCGGCCCGCGGTGCGCGAGCTGATCGCCGGTGCGGGCGCGGTCAAGCAATTCCGCGGTCTGAGCGCCGGCAGTGTGCTGCATATGCGCAATGCCGACTGGCTCGTCACCGGCGTATTCACGAGCGATGGCGACATCCACGAATCCGAACTGCTCGCAGATGTGGACACGGTCGGCTCGTCGATCGAGCGCGACGTCTATAGCTCGGCGATCGTGCTGCTCGAGAGCCCGGCGGCGTTTCCCGCGTTCAAGGACGCGTTGATGACCGATCCGCGACTCAAAGTCGACGTCGAGCGCGAGCCCGAGTACTTTGCCGCGCAGTCCAAGGATCTGACGCACACGCTCAACATCATCGGCAATTCGGTCGCGATCATCATGGCGATCGGCGCAATGTTCGGTGCGCTCAACAGCATGTACTCGGCGGTGGCGGCGCGCAGCGTCGAGATCGCGACGCTGCGGGCGATCGGCTTCGGGGGTCTGCCCGTGATGCTCTCGGTGATGATCGAGTCCCTCGTGCTCGCGTTACTCGGTGGAATCCTCGGCGGCGCGCTCGCCTGGCTGTTCTTCAACGGCCACAGCGTCAGCACGCTCGGCGCCGCGTTTGCGCAAGTGGTGTTTCAGCTCACGGTGACGCGCACGCTGATCGTGACCGGCATCGTCTGGGCCTGCCTGATCGGCGTGCTCGGCGGATTCTTTCCCGCGTTGCGCGCCGCGCGCCTCCCTGTTGCGGAGGCCTTGCGCGCTTCTTAAGCGAGGGTCGCCGCTGCGCCCGTCATTGATCCATCGCTGCGATCGTCTCTTCGCCGATCGCGAACGCGGTCGATGCACCCGTGCCGCTCGTGACCACGACCAATCGCACGTTGGGCGCCGGGCTGTCGATGAGCACCGGCAGACCGTCGACCGAGGCATAGGTGCCGATCCAGCGCTGCGTGATCTCGTAGCTGACGTCCGGAAATACCGCCCGAAACTCGCCGAGCACGAGCGCATCGAATCGCTCCTCGGAGAACGGGTCCATGGTGCCGCCGTAGACGTGCGTATCGCCGACGACGAGCGAGCCGTCGGCCGATTGCACGGCGATCAGATGTACGCCCGCGGCGAGATGTTCCGGCTGTTCATGCTGCAAGCGCAGACGCAACGCGGCCGCCTGCGGCAAGTCGGCGTAGCCGCGATACCGCAACAGCGACAGATCGGTCATCACCGCAGCGTTCAAACTGAACGGCGACTTCGGCATCAGGCGTAACATTTGCAATTTGGAGCGCCGCACGCGAAACGCCGCCAGACGCTGCGCATAGAGCGTCGACAGGTCATCGCCCGGGCACAGCACGATCATGCGCGCATCGACCGGCCCCGCACTCGTCAGCAGTTTCCCTGATTCGACGCCGTGCACGGCCGTGTTCCACCGGAATTCGACACCGTGCGCCGCCTCGAGCCATGCGGCGAGTCGCGGCAGCGCCTCGCGCGATTCGACGCGCCGTTCGTGCGGACTGGTCATGACGGCCGCGAATTTGCCAGATAAATAGGGGAATCTTGCACGCGCCTCGCCGACGTTCAACAGCACGCAGCCGCCGCCCATCGGCCCCGCGCAAAATGCTTCGAGCACGGTCTTTGCTTCGGGCCGCCGCGCGACGATCAGCGCACCCGAATGGATCACGCAGATGCCGGCCGGGGCCGCGATTTCATCCCAGACATCGCGCGAACGCAGCGCGCGCCGCCAGCTGTCCCCGCCCTGTTGACCCGATACCGTCACGAAGCCGAAGTTGCGTATCGAGGCGCCAACCGCGCATTCGTCGCGATCGAAAACGATCACGCGCAGGCCGCGGCGCACCGCGGCGAGCGCGTGCGCAAGGCCGACGATACCGGCACCGACTATAGCGACGTCGTAGGACACTGAAGTGCATTCCCGAAACACAATGGGCAGCGCCTCAGTGTGATCGAGGAGAACTGATTTCGCCAGGGTTGGTCGGCCGCCCGCGCGCCGATTCACCGATCGGATCAATCTTCGAGCGGTACCGGTTGGGCGGAAGCCTGCAGCGCGAACATGCGCTCGAGCGTGTGAAGAAAATGATCCGCGCGCTTGACCGACTCTTCGGCGGTCTTGGCATCGGTTTCCGTGCCGGTGTAATCAGCCTGAAAGCGCAGACTTTCCGTGCGGCTCAATGCACCGGCCAATTCACGGTCGACTTGGCCGGACTGAACCGCGTATTGGCGGAATGCCGCGACCAGCTCCTTGTGTGTGGCCGGCAATCCATCTTCCGGGACGCCGGCGCTCAGCAGTGCAGCCCTCGCGATATTGAACATCGCGTGATAGGCCCGATTGACCGCACCGTCGAAATCGCCGTCCTGAAGATTGAGCCTCGCGCTACGCAGCGCCCGATGCGCCTTGCGCGTGAGGTTGCGAACGAACGGGGAGGAACTCATACGCCAGGCCCTTTATGCATGACCGACAACACCAGCCTATACCCTGGGCGGCAGGGCGCCCGTGACCTGGAGCCCGTTCCTGCAAAAACTGTGATCGGATACCGTCAAAGCGAGTCATCCGTTCCGGCGCTCGGACGTTGCATTCAGTAATCTCGGTCCGCTCAATTGAGTGGATCGGTCGCCAGACCGCAGATTGCTGTCTGGGTCAACAGGAGCCGAACTTTGAATCGTCAATATTGCGGGCCGATCTGGCGTGTTTGGGTGCTGATCGGTGCCTCAATTGCCGCCATGGCGGTGCGGGCCGACGTGCTGTCGGCGGTCCAGGTGCTGCGCGAGGGGGGCTGCGGCGGCACGCTGCCGGCCGCACCGACGCTACGACACAACGCGCTGCTCGACCGGGCTGCCGAACATTGGGCTTCCGGGCGTTCGCTGGCCTCAGCCGCCGAACGCAGCGGCTATGCAGCTGAATCCACCGCAGCGGTACATATCAGCGGCCCCGCCAATTCGGCGATCGCGCTGCTGCGCCAATCGGGCTGCCGCACGCTCGCGGACCGCGCGATGCATGATGTCGGAGTCTATTCCCGCGGGTTCGATTCCTGGATCGTGCTGGGCGCCCCGTATGTGCTGCCGTCCAAGGCCCAGGCGCCGCAGCTCGCAACGCGTGCGCTGGAACTCGTCAACGAGGCGCGGGCACGCGGGGCCCGTTGCGGCGTTCGCTCGTTCGCACCCGCCCCTCCCGTGCGGCTGTCGGGTATGCTCGCGAATGTCGCATTCGGCCATGCGGCAGATATGGCCGAGCACAACTACTTCGAACACGAAGACCTCGCAGGCCGGACGCCGGCCGATCGGGTCAAAGCCGTCGGATACCAGGAAAAACTCGTCGGCGAAAACATCGCCTACGGCCCCAAAACCGCCGAGGAAGTCGTGCAGGGCTGGCTCGACAGCCCCGGTCACTGCGAGAACATCATGGATCCTCGATTCGCGGAGATGGGCATCGCATTCGCCGCGGGCCGCGCGTCCCGGCGCGGATTGTTCTGGGTTCAGCTGCTGGTTGCTCCCAAGGTCTAGACACGGCTGCGCTCAAGATCGGCTACGCTAGCAGTCGGCGTGCACTTGCGCCGATGAGTCCATGCCATGGCACCCGCAACCGTCAAGCCGCCGATCGAACCGGCTCTGCTCGATCAAATCGACATACGAGTCGGAACCATCGAGGCGGTAACGTCAATCGAAGGGTCTCGACGGCTCGTGAAGCTGCAAGTCGATTTTGGCGACCACAAGCGCTGCATCGTCGCCGGGATCAAACAGGAGCGCAGTGATCCGGCCGAGATCACCGGCAAGCAGGCACTATTCGTCGTGAACCTGCCCGCGCGAAAAATGCGCGGCGTGATTTCCGAGGGCATGCTGTTCGATATTGGATACGCGGATGGCGTAACGCCGGTTCTTGCGATGCCGGAATCATCGGTACCCAACGGCGCGCGCGCCGGCTGAAAACGATGACCCGTTGGATACTCATCGTCGCCGCGGTCGTCGTGTTGCTCTATGCCGCGTTCTGCGGGATTCTGTTCGCTTTTCAGCGTTCGCTGATCTACTACCCGCAACCCGATGCCGGCCCGCGGAACGCCGACACACTGATACTAGCCGTGGACCACGCACAACTCGTCGTCAGCACTGCAGCGCATGAGGGTGCTGAGGCGGTGCTCTATTTCGGCGGCAACGCCGAAGAGGTATCGCAGAGTCTTCCCGACCTCAAGGCCGCATTTCCCGACCGCGCGCTCTATCTATTGCACTACCGCGGCTACGGCGGAAGCACCGGAGAGCCTTCCGAGGCCGCGCTGATCGCCGATGCGCTTGCGCTGTTCGATCGCGTCCGCGCCGAGCATCCGAACATCACGGTCATCGGCCGCAGTCTCGGCAGCGGCGTCGCCGTGCATCTCGCGAGCTTGCGCCCGGTCTCGCATCTGACACTCATCACGCCGTTCAACAGCCTCGAGGAAATCGCATCCAGGCAGTTTCCATTCGTTCCCCTACGCTGGCTGCTGCAAGACAAATTCGAGTCCTGGCGCTATGCGCCCAGTGTCGTCGCGCCGACAATGATCCTCGCCGCGCAGTTCGACGAAGTGATCCCTCGCTCGAGCACCGAAGCCTTGTACGCGCACTTTCGACCCGGAATTGCGACCTTGGAATTTGTCGACGGGGTCGGCCACAACACGATTTCGGAGAGCCCGGCATACATTCCGCTGCTAGGCCGCGCGTTCGATCAACAAAGCCATTGAAGGCTCAGATTCGCACCGCCTACGGGTATTTCCTCGTCGTAGCATCACGGCCTTTGGAATAAATCGGACCGACCCCGAGTCTTCTCTGTAGAACCGCAACCAGGGAGACCGAGATGTCGGCGATACTTCATAGCCCGTCCAACGCGAGCAATGCCGCTGCGCCCAGTGCGCCAGACGCATTGCAGTTTTCCGCAAGCCCGCCACGACCATACACCAGGGTCGCCGTCATTCTGCACTGGGCGTCGGCACTGTTCATTTTGCTGAACCTATCGGCCGGCTTCTTGATGGAAACTTTTGCAAATCCCAGCCCACAGAGAAATAAGATTCTGTCCTATCACGCTTCCGTCGGGCTCTTGATTTTTGGTCTGATGACATTTCGGCTGGCTTGGCGCATCACGCACCCAGCTGCGCCGCTGCCGCCGAGCATCCCGAAGGCGCAACAGATTGCCGCCCACGGATTGCATTGGCTCTTGTACCTCTTGATTCTTCTCCAGCCGCTATCCGGCTACCTGCATCGGATGGCGGGCGATCACGCTGTGAGCTTTTTTGGGCTTTTCAATATGCCGGCGCTGATCGGCAAAAATGAACCACTGCGACTGCTGACAGACACGATCCACGACTGCGGCGGGTTCCTCATTGCGATATTGATCGCGGGGCACATCGCAGTTGCACTCAAGCACCGTTACATTGATCGCGACACTGTGATGCAGCGCATGATCCCGCGGCGCTGACGTCGGCGCGCAAAAAACTCCTGGCATTTTAAAAGCTTGCACGGAGCGGTGGGCCCTGCAATTGCAGCGCCCGCCAGCCCGTTGAGCGGCCGCAGCAATACCGCTCGGCGGCCTGTGACAAACATGGGACGAAGGCGTACAACACTCCAGGCAGACAATGAGCTTTTACGGTACCGGACGTATGCGACTGAAGGCCGACAAGCGCTGCGCTTGAACCGTTCACCGCACGTGCCGATGCCACATCAATAAAGGAGTTGGCCATGAACACTGCAGTCGATATGGTGTCGCTGAGCGCGCCGGTTACACGCTTCGTGGGTCAGGCCCGTCAAGCCTTGATCGACGGTCGATGGCAGGACGCCCAGTCCGGCAAAACCTTCGATGTTTACAATCCGTCCAATGAAACGGTGATTGCGCGCGTGGCCGATTGCGCGAGCGCGGATGTCGATTTGGCAGTCGCCGCCGCACGCAAGGCGTTCGATCGTGGACCCTGGCCGCGCATGTCGCCGTCGGATCGCGGCAAGATCCTCTGGAAAATCGGCGATCTGATCCAAGAGAACCTCGAGGAGTTGGCACAGCTCGAATCGCTCAACAATGGCAAGCCCATCGCCGTGGCGCGCGGCGCCGATGTCCCTCTCGCCGCGGATTTGTTTCGCTACATGGCAGGTTGGGCGACCAAAATCGTCGGCAGCACGATCCCGCTGTCGGTTCCCTACACGCCCGGCGCCGAATACCATGCCTATACGCGCAGAGAACCCATCGGCGTCGTCGCGCAGATTATTCCATGGAATTTTCCGTTGCTGATGGCCGCTTGGAAGTTGGGCCCCGTGTTGACGGCCGGATGCACTGTCGTACTGAAGCCCGCGGAGGAGACGCCGCTGTCGGCGCTGCGGCTTGCGCAGCTGTGTTTGGACGCGGGATTGCCGGCCGGCGTGCTCAACGTCGTTACCGGCTTCGGCGAGACGTGCGGTGCCCCGCTCGCCGCTCACAGCAAAGTCGACAAGGTCGCATTCACCGGATCGACCGAGGTCGGCAAACTCATCGTCAAAGCCGCCGCGAATGACCTCAAGAAAGTCACGCTCGAACTCGGCGGCAAATCGCCCAACATCGTGCTCGACGATGCGGATTTCGATATCGCGATTCCAGGCGCTGCAAATGCGATCTTCTTCAACCACGGCCAGTGCTGCTGCGCAGGCTCACGCCTGTTCGTGCAGGAGAAGAGCTACGATCGTGTGTTGGAAGGCGTCAGCAAGGCCGCGCGCTCCATTCGTTTGGGCCCGGGCTTGAGTCCGCAGAGCGAGATGGGACCTTTGGTATCGAAGACCCAGTTCGACCGGGTTAGTGGGTTCCTGCGTTCCGGCAAGGAGGAAGGTGCTCGAACCGTGTGCGGCGGCAGGCGCCACGGCGACACCGGGTTTTTCGTCGAACCCACGGTGCTCGAGGGCACGAATGACACGATGCGCGTCTATCAGGAGGAGATCTTCGGGCCGGTCGTGACCGTGTCGCCGTTCAAGGAGGTCGACGACGACTTGATCCGCCGCGCCAACGACACCGTGTATGGCCTGGCCGCAGGACTGTGGACGACCAACATCAAGCGTGCGCATCACATCGCGAATCAGCTGCGCGCCGGAACGGTCTGGGTCAATTGCTACAACATCTTCGACGCGGCGCTCCCCTTCGGCGGCTACAAGCAGTCGGGCTGGGGTCGCGAAATGGGCGCCGAAGTGCTCAACAACTATCTCGAGACCAAGTCGGTCTGCATGAGCATCTGAGCGAACGACGCGGCAAGGCGCGCGCAACGGGGGCGCCTTGCCGCGGCACAGGTTCAACATCGGCGGGCTCGCTACCGAGGCCGAGAGTAAATCGGACTGTTCCGCCGATCTTGATGCGCATAAAACTTAAATAATTTCAACCGCTTGCGTAGGCCAATGATGGCCGGCACCCTGACTCGCGACAGCCCGCTCCTGATCCCGACGTGGCTTGGCCCCTCCTCAGCGCCTGTTTTGAGAATAGTTACCCTCCTTATTAATCGATATTATTATGGCTTTAGGATAATTATGTCGATTAATATAACTACCCATTCTCCGCTTGCCCTGCGCGAGGGCTTTCATGTCGTGCTGCTCAGAGCTCTGGCAGAGCGACTGCAAGGACGCGATTGGGTTCTGAAAGGTGGAACCAATCTACGCCTTTACTTCGGCAGTATCCGATTCAGCGAAGACATCGATCCGGATGTGGGCAAGGATGTCGCGGGCGCCATGCAACGCGCCATTCCGGCGACGCTGGCTGACGGAGATGTGCAGCGGCGTCTGCAAGCCCTCGGCATACTCCAGGCCTCGCTCATCGGCGGACGATCGTGTAAGTCGACCGATACGACACTGCGCTACAAAATTGAGCTGGTTGGACGCGGCGGCATCCGACCGCCGACCAAAATCGACGTGTCTTACCGGGATAGATGCGAGGGAGACGAGCACGCGGTCAGGCCGGCGAATGATTCCGCCGTCCGCGCGTATCTTCGACCAGATGACCCGCCGCTTCTATTGCCGAGCTACACACGGCCTGCAGCCATCCGTCAGAAGATCAATGCCCTTGCCTCGCGCACGCACGTGCAGGCCCGCGACGTATTCGATCTGTTTGTTCTTGGAGATGGAACGCTCAGAGGTATCGACACTGGTTTCCTAAGACGCTGGCTAGACGATGCCACCCTACGCAACGCGCGCGGCCGAGCGCTCGAAATATCCCACGCCGAGTATTCGGACACGGTTCTGGCCTACTTGGATCCAGCGCAACGCGAGCAGTTGCAGGACGAGGACACCTGGATCGCGCGTCAATTGTTTGTCGGCGATCTCATCGACCAGATTCTCGCCGTACCACCGGAAA
>JBEKSM010000053.1:0-21560 GCA_049517075.1 Steroidobacteraceae bacterium | reverse complement strand
TGGGCGGCGTCGTGTAGGCGCCGCCCACGACATAGTCATTCGCAAAAATGTTCGAGTTGTAGAGCGTACCGTCGGTCACGCGGCGAAAATCGCGCTGAAAATAGCTCGTCACCGAGGTGAGCTCCGCCCAACCGAAACTCTTGGTCACGGTCAGGCTCGGCAGCACCAGATCATCGGTCGAGGGTTCGGCGACGCGCTTGTCTTGATCATAGAGACCGATATCGGGGTAGAAAATATCGGTGTCCGAGGCGGCAGTGCGTTGCCACATGAATGCCGGCGTGATCGTCCATTGATCGGGAGCCGCGATCTTCCCCGTGATACGAAATACCTGCGTGCGAATGTCGTTGACGCCGCGCTGGCCGAGCACGCCCGTACTGTCGTTGGTGCCGAGCGCGAGTATCGTACCGCCCGGGCCCGCGCCGGTCGGCGTCGGCACATAGTGATCGATATAGCCGCTCTGGTGCGACAGATCCACGCCGATGCGCAGAGCGAACACGCCCTCGATGACCGGAATGTTCAATATTCCGTATTCGTCATTGTTGAAGCCTCCATGATGCGTGTCCGACAAGTCGGTGCCCACCGAGGCGCTGGTCTCGGTCAGATCGGGTTGCTTGGTGATGAAACGTATCGTTCCGCCCATCGAACTCGCGCCGTACAACGTCCCCTGAGGGCCGCGCAGCACCTCGACGCGATCCAAGTCGAAAAGCTTCGGCTGCACCGCACCATCATATTGCGAGTTGCTCACGGTCACCGATACTTCGTCGATGTAAATGCCGACAGTCGCCGAGCCGGACGTCGAACTGACACCGCGAATCTCGATGTTGTCGAGACCGGGACCGGGTCCCGCCGTGAACGATATTCCCGGCAACGCACGGGTGATGTCGTCGTAATCGGCAATGTGATGCTCCGTGAGTTGAACGCCGCCGAGCGCCGAAACGCTGAACGGAATGTCCTTGATGTCTTCGGTTCGCTTTTGCGATGTGACGATGATTTCCTGCAGTTGCGTGCGGCCCGCCTCGTCCTCGGTGCTCGCAGCGGTGTCGCCGGATGCAGCGATGACGAGCGACGGCAGTGTGAGCATCGGAACGGCCACGATGAGCGCCGCGTACGGCAATTGCGTCATTCTGATCAATGGATCCCCTTCGTTTTTTCTAGCAGTGCGCGACAGACAGCGCACGAATTTACAGGTCACCGCAAGTTTTTAATAGCGCCTTGATCAATTGCGCCGTCGATTCGATGCGTGCCAAACTCCCGCGCGAACCTATGCGCCTGCCCGCAACCGTGAAGGCCTTGCGACAACCGATCATCGTCTGGGCCGAAATCGCGCTCGCGATCGGCAGCGTCGCACCAATCCTGGGCATGCCGATCATTGTTGGTGCACTCCAAGATCGATGGGGCTACTCGGCGGAATACGCCGGGTACGTGACCTCAATCGACCTCGCCGGCCTGCTGGCCGGGTCGATCGGCACCTCGCTGCTCGCGCATCGCGTCGATTGGCGCTGGTATGTCGGTGCTGCGCTCGTGCTCAGTGCCGCCTTCAATTTATTGTGCGCACCATTTCATGGCATCGTGGCGCTGTGCGCGTTCCGATTTGCAGCGGGCTCGGCATCCGGCGCGACCTACGCCTCATCGCTCGCATTGTTGTCCCGACAGCGCGAACCGGCCACGGCGTTTTCGTTTCTGATCCTTCTGCAGGTGCTCGCCAACGCGATCGTGTTGTTCGTGTTTCCGCTGTTGAGCGAGCATTGGGGACCGGCCGCGATTTTTGCGGCGATCGCCGCCGTGATGCTTGCGAGCCTGGGCGTGGTCCCCTGGCTGCCGCGTCGCGATGCAACACCTGCGCTCGCGCCGCTCGCACCGGCCGCCGAGACGCGCACCGGCGATCGGCGCCGCATCCGGCTGCTGCCCGCGCTGTGCCTCGCGGCGGTCGCGCTGTTCTACCTCACGATCGGCAGCTATTGGGCGTATGCAGAACGCATGGGGCTCGAATTCGGCATCGCTGCCGAGCAGGTTCATTGGTTGCTGTCGGCGGGGGTCTTGTTGAGCGCAGGCGCTTGCTTGAGCGCGCGGGCGGTCGCTCACCGGTTCGGCCAATCCCGCGCGTTGCTGAGCGCACTTTGCCTGCTGTCCGCGACGCTGTTGATCCACGGCTGGCTGCCAACGCCTGCGATGTTCGTGATCAATCTGGCCGTGCTGCAGCTTTGCTGGAACTTCATCGACATTTTTCAGTTGGGCACGCTCGCGATCGTCGATCCATCGGGCCGCGCGGCCGCATTGGTGCCTGCGGCGCAAGGTGCGGCGCTCGCTGCCGGCCCCGCCGCGGCAGGATTCGTGCTCGGGCGGGGTCAGGGCTACACTGCGATATTGCTGTTCGGCGGCATCGCGACCGCGTCGGCCGCGGTGACTTATGCGGTCGTGGACCGGCGCTACCGGCGCGCGGCGCGAAGCATCGCGGCAATACCTGCGCAAAATGCGTTTTGACATCGCTCCAGAGCTCGACATGCCAGTGACGGAATCCGAAAGTACGGCGCAGCGCCGGCGCGCAATCGATGCGGCGCTGTCGGTTGCCGACGGTCACCTGTGGATCGATGGCTGCGACACCGTCGCAATCGCGTCCGAATTCGGCACGCCTTTGTATGTGATATCGGAGAGCCGACTGCGCGAGAATTGCCGCCGCATGGCGACGCTGTTCCGCCGCTACTGGAGTGTCGGCCCGGTCGAGCTGCTGCCCTCGCTCAAGGCCAATTTCACGATTGCGGTGCGACAGCTGCTCAACGAAGAGGGTCTCGGCTGCGACGTGTTCGGCCATGGCGAGCTTCAAGCAGCGCTGTGGGCCGGCGTGCCGGGCGACAAGATTTCGGTCAACGGGTCATCGAAAAATGCGCATCTGATCGCACTGGCCGTATCGGCCGGCGCGCGCATCACGCTCGACAGCGAGCAGGAACTCGATCTCGTGATCGCGGCGACGACGTTGCAACAAAAATCGGCGCAGGTCCGGCTGCGCGTGCGCCCCGATTATCTCGAGCTCACCGGCGCATCGGATTTCTTTCCTTCGATGACGATTCGCGACGCGGCGAATCTCTACAAGCCCGGCATCGAAATCGGCGCGGCCGTGCAGCTTGGCCGCCGTGCGCTCAGCTATCCGAGTATCGAGCTCACCGGGCTCATGACCCACTTGGGCCGGCACAGCGCGGATCCCGCGGTCTGGGCGACGATGGCGCGAACGTTCGGATCGGTCGTCGTGCAGCTCATCGAGGCCTGGGCACCCTGGCGCCCGCGGGAACTCGACATCGGCGGCGGCCTGCCGGCGCCGCGAGACCCGACCCATCCTGCGCGCTGCGAGGCGCCGCCGCTCGAACTGTTCGCGCAAGGCACGGCCGGCGCCTTGGTCGAGGCACTGCGCGCCGGGCGCATCGATCCGCGCGGTATCATCCTGCAGATCGAGCCCGGCCGCAGTCTGCTCGCCGACACCGGTATTCATTTGAGCCGCGTCTGCCACGTCAAGCGGCAGACCCGGCCGGTTCCGCGAACCTGGATCGAGCTCGATACGACCGAAATGTTCCTCGCCGATCTGCTGCTGGAGCGCGCCTATTTCCGGCCGATCTTTGCCTCGCAGGCCGATGCGCCGATGCGCGAGAAAGCCGAGATCGTCGGTCAATCCTGCAACTTCGATCTGCTCGCGCGCGATGTCGAGGCGCCGGCGATTGCGAACGGAGATCTGCTCGCATTCCTCGACACCGGCGCGTATCAAGACGCGGCGGCATCGAACTTCAACGCCCTGCCGCGCCCAGCGACCGTGCTCGTCAGCGGCAATCGCTGCACGCTGATCAAGCGCCGCGAGACTCTCGAAGAAATTTTTGCGCGCGACATTCCGTTGCGCCGAGGTCCCCGCGATGAGTAGGCTCGACCATGTCGGCATGACCGTCGAGGACTTGGACCGTTCGATCGCGTTCTACTGCTCGGTGCTCGATTGCATCGTGCGCGAGCGGGCCGTGATCGACGGAGCGCAGATGCAGACGCTGACCGGCGTATCGGCGGCGCAGATTCACACCGCCGATTTGCAGCTGCCGGGCGGCGGCATGCTCGAGCTGCTGCAGTACGTGGGTCCCGTGCCCGCGGTACTCGAGCAACGCCGGCATGACGCGGGGCACAGCCATGTCGCATTTTGCGTCGAGGATATCGATGAGACGCGCCGCCGCGCTTTGGCTGCCGGCGCGCTCGACTGCTCGGCGCCGGTGCGCTTGGACGAGCCCGGCTCCTCGTGGGACCGCGCCTGCGTCTGTTACGCGCGCGATCCCGACGGCCGAACGATCGAATTCGTCGAGCGCTCGCCACCGACCGCACCACGATAGCCTGAGAGGCCGCATGCGATCACAAATCGCGGTATTGATCGTTGCGGTCGCATCGGCTTCCGCAGTGCGAGCCGCCGCCTCGTCCGCTCCCCTGCTCGAAGCGCCACCGATCGTCGTGACCGACGCCGGCGCGATTTCCGGGATATCGGAGCGCGGCTTGGCGATCTTCAAGGGCGTGCCCTACGCCGCCGCGCCGGTCGGAGAATTGCGTTGGCGCCCGCCGGCAGCGCATGCGCGCTGGCGCGACACGCGCAAGGCGGACGAGTTCGCGCCCGCCTGCATGCAGCAAGGCGTCTCGATGCCGGGAGAGACGCCGCCGCCGATCAGCGAGGATTGCCTGTTTCTCAATATCTGGGCGCCGAATTCGCGGGCTCGGCGGCATCTGCCGGTGATCGTGTGGATCCACGGCGGCGGATACCGCAATGGGTCGGCTGCAATGCCGCTGTATTGGGGCGATCGGCTCGCGGCCAAAGGGGTCATCGTCGTCACGATCGCCTATCGGCTCGGCCCGCTCGGATTTCTCGCGCTGCCGGAACTTTCGCGCGAATCGCCGTTGCACACATCGGGTAACTATGGGCTCATGGACCAGATCGCCGCGCTCGAGTGGGTTCACCGCAATATCGGCGCTTTCGGCGGCGACGCGGCGCGAGTGACGATCGCGGGCCAGTCCTCGGGCGCGATCTCGGTCAGCGTGCTCATGGCGTCGCCGCGCGCAAAAGGCCGCTTTTCGCGCGCGATCGCCGAGAGCGGCGGACTGTTCGAGCCGCTGCAACTCGCGCCGGGCTACTTGCTCGTCAATGCCGAACGCGACGGCGAGAAATTCGCCGCATCGCTGCACGCAAGCTCGCTCGCCGAACTGCGGCGCTTGCCGGCGACCGACCTGCTCGGCGGCGATGATGCCGGCGGCGTTACGCACCCCGTGATTGAACCCTCGGTGCTCCCACGGTCTCCGAGCGAGGCATTCGCCTTAGGATCGCAGAACGACGTTCCGCTGCTCGTCGGATCGAACGCCGACGAGGCGCGTTCGCTGACCGACGCGAGTCACACGCTCGCCGCGACCTTCGATGCCGAAATCAACCACAGCTTCGGTGCGTTGCCGCCCGCGATCCTGGACGCTTATCCGCACGGCACCGATGCGCAGGCGCCGCAAGCAAGGCTCGATCTGGAGCGCGACCTGCGATTCGCTTGGGATATGTGGGCATGGGCGAGGCTGCAGGCGGCCACGGGCCGCGAACCCGTTTACTACTATTCATTCGAGCAGCAACCGCCGTTCCCGCCGGAATCGATCTACGCCGGCTGGGGCGCGAGCCACTTCGCCGAACTTTGGTATGTATTCAATCACCTCGACCAGGCCCCATGGGCATGGACCCGCGCGGATCGGCAGCTCGCCGAGACCCTGTCGAGCTACTGGGTCAATTTCGCGAGATCCGGAAATCCAAACGGTCCCGGTTTGCCGGTTTGGCCGGCGTTCAGCGGCGCGCAGCACACGGTCCAATATCTGGGCGATCCGATCCATGCCGGCGGCGTCGCGAACATCGACCGCCTCGAAGTGCTCGACGCCGTTTACAGCGCCGTGCGCGGCAAACCCCTGATCCTGCCCATGGCGCCGGCAAAATCCGGCACTTGAGTACGCTGGCGCACGGAGAAGCTGCGGCTGCCGGGCAATGCTGCCCGTAACTGGTCCATAGTCGATGGCACGATCGGCGGGCCTCCTTTGTTTGCAACGCGAGCGCGCCGCAGCGGCTGATCGGCGTCGACTCGCGATGGAGATCCGTTTTGCCAAGCACGCCGATCCGCTTGATTGTTGCCGATGGCCCCGGGAAGGCGCACGTCGTCGCCGAACTCGGCCGTCAGAATGCGCTGCTCAAGACCGGGGCGCTGCAGGACGCCATCTTCAACAGCGCCAACTTCTCGAGCATCGCGACCGATGAGATGGGTGTCATTCAGATATTCAACGTCGGCGCCGAGCGCATGCTCGGCTATTCGGCCGCCGACGTCGTCAACAAGATCACCCCGGCCGACATCTCCGATCCGCAGGAGGTCATCGCGCGCGCCAAGTCATTGAGCGCCGAACTCGCAACCGCGATCACGCCCGGATTCGAGGCATTGGTGTTCAAAGCGTCGCGCGGCATCGAGGACATTTACGAACTCACTTACATTCGCAAGGACGGCAGCCGCTTGCCCGCGGTCGTCTCGGTCACGGCGCTGCGCGATGCCGACAACGCGATCATCGGCTACTTGCTGATCGGCACCGACAATACCGCGCGCAAGCAGGTCGAGGCCGAGCAGAAGAAGCTCGATCAGCGGCTTCGTGACCAGCAGTTCTACACGCGCTCGCTGATCGAATCGAACGTCGATGCGCTGATCGCAACCGATCCTTCGGGCATCATTACCGACGTCAACAAACAGATGGAGGCGCTCACCGGCTGCACGCGCGACGAACTCATCGGCGCGCCGTTCAAGAACTATTTTACGGATCCGGAACGCGCCGAAGCGGCCATCAAACTCGTGCTGCGGGAAAAAAAGGTCGTCGACTACGAACTCACGGCGCGCGCGCGCGACGAGAAGATCACGATCGTCTCCTACAACGCGACCACGTTCTACGATCGCGACCGCAATTTGCAGGGGGTGTTCGCCGCCGCGCGCGACGTCACCGAACGCAAACGGCTCGATCAGGCACTCGAGGAAACGAACGTGCAACTCGAGCGCGCGAAGGACGCCGCCGACAAGGCCAATCTCGCGAAATCGGATTTCCTCTCGAGCATGAGCCATGAGCTGCGCTCGCCGCTCAACGCAATTCTCGGCTTTGCACAGCTCATGGAGTCGGCGACGCCGCTGCCGGCGCCGAGCCAGAAGGCGAGCATCGACCAGATCCTGCAGGCAGGCTGGTATTTGCTCGAATTGATCAATGAAATCCTCGACCTCGCACTGATCGAGTCGGGCAAGCTGTCGCTGTCGCTCGAGCCGATCTCGCTGGCCGAGGTGCTCGCCGATTGTCAAGCGATGATCGAGCCGCAGGCGCTGCGCGGCGACATCCGTCTGTGCTTCCCCGCTGTGGGCAGCCCGCTGTTCGTGAGCGCCGATCGCACGCGTTTGAAGCAGGTGCTCGTGAACCTGCTCTCGAACGCGATCAAATACAATCGCGCCGGCGGAACCGTCGAAGTCACTTGCGACATCACCGCCGCGGGGCGCACGCGCGTCGGATGCCGAGACACCGGCGCGGGCTTGTCGCCGGACCAGGTTGCGCAGCTGTTTCAGCCGTTCAACCGTCTTGGGCAGGAGGGCGGTGCGACCGAAGGCACAGGTATAGGTCTCGTCGTGAGCAAGCGCTTGGTGGACCTCATGGGCGGCACGATCGGTGCCGAAAGCGTCGTCGACGTCGGCAGCGTATTCTGGATCGACTTGACGAGCACGGCTGCCGTCGAGTGCGCGGCGAATATCCCGGCAAGCATCGGCGTCGCGGGAATTTCGACACCCAGCGATCTGCGCACCTTCACAGTGCTCTGCGTCGAGGACAATCCGACCAACCTCATGCTGGTCGAGAATGTGCTCGCGCGCCGGCCCGACATCCGCCTGCTTTCGGCGCGTGACGGCAGCTGCGGCGTCGCACTTGCGCGCAGCGCGCTGCCCGATGTGATTCTCATGGATCTGAATTTACCGGGTATCAGCGGAATCGACGCGCTCAAGCTGCTCACCGACGATCCGCTGACTGCGCACATCCCGGTGATCGCACTCAGCGCGAATGCAATGCCGCGCGATATCGAGCGCGGCCTGCATGCCGGATTCTTCCGTTATCTGACCAAGCCGATCAAGGTGCCCGAGTTCCTGGAGACTCTGGACGTCGCGCTGCGCCGATCGGCGGCGCCTCGCGTGCCGCCGAAGCTCGCGGAATCGGCCTGAGCCCAAGCTCCGACCGTAGCCTTACCGCAACGCGCGCGCCTGCAAGGCCGCCGCCGCGCCCCGTGGTGTGTGTGTTTTTGGGCATTCCGGAGTATGCTGGGCCCAAATAGTCGCGTCGGGTAGCGGCCGGCAAAGGCTGGTTTTGCGCCACTTTTCAAGTTTCTTGGAATCATCAGGGTAAAGCATGAACACTGTCATTCCCGACGTCGCCCTCATTGACAACAGCGACGAGCGCGCACCCTTGGTGCTGGTGCTCGATTGTTCCGGCAGCATGCAAGAAGAGAGCAAGATCCAGCGGCTCAACGACGGACTCAAGACGCTCGCGGCGGATTTGCGTGCGGATCCGATCGCGGCCCGCTGCGGCCGGGTGCTGGTCATTTCATTTGGCGGCGACGCGAATGTGGAGATCATGGGCGAGTGGACCGACGCGATGGACTTTACACCGCCCGAACTGCTGGCCGGCGGACTGACACCGCTCGGCGCCGCGATGCGCTGCGCGCTCGACGAGGTCGAGTCGCAGAAGAGCGAGATGCGCGCGGCGGGCGTCTCTTATAAACGCCCAATCGTGATGTTGCTCTCCGACGGCGAACCCACCGATGACTGGCGCCAAATCGCGGCCGACTGCAAGAGCGCCGAAACCGCGCACAAGGTCAACATCATGGCGATCGGTATCGGCGATAAGGCGAACAAGGAAACGCTCGCGCAATTCAGCAACAAGGGTGCGCTGAGCCTCAACGGGCTCAAGTTCAAAGAATTGTTCATCTGGCTGAGCCGCAGCATCCGCGCGGTCTCGCGTGCGCCTGCGGGCGGCAAAGTGCAGTTGAACCCGGTGGACAGCTGGGCGCAATTGTCCACCTGAGAATTTCCCGCGCCGATGCGCGCGGCTCCTGGGCGATGGACCTGATCTGATGTGGCGAGTGTTCTCAGCCTCGACGACCGGCAAACGCAACCTCGACGAGGGTGCAGGCGGCCAGGATGCGAGCCACTGGATCGTGACCGGCGATCGAATCGTCGCCGTGGTCTGCGACGGCGCGGGGTCGGTGCGCGAGGGGCGCGCGGGCTCGGATTTCATGACCCGCGCGCTAGCCGAGGAACTCGAGCGCTCGCTGCAGCAGCACGCGCTCGCCGCGGTGATCGCGGTGGATCCGGGATCGGGTCTCGAGTCGACGATCCGCGGCGCCGTCGAGACGGTGCGCGCGCGGCTCGCCGATCTTGCGGACGCGCGCGGCCTCGCGCTCCACGAATTTTCGTGCACGCTCGTCGGATGCGTTGCGTCGCCGGCCGGCGGCTGCTTCTTCCACATCGGCGACGGCTTCGCGATTCAGCAGACACCGGCCGGCGATTCCGTGCTGTCGCAACCTGAAAACGGCGAGTATGCGGATGAAACCTATTTCGTTACCGATGAGAACTGGCAGACGCACTTGCGGCTCACGACACTGCCCGCGTGCGAACGCGGGGCCGTGATCGGGCTGATGTCGGACGGCACTGCGCCGTTCGCGGTCAATCGCGCCCGCACCGGCTTCTTCCGCCCATTCATCGACCCGATCGCCGCGTTCTTGCGCGCGGATTCGGCGCCTAACGGCAACGAGGCGCTGCGCAACCTGCTCGAGAGCCCGCGAGCCTGCGAGATCTCGGCCGATGACAAGACGCTGCTGCTCGCCTTCGTGTGCTGAGCCGTGGCTCCCGTCTCTGTCAAACCCGACAAGCCCGTCGAATTGCGTTGGCCGGGAGCGCGCTCCGAGTTCGTGAGGCTGGTCGCGACCGGCAAATCGGGCGGCGCCGGCGAAATCTTCTCGATCGAGGGCAAGCCGGGATTTCTCGCCAAGGTCTATCACACGACGACTTCGCCTGCGCATCTTGCGCATTATCGACAGAAGATCCAGTGGATGGTCGAGAATCCGCCCGCACTGCCGCAGGTCCCGGCCGAATACGAAGATGTCGTGCAGCTTGCGTGGCCCGAGGCCTTGATCCTGCGCGAATCGCAGTTCGCCGGCTTCGCGATGCGCAAGATCGCATTCGACCGCACGCTCGAACTCGATTATTTGCTGAATCGGCGCCAATCCGCGCTCGAAGGCTTCGACGCCGACTACGGCAAGCTCGTCACGGTGTCGTTCAATCTTGCGGCGATCATCCATTGTCTGCATGACAAGCGCATTGCGATCGTCGACCTCAAGCCGATGAACGTGAAGGTCTACAAAGCCGAGCTGTTCGTCTCGATCCTCGACTGCGACGGCTTTCAGATCGCCGCAGACGACTTTCGCTCCGATGCCCCGCAGGTCACGCCGGAGTATCTCGCGCCCGAATTCCACGACAAGGCCGTCGCCGCACCCGAGGCGCAGGACCGCTTTGCGCTCGCCACGATCATCTTTCGGCTGCTTAACTTCGGCATTCACCCCTATGCCGGCGTGGCCGCGGATCGCCGTATCTATCCGACCGAATTGGCCGGACGCATCAAGCAAGGGCTCTATCCCTACGGCAAGCAGGCCCGCAGCGGCGTGCGCAAGGTTCCGGCGAGCGTGCATGAAGCGCTTCCCGACCGCCTGCGTGAGCTGTTCGACCGGGCATTCGCGGGCGGCGCCGCTGCGAGGCCGAGTCCGCACGAATGGACCGAAGCGCTCGCGATCTATGCGAACCGGCAAACCGATCAGATGTCGCTTTGCGATCGGGGGCATCTCAAATTTTCCGCACGACCGTGTCCGACCTGTCTGCGCGACGCGTTGATCCACGGCGCAAGCGTGCGCCGCCGCAGCTTCGTTGCGCGGCTGCAGGCCGCGCCCGCGCGCACGCTCAAATACCTCAAGAAAACCCTGCAGCAGACACACAGCTCGCCATTCCAAGCCGCGCTCGCGCAGGCGCAATTCGCGGTGGTGCAGCTGACGGCGCCAAGCGTCTCGACGCGCAACGCGATCGCGCTCGAGATTCTTTGGATCAGCGGGCTGCTGATCACCTATTGGTGGACGCGTTGAGTCCCGCAATGCTCACCGCGCTGTGGTTGCTGCCGCTCGCAGTCGCATGGCTTTGGCGGCCGCGCCAGGCCATCGGCTTGGGCGCTTGGCTGCTGCTGCTCGCATTCGGCGCGCTGGGCGCTTGGGCGCTCTGGTTCGGCCTCTATGCGCATCCCGTCGAGCCTGCGGGATTCGAAGTTTGGAAACCCACGGTGCTTTATTGGTCGCTCGCGGCAATCATGATCGCAACGCCGTTGCTCGGCGGCGGCTACCCCGCGAAAATCATCCTCGGCACCTATTTCGCGCTTTCGACGCGCGAATGGCGGTGGATCAATCGCGGCTTCGCGACCATCTATGCGGTGCTCGGCGCTGTCAATCTGTGGGTGGCCCGAGACGCCTCGTACAATGATTGGGTCGGCATCAAATTCGCTTGCCAGATGAATCTGCTGATCATCGTGCTGTTCCGCTTGAACTTCGTCTGGTTGCCGATCCTCGCCGAGGTATCGATCCATCTCTATCGGCGCGCCCTGGCCGCCTACCGGGTCGTATCGAGCCTGTTCTGAGCGGCGGTGGCTCGCGGCGTGCTGCGTGCGCTGGCGCCCCGACCGCCGCCTACGCCCATGCTCCAATACGCACTCGGCACATCCATTGGAGAAACTCATGTACATCGGTCTAGGAACGATTCTCGTCATTTGCCTCATTGTTTATTTCGTTCGCCGGGTTTGAACGTGCCGCCGCGCCGACTGATGCTGATCGTCTGCGGCGGATTGATTCTCGCTGGCGCGCAAGCGCGCGCCGGTGATGCAGTCGGCCGCACGACGAGCCCGAAGCGCCAAACGCTCGCTCAAATGAGCGGCTGCATGACGAAACGCATGACCGCCGACAAGACGATCTCGTACTACGGCGCGATGAAAGCCTGTCAGGACGCAATCAACAAACTAAACGCCAATCCGGCATTGGCGAATCTCGTGACGCCGACGGCGGCGACGCCGGCACTGTAAATCTGCGGATGATCAGACCGCTGCGCGTCGCAGGCCGATTTGCGGAGCCACTCGCAGCGCTGTAGATTGCGGGGCATGCTCGGCCGCGCCGCGATTTGCGGGTATATCGGACTTCTCTCGACGACCTCGACGACGGCTTTCAGCGCCGATGTGACCACCATCATCGCGGTCGACACCGCGCGCTTCGAATTTCTAACCCCGTCGCTGCTGCGCTTGGAATACTCACCGACCGCGAGGTTCGTCGACGCGCCCACGGCCGTCGTGCTCAAGAGAAACTGGCCGGCGGTCCATGTGGAGTCGACGCACAAGGACGGCTGGCTCAGTCTGCGTACGAGCGCGATGCAGTTGCGCTATCGGCTGGGATCGGGACCTTTGACTGCCGAGAATCTCACGGTGACTTGGAATGATCCGGCGGGCGTCGCACGGCAATGGCATCCCGGTGACGTCGACCGCCAAAACTTGGGCGGGCTCACCTACTCGCTCGACAACGTCAGCGTCGACAACCTGCCCAATGGGCACCGCGATGTCGACGGTCCCGTCAACGACATCATCCCGGGCATCGAAGTGCCGCTTGCCGAGGCGAAGCCGGGCCTGCTGAGCCGCAGCGGCTACGCGTGGATCGACGACAGCACGACGCCGGTGTGGAACCCGCAGAACACCTGGATAGAGCCGCGACCCGAGCAGAGCGGCCAGGACTGGTATTTGTTCGTCTATAACCGCGACTACCGTCAGGTATTCGGCGAGTACGCACAGCTTTGCGGAGCGATTCCGATGATACCGCGCTACGTGCTGGGGCCCTGGATCACCGATCTCAATTTCGAATATTTTCCGAACCGTGCGCTGTCCGCGAAGCCGGCGCGTGAGCGCTACGGTCAGGCCAACTTGGAGCGTGAGATCACGCGGCTGCGCGACAATCACATCCCCGTCGATACGCTCGTTCTCGATTTCGCCTGGCACAATTACGGCTGGGAAGGCGGCTACGATTTCAGTCCGCTGATACCGCATCCCGATCAGCTCTCGGACTGGCTGCATCGCCGGGGCATCAAACTCAGTCTCAACGACCACCCCGGCTATGCCAACACCGAAGAGAGCATTCTTTCATTCGACGACAGCCACGCGCCCGCTGTGCTCCAGGTGCTCGGCCGGTCACCACCGCAAAGGCCGTCGTTCGACCTGGACCTTTCGAAGCGCTGGACGCACGCGTCCGATCGCGATAACCAGGGATTGACTCAGCACTGGTATGCGGCGGATCGCGATGATGCGCGTTGGCAGCCGATTCGCATCGGTAAGACCGATCGGACGATCGCCTGGTACCGGGTGTCGTTTCAATTGCCGGCGCGGCTCCCCGATGCGCTCTATTTATATCTCGGTGAGGTCAGCAAGACCTACCGGATTTTCGTCAACGGCACCGAGGCGGCGCACGACCGAATTCAATGGCCGCAGCGCTTGACCACCACCGATATCGGCTCCTTGGTCAAAGCCGGCGAGCGCAATCAGATTGTGCTGCGTGTCGAGCCCGGCGAGCACGGGGGCGGCATCGTCCGCGGACCGGCCGCGATTCGCGACGTCGCGCCGCCGAAGCGGATCTATTTCGACCTGTCGAATCAGCAACAGGCCGAGGTCTTCATGCGCGAGCTGCATGCGCCGCTGATGAAGCAAGGCGTCGACGTCTGGTGGGTCGACGGCGGCAGCGGCGACGTCGACATGCCCGGCCTCAACCAACAACTCTGGACCAACAAGGTCTTCTACGATTACACGCAGCAGCAAACCGGCCGGCGTGGATTTATTTTGGGTCGCTATGGGGACTGGGGCAGCGAACGATATCCCGGATTCTTCACCGGCGATACCTACTCGCAGTGGCCGGTGCTCGCCTACGAGGTCGCCTACACTGCCCGTGGCGGCAATGTGCTCGTGCCCTACATCAGTCATGACATCGGCGGATTCCATGGCGCCAAGATCGATTTCGATCTCTATGCCCGCTGGATCGAGTTCGGCGCGTTCAGCCCGCTGCTGCGAATGCACAGCGCCCACGAGAATCCACACGAGGGCAATTTGCGCATGCCCTGGGTCTACGGCAGCCGCGGCGTCGCATTGATGAGAAAATATTTCACGCTGCGCACGGAGCTGATCCCGTATCTCTATACCTATGCCTGGCTCGCACACCAGGAATCGATGCCGATCCTGCGGCCGCTGTACCTGCAGTATCCGGACCTCGAAGAGGCCTACCTTCACTCCGACGAATACTTCGTCGGAGACGCACTGCTCGTCGCTCCGGTGCTCGATGCCAGCGGCAATCGGACCGTGTACCTGCCGCCGGGTCAATGGATCGATTTCTTCACCGGCGAGCACCATGAGGGCGCCAGCAGCCTGAGTGCACACTATGCGGCCGATGAAATCCCGGTGTTGGTGCGCGCAGGCGCGCTGATTCCCGAACAGCTCGCGCACGATACCTCGGACGCAAATCCGCTGGAGCCGGTAATCCTCGATGTGTTCGGGCCCGGCACCGGCAGTTTCGACTTGTACGAAGACGATGGGATTTCGCTCGCTTACCTCGAGGGCCGGTACGCGCTCACGGCGATGCGCGATTCCGTGGATAGCGACAGCCTCGGGCATCTGGATATCGAGCCGACAACGGGCGCGTTCCCGGGACAGGTCGAGTCACGCGCATACCGGCTGCGGATTCACGCCTCCGCAAGGCTCTCATCGATCACGTTCAACGGCAAAGAGATCGGCCCGGCGAACTGGGACGCGCGGCGAGCGACCGCATCCATCACGCTGCCGCGGCAGTCGATCCGCGACGCGATCCACGTGACCTGGCGTCAATGATCACGGGCACGCATTGGACATTCCGCGTCTTTGTGGATCTAATTCGGTCATGAAACACACCAGGGCCTGGAGTCTGATTGGATTGCTCGCGATCGGACTGGTTGGCGCATCGTACGCGCAGCACACCAACGCCGACACGGAAAGAGCCGTCGCTGCCCTCGAAAATCAGTGGTTTGAGGCGGAGCGAACCAATTCTCCCGACCTCATCGAACCGCTGCTGGCTCAACGATACGTGAGCACGGGGATGAGCGGACAAATCGAAGACCGGGCCCAAACACTGGCGGACGCGAGAGCGCGCAAATACACGAGTGCCGATGTCGAAGATCTCAAGGTCATGGTCTTCGGCGATACCGCCATTGCGACCGGCAAGTACCGCGGTAAGGGCACCGATTCAGGTCAGTCCTTCGCCGAGTATGCGCGCTGGACGGATACCTGGGTCAAGATGCCCGACGGCAAGTGGCAATGTGTGGCCAGCCAATACACTTCGATTCAGGGGCAATGAGCGCGCGACTCACGCTTCACGAAAACGCCGCGGCCACGTCCGCGCCGATTCGCGCGTGCGCCGCATCGAGCGCCTCCACTGACGCCTGCGAATCGCTGAGGTAGGCGGCAATCAATATCGGCTGCCGCTCGGGCGGCCAGATGATAGCGACGTCATTCGTCGCGCCGCGCTCTCCCGTGCCGGTCTTGTCGCCGGCGGTCCAGGTCGGCGGTAGCCCGGCGCGCAATCGTTGCAGGCCGGTTTGGCAATTCTTCAGCCAGGTCAACAGGAATTCGCGTGAGGCCGGCGACAAAGCATCGCCCAAGAGCACGGTTTTCATCGTGCCGATCATCGCATCGGGTGTCGTCGTGTCGCGCGGGTCGCCGGGCAGATTGCTGTTGAGACTGAGTTCCGTGCGATCCAATCGCGTCGTGTGATCGCCGATGGACCGCAAATATCGAGTCAGCGACGCAGGTCCTCCGATGAATTTCAGCAGCGTGTTGGCAGCCGTGTTGTCGCTCGTCTCGACCACGGCCCTGCACAGCGCTGCGATCGACAGCGCTCCTTCACCGAGGTGCTGCTCGGTCACCGGAGAATGCGCGAGCAAATCCTGTGCGCCAAACGACAGCCGCTGTTCGAGAATTCCGCCGCTTCGGTCGTGTTGCGCCAGGACAGCCGCCGCGAGCACCCATTTGAACGTCGAGCACATCGCAAAACGCGCATCGCCGCGATGGCTGAGCCGCGCACCGCTGCCGGTGTCGATCGCGCATACGCCGACGCGCCCGCCGATCTGCGCTTCGATTTGCGCGAATCTCGGCGATGCCGAGGAGCGCACGCGCTCGCCCGCGTGCGCGGCGCAGAGCACCAAGATGCCCGCGCCGCCGGCGATGAAATTGCGGCGCGAGCAGTTCAAAATGCGGTCGATCGGTTCGCACGTCGGCGGGCGAATCGCAGCCCTCATCGCGTCGTGGATTCGTGCGCATAAATCACCCGCCAACCTTCGGGGCGCAGTTGCCACAGCGACGAGACCGCAAATTCGCCTTCGCTGATCTCGCCGTTCGGCAGCGTGCGCCGCGACTTCATCAACAGGGTCGTCACGACCAGCCCCGGTGCGGGAGAACGAAAATCCGGCGGTCCCAGCATCGTGTAGACGACGTCGGTCTTGCCGTTCTTCCACCACTCCGCTTGTTTCGCGCGAATGGCATCCCAGCCGCTGATCGCCTGGCCATTGAAGATCAACATGACCGCCGGATCATGCGCATAAAATCCCACATGGCGGTCGATATCGTGCGCGTTCGCGGCCGCGCCCATCTGGTCCAACAGCGGCGCAACAGCGGCGCGAGCCGCCTCGGCGCTCAGCGGAGCGTCGGCGCCGAGCGCGATCCGGACCCCCGCCATCGCGAACAAACCAACTAACGCCAGATGCTTCATCCGCGGTGAGTCTCCCCTGCCATGGCAGCTTGTCCTGTGCACGGCGAATAGGGGATCCATCGCCGACCGCCGGCCATGGATCCCCGGTGACGCGCCTACGCCGGCGCTATTTTGCGACCGCTGTGCCGCCTGCTCCCGGCGGCGGCAGCTTGATCGCATCGGCAATCGCGCTGAGCTTCGTCTTGGCATCCTTGACGCCACTGACTGCATCCTCGAGGTTGCCGGCCGTAAATGCGGCCTGCGCAGCGGCCCAACGTGCCGACGCGTCCGCGAAAGCCGCTTTGGCCGCCGGCACATCGATGTCCTTTGCCTGCTTGTTGCCTCGCTTGCTCAACTCGTCGATGCGCTGCTGTATCGCTGTCACCTGGACCGGCACAGACACGCTCAGTTTGGTCCATTCGTTGTTGAGCGACTCCATGATGTCGGCCTTTTTCCCGGCGGCCGCGGTCGCGAGATCCTTGACGTCCGCGAGCATCGCGGGGCCCGCCGTGACGACCGTCGAGTAGTCCTTGCTGTCGAACGCGGATTGCAGCCGCGCGACCCTACCCTGGACCTCCTTCAATTTGTCGGGCACGTATTTCTGGGCGTCCGGCTGCGCCGTGCTCAGTGCCGTTTGCACCTGAGCGAGCATTTTCTGCGCCGGCTCCATATTGTCGGCACAGGCTGCCAACATGATTGCAGCGACAATTAAAATCGAATTGCGAGCGAAACCAAGCAACTTAGTCATAGCCTCCCCCCCTTTATTATTGTGGAGCCTGTAACGCTACGCCGCATGGACGCCTCGCGCCAGTGCATTTCGTGCAGCGCAGCTGATTAGATTTCCGCGGTGCGGTCGGAGCGCACCGCTTCTAACGTAGATGGCTGATTTTATTCATTAATCGGGGCCGCAAAACAAACCTGGCCGGCTGCCCGAATTTGCCCTTGTTGTATCGCTGGAGTGCCCGAAATCTCGCGTCTACTACCGCTGAAGACCCCTTCTTCAGAGGTTATTGATATGCGCCGACTGCTCGCCTTGATTCTCGCCATGTCGCTGAGCACTCCCGCAGCGCTGGCGGCTTACGATTCGGCCGACAAGCCCCTGCGAGCGGAGCTCTCGGTGTTGCGCGGGGTGCCGGTAGGCGCCGAGGTACCGAATCCGCTGCGCCAGATCGTCGTTACGTTCGACCGAATCGTCGTGCCGATCGGCAACATGCAAGTGGCTGCCGACCAGGCGCCGGTGACCGTAGAGCCCGCAGCCAAGTGTCATTGGCACTGGCTCGATCCGCGCTCACTCGCTTGCGAGCTCGACCAAGATGCGGCGCTGACTCCGGCAACCGCGTACCGCGTGACCGTGCGCGAGGGCCTGCACGCCGAAGACGGCACCGTCCTCAGGGTGCCGTTCATCTGGGAGTTCACGACGGAGCGGCCTGCGGTCCGTCAATATGGCTTCAAAACGTGGTCCTCGCCCGGCACGCCCGTGGTGCGACTGGTTTTCAACCAACCGGTGACCAAGGATTCGGTCGAAGCCAGTTTGAAGTTCGGCGCGCTGAATATCGAGGCGACGCCGGACCCGAGCTCGCGCGAGGTGTACTACGTATTGCCGATGCCCCACGAAGGCAAGGCCTTGGTTTTTCCAAGCGGCACCGAAGCACTCAAGAGCGATGCGCAAACGACCACGGTCGCCCAACCCGATGGTACGAAGATCGAGGCGCGCCGGGTCTGGCTCGTGGCGCCGGTCGCCGAGATCGCCAAGGACTCGAGCGTTGCATTGACGGTATCTCCGGGACTGCGCGGCGCGCAAGGACCGCTGCGCGGCGTCGAGTCCCGAACCGTCGTCGAGGTCGACGCGTTCCCCGAGTTCCGCTTTCTCGGACTGCGCTGCTCGGTCGGCGCAGACCGGGTACTGCTAGCTCCGGCGAGCACCGACACCGAAAAGGCACGCTGTAACCCGTTCAATCCGATCGAGCTCGTGTTTTCCGCGCCCGTGATTCCGCTCGAGGTCAAGGCGCACCTGCAGCTGAAGCCGGACCTCGCCGCAGGCCGCACCGATTACGATCCCTGGGCCAATGTCTACGCGTACTCGTGGCTGTCCTCACCGCACCGGCGCGACCAGGACTATGCGATCCAGTTGCCGGAGCGCCTGCGCGCCTTCCAGTCGTACTCAATTGCCGGTCTCACCGCGTTGCACGACGAATTCGACCGACCGCTGCGTGGGCCGGGCTCGATGCAGTTCCACACGGCTCATCGTGTACCCAAACTCAAGCTCACGCATCCAATCGCGGTGCTCGAGAAAAATGTGCCCACCACAATGCCCTTGTACGTGACGAATCTGACCGACATCGACGTGCACTACAGTCGTTTGACGCCGACGGGCGCGCAGCATGATCTGCGTACGCAGCAGCCGATCCAGCGCGTTTGGGACCAATCGTATGCAGTACCAGCAAAGATCCGCGAGCTGCTCGGCGGCCAATCGGGCGTCGTGTCCGGGAGTCTCTATGCGCATCCCGGGCCGGGCTCAGTGGCGCGCAGCGACTCTGAGACCGACGAGGAGTCGGATCCCGGACTACCGAATGCGCATCCCGATCAGGACTTCCTCGCGGAGGTCACGCCCTTCCAAATCCACGCCAAGCTCGGCCAGTACAACACGCTGGTGTGGGTCACGAGGCTTTCCGACGGCAAGGCGGTGCCCGGCGCCAGCGTCCGGATGTACATGGACACTTACAAGCTCTTGAGCGACGCGCCGACGGTACTCTCGGAAGCAAAGACGGGTCCGGACGGGGTTGCGTTGCTACTCGGACGGCGAGCGCTCGACGTCGACCTCGCGCACCGCTACGACCACGCCGCGAGTGAAACGCCCACGCTGATGGTCAGGGTCGACGAAGGCGGCGACATGGCTTTGCTGCCGCTCGATGATCCCTTCGCAATCGACACCTACCGAAGTTCCCGCGGACAGTTCTGGTCGGCTGCGACGAACCGTGACCATGTGCGTGCCTGGGGCGCCACCGCCCAGGGCGTTTACAAGCTCGGCGACACGATCGACTTCAAGCTCTATGTACGCAACGTCGACAACCGCAGCTTGGAGCCCGTCGTCGAACGGCGCGGCTATACCTTGAAAGTCATCGACCCGACGGGCAAGGCAGTCTACGAGCGCAGCGATGTCGATCTCTCCGAGTTCGGTTCCTATTCCGATTCGTTCCGCGTGCCGCCGAGCGCTGCGGTCGGCTGGTACCAATTCCTGCTGACGAGTCCGAATCTCGCGCCCGATGCACCGGCCGCGAGCCGGGCTCAGGCGGGGCAATGGGCGCCGATGCGTGTGCTGGTCGCCGACTTCACGCCCGCGCCATTCCAAGTCCACAACACCTTGAACGGCAATCTGTTTGCACCCGGCGACTCGGTCGAGGTCGATACCCAGGCGACGCTGCATGCAGGCGGGCCTTATGCCAGCGCGGAATCGCGAGTCACGGCACGCATTTGGCCTGCAGAGATCGAGATCAAGACCGCGGCAGCGGCGGGCTTCGCGTTCGACCGCATCGAATCCGCAGGGGACTGTGGCCCTTCGCGCCAGCCCGAAGTCGAGACGGTTCACCAATCCGCGGACACGATCAGCGGCCAGGGAGAGTTGACCACCCGTTTTCAAATGCCGGACTCGCAGATACTGGCCGGACGCTTGGAGATCGAAAGCGCCGTCCGTGACGAGCGCGGCAAGTATGTCGCGAGCCGGGTGTCCGCGGATTTTCGAGGCCGGGAACGCTACGTGGGTCTGCGTTCGGAACATTGGACCTTCGAAGAAGGCAAGCCCGCGAGCGTTCAGTACATCGTCGTGGGCAAGGACGGCCGCATCGCCGCCGGCACGCCGGTCGCAGTGAGCATCCACCGGGAAATCGTCAGCGCCGCGCGCGTCAAAGGCGCGGGCTCCGCCTACTTGACGGCGTTCGACCGCCGCTGGGAATCGCAGACCGGTTGCACCGGGCTCTCGGGCGATGCCGGCCGGCCGTGCACGTTCACGCCCGACGGGCCGGGTCTTTACAGCATCGAGGCCAGTGTTACCGATACCAAAGGGCGAACCCACACGACTCAACTGTGCACCTGGGTGACCGGCAAGGGTCAGGTGATGTGGCAAGAGCCCGAGGACATGAGCTTGAGCCTCGTGCCCGAAAAGTCATCGTACCAAGTCGGCGATCGCGCGCAGATTCTGGTGCGCAACCCCTTTCCCGGCGCCACCGCATTGGTCACGGTCGAGCGTTACGGCGTGATCAAGAGTTGGGTGCAAACGCTGCCCGGCAACACACCGATCATCCGCTTCCAAGTCGAGCCGGACTTTTTGCCGGGCTTCTACCTCTCGGTCGTCGTGATCTCACCGCGCGTCGCACCGGCGCCGGGCATGGACGCGACCGGCGAGGGCGGCGTCGATCTCGGCCGACCCACTTATCGAATCGGCTATGCCCGCATCAACGTGCAAGATCCTTATAAGGCGCTCGAGGTCAAGGTGCGCAGTGATCACGCGGTCTACAAACCGCGCGACACCGTCAAACTCGATATCAGCGCGGCTCCGCATGCGCTGCGCGAAGCGCGCCAACCGGTCGAATTCGCGGTCGCGGTGCTCGACGAGAGCGTTTTCGACTTGATTCAAGATGGCAAGAATTAC
>JBEKSM010000052.1:0-21606 GCA_049517075.1 Steroidobacteraceae bacterium | reverse complement strand
TCTCCGCCATCACCTTCGTCAGGGCCGCCGTCAAGGTCGTCTTGCCGTGATCCACATGACCAATCGTACCCACGTTTACGTGCGGCTTCGTTCGCTCAAACTTACCCTTCGACACGGCAAATACCTCTTCAGTTAGGAAGCTTTCTTCATGACGGCGTCGGCAACATTGCTCGGCACTTCCATGTACTTTGCAAACTCCATCGTATAGTTCGCGCGGCCCTGGCTCATCGAGCGCATGGCCGTCGAGTATTGAAACATCTCGGCGAGCGGCACATCGGCCGTGACCACCTTACCCGACGCGGAATCCTCCATGCCGATGATCTGGCCGCGGCGCCGATTCAGGTCGCCGACGATGTCGCCGTAGTAATCTTCGGGCGTCACGACCTCGACCTTCATGATCGGTTCGAGCAGCACGGGCTTGGCCTTGCGAAAACCCTCTTTGAATCCCATCGAGCCGGCGATCTTGAACGCCATTTCGTTCGAATCGACATCGTGATACGAGCCGTCGAAGATCGTGACCTTGACGTCGACAATCGGGTAGCCGGCGATCACGCCGGTCTGAACGGCCTCTTGGATGCCCTTGTCGACCGCGGGAATGAACTCGCGGGGGACGGCGCCGCCGACGATGCCGTTGACGAATTCATAGCCTTTGCCGGCCGCGAGCGGCTCGATCTTGAGCCAGACATGGCCGTATTGGCCGCGGCCGCCCGACTGGCGCACGAATTTACCTTCCGATTCGACGGTGCCGCGAATGGTTTCGCGATAGGCGACCTGCGGCTTGCCGACATTGGCGTCGACCTTGAATTCGCGCTTCATGCGATCGACGATGATCTCGAGATGCAGCTCGCCCATGCCGGAGATGATCGTCTGGCCGGATTCCTGATCGGTGTGCACGCGGAACGAAGGATCTTCCTTCGCGAGGCGCTGCAACGCGAGGCCCATCTTTTCCTGGTCGACCTTGGTCCGAGGCTCCACGGCGACCGAAATCACGGGCTCCGGGAAGTCCATTTTTTCGAGAATGATGACCTTGTCCGGGTCCGACAGCGTATCGCCGGTCGTGACGTCCTTGAGGCCGACGGCGGCTGCGATGTCGCCGGCGCGCACTTCCTTGATTTCTGAGCGCTCGCTCGCGTGCATCTGCAGCAAGCGGCCGATGCGCTCGGTGCGGCTCTTGTTGGGCACGAACACCTGATCGCCGGAATTCAAAGTGCCTGAATACACCCGGAAAAACGTCAGATTGCCGACGAACGGATCGTTGAGAATCTTGAATGCGAGCGCGGCAAACGGCGCGCCATCGTCGGGTTTGCGCGTCATCGGCTCGCCGCGGTCGCTCTGCCCCTTGACGGGCGGCACCTCAGTCGGCGACGGCATGTATTCGATGATCGCGTCGAGCACCGCCTGCACGCCCTTGTTCTTGAACGCGGAGCCGCAGGTCACGATACAAATCTCGTTCTTCAAGGCCCGCTCGCGCAGGCCCTTTTTGATCTCTTCGTCGGCGAGCTCGCCGGTCTCGAGATACTTGTTGAGCAGCGCATCGTCGCCCTCGGCGGCCGCTTCGATCATCTTCGCGCGCCACTCGACGCAAGTCGCACGCATGTCGGCGGGAATCTCGCGATATTCGAACTTCATGCCCTGCGTGTCTTCGTCCCACCAGATCGACTTCATTTTGACGAGATCGACGACGCCGACGAAGCCGTCCTCGGCGCCGATCGGCAACTGGATCGGAACGGGATTGCCGCGCAGGCGCGTTCTGATTTGGTCCACGCAGCGCAGGAAATTGGCTCCCGCGCGGTCCATCTTGTTGACGAACGCAATGCGCGGAACGCCGTACTTGTTCATCTGCCGCCAGACCGTCTCGGACTGGGGCTGCACGCCCGAGACCGCGCAATATACCGCCACCGCGGAATCCAGCACGCGCAGGCTCCGTTCGACCTCGATCGTGAAGTCGACATGGCCCGGCGTATCGATGATGTTGATGCGATGTTCGGGGAAGCTCTTGTCCATCCCCTTCCAAAAACAGGTGGTCGCGGCGGCCGTGATCGTGATGCCGCGCTCCTGCTCCTGCTCCATGTAATCCATGACCGCGGCGCCGTCGTGCACTTCGCCGATCTTATGGGACACGCCGGTGTAGAACAGAATACGCTCGGTCGCGGTGGTCTTACCCGCGTCGATATGAGCGGAGATACCGATGTTGCGGTAGCGCTCGATGGGCGTAGTACGTGCCACTGACAGTCCTCAAAGCTTGACGGCCCGAACGCGCCGACGTCGTATTACCAACGGTAGTGAGCAAACGCCTTGTTGGCTTCGGCCATGCGGTGCGTATCTTCGCGCTTGCGAACCGCCGCGCCGCGATTTTCCGCAGCCTCCATGAGTTCGGCGGCGAGCCGATGCGCCATCGATTTTTCGCTGCGATCGGTGGCCGCTTCGATGACCCAGCGCATCGCGAGCGTTTGACGGCGGTTGGCGCGAACTTCGACGGGAACCTGGTAGGTGGCGCCACCGACGCGCCGCGACTTGACCTCGACGACCGGCTTGACGTTGTCCAACGCCTGCTGCAGCACGTTGATGGCTTCGCCGCCCGCGCGGCCGGTCTTGTCGCCGATGCGATCGATCGCTCCGTAAACGATTTTTTCAGCCGCGGATTTCTTTCCGCGCTCCATGACCATGTTGATGAATTTCGCCAACATGTCGTTGCCGAACTTGGGATCGGGGAGGATCGTGCGATGCGGGGCTGCTGCTCTACGCGACATATGCTACTTCTCTATTCTCGTGTCATTTCTTGGGGCGTTTGGCGCCGTATTTCGACCGGCCTTGGCGCCGGTCGCTCACGCCGGCGCAATCGAGCGCGCCGCGGACGGTGTGGTAGCGAACACCGGGCAGATCCTTGACGCGGCCGCCGCGGATCAAGACCACCGAGTGCTCTTGCAAATTGTGGCCTTCGCCGCCGATATAGCTCGATACTTCATAGCCATTCGTGAGGCGCACGCGACAGACCTTGCGCAGTGCCGAATTCGGCTTTTTCGGCGTGGTCGTATAGACGCGCGTGCAGACACCCCGCTTTTGCGGCGAGGCCGCCAGCGCCGGTACCTTGGATTTCCAGGCGGGCTCGTTGCGGCCGGTGCGGATCAATTGTGTCGTCGTCGCCATAAATACCTTTAGGGGGTCGGCCCGCGCGGGCGACCATCGGTTGAAACAAAATGTGCGCGGGGCGCTGTGCCCGGCGACAAAGGCCGGCGATTGTAGGAACCAAGCGTGCGGGTGTCAAGGCTATTGCTGCGATGCAGCAGCACTAATTCTGCAATCATTCGGAAATCGATCTGTCCCAAATCACCGCATGGTCGGCATCACGAACGCGGTATCGCCTTCGACCGGCTCCGGCCATCGCTGCGTCACGGCCTTCATGCGCGTATAGAAGCGTATGCCTTCGGCGCCATACATATGATGATCGCCGAACAGAGACTGCCGCCAACCGCCGAAGCTGAAGAACGCCATCGGCACGGGTATCGGCACGTTGACGCCGACCATCCCCACCTCGATATGCTGCGTGAAGGCGCGCGCCACCTCGCCACTGCGCGTGAACACGGACACACCGTTCGCAAACGCATGGGCGTTGATCAGTTCGATGGCTGCCTGCAATGTGGGGACGCGCACGACGCACAATACGGGCCCGAATATCTCCTCGCGGTAGATGCGCATATGCGCCTGAACGCCGTCGAACAGCGATGCGCCGAGATAAAAGCCCTTGAGCTTCGAGGTCTCCAGAAACTTACGGCCATCGACCACGAGACGCGCGCCTTCGCGCGCACCAATATCGATGTAGCCGGTCACGCGCTCGCGGTGCGCTTCGGTCACGAGCGGACCCATCTCGGTGGCCGGATCGTCGGGCGCGCCGATCTTGAGGGTCGCGATACGCGCCGTGACCCGTTCGATCAAGCGATCGGCGACCGCATCGCCGACGGCAACCGCCACCGAAATCGCCATGCAGCGCTCGCCCGCGGATCCGTAGGCAGCGCCCACCAAGGCTTCGACCGCCTGATCGAGATTGGCGTCGGGCATCACGACCATGTGATTCTTGGCGCCGCCGAGCGCCTGCACGCGCTTGCCGGCCGCGGTGCCGGTCAAATACACGTGCTTCGCGACCGGCGTCGAGCCGACGAAGCTCACCGCAGCGATTCCGGGGTGCGCCAGAATCGCATCGACCGCGGTCTTGTCACCGTTGACGACGTTGAGCACGCCCGCCGGCAAACCGGCCTCATGCATCAATTCCGCGAGGCGCATCGGCGCCGATGGGTCGCGCTCCGAAGGCTTCAACACGAAGGTGTTGCCGCAGGCGAGTGCCATCGGAAACATCCACATCGGGACCATCACCGGGAAGTTGAACGGCGTAATCCCGCAGGCAACGCCGAGCGGCTGGCGCAGGCTGTAGGCATCGACGCCCGTGCCCACGCTCTCACTGAACTCGCCCTTGAGCAGGTGCGGCGCACCGCAGGCGAACTCGACCACTTCGAGGCCGCGTGTAACCTCGCCGCGCGCATCGCTGACCGTCTTGCCGTGCTCGCGCGAGAGCATGCGCGCGAGTTCGTCGGCATGCGCTTCGACGAGTTCCTTGAAGCGCGACAATATCCGCGCACGCCGCAAACTCGGGGTTGCGGACCAGGCCGGCAATGCCGCAGCCGCGGCGCGAACTGCCGCATCGACATCCGCGGCTTCCGCGAGCGCGACCCTCGCAATCACGGTGCCTGTCGCCGGATTGAATATGTCGGTCGTGCGCGCGGCCGCCGGCAGGACATGCCGGCCGCCAATCCAATGACCAATGGGTGAAACCAAATCGACGACGGGGTTTGTGCTCATAGTGCCCCGGATTTTCCGCCTGAGGCAGCTGGAGCACAAGGGGAACGGGGTCTCTCAAGGAGACCCCGTTCTCAGGCGAATGCCGCAACGCACCTCACTGGCAGGCCGGTACGGATTCCGTCACTGGTCGACGTGTCAGTCCGTCAATATGGCGATCAGCGTATCGACGGACATCACGCCGGTCGCCGCCGCGTACGGCCCGACCGCGTTCAACTGGATGAGCCCTGTCGAGCCATTGAGATCAGCCGTCAAGGCCGCCTCAAAGTCGCCGAAGTTGCTGTAGGTATCCACGCTCCAGCTGGCGCGATGGCCGATCACGAAGATCGAGGTCGTCGCCGCGGTGTCCGGTACGAGCTGCAAACCGCCGCTCAAGGTCGACGGATCGAGCGTCTCGAAGCCGATCCGCACGGCGTGCTGCGCGCTCGCCGCGAGCACCGCTTGGCTGATCAGCAGTTCGGTGGACGTGTCGGTCGCGAACGGAGCGGTTACGCCGCTCTGCGACCAGAAGATCTGCAGCTGCGCGAGCGTGTCGGCGTAATTGACGAGCGAAGCGGCTGCAAAATCCGGCGGCGCCTGCCCAAACGGCGTCACGAAGCCCGTGAAACTCGCCGGCGCACCGACCGCGGGCACGGACGTCAATGCGGCGGGGACCGAGACCGTATAGGCGCTCGCGGTTGCGTCTGCGGCGCTCGAGGTGCCCGTACCCGCAAAGTTGAACAGAGCGGCCGGACGGCCATCCAAGAATTGCAGGTTCAAGGTAACCAGGCTCGGTGTGGCAGCGGTCACCAAGCCCGCGAGCGTCGTCGGTACCAATTGCACGCTGCCCGCGGTCGCATCCAGCGTCGCGGTCGCGGTCGGCATCATGCCGAGCGGCGGCGTGCTGATCGACAGGGCGCCGGAGACCTCGACCTGCTGTCCGACCGAGATGTCCTGCATCGTGAACGATCCCGACTGCCCCTGCTCGCTGACGATCGTGCCCGTTCCGACGGTCACGGTGACCTGCGGCGCGAAGCCAAATTGGCCGCTATAGCCTGCCGTATCGGCATGCGCAATCAGGCCATTGCCGATCACGAAGGTATTACCCGTGCGCGACAACACCGTGCCGGCGACGTCGTCGAGTTTCCCGCCCGACACGCTCGAGCCCGCGAGCACGTTGGTCGCCGCGAACGATTGCGTCGTTTGATCCCAGGCGCCGTAGGCGGCGACCAGTGTCCCGGCGCTCTGCGTCGCCAGCTGCGTGAGGCCGGCGGCGCCCGAGTAGCTCGTGCCGTTGATCGCATACGTCGTCGTCGCGGAGGTCGTGACCGTGAATTGGCCGCTGCTGCCCGCAGCGGTATCGAACGGACGTACGTTGATCACAAAATTGCTCGCGCTGGTATCCGCGCTCACGAACGCGCCGCGCACACGCAGCCGGCGCGTCTCGTTGGGCACGAGGCTTGCGGTCAGTACCGGGTTCACGGTGATCGTGGTCGGCGCGGTCAATGATGGCGTAATGGTGTTGGATGCCGCGAGATTGAAATCCAGCGCCAGGTTCGCGATCGCATTCGGCGTCACCACGAGCGGCCTGCTTGGATCCAGCATCAGCGTCACGGTGACCTGCGTCGGGTTCGGGCTCGCGAGCGGCATTGAGTTCGCTCCATTGATGATGTCGCTGATCGGCACCGACCCGCTGGCGCCGTCGACGACGATCGTCGCGCCGGCGTAGTCGAGCGTGATCGACGCCGACACATATTTGCCGGCGGGAATCTCGGCCGCGCTGACGACCTCGGAGAGATTGACGAGTTGCGCAAAGTCCACTTGCGTCGTATTCGGCACGATCTGCACGGTCGTGCCGTTCGCATTCGTGAGCTGCAAGGAGTCGACGTTGACGATATAGCTGACGAAATCTCCGGGCGCATCCGTCAGCGTGACGAGTGCGCCGCCGCAGTTGCTGCATGACTGGCCCGACACCGTCGTCGTGGAGGCCGGGGAGGACATGGACGATCCACCGCCGGATCCGCAGGCACTCAGCAAACCGGCGCCGATGAGCAACAGCACCGACAGAATATTTAATGTTGCAACGCTGCGAGCGGAGCGTCGATCGGTTGCGAATTTCATGATGGGTTTCTCCTATCGATGTTGATCCGATCCGTTGCCATCTGAGCTATGGATTGCGAATCCGAACAGGAGTTTCCATAAGTGAGCGTCGAACGGCAAAATGTCGCGCAGCGACGACAGACGGTCGTCGCGTGCCGACAGCCACGGCTTGCGTCACGCGTCCATCGACGCGCCGATCAAAAAGCGCCGCGCTTCAAATCAGTCCTGACTCGCACGAACAGCGCATTGAGCCAGCGCGTGAATGCGAGCATCGCCGGATTCGGCCTGCGCTGGCGGCTGCGCAGCAGATAATAGCCGCCTCGCCCCTTGATCTTGGTCGAAAACGGCGACACCAGCTGCCCGTTGGCGAGCGCGCCGCCGCAGGTGATTTCGTCGCCCATCATGACGCCCTGACCGGCGATCGCCGCGGTCTGCACGAGCATCATGTCGGAGAAAATGATTCCGCCGCCCTGTTTCGGAAACTCCACTCCGCAGACGGCGAGCCACCGCCGCCAGTCGTCCCAGCCCTGCAGATGCAGCAGCGGGAATCGCAGCACGTCGGCAGGCCGATTGAGACCCCCCTGTATGTTTTGCAGCGCCGGGCTGCACAGCGGCAGGAACTCGACGTCGTAGAGATGTTGAACCGTGTGCTTCGGCCAATCTCCCTCGCCGAATGCGATGAACAAATCCACGTTCCGGTCCGTCGCTTGGTCGAGTTCGCGACTCGTGACGATCTGCAGGCCCAAGTTCGGATGCTCCGTCTGAAACGAGGCAACGTGATTGCAGAGCCACATCGAGGCGAATCCGGCCGTGCTCGATACCCGCAGCGTTCCCTCGATGGGTTTGCCGTTTCCGCCCTCGCGCGCATCGGCGAGCAGCGCCAGGGACCGTTGCACGTCTTGCGCATAGCGCCGGCCGCGCGCCGTGAGCGCGATTCCCTTGCCGCTGCGGCTCGCCACCTCGAAGCCGAGAATCGATTCGAGCATCGCGAGCCGGTGACTGACCGCACTGCGTGTGATGCCGAGATCTTCTGCGGCCTCCCATACGGTCCCGAAGCGCGCAAACGCTTCGAGCGCCCGCAATGCGTGCATAGGGGGGATTCGCGATTTCATGGGGTGCAAAAAATTCACCTCAAAATTGAAAACTTTGCACGGCCTCCGAGTTCGGCCTCAATCATACTCACCTGGTTAGATCATAGTCACTCGGAAAGGCGGGCGCCGCCTTTATCCAATAAGCAGGGGATCTCCGATGCATGATTCGTCCAGTCCGCCGGCGCAGACGGTGATCAGCACACCTTCACGATTGGCCGCCGCGATCGCCGCAATTCTCGCGGCCGGCGCGCAGCTGCATGCAGCCCCGGCGGTCGCCGACGACATCGATGAAATCGTCGTCACGGCCACCCGGCGCAACGTATCTCTGTCGGACATCCCGTACAACATCTCGGCGGTCGGCGCGGCCGACATCGCCGCCTCGGGCGTCACCGACCTGCAGGGCCTCACGCACATGATCCCGGGCCTCGTGGCTCCGGACTTGGGTCCGCGAGCGAGCAACATCAACGACACCTTGACGATCCGCGGCCTCAACGCGAGCAGCGTCAATGCCGAGAGCCAGGAAATCGCGGCGCCGCTGGTCTCGACCTATGTCGACGAGACGCCGCTGTTCGCGAATCTGAAGATGACGGATATTGCGCGCGTCGAAGTGCTGCGCGGCCCGCAGGGCACGCTCTACGGGTCCGGCTCGGTCGGCGGCACCGTGCGCATGATCCACAACGAACCGGATCCAACCACGACCGAAGTCGAACTATCGACGAGCGCGTCGCACACCGCGAATGCCGCCAACCCGTCGGAATCGATCGACTTCATCGGCAATTTGCCGATCAACGAGACGATGGCGTTTCGCGCTTCGGGCGGTTACGAGAAGCTCGCCGGATTCACCGATGCGTTGAAGGTCGCCGTTCTCGGTCCCGGCGCCCAACCGGTGCTCGCCGATCCCGGCAGCCCGCTGACCAGCCCGGGCGTGTTCACCTCACAACGCGGCGTCGACCGGTCGGAGACCTGGTATGCGCGCGCGGCGCTGCTGTGGAAGCCTTCGGACGAATTGAAATTCACGCTGAGTTATCAGCACCAGACCGATCAGTCGGACGGTTATTCGCAGACCGCGCCGGGGTACCGCTACGACCAGACGCTGTATATGAACCAGCCGGGGTCCTTTCAGACTGACTTGGGAGCCTTCGACCTCTCCTATGACGCGGGCTTCGCAACCGTTTCCTCGTCTTCTTCATATACGAGCCAGTCGGCATTCAGCCAATTCGACCTGACCGGGCTCATCGAATCGCTGGCCGCCTACTACGGGAATTATCCGCGCATCTTGTCGCCGATCATCGATAACTCGACCGACAAAGCGTTCACCGAGGAGCTGCGCTTCGTGTCGAAGAACTCCGGACCCTGGGATTGGGTCACGGGCGCATACTTCAGCGAACGCAAACAGACCCTCAATCAAGTCGAGCCGATCCTGGGTTTCGCGAGCTGGAGCGAGATCCCGGGATCCGGGCAACCGGCCGGCTGCACGACTCTGAGCGCGAGCTGCCCCTATCCGACCTTTGGCGACGTGATCCAATACTACAAGGGCGGCATCCGCCCGTCGTTGAATCCGGACCCGGACTTGAACTTCACGCTCGATCGGCACGTGAGCTTCAGCGACCTTGCGTTGTTCAACGAGACCTCGTACCACTTCACCGAGAAATGGCAGGCCACTGCGGGCGCCCGGATCTTCTGGCAGCACTACGATCAGAGCCTCGAGCAGACCTTGCCGATGTGTGGACCGTTCTGCTCCGAATCCGGCACCGACGCGAACGGCCTGACCGCGGACACCAACGAGAAGGGCTTCCGCAACCAGATCTTCAAGCTCAATACCTCCTACGAGATCGCGACCCACACGCTGATCTATGCAACCTGGTCGGAAGGCTTTCGTCGCGGCGGCGTCAATGCGCTGCCGACGGGCAACTGCTATTACTGCGAAACCACCGCGCTGCTCACCTACAAGCCCGACGAGGCGCAAAACACCGAAATCGGCATCAAGGGTTCATGGGGTCGCGGATCGAGCTACACGTTCACGCTCTACAACATCGACTGGAAAGACCCGCAGATCGAAGCCGCCACCGTTACCGGCGGATTCGACTTCGTGACCAACGGAGACACCGCGCGCTCGCGCGGCGCGGAAGCCGAGTTGACGATGCCGATCGCAGATTCGACCAAGCTCGAATTGGGCTATAGCTACACCGATGCGATATTGACTTCGGGATTCGAACGCGGCGTCGTGCCCGACCTGATCGGCTACGCCGGCGACCGGCTGCCGGGCGTCTCGAAACAGCAGGCAACGGCCGCACTCGATTATTCGGTGCCGATCGCCGTGGACCGTGAATTTCAGGCGCGACTCGACGCCTCCTACCGCAGCGATTTTTGGACCGCGCTGCCGCATTCGGCAACCGCGACCGATCTTCCGGGCTTCGCGCTGCTCAATGCGCGCGCAGGTCTCGGCTTCTCGAAGACCTGGCGCATCGACGCGTTCGTGACCAACTTGACCAATCAAGAAGCGGCGACATCGGTCTCGACGACGCCCGGGCCCGCGCACGATCGCGCCTCTTACGTCACGCGGCCGCGCACCGTCGGCCTCGAACTGCACTACTCGTTCAAAGACCATTAGTCATCATCCAACAATGAAGCGCCTGGCTGGCGCGTCCACGGGAGTAAACATGTCAACGGAAAAAACCACGGGCAAGTCCGACGCCTTTTCGCTGCAAGCCCGCAAGGCCGGCGGCGGCACCAAGCGGCTCTCCGATTGGGGGTTTCGCAACGAGACCGATCCGCTCACCGATGTACTTCTCGGGCCCGCCGATCATCTGCGGCACATGGCCACGAGCTCGCTCTCGCGCAAAACGCTGCGCGAACACCCGGCCGATATCAAGGTCGCCAAAATGCAGCATCAAGAGCTGCAGAGCGCCTATACGCATTTCGGCGTGCGCATTCACTGGCATCTCGCGGAGTCCGAGCTACCGATGCAAGTCTATTCGCGCGACTCGAGCGTGATGACGCCGTACGGCGCAATCATCACCGCGATGGCCAATTGGTGGCGCCGCGGCGAGAATTTTGCGGCAATCCGCACCTACGAACGGCTCGGCATCCCGATTTACGACATGGTGACCGCCGGCACCTTTGAAGGCGGGGATTTCAACGTGATCGAGGAAGGCTGCGTGCTGATCGGCTGCGGCGGCGGGCGCACGCAGGAGGAGGGAGCGCGGCAAGTCGAGAGCTGGTTCAAGAAAGAGGGCTGGGAGACCCGCCTCGCATTCTTCGATGAGTACTATGTGCACATCGACCTCATGGTCGTGCCCGTCGCGCCGCGCCTCACCGCGGTTTGTCTCGCGTGCACCGAACCCGGAATCGTGACCTGGCTCAAATCCAAGGGCCATGAAATCATCGATGTTCCGTTCGAGGATACGATCAATCTCGGCTGCAACTTCATGTCGCTGGGGCGCGACCGAGTCATCGTTCCGAAGTCGAGCCGCAAGCTCATCGAGCAATTGCGGGCACGCGGATTCGAGGTCGCCGAGGTCGACATGAGCGAAATTTCCAAGACCGGCGGCGGCATCCATTGCATGGCGCAATCGTTACGCCGGGTCCCATGAGCCGCGCGCGGCGGCGTCTCAAACGCTGAAGCCCGCGGCCGCGATTGCGGCCTTGAGCTCGGCAAGCTGCGTCTCGTACTGCCGCCACTGCGCGACCGAGGAGGCGTAGATCGGCCGGCGAACCTGCGATGCGCTTGCGGTGGTCGTCGGCGCCGGGTTCCGGTGGAACTCGGCGCAACTGTCCTCCCATGGGAGGCCGCAGTAATCCAATAGCAGATGCGTCGCGGCGCGGCTGTCGGCCACGAGATCCTCGTAACGGACTTCGAGGATTGCGCCCGGCATCGTCGCCTGCCAGTGCTGCATGAGCCGTCGATAGGCGCCGTAGTAGCGGCCAATCTCGCCAAGGTCGTAGGAGAACGGATAGCCGTTCTTGAACAAGGTTTTGAAGATCGCGTAGCCGACCGCCATGGGGTCGCGCGTCACGTGAATGATCTTCGCATTCGGCAGCGCGCGGCGAATCAGGCCGCAATAGAGATAGTTGAGCGGCATCTTGTCCGTGAAGCGGCCGTCACCGGTGAACGCCGCGCGCGCACGGCGCAGATAGTCCAGGCCGAGCGCTGCGAAATCCACGCCGGCCGACAATGCCACGAGTTCGCGACGCGCGGGCGCCTGCTTGCCGCCGCGCGCGCGCGCGGCATCGACGACGGCCAACGCGAAGCAGTCGAGTTCACCCGCGGATGTGACCGCCGAATGGCTGCTGACGATGCGCTCGACGAGCGTCGTTCCGCTGCGCGGCAATCCGACGATGAAGATCGGCGATTCGACGCTCGCGTTCGGCGTCGGCGTGGGCGGCCCGGCCGGGAACGCCTGCATGATCCACTCGACCGTCGCCACGTCGGTCGCAACGTCATACTGAAGATGTTCGCGCCGCCGCCCGGCGCCGAGCCGCAACTGCGCGAATGACTTCTCGAACTCGCCGAGGTCTTCATATTCCTTGGCGAGCGCGAATCGAATTTGAACCTCGCCGCGCCAATCCGGGATTTTTCGGGCCGCCAGCGACTCGAGTTCAGCGACGTGGTTGCGCGCGGGCGTCTGTGCGCGCAATTCCGAGCGGTTGATATACGCCTCATAGTCCGCCGGCTTCAATGCGATCACGCGGTCATAGTCCGCTTCGGCGCCCGCGAGATCACCGAGAAAGCGGCGCACCGATGCGCGGTTATAAAGCAAATGCGGATCCTCGCCGGCCAGCGCCAAGGCGCGATCGTAGGCCGCGAGTGCGCCGTGATGATCGTTGGCGAAGCTGCGCATCGTGCCGATCGCACCCCAAGCCGCGGGGTCCTGCCCCGCACAGCGTTCCGCGGCAAGCGCCGCATCGAGCGCGTCCTGTCGCCGGTGCAGCGCCAATGCGATTTGGCTCGCCGCGACCCAGCCGGCCGCAAACCTTGGATGGGCCGCGGTCAAGCGGCTGCAGATCGCCTCAGCTGCGCGCCAATTTCGCGCCTGCATGAGCCGAAGCACCTCGCGGTGCACGGGCAACGGAGAGTCCGTCACCGGATCGCCTTGCCGCCCTGGACGACGCCGATGCGGGGATTCGCACCAAGGCCATAGCAAAGTTCCGCGGGCCGATCGATGCGCCAAAGTACAAAGTCCGCACGCTTGCCGACCTCGAGCGTACCGCGATCATCGAGCAAACCTAAGGCACGCGCCGCATGCGCGGTCGCCCCAAGTAAGGCTTCGGCGGGCGTCAAACCAAACAAGGTGCAGGCCATGTTCATCGACAACAACAGCGAGGTACAAGGCGAAGTGCCTGGATTGCAGTCGGTCGCGACCGCGATCGGTACGCCGGCCGCGCGCAGCAGAGCCACCGGCGGCGGGGTTGTCTGGCGCAGTGTGTAATAGGCGCCGGGCAGCAGCACAGCGACGGTGCCGCTCTCGGCCAGTGCGTCGGCGCCCGCCGCGCTGAGGTATTCCAAATGGTCGGCGGACAGTGCCGCGAACTTCGCCGCGAGTTGCGCGGCGCCCATGTCGCTCAATTGTCCCGCATGCAGGTGAATCGGCAATCCCAGCGCCTGCGCGGCGCGCAGAAACCGCTCGGTCTCGTCGGTGCTGAACGCAATGGATTCGCAAAACGCATCGACCGCGTCGACGAGGCCGTCTGCGCTCAGCGCCTCGAGCCAAGGACCGCTGACTCGATCGACGAAAGCGCGTCGATCGGACCGAAATTCCTCGGGCAAGGCGTGCAAGCCCAGATAGGTCGTGCTGACCGAGACCGGCAATTCGCGCGGCAGTGATCGAGCAACCTCGAGCAGTCGCCGCTCCGTCGCGAGTTCCAAGCCATAGCCGGATTTGATCTCGATCGTCGTGACACCTTCGGCCATCAAGGCTTGCGCCCGAATGCGTGCCGATTCGCGCAGCTCGTCCACCGATGCCGCCCGCGTCGCTCGCACCGTCGATTGGATACCGCCGCCGGCCTTCGCGATCTCCTCGTAAGACACACCGCTCAAGCGGCTTTCGTATTCGGCGACGCGATTGCCGCCATAGACGAGGTGCGTATGGCAGTCAATGAGTCCCGGTGTGATCCACGCGCCGCAAACGTCATGGCTGGGTATCGAGTGCGCCGCTGCCGCGCGCGCCGCATCCTCGGCCCGACCGATCCACGCGATGCGTTCGCCGCGTACGGCGATTCCGGCGTCCCTGATAATGCCGTAGGGCGCAGCGCCCGCGGCCATCGTAGCGAGCTGAGCACCCACCCAAACCCGGTCCCAGGTCTTGCCGATATCTGCTGCGGTTTCGTCGCTCACCGTCTTCACCGGATGGCCGCCCTCTGCTGTTGTCAAATTCATAGTCCGATTGATGTGGGCTGAATGATAAGGCAAGCTAGGTTATATATACAGGTATAGGCAAGTGCGGGGGCCCCGGGATGACTCGACATTACTCGATCGAATCGGCGCTGCTGCCACAAGGGTGGGTCCGAGACGCCATCGTGAGCGTTTCCGACGCCGGCATCGTGACCCAGATCGGATTCGGCGCACCGCCGCCGGGCGCCGAGCGCATTGCCGGTATCGCGGTTCCCGGCATGCCGAACGCACATAGTCACGCGTTCCAGCGCGCGATGGCAGGTGCGACCGAATACCGCTTGTCCGCGCGCGATAGCTTTTGGACCTGGCGGCAGGCGATGTATGCACTCGCCAATCGCATCGAGCCCGAAGAACTGGAAACCGTCGCGACGCAATTGTTCGTGGAAATGCTCAAGGCGGGCTATACCTCGGTCGCCGAGTTTCATTATCTGCATCGCCGCACGAACGCGACAGCCTATCTCGGTGCCAATGACTTATGGAACGCGGTCGTGCGCGCCGCGATCGCGGCGGGCATCGGCCTCACGTTGCTGCCGACTCTCTACCAGGCCAGCGATTTCGGCGGCGCGCCGCTCAAGCGGGAGCAGGCGCGATTTGCGATGCAAACCGACGAATTCCTGCGCGCGATCAGCGAATTGGCGCAGGCCGATCACGACGCCGGCGCAGCGCTGTGCATCGGCGCCGCCTTTCATAGCCTGCGTGCCGTCGCGTACGAAAACTTGCGCGAAGCCGCGCTGCAGCTGCGCAGCATTGATCCGACGCTGCCAATCCACATCCACGTCGCCGAACAATTGCGCGAGGTGCAAGCCTGCAAGCGCGAGACAGGACGGCGGCCGATCGAATTGCTGTTGGAGTCCGGCCTGCTGACCCCGCATTGGTGCCTCATCCACGCGACCCATGCGACCCCCGCCGAACTGCAGGGAGTTGCAGCCCTCGGCGCAACCGTCTGCGTGTCGATCAGCACCGAAGCGAATCTTGGCGACGGATTTTTCGATGCGAACCGATTTCTGCAGGCCGGCGGTCGTCTCTGCATCGGTTCCGACAGTCAAGCGACGGTCTGCCCGGCCGAGGAGTTGCGGTGGTTGGAGTATCAACAACGGCTGCGTCGCAAGCGACGCGGGGTGCTCGCGAACGTGGCCGAATCGCACGTGGGCACTCGGCTCTGGCGCGATGCGGCGATTCACGGCGCGCAGGCGCTGGGGCAATCCGTTGGCGAAATCGCGGTCGGCCGGCGCGCCGATTGGCTCGTGCTCGATCCGGCAGATCCGACGATGGCCGGCAGCCGACTCGATGCAGCGCTCGACCATTTAGTGTTTGCAGGCGCGCGCGCAGCGATCCGCGATGTCATGGTCGCCGGCCGCTGGGTCATCAAGGACCATTGCCATGCGGCAGAAGGCTTGCTGCGGCCGCGCTTTGCGAGTCTGATGCAGCGGCTTTCCGGTCCGGCCCGCTAGCGCGACTTGACTATACCTGTCTATACAGGATAACCTGGGCAACATGCTGAAGACCCACCTCGGATCGAATACGTCGTCCGTGCCGCTGTATATGCAGGTCAAGCGGCACATCCTCGACAACATCGGCTCCGGGAAATGGGCGGCCTCGACCCGCGTGCCGTCGGAGAGCGAGATTGTGAAGTCCTTCGGCATCTCGCGCATGACCGCGAATCGTGCGTTGCGCGAGTTGCGCGATGAGGGCGTGCTCGTGCGGGTCGCCGGCGTCGGCAGTTTCGTCGCCGACCATCAGGCGCGTACCCATCCGCTGGAAATTCGCGGCATCGCCGACGAAATACGGCGCCGCGGGCATCGTCACCGCGCCGAGGTCATCGTGGTCGAACGCGTTCGAGCAGAGCGCGCGCTGGCCGACGACTTTCAAGTCGAGCCCCAAACGGAATTGTTTTTCTCGTCGATCGTGCATTTCGAGAACGATCTGCCGGTGCAGCTCGAAGACCGCTATGTTTCACCGCTACTCGCGCCGGATTATCTCGGCGTGGATTTCGCACGGACGACGGCGCACGACTACCTGATTCAAGTCGCGCCGCTGCAAGAGGCCGAACACGTGCTGCGCGCCGTCATGCCCGATGAACGCACGCGCAAGTTGCTCGACATGCAGCGCAATGAACCCTGTCTGCTGGTCAACCGTCGCACCTGGACTTTCTCGAAGGTCGCCTCGGTTGCCAAACTCCACTACCCCGGCTCTCGCTACGAAATGTCCGGGCGTTTTCGCCCGTAAGCTAAGGAAGCGCACTCATGCTCGAAAAAGTCAGGCCCCGAGTCATTCGCGCCGCGCGCGGCAACCAATTGAGCGCGCGCACTTGGACCACCGAAGCGCCGCTGCGAATGCTCATGAACAATCTGGACCCGCAGGTCGCCGAAAACCCCAGCGAACTCGTCGTCTACGGCGGCATCGGCCGCGCGGCGCGCGACTGGAATTGTTTCGATCGCATCGTAGAGACGCTCAAGGTCCTGACCGAAGAGCAAACGCTGCTGGTGCAGTCCGGCAAGCCGGTCGGCGTGTTTCCGACTCATGCGGACGCGCCGCGCGTGCTGATCGCGAATTCGAATCTCGTGCCGCATTGGGCGACTTGGGAGCACTTCCACGAACTCGACCGCAAGGGTCTCGCGATGTACGGCCAGATGACCGCCGGATCGTGGATCTACATCGGCAGCCAGGGCATCGTGCAGGGCACTTACGAGACCTTTGCCGAAATGGGACGCCGCCATTTCGCCGACCAGCTCGCCGGCAAGTGGATCTTGACCGCGGGATTGGGAGGCATGGGCGGTGCGCAGCCGCTTGCGGCGACCATGGCGGGCGCGCATATATTGGCCGTCGAGTGCCGCAAGGACCGCATCGAGAAGCGTCTGGAAACCGGCTACGTCGACATCGAGGCCCACTCGATCGATGAAGCGCTCGCACGATTCGACGACGCGACGAAGCGCGGCCAAGCGCTGTCGGTCGCGTTGCTCGGCAACATCGTCGACGTGCTCGAAACGCTGCTCGCGCGGGGCATCCAGCCCGATGCGCTCACCGACCAGACCTCGGCGCACGATCCCATCAACGGCTACCTGCCGCAGGGCTGGACCGTCGCGGAGTGGGACGAGCGGCGCGTGCTGGACCCGCACGGCACGAGCGCTGCGGCCAAGCAATCGATGGCCAAACATGTCGAGCTCTTGCTGCGCTTCAAGGCGCTGGGTCTGCCGGTATTCGACTACGGCAACAATATTCGACAGGTTGCGCGCGACCAAGGCGTGGCGCGCGCGTTCGACATTCCGGGATTCGTGCCGGAATACATCCGTCCGCTGTTCTGCCGCGGAATCGGTCCGTTCCGCTGGGCCGCGCTGTCGGGCGATCCGGAGGACATCTACAAGACCGACGCCAAGGTCAAGGAGCTGATTCCCGACGATCCGCATCTGCATCATTGGCTCGATATGGCGCGCTCGCGGATCCAATTCCAAGGCTTGCCGGCGCGCATCTGCTGGGTGGGCCTCGGTCAGCGGCACCGCTTGGGCTTGGCCTTCAACGACATGGTTGCGAGCGGCGAGCTGTCGGCGCCGATCGTGATCGGGCGCGATCACCTCGACTCCGGCTCGGTGGCGAGCCCCAATCGCGAGACCGAAGCCATGCTCGACGGCTCCGATGCAGTGTCCGACTGGCCGTTGCTCAATGCACTGCTCAACACCGCGAGCGGCGCGACCTGGGTGTCGCTGCATCACGGCGGCGGCGTCGGCATGGGCTACTCGCAGCACGCCGGTGTCGTGATCGTATGCGACGGAACCGCCGCGGCCGGCCGGCGCATCGCACGCGTGCTTTGGAATGATCCCGGCACCGGCGTGATGCGCCATGCGGACGCCGGCTATCAGATCGCGATCGATTGCGCACGCGAACAGGGACTGAACCTGCCGATGATCGGGCGGACGTGATGGAGATCCGCGCCGGCGAGTTGACGCTGCCTAACTTAAGGCGCATTTACGAGCGGCCGATCGACTTGCGGCTGGGCTCGGCCGACCGCGAACGCATCGGGGCCGCGAGCCGGCTCGTCGACCGAATCGTCGCCGCCGGCGACGCCGCCTACGGCATCAACACGGGCTTCGGTCTGCTCGCACAAACGCGCGTGCCGACCGAACAGCTCGAGCAGCTGCAGCGCAATTTGCTGCTTTCGCACGCGGCGGGCGTCGGCGATCCCTTGCCCGACGCCGTCGTACGGCTGATTTTGGCGCTCAAGATCAATGCGCTCGCGCGCGGGTATTCGGGGATCAGCGCAGAACTCATCGACGGATTGATCGCGCTGCTCGCGCACGAGGTCTATCCGGTGATTCCCGCACAGGGCTCCGTCGGCGCCTCGGGTGATCTCGCGCCGCTCGCCCACTTGAGCACGGTGCTGCTCGGCATCGGTCAGGTGCGCGTCAAAGGGCGCGTGCTGAGTGCGGCCGAGGGCTTGGGCTTGGCGGGATTGCGGCCGTTTAAGCTGCGCGCCAAAGAGGGACTCGCATTGATCAACGGCACACAAGTCTCGACGGCGCTCGCGCTTGCGGGCCTGTTCGGCTGTGAGGATTTGTTCGCGGCGGCCGTCGTTGCCGGCGCCATGTCTGTCGATGCACTCAAAGGCAGCGACTCTCCGTTCGATGCACGCATCCACGAAGCGCGCGGCCAGCCCGGCCAGATCGCGGTCGCGCGGATCTACTTGAATCTGATTGCGGGCAGCGCGATTCGCGCCTCGCACGTCGACTGCACGCGCGTGCAGGATCCTTATTCATTTCGATGCCAGCCGCAGGTCATGGGTGCGTGCCTGGACTTGATCAGAAATGCCAGCGCGACACTCGCGATCGAGGCGAATGCGGTCACGGATAATCCCCTGCTGTTCGTCGAACAAGGTGATGTGTTGTCGGGGGGTAATTTCCATGCCGAGCCCGTTGCGTTCACGGCCGATACGCTCGCGCTCGCGATTGCCGAAATCGGCAGCCTTTCGGAGCGCCGCATGGCGGTGCTCGTCGATCCCAAGATGAGCGGCTTGCCGCCGTTTCTGGTCGACAACAGCGGCCTGAATTCCGGCTTCATGATCGCGCAGGTGACCGCGGCCGCGCTGGTTTCCGAGAACAAGACGATTGCCGCACCCTGCAGCGTCGACTCGATTCCGACCTCGGCGAACCAGGAAGATCACGTCAGCATGGCGACCCATGCAGCCAGGAGGCTCGGTCGCATGCACGAGAACGCTGCGGCCGTGGTCGGCATCGAGCTGCTCGCGGCAGCCCAGGGCATCGATTTTCATCGACCCTCGCGCTCATCGCCGGGCTTGGAGCAGGTTCACGCGATCATCCGCAAGGACGTGTCTTTCTACGCGTCGGACCGCTACTTTGCGCCCGATATCGAAGCGGCAAAGTCTTGGGTAACCAGTGGCCGGTTTGCGTCCCTGGTCGAGCCGTTGCTGCCGTCGAGGGCGACCGCGTGAGCGAGTCGCGGCCGGCGCGTGAGCCGAGGGGCGAACCCATCTATGAATACGTCGCAGGCGATGCGCCGCTGCTGATCAGCTTTCCGCACTCCGGTACCTATCTGCCGCCCACGCTGGCGCTGCGCCTGCGAACGGAGGTGCTCGACCTACCGGACACCGATTGGTTCGTGCCCAAACTCTATGATTTTCATCGCGAGTTCGGCATTTCGATACTGCGCGCGACGCATTCACGCTATGTCGTCGACTTGAACCGCCCGCCAGACGACGCGCCGCTCTACCCCGGCCAACGCGGGACCGGCGTTTGTCCGATCGAGACTTTCGACGCCGAGCCTCTGTATGCGCCGGGCGCGGCGCCCATACGCGGCGAAATCGAACAGCGCCTGCATAATTATTGGCGGCCCTATCACGCGCGCCTACAAGGTCTGATCGCACAAACCGTCGCACGCCATGGCCATTGCGTGCTCTGGGACGCGCATTCGATTCTCTCGACGGTGCCGCAACTGTTCGAAGGGCGCCTCCCGGATTTGAATCTTGGAACCGCCGACGGCCGCAGCTGCTCGCCGTCGCGCGCCAGCCGCCTCGCCGAGAAGCTCAGCGCGCAAACGAGGTTCACGTCCGTCGTCAATGGGCGCTTCAAAGGCGGCTATATCACGCGCCATTACGGCAATCCTGCCGCGGGTGTCGATGCGGTGCAATTGGAGATTGCACAAGCCGCGTATCTCACCGAAATGCGCACACCGCAGTTCGACCTTGAGCGTGCGGCGCCGCTGCGTGCGTTGCTGCGAGGATTGGTCGGCACAGCACTCGAGCCCTAGCGCTGATCGGTTGCCTAGGCCGCTGCGCGCGCCGGTGTCAGCGAGCCCCTCCGGGATACTTGTTGCGCACCACATCGCGCACCAAGTGCGTGTCATAGACCAATACGATCGAAGCGATCCGGCCGGACTCGGGATCGAAATTGAAGACGTCGGCACAATCGAATGCGACGCGCGTGCCATCCTTGAGGCGCCAATCGTAGAGGTAATAGGCGACCGCCCGTGTATGGCCCTCAGCGCTGACGAGAACATCGTGGACCGTGAGCGTCGAGTCGCCTGAGGCGTTCGCGACCGTCGTGACAAAGTCGCGGACCGGGAGGCGGCCGAGGAACGGCGACTGTACCCATCCATCCTTGACGAACAAGTCGCCCGCCTCCGCGGCATTGCCCGCCTCGAGCGCCTTGAGGTACTTGCGCACAGCCTTCTGCATGGTGATCTCCTGTTTCGCGGGCGGCGTGTGCCCGCGGTTGACACGCGACGACAGACGTATCGAGCAAGCCTCCATCATAAAGCCGCGCAACTCGCTTGGGTCAACCGTGCGCGGGAATTGGCCGCCGATGGAACTACCCAAGCTCTCGAGCCGCATCCCGCGCGGCGCTGCATCGCAACAATGAAGCATTCACATCGACGGTCCCTCCGGCTGCGCCTCAAATCCTCCGGCCGGCAGCCGACCCCGCACGCTGTCGACGCACGGGTTTCGCATCGATCGGCGCCAAGATCCAGTGCAATGCAATCAGTTTTCCGCTCTTCGTGGGCCGGGCCGCCGCGAGCAGATCGGAAAGCCGCTGCAACAGCCGATTGATTTCCTCGAGCTCCGACGCATCCACCCAACCCGTGAGCCTGGCCATCCACAATTCTCGCGAGGGACCGTCGACCGAGGTCCCCGGCCGCCGCAAGGCGCGCGCGAAGTCGCGCTGCGCGAGCCGCGATGCGCTCGCGGCGACG
>JBEKSM010000051.1:0-21872 GCA_049517075.1 Steroidobacteraceae bacterium | reverse complement strand
TACCGTGGTGGCCGCGGTTCCGCCTTGGCGCCGGTATCGATCAACGATGGCAAGTGAACCCACCTCGAGTTCGAATGTGCCGCCGGCCGAGGGGATCTGCGAAGTTGGGTCGCGCCCGATGGGCAGGTCCGCGATTTCGCCTGCCGAGCCATGCGCCCCGCGAAACAGCTTGTCATCCATGAGCAAGCCGAGCCCTGCACCGGTGCCCAACGATAAGAACGCCGCATTGCGGCAGCGACTGGCGCACCCGAGCGCATGCTCGCCCAGCATGGCGAGATTCACGTCGTTCTCGATGGCGACATCCGCTCCGAAGCGCTGGCGCAGAAAGCCGAGGACATCGAAGTCTTCCAACCCGGTGATGTTCGGAGTCAGGGAAACACGGCCCGTGCGAGGATCGACCGCACCAGGAATTCCCACCATGACATGACGCGCGCGCGTCACATCGATCCCGAGAGTGTGCGCGAGCTTTTGGGCGCAGGCGGCGATCTGTTCGGCCACGTACGCTGCGCCGCGTGGGTCGGTGGGCTCGGTCAATTCCGCCAGGATGCGACCCTCGCCGTCGGCAATCGCTGCGGCGAGCTTCGTGCCGCCCAAGTCCGCAGCAAAACAATAGTCAGTTTCGCGTGTCATTGACGTGCGCTACGCTGCGCCGGCGGCGGAAGAGGAAGAGCCGCCGCGAGTTCCGCGACGCCGAAGAATTCATCATGCAGGCGGCGCAAGGCGACCGACAAGGCGCCGACGACGCCTGCTCGCCGACCGAGCGTGCTCGTTCGAATCTCCACCGGCCGTGGCACGAGCTGCAACAGCACGCGCGCAACTTTGTCCGCAAAATCGGGACGCGCTCCGACTGAGCCACCCAGAACGAGCAGCTGCGGATCCACGGTTGCGATGACCGCCGCGGCGGCCAGAGCAATGAGCCGCGCAGTCTCATCGACCACGTGCGCGGCAATCGCATCACCTGCCTGCGCGCGCTCAAAGACCTCTCTCTCCGAATCCACATCGGAACCGCCGGCCTCCCGGTAGCGTCGCACGACGCCCGTTGCGCCAACCTGGTACTCGAGGCACCCCTGCAGGCGGGACTCGGCTTGCAGCGGATCGCCACCGATCGGCAGATAGCCGATCTCACCGGCGGCACCGTTTTCGCCGCGAACCAGCCGGCCGTTGACATAGAGTCCGAGTCCAACGCCGCTACCGAGAGCGAGGAAAGCCACGTTGTCGACGTTTTGAGCGCAGCCATGCCAAATTTCCCCGAGCAGCGCGAGATTGATGTCATTTTCAAGCACGACGGGACTGCCGAGTTTCTCACCCAGCAGGCCCACGACGTTGAGATGATCCAAGCCACTGATGTTGGGAGCCATCTCGATGGCGCCGCTCTTGGGATTTACGACCCCGGGGGTGGCCATCACGATGGACCGAATTCGGCTGGGGTGGGTGTGGTTGTCACGCGCCAGACGGTCCGAGAGTCGGGCAATCTGGTCGAGCGTCCAGGCGCCGCCCCGGCTGTCCGTCGGTTCGTCGGCCTCAGCGAGAACCTTGCCCGCAATCCCGGCGAGCGCGACTGTCAAGCGTCGGGCACCGAGGTCGATGCCGAGCACGTGACCGCTGTCCGGGTTCAGTTCGTACAACACGGCCGTCCGTCCGACATTGCCGCTGGTTCGTCCCATCGGGCGAACTAGCCCCTGCTGCTCGAATGCATCGATGACTTCCGACATCGTCTGTTTCGACAGAGCGGTCACCTTGGCAAGGTCCGCCCGCGAGATGGGGCTGCGGTGCAGAAGCGCTTCGAAAACGCTCCGTCGCGACAGCTGACGGGTCACGCTGGCAATGGGTGGGGACGGCATAGGATTACTCATTTGATTCGTCATCTCTCCGAACAATCATATCCGTATTATCTGTTAAAGCCACCTATACTTGACGAAAAGCGCGCAGCATGCGAGATTGATTCGTCAATCGACCGAATAAATAGACGCTGTAAAGGGCAGGGATGCGCGGGGCAATTGGTCACCGCGTCGACAAGCCGAGGTCTGCGACGACGCGAAGCGGGCAGCGTAGGGCATCTGGGATCGGGAAGAAAACAATCTAGAGGGAAAGGCCGTGTCAAAACACCATCGCAAGCACCCCCTGTCAATTGCGGTATCCATGGCATTGCTCAGCGCCGCGGCGACAGCAGCCATGGCATCAGAGCAGCCGGGTGCCCCGGCGGAGAACGCGGGGGCCCAGAACCCGGCGCCGCAGGACGTGCCGGCGACACCCTCGCCCGACGAGTTGCAGGAGGTGACTGTCACGGGTGTACGCCAGTCGCAGATACGCGCGATCGAACTGAAGCGCCTGGCTCCGAGCATCCAAGACAGCATTTCGGCGGAGAGCATCGGTCAATTGCCCGACGTGACCATCACCGACGCTCTGCAGCGCATCACCGGCGTGCAAATCGACCGTGACGCGGGTGTCGGAACCACGGTGAACGTGCGCGGCCTGCCTCAAGTCGGCACCATGCTGAACGGTGAAGTATTCATTACGCCGGATCAGATCGACTCGCAACAACCGGACTTCACCACGCTGCCCGCCACGCTGTTCAATCAGGTGGACGTCATCAAGTCGTCCACTGCCGGCCAGACCGAGGGAGGTATCAGCGGTTCGATCAATTTGCACACCTTTCGGCCTTGGGATTTGCCGCATGGGTTTACCTTTAGCTATTCGGGCGATGGGGAACGGGGAGACACGACTCGCAAAACTGGACCGGAGGCCAGCGGTCTCGCTTCATTCAATGACGATGGTCGCTGGGGTCTGCTGGTCTCCGCTGATTTCTCCGACACCACTCGGATGAACGCCACCGAGGGACTCGACCAGTATGGTGTGATCTTCAACGGCGAGAACGCGGCAAGCGCAGGCGCCTACAATGGCTTCCTCGGAGCGTGGAACGGAGCGCCGATACCCTCCAAGATCACTCAGTTTCCGAATGGCAGTGTCGACGTGAACGGCGATGGGAAGTCCAACGGCGTTTTCATGGGTAGCCAGGACATCAGCCTCTACGACATCACCACGGAGCGCAAGCGCCATTCCGCCAATGTGTCGTTCCAGATGGACCTCGACCACGGGCTCAAGCTGACCAGCGACGCCTTCTACGCCGATCAGGATGAATACGACCGCAACGTCGGCATTCAGTTCAATTCCACCAACTGGCAAGGCGCGACCTACGTGCCATTGCAGTCTAGAAACACCGGCAGTACCGCGCTGAGCCAGTACAACACGCCGCCGCCGGATCCGAACTACTCCGGTTCGCAGATCTATACCACGCAGGTGTATGAAAAATGGCCGGGCGACGTTGAGTCGTATACGCAGGTCGTGCGCAAGCAGTCCACTGCGCAGGATTTCAATCTTCAGCTGGATTACGACAATGGCGGCCCTTTTACGGCGGGCGTGCGCGCGATTCGCGAAACGGCCAAGCTGGAATGGATAGAGACCGACATCAACATTTCAGATTCCGACGGCTGCCTGTGGGCTGACCCCACCAGTACGCAGCCCTGCGGGACCTTCGACTATCCAAGTCAACTTGGCGGCAACCGCGTATTCAACGCCAACGGCATTCCCCAAAACACGGTGCCCATTACCGCGAATTTCACCGGCCGCAACCTGGTGATTGGCATGCCCGCATCACTCGCCGCCGACTTCGCCAACCCCAGTGCTTGGACGATGAAAACGCTGGAATCCAGTGACGACTACAATCAAAACGCTACGATCACCGCGCTGCGCTTCGATGGACATTACAAATTCAACGATGGCATCAGCCTCGACTTCGGCGTGCGCAACAGCAACCGCAGCGGCGATAACGACGGGTACACCCTGGTCACCCCCGTGTACGCCGGCATCGGTGCCAGCGACCCGAGTGGCTGCCTAGTGCGCTATGTCGGCGCCGATGTGATCTTGAGCGGCAATTCGTCAGGTACCTGGTGTACCGCGGGCAACTCGCAGGGCTTCTTCCGTGCCGGCCCATTGTCGGCACTGCCGCTGTCGAAAACCCCGCCGGCGCTTGCCAATAACTTTCAGGAATACACCAACCTGCTCGGGTCCGGGATTACCTTCTGGGCGATCAACCCACGTGCCCTGGATAATCCCTTGGCGTATTGGAAGCAGCTCTATCCCAATACCACGACACAGGCGGCGCCTGAAATCAGCTGGGCCGTGTCGTTGAAGGAAACGTCGAGCTATCTGCAAACCAACTTCAAAGGTACGCTCGGCGAAATGCCGTATGCCGCAAACGTGGGTGTGCGGATCATTCACACCGACCTCGACGTGACTCAGGATTTGATCGGCGCGCCGGGCCAATACGGTTTGGAACCCGCCTCTGACGGCGACTACGTCACCCCGCGCAGTTACACCGACGTCCTGCCGGCAGCCAATTTCGCGCTGAATTTTACCGATAAGCTGACGCTGCGCCTCTCCGCTTCCAAGAACATGATGCCACTCAATTTGAGCCAGTGGGGCGGCGGCTTGGCGCTGAACTACTCGCTGCTGGAAACCAAGACGGGTCCGATATACCAGGTCGCGACGGGCTCTTCTGCGGGCAATCCGAACCTCAACCCGTGGCGTTCCACCAATTACGGGGCTTCGTTCGAGTACTACATCAATCCCGTGAGCATGGTCGACCTCGAGCTGTTCCGCATCAACGTGGATAGCTTCATCAACACCGGCAGCGTGACCAATTGCAGCCTGCCGGACGAGGACGGCGTGGTCCGCCATCATTGCATTGCCATCACTGAACCGATACAAGGCTCGGGCAACAGCATTCAGGGAGCTGAATTCGATTATCGCCAGGGGTTCACGTTTCTTCCGGGATTGCTGTCCAACACCGGCATGGAGTTCAACGTGACCTACGCGCCCAGCAACACGGGACAAACCGATCTGGCAGGAAACAAGATTCCGTTCCAAGACAACTCAACCGAATCGGGCAACGTTATCTTGTGGTACCAGGACAAGCGCTTCCAGACCCGCCTTGCCTACAACTACCGCTCGAAGCGCGCGGTTGCGGAAAGCGTGGGCGGCATCACCGGCCTGGAGGAGTACGAGGCGCCGCAGCAGTACCTCGACGCCTCGGTTTCATACAAGTTCAGCAAGTACTTGGAAGTGTTCGTCGACGCCACCAATCTCACTAACGAGTATCAGCGGTTCTACCTTGTGTGGCCCGACCAGCCGGCGCATTCGCAATTCTCCGAACGCATGTTCATGCTTGGAATTCGTGGACAGTGGTGATCGGTGTTTTGCGCGCTGTTGACGAGCCGCGGGCAGCGGGTTTGTCCGCAATCCGGGTGATGTTGGCGCTGGCGGCGCTCGCGGGCACTTCGCTCGCTGGCGCCGAAAGCGCTTTTGTACCCACTCAAGTGGGTGTTGATGTCGGCTCCGCAACCGCCATTGCTCATTGGCAGATTCAGTCGAGCGCCAAAGCGCAGCAAAGCGGCGCCGAAATCTCCTCTGGTGGATTTTCAACCCGCGAGTGGTACCCGGTGAGCGGACGCGCGACGGTGATGGCGGGGCTGCTGGAGAATGGCACCTACCAGAACCTGTTCTACAGCGACAACCTGCGTGCGGCCGAGGAGCCCGATTCCAGCGGCAACGTGTTCGTGATTCCTTGGTGGTATCGCACCGAGTTCACCTTAGCCGAAGGAGCGCAAGCAGCACGCACGCTGCTGCGCATCAACGGCCTGATCGCGAGCGCGGATGTTTGGTTCAATGGGAACCTCGTCGCCGAACAGGCGACCGTCGCCGGTGCCTATCCTGTGCATGAGCTCGACGTGACACCTTGGGTGCACGCGGGCGTCAACACGCTCGCATTGCGCGTGCATCCGGCCGATCCGAGGACGAGCTTAGTCGTTGGCTGGGTCGACTGGAACCCGACGCCACCGGACAACAATATGGGCCCGTGGCGGGGCGTGGATATCGTGCGCACCGGTCCGGTCGAGATACGATTTCCGCAGGTAACATCGGCGTTGTCGCTTCCCGATCTCTCGCGCGCCGCGCTGACCGTGAAAGTGCAGGCGCGAAACCTCGATGCGTCGGCGCATGACGCAACGATCACGGGCGTCGTGGCCGGCGTGTCGCTGCGGCGAACGATACACCTCGATCCCCGTCAGACCCAGACCGTGTCATTTTCCCCCAAGAGTGATCCGGGCCTCGCTCTCGAGCATCCGCAGGTCTGGTGGCCGGTCGGTATGGGCGCCCATCCGCTCTACGCTGCGCAGATGACGGCTGCCGTGGATGGTGTGGTCTCCGACCGGGCGAGCGCGACGTTCGGCATCCGCAGCGTCAGCGCTCACCTCACCCCGCAGGGTTATCAACAATTTGTCGTCAACGGGAAATCTGTCTTGATTCGGGGGGCGGGCTGGGCGCCGGACATGTTCCTGCGCGACGACCCGGAGCGCATGGAGACCGAGTTCAAGTACGTCCTGAACCTCGGGCTCAACACCATCCGCAGTGAGGGTAAGCTCGAGGACACTCAGTTCTACGACCTCGCCGACCGCAACGGCATCATGATCCTCGCTGGCTGGGAGTGCTGCGATAAATGGGAGTCGTGGGCCAAGACGGGCGGCGAGCCGTGGGACGCAACTGACGAGAAGGTGGCCGCAGCCTCGATGGCGAGCGAGGCGCGTTTGTTGCGTAACCACCCGTCCGTGATTGGCTTTCTGATCGGCAGTGACAACGCGCCGCCGGCCGCGATCGCGAAGATCTACGTCGACACCTTAAATGCCGAAGACTGGTCGCTGCCGATCGTCGCGGCGGCAGCCGACGGCGCCACGGCCGAGACCGGTCCGTCCGGGATGAAGATGGCAGGGCCCTACGCATGGGTTCCGCCGGCGTATTGGTATGCCGACAAGCTGGGAGGTGCGTTCGGGTTCGACTCCGAAGTCAGTGCGGGCGCCTCTATTCCGCTGATGGACGATCTGACCCGCATGCTCTCGCCACAGGAGCTGGAGACACTGTGGAAAAACCCACAGGCTCGGCAGTTTCACGCTTCGGCCGCCTGGTCAATATTCGCGACGATCGAGCCGTTCGACACCGCGCTGGCGAAGCGCTACGGCCCTCCCACGAGCCTCGAGGACTACGTCGCCAAGTCTCAGCTCGAAAACTACGACAACGTCCGCGCACAATTCGAGGCGTTCAATGCGCACAGCGATGCGGCCATGCCCGCGACCGGCGTCATTTATTGGATGCTCAACAACGCCTGGCCCTCGCTGCACTGGCACCTGTACGATTATTTCCTGAATCCGGCCGGCGCCTACTTCGGCGCCAAGTTGGCCAATGAACCGGTGCACATCCAGTACTCATACGATACCCGCGCGATCATGTTGGTCAATCACACGCTCGCCACGGAACATGGATTGCGGGCGGTCATCCGCGTACGCAACTTGGACGGCAGCGTGCCCTTTGAGCGGCGCCTTCAGAATATTGATCTTGCGGGAAACGGCACGCGGCTGCTTGCGATGCTACCGGCGCTGGATGGCTTGTCGCGCACCTACTTCATCGAGCTCGAACTCGATGCGGCAGACGGCAAATCGATCAGCCGCAACGTCTATTGGCTTTCCACTCAAACCGACGAGCTCGACTGGGCCCATTCCAAGTGGTACCTAACGCCCGTGACGCAATACGCAGACTTGACCGCATTGCAGTCTTTGCCGACCGCTACAGCGACGGTCCGGGCAACGATGCGGCGCGAGGGAGCCGAGGACATTGCCACCGTCACAGTGACGGTGCCCCCATCGTCCAAAGCCGTGGCGCTGTTCCAACACGTGTCGATCAAGCGAGCCGCGGGCGGCGAGCCGGTGTTGCCGATCGTGTGGAGTGACAATGACGTCACGCTGTGGCCCGGCGAATCGCTTACATTGAAGGCACATTTCGCAACGGCAACAGCGGCGGCGCCGGTCGTCGAAGTCAGTGGATGGAACGTTCCGACCATCAGTGTTCCGGTCGCTGCGCTGAGTCGGATTGCCGCTTCGCCGGAGAGGAATCACTGAATGCGGCCGGGCTCTGACGACGACTGCGCGCACGCCCAGCCCGGACCAGATATCATCGGTCGCACACGCCGATTGGGGCGGTTCTATACACTCCACAGCACCCCACAGGAGAGGGACCCCGATGCCTGAGGTACCCCACGTTGCGAAGTCAGCCCGCAAGTTCCACTTCATATCGGGGATGCCGCGCTCCGGCAGCACGCTCCTGGCCGCCATCCTCAACCAGAACCCGCGGTTCCGTTCGGGCATGACCAGCCCGCTCGCCGACATCATGGGCGTCGTGATAGCGGAGACCAGCAGCAAGAACGATTTTTCCTTCGACGTCTCCGATGAGCAACGCGTTGCAATGCTGCGCGGCCTGGTTGAGAACTTCTACGCGGGACAGGCGGACGCCGGCGTCGTATTCGACACCAGCCGACTGTGGTGCAGCCGCATGCAGTTGCTGGAGACACTGTTTCCGGAGGCGAAGGTCATTGCGTGCGTTCGGCAGTTGTCCTGGGTGTTGGACAGCATGGAGCGGCTGGTGCGCAGGCAACCGGTCGGTGTCAGCAAGGTGTTCCGGTTCGACACCAACACCACCGTGTACTCGCGCGTCGAGGCGCTGACCGATCCGCGCGGCATGGTGGGGTTCTCCTTTCAGGCCACCAAGGATGCGTTCTATGGCCAATATGCGCCGGGCCATTTGCTGCTGCTGACCTACGAAAGCCTGGCGCGCAATCCGTCTGCGGCCATGCGCGCGGTCTACCAGTTCATCGGCGAACCTTGGTTCGAACATGACTTCGAACACATTTCCTACAACGCCGACGAGTTCGATGCACGGGTCGGCATGCCGGGTCTGCATCAGGTACGACCGAAGGTGGAGCCGATCGAGCGCACTCCGATCCTGCCGCGAGAAATCTTCGGCCGCTTCGTGAACGAGTCGTTCTGGATGGACCCGAAGAACAATATCAGCCAAGTGCCGGTCGTGTAGTGGCCTCTATGGGGGCCGACTCGGCGGTTAACCTTAGTGCGCTATGACGTGATCCGTCTGCCGCGACCCATCGAACATCAACGAGGTGCGAGAGAATGACAATGACATCCACGGTGCGCGCCGCGACCGGAGGCAGAAGCCGATTTCTGGTTGCGGTCGTGTTCTTCGTGTTTTTCGTGATCTCCTTTCTCACGAATATTCTCGGGCCATTGGTTCCAGACATCATTGCCGACTTCCACGTGTCGCTCACGATGGCCGCGATCCTGCCGTTCGCGTTCTTCATTGCGTACGGCGTGATGTCGATTCCTGCGGGCTTTGCGGTGCAGCGCTGGGGAGAAAAGAAACCCATGCTCGCCTCTTTCGTGGCGGCGACCCTCGGCGCAGCGAGTTTCGCGGCCTTTCCCACTTATTCAATGGCCGTGACTTCGCTGTTTGTGATCGGGGCGGGGATGGCGGTACTGCAGGTTGCGATCAATCCTCTGTTGCGTGTGGCCGGAGGCGAGGAGCACTTTGCATTCAACTCAGCATTCGCGCAGCTCATCTTCGGCGCCGCGTCCTTCGTGAGTCCTCTGGTCTACTCCGATCTCGTGCGGCACCTCGATCCCGCGCATCGCGATCTTAGCGGCCTCTACTACACGGTCCTGGGCAGCATTACAACGCCCGCGCTTCCGTGGGTGTCGATTTATTGGATATTTGCAGCGGTCGCGGGCGTTTGCGTGGTGCTGATCACGTTGCTGCGCTTACCCAAGGTGGAGCGTACCGAGGAGGAGTCGGCAGGTACGCTTGCGATGTACCGGCAGCTTCTGCGCAATCCCTACGTCTGGCTTTATTTTTTGGCGATAATTGCCTATGTCGGCTGCGAGCAGGGCACGGCCGACTGGATGTCTCCGTTTCTCGAGCGCTATCACCACGTCGATCCGCACACGGGAGGTGCCGATGCGGTGGCCTATTATTGGGGACTGATGACCGCCGGCTGTCTGCTGGGCATGGGCTTGCTGAAGCTCTTCGACAGCCGCCGTGTATTGATCGGGTTTTCGCTCGGTGCGATGTGCATGCTGACGGCGGCTTTGTTTGGATCGGACGAGGTATCCCGAGTGGCCTTTCCCTGTATCGGCTTTTTCGCCTCGATCATGTGGCCGACACTGGTGTCACTGGGCTTAAACTCGGTACCCCAGCACCACGGTCCTTTCGCCGGGATCCTCTGCTCGGGGATCATGGGTGGCGCACTCGTGCCCTTTGTCATCGGCTGGCTCGGGGATCTGTACGGCCTGCGATTTGGAATGCTGTTTCTGTATCTCACGTTCGGGTTCGTCTTGAGCGTCGGGGTTTGGGCGCGACCGCTCATCCGCAACGCAATCAGGGGCGGCACGAAGGGATCCACCATTTGAGGCTCACCGATGCATATATGCACTGCAAGCTTGGTTATTGCGCTATTGGCGACCACCGCGCGTCTCAGCCTCGCGCAAGCGCCATCAGCGCCTCAAGTCAATGTACCGCCGGCGGCGACCGGTGCAACCTCCACACGCTATGAGCGTGACCCGTATGAATTTGCAGCCGCAGACAGCGTAACTCACGTCATCCGACTGTCGAGAACTGCGGACGGTGTACGCTTCACCTGGCCACGCACAGTCACTCAATGGGACACCGGTTTGCTCGCAGTCCGCAGTTGGGGCGCAGAACACGAACCGTGGGTCGAAGTGTCGGTCGGCGAGTTCCGCATTCAACAATATCTCGATACCAATGCGATCGGTGTGCGTTGGTTAAATTTAAGCGGCTTGCGTGAGCAACTTGCCGGTGGCAGCGAAGTAATCATTCGCACCCATGCGGTGACGCTCGAAGCCGAAACGGCTACCTTACGCCTATTCGACAATCATCTCGACTTGCAACAACGCATCTTGGTGATTGCACCTCATCCCGACGATGCCGAAATCGCGGCGTTCGGCCTTTATGCCGATCGGCAAGCCAGTGTGGTCACGGTTACCGCAGGCAATGCCGGCGACATGAACTATCGCGCCAACATCAGCGACCCAGCGCAGCATTACGCCCTCAAGGGCTATTTGCGTGCGGTCGATAGCGTGACTATTCCGTGGCAGGGCAATATTCCTCCAGAGCGCACCGCCAACCTCGGCTACTTCGATGGTCGATTGGATGCGATGTATTCAGCACCCAAGCAAACGATTCCCGAAGTCTACGGTGCAAATACCGATGTGGCGCCTTATCGGCGCGCCAACTTGAGCACAATGGTGTCGAGCGCAGCGCGCAGCAATACATGGGAACATTTGGTGGAGGATCTGGTTGAGGTGTTGCGCAAGGTGAATCCGGGAATTGTGGTGATGCCGGATCCACGACTCGACGGCCATCTCGACCATGAATTCACCAGCGTGGCTGTCGACCAAGCACTAGAGCAATGGCAAGGTAAACCAATCTTTCTGCTTTACACCAATCACACCGACGGCAACCAGTATCCGTATGGACCCGCGGGCACGGTAGTGTCGTTGCCGCCCAGCGAACGGCCCATTGTCATGCAGAAAGTATATTCGCATCCGACCGCGCACGCTCTGCAGATCCGGAAATTGTTTGCCTTAGAATCAATGCATGACTTGCGGCTCTCTCCGGATGAGCAGATCACGTGTAGTTCGGTGACAGTTGCACACCGCCCGGATTATCCACGCGCTCCGGAAGAGGATTATTTTCGGCGCGCGCCGCGCGCGAACGAATTATTTTACCTGTTCGATAGAGCCGGTGAACGCGCGGTAATTCACGAGTTTCTTGCCGACCATACTCTTACGCAAGGCACACGATCCGCGCAACTGGTGCATTGAGCTTGACGGGCTTTTACGCGAGCACGGGAGCGCCGGGCCGGCGCGCACTGAGATGCCTGCCTGCCTGCACAGCGCGGATTACACCGTCTCGGTGATCTTGCGTAAATTCGCAGGACGATCGGGATCGAACCCGCGCCGTACCGACAGCGCGGCTATCACCCGGTACGCGCTCTGCACCAGCAATATCGGCGCAATCTCGGCGCGTACTTCCAGTGCGGGCAACACCGTCGCACCGGCGCTGCGCAGCGGCTCTGCGCCTGCGAGACGCGCGCCTGCAATGACCGTCGGCACGCCGTGGCGTGACAGTTCCAGAGCCAGCGTCTCGACTCCCGCTCGCGTCACGTCGGCCTGCGCAAACAAGAAGGCTGGAAATTCGGCGCCCAGCAAAGCATAGGGACCATGCCGCACCTCGGCACTGCTGAAAGCCTCCGCATGCAAGCCGCACGTCTCCTTGAATTTGAGCGCCGTTTCCTGCGCGGCGCCTAACCCGAGCCCCCGGCCTATCACGTACAAATTTCTGGCCGGTTCGAGGGGCGCGAGCGCTGCGGACCAATCGAGCGCCCAGCTCTGATCCATCAAGTCCGGGAGCCTGTCGATGGCCGATTGGAGTTCGGCGTCCTGTGTCCACGCCGCGACCAGTCGAGCCAGCGCGGCCAGCGTGGCGAGATAGGATTTCGTCGCAGCAACGCTGGTCTCGAGCCCGGCGCGCAACTCGATCACTAAATCAGCGGCCGCGCTGAGCGGCGCGCCGGGACTATTGCACAGCGCCAATACGGTAGCGCCCGCCTGCTTCGCCGCGGCGACCGCTGCGAGCAGATCCGGACTACGTCCAGACTGCGAGATCGCCAGGAATAGGCAACCCCGCAAATCTTGAGAGACTCGGTACAGGGAGGAAACGGAGGGTGCAGCGGAGGCGGTCACCACTCCTGTTTGGGTCTCAATCAGGTATTTGGCGAAGGTCGCGGCGTGATCGGAACTGCCGCGCGCGCACGTAATCACGCTCCGCGGCGCCAACCGGCGCAGTTCCGCGCCGATCGCTGCGATCGCGTGAGCATCCCCCTGCAATTGCGCGCGTACGGCCTCGGAGCCAGAGGCCGCCTCTTGGAACATCCGAGTATCCTCGACGGCGATCAACGGCGATGCACTCATGTCGTGGCGCTCAACGCGGCGACGTCGACGTTGCCGGCGCGCTGGCGGTGCGACAGCAGGTCATCGGGGTCCATCACTTCGGCGATTGATGTCACGGGGTTGAATCGCATTTCGAATAGGTGTTCGGCATGCGGAACAATACCAAATAAAAGCCACTACCAGAACAACACTTTGGTTTGAAGTTTGTTTTAATCGCGTATATGCCGATGTAGCCGTTTCCCATCGCGGCGAGTCCCGGGGTCTCGACGCAGATAACCAGAGGAGTTCGACAGTTTGGCGGTGCTCAACGAAGACACGCTTTCACTTGCGCTGGCCGTAACGGGAGCCGCCAGCGCGGCAGTCTTCGTGGGCCTTGCGCGATATGCGCCGCGCATTGCGGGACCGGCCTTTTGGGACTGGCTCGTTCGCGTGTATCGCATTTGGGTTCGGAAGCTACTTTGTGCCTCTTGCCGACTGGCGAGTCAGTTCGTTGCTGTGGAATATCCCGACTTCGGCCGGGCCGGCACTTCTGTTTGCGGGAATGGCACGCTTCTATGGCGGCACGCAGTACGATCGATTCGTATATGGGTTGATCGCCGCGGGCATCATTGCGAGCGTCGCTCTGTCGTATGGCTGGCCCAATACGACGATTCGCATCGCAGCACTCGGTTCGACTGCAATTGGAGGCTATGTCGGCGCTGCGCTGGTCACTGCAAGTACGCCGGTAGCGAATGCTCGTTTGGCGTCGCGCTTGCTTGCGGCGACGTTTCTGGCAGACGCAGCATCGCTCACCGTGCGGGCGCTCGTGATCGTCGCTGCCGGAGGCGCCTAGCAGTTTAGGTCGCCTGCACTCGAGGGGCTGAACTCCGTTGCCTGGTTGACGTATCTCGGCACGGCAGTGATATCTGCGCCAATGCTGGTGTTGCTGGTGCCGGTGAAACTGCGTGCCGGTCTTGATGAGGAAAAGCGGCGTGCAGTCGCGAGCGGGCGCAAGAGCCGAGCGCTCTTCGATGCAGCCGCCTATGCCAGTGCGTTGAGCACCTACCCGGGCGGTATTCTGGTCGAGGTCAATGAAGCGTGGTTGCGCTTGTTCGGCTACGCCCGTGACGAGGTCGTCGGCAAGAGTTTACGCGAGCTCGGGATGAACATGGACGTAGATGCGTACGAGCCGGTGGTCCATCGGCTCAGCGATTTCGCCGAACTGCGCGACCTTCACGATGGGCTCGGCCAGGAGCTGACGGGGATTTCATTGCTCGCGGCGGCACTCGCATCCGCCGAACGCAATGCGGGGAGGCCCGCAGCCGAGCAGCTGGACATCTTGGTGCAACTCGCACGGCGCGCGGTGGATAGCTGCAGGGCCATGGCTCATGGTCTGTTGCCGATGGATTTTCCTGACAATGGGCCAATCGGGTTGCTCCAAGAGCCAGTGGACCTGCAACACGACGTTTACGGAACCAACATCCGGGTCGATGCAACCGAGTCGGCGCCACTGAGACTGCAAACAGAAGTGCTCGAAACCCTTTACCGGCTCGCCCAGGAGGCGGTCGCCAATTCCCGATAGCACAGCAAAGCAGAATCGATCCGCGTGACACTCAACAGTCGGCCCGAGAGCGTGCGACTGGAAATTTGCGACGACGGAATCGGCATACCCGGGTCGGCGACCGCAAATATGGGACTGGGGCTGCAAATCATGCGAACGCGCGCGGAAATGGTCGGTGCCCACCTGTCGATCGGACCCGCGCCCAATGGCGGAACATTAGTTTCGGTGGAATGTCTGCAGCCAGAATCACGGAGTACCTGAGAATTCTATGCGCTGCTATGCGGCCATGCGTGCTGTCACATAATTTGCCCGCGTGTTAATGAATCTCGCGGAATATTAACGCCGACTGCGCCCTTTGGACTTCGCGAGATGACGCATGCCGCACGTGGAATATGCAAAGGTGGCCGCGGTCAGCGATCCCCGTACGGCAGATGCAGGATCGATTTTGAGCGCGGGTAGATGAAGCTGCGACAGGAGAAGCGCGACGAAGACTGCCGCGGCAGCTCGCGACACCATCGACAGTGTTTGAATAGGCATGGCATTAAATCCCGATGTGGAGCCCGCGAACACGCGGCGCATGAAGCTCGGCGTGTTGATTGGGCACCTTTCGCGCACCGATCGTCGGCATATCGGCGAATTCCGGCCAAAGTTGACGTTAACCTGAGAAGTCTATTGGATGCGGTAGGGGTGAGCGCCGCCGGCGAGGTCTTGAAGTCTGCGGCCGAATAGCAGCGGCATTTTGCCTTCCTTCACGGCTTCTCGAGCGTGCCGACAGCACTTCTGCAAGAAGCCTTTATCCGCTCGCGGACACCATTGAGATGGGGGGACGGTCTAGAATACGCGGGGACCTGCTCACAGAAGAGAATCACGCGATGTTCCGCTCCCCGCACGCTCACCGAGGCCATCTTGCATGAAACAGGTGTCGACAACCCGCGGTCTGCTGAGCCTGTCGCTGATCGCCATCGCGGTCGGCGTAATTACCGGATTCGGCTCCATTCTGTTTCGCGGTCTGATTGGCCTCATCCACAATTTGTTCTTTCTCGGCCGTATAAACGTCTTCTATGACGCGAATGTGCATACGCCGCCAAGCCCGTGGGGCCCATTCGTCATATTGGTTCCCGTTATCGGCGGAATGGGGGTCGTGTTTCTAGTCGAGAAATTCGCACCCGAAGCACGCGGCCATGGGGTGCCGGAGGTCATGGATGCCATTTACTACAAGGAGGGTCGCATCCGGCCAGTGGTTGCCGCGGTCAAGTCGCTGGCCTCGGCCTTATCCATCGGCAGCGGCGCGGCGGTGGGGCGTGAGGGACCAATCATTCAGATCGGTGCATCACTCGGCTCGACTTTTGGGCAGCTGATTCGCATGGAGACGTGGCAGCGGATCACGCTCGTTGCGGCGGGCGCCGGCGCCGGCATCGCGGCGACGTTCAACACGCCGATCGGCGGCGTGATGTTCGCAATCGAATTGATGTTGCCGGAAGTCAGTGTGCGTACGTTCTTGCCAGTCGCACTCGCGACCGGCACCGCGACATTCATTGCGAGACTATTTCTTGGACTGAGGCCTGCATTCGATTTGCCGCCGCTATCGATGGTGTCGGTACATCCGGCGCCGCTCTATGCGCTTCTGCTGTACGCAGCGCTCGGTGCTGCCGCGGGCTTGGCTTCAACGGGTTTCATTCGTGGCCTGCATTTCATGGAAGCAAGTTTCCTGCACATCCGCAATTCCTATCTGCGTCACGCGATCGGCATGCTGTTGGTCGGAGCTCTGGGCTACGGGTTCCTGCGCATTGCGGGTCACTATTATGTGGAAGGGGTCGGTTACGCGACGATTCAGGATGTGCTGCTCGGCGCTCTCGTCGCGGCGCCTCTGCTCGCGACGCTATTTTTCGCCAAACTGCTTGCGACAACATTGAGTCTGGGGTCGGGTTCGTCCGGCGGAATTTTTTCACCATCGCTGTTCATGGGCGCCACGCTCGGCGGGGCTTTCGGCGCGCTTGCTCATTGGATTTACCCGTCGCCGGACATCAACGTCGCTGCGTTTGCGATCGTGGGGATGGCTGCGATGGTTGGCGGCGGCACGGGAGCTGCCATGACGGCGGTCACCATGATCTTCGAGATGACCCGCGACTACGACATCGTGATGCCGCTGATTATCGCGGTTGCGGTCAGCATTGGTGTTCGCCGCTTGCTCTCGCACGAGAACATTTACACGATCAAGCTCGTCGCGCGCAAGCATTTCATCCCCAAGGCGATGCACGCCAACATGTTTCTGGTGCGCCGTGCCGGCGAGGTCATGGACAAGGACATCTTGATTCTTCCGGATGACATGAGTTTTGACGCGTTTCTAAGAATGCCGGATCACGGCGGCAGAATGCGCCATGTCGTCGTGACGCAAGCAGACAACATCCTCGGCGTGTTGCGCGTCAATACCGGGCTGCGCCACGGGCTTGAAGGCGCGTACACCGGCGTGACGCTCGGCGAAGTGGCGATACGCAATTTCACGATCGCACGCGAGGAAGACATCATGTTCAATGTCATTGGTCGCATGACGCGCGAGAACGCCGCGATGGTCATCGTTTCCCGCGCCGCGGGACTCTCGCATGCCTCGGACGTGTCCGGTCTGATCACCAAGGAACACATCGCCGATTCGGTCGCCGAAAGCATCGGACCCTACGCCGCAGACGAGTTGTCGTCTTAAGGCCGGGCGCTACCGCTTCCGGCGACGGTTCGGCAGGCACATCGCAAAATCGGCGGGGGCGACTACCCCACCCGAAAAAAGCCAGAGTGTCGACGCAAGCGATCGCGTTGCACAATGCGTGCATCAGATGCAACTTTATTGTACATTCTGTATCGAATATCGAGGAGCCCTACATCGTCACGGTCGGGCGCGTGCTTGGATCGAGATGCGATGGATTTCTGCGGGCTCAGGCCATCATCGGGGGTCAATTCAAATGGACAGTGAAACCACCAAACATACACGTCGCAAAGTGCTCAAGTTCGGCATGACGGCGCTTGCAGTTGCGCCGCTCGCGGGTTTGTCGCAGCGAGCCTTGGCCGCGCAAAACGCCGCGGTACGCAAGGCACTGAAGTACCAGCTGCAGCCCAATGGCGAAAAGCATTGCGCCGTATGCGTCAATTTCCTTCCGAATAAGGATAAGCCAAACAATGACATCGACGTGAACGGCTGCAAGCTGTATCCGGGCGATACAGAGATTTGCCCACATTGCTATTGCGTAGGCTTTGTGCAAAACCCGGCCGCGACTGCGGCTGGTGCTTCCTGGTCGCCTTGGGCCGCCGCCAAGAAGTAGGCGTATTGTTGGGATTGAGAACGCGAACGCCGGACGCCGGATCGGTGGGGCGAGTGCGCGGATCTTGCAATCGCCGAGGAAATTCATGATTGAAACAATTGTGGCAGTCCTATTTTTGCTGGGTATTGTGCTGGTACTGAATGGGCCGAAGCGTACCGACAAGAAGGAAAAGGATGTCGGTGCCTCCGGCGCGCCAACACCCAAAGCCCCTGACTCTCCTGATCAATAAGCGAGGCTCGCTCAAGCACTATGCGGAGCTGCGGTCGGCGATTGCTTAGGCCGCCGGGCTTGCGCAATTGTCGGGTTCGTCGATACGATGCAGCTTGCGCACGAATGCTGTCCATCATGTATTCAAATTCGATACCTACCGATGTCCCGTGAAGCGAAGCGCACGCCCGCCGGGCGTGCCGGCGTGCGATCCGTTGCCAGGCTTGTCCCGGTAGTTCGCCGCAGCCGCGGACGGCCGAAGAACGAGCGCATCGATGTAGAGGTCGTCGCCGCGGTGCTCACGGGGCTGCGCCTGCGCGGCTATCGAGGGGTCACGATGGACGGTGTGGCGCGACAGGTGAAGAGGGCTCGCACCAGCTTGTATCGGCGTTGGCCAAGCAAGCGCCATCTAGTGGCGGATGCGGTGGTTGCGGAGCTGGGAGCCGAGCCCGCACCCGACACGGGTTCCTTGCGCAAGGATCTCAAAGCGGCGGTGGGGACGTTGCTCACGGGATTCGCCGGACCCCTTGGCAAAGCGCTTCCTGGACTCGTCGCAGACATGGCGCTCGATCCTGCACTCGCGCGAATGATCCGAGAAAAGGTCTTGGTGGCACGCCGCCGTTCAATCCGCGCAGCTTTCGAGCGCGGCGCGGCGCGTGGCGAGAGCGGGCGCGGGTTTGACGTCGAGATCTTGATCGACATGCTTACCGGACCTTTCTATTTTCGGGCGTTGTTCGGCCATCTGCCGGCGACGCCAGCCATGGTGAATACCATCGTCGACTACGTAATCGCGATCGTTCGCCCGCGTTCGGAGAGCCGGTTCTCGTTGCAGCCCTAAACAGCCCGGCGTCTCGTCAGACGACGGCGTCCGAACTGCGGCGCCGCCTCGACAGGTCTTTGCCCGTCGAGGCGCGCCGGCAGGACCGAGCGGCGTTTTTTTGTCTGGTCTTGTGATCAGCCCTGTTGCTGATCCGTCTTGACGACCTCGCAGCTCTGGTGATTTCGCTTCAGCGAGGCGCAGGCAGATTCGGCATCGCGGCGATCCATGAGCCCGGACATCACGCGGTACCGCTTGTTCGAGGAGTCAGGCGACAAAACATCGACTTCTTTTAACACCGTGCCGAAGTGGGATCGCAGCTCAGCGCTCACCCGCTCGGCGGCGCGCGCATCGCGAAACGCGCCCAGTTTCGCCCGGTAGGCGGCCGTAAGCATGGCCAGCTTCTGCCGCGCCTGATCCGCTTCCGGTCCCTGCGGATACTTTTGCAGGAACGCCTGAAGATCTGAACTCGTGCCGGCCGATTGAGCGCTCTTCCATGCGTTCGCCCGCTCCAAGGCCGCCACTTGGTCGCGCGCCGCCTGCGCATGGGTGCCGGTCGGCATCGTCTGCAGATATTGCTGGTAGCTATCAAGCGTATTGCCGTTCTCGGCCAGCTTCCACGCGGACTCGTCCTGCAGTGCCGCAATATTCATTTGCGCATCCTCGACATGCGCATCTTTGGGGTGCTTATCCATAAAGGCCTGGTATGCCGCGACGGTGTTCGCGGAGCGCGCGTTCGCCCAGTCTTGAGTCGCGGAGCCGCAAGCGGCCACCGCGAGTGCGCCGCACAGCGCGATGGGCGTCAAGTATCTTTTCCAGTGCATCATAGGAAACCTCCGGTCGAGCTATTGCCGGCAAGCCGAAAACAGTGCCGATGGCTGGGGCCGATCGTGCATGCGACGCCTGGCTTGCACTTGGTTGGCGCTTCTATATACGATACACACTGTATGATAAAGTTCCGGTGACTCACGCGACCGCGGGTCGGGTCGGGCCGGCGGCGGCGGGCTCGGGGGAAATTTGTCAATCACGAGCTGCCGACCCGTGTGCGGCCGTCAAGAATCCCCTGCCTGCGCCAATTGGGCCAAGCATCTGACCCGGTTCGCCATATGTAACCCCGTCGGGTTACGCAGGCGAGCCAAACGCCATGTGGATCGTCGGGTCCAAACGGCCGAGAATGCCCAACTTGCGCCCGGTTGACATTCTTATATACGATACAAACTGTATGTTATCGCTCGGCGCGCATCGTCGAATGGGAATCCAACCGATGGGGTGCGGCGAGCGCTGTGGAGCGGCCTCTGGTCGGACCGCAGGGCGAACATTCTGATTAGAAGAACGATCGGCGACGGGGGAACACGATATGGCAACGATTATGGCGGACTCCATTCCGGCGGCCCACAAGATGACGGGTGAGGAACGAAAGGTCATCTTGGCCTCTTCGGTCGGAACCATATTCGAGTGGTACGATTTTTACATCTACGGCACGCTCGCGACCATTCTCGCGAAGCAGTTTTTCTCCGGCGTCGAACCGCCGGCCGCCTTCATCTTCACCTTGCTGGCGTTCGCTGCCGGTTTCGCAGTGCGCCCGTTTGGCGCCCTCCTTTTCGGGCACATCGGTGATCTCGTCGGCCGAAAATACACTTTTATCGTCACGATCACCTGCATGGGAATGGGGACCTTCTTGATCGGAGTGCTGCCGTCGTTCGCATCGGCGGGCATTGCCGCTCCGATCCTGCTGATTGCGATGCGGTTGCTGCAGGGACTCGCCCTCGGCGGCGAATACGGTGGCGCCGCGATCTATGTTGCCGAACACGCGCCGCCCGGTAAACGCGGGCTCTACACGTCCTGGATTCAGACGACGGCGACCTTGGGTCTGTTCATCGCGTTGCTGCTCGTGCTCGGCGTGCGCAGCTACCTCGGGGAGGACGCCTTTGCAGCCTGGGGCTGGCGCGTGCCGTTCCTGCTGTCGATCGTCTTGTTAGCGGTGTCGCTCTGGATCCGCCTCAAGCTCAATGAATCGCCGATGTTCTTGCGGATGAAAGAGGAGGGCAAGAGGTCGAAGGCCCCGCTCAAAGAAGCCTTTGGCACCTGGCGATATGCTCGGATTGCAATCCTCGCGCTGCTGGGCGCGACCGCCGGTGAAGCGGTTGTCTGGTACGGCGGACAGTTTTATGCGCTGTTCTTCCTGACCACGACGCTGAGTGTCAAGCCGACGGTGGCGCAGATCATGATCGCGATCGCGCTGGCGCTCGGCACACCGTTCTTCATTCTGTTCGGCTGGCTGTCCGACAAGATCGGTCGCAAACCGATCATCTTGGCCGGATTCCTACTCGCTGCGTTGACCTACTTTCCGATTTTCCACGCGATCACGCATTACGCAAACCCCGATCTGGAAGCGGCCCTCGCCAACTCGCCGGTCACGGTCACGGCCAATCAGGAGGAGTGCGCCTTTCAATTCAACCCGGTCGGCACGGCGAAATTCAAGAGTTCCTGCGACACCGTGAAATCCGGTTTAGCCAAGCTGTCGGTCAACTACCAGAACGTCGAGGCGCCGCCGGGCACCACGGCCTCGGTGAAGATCGGTGACGAAACCATCGCGGCCGATGCGCCGGATTTCGCCAAGGTGCTGAAGGCCGCCGTCGTCAAGCATGGTTATCCCGCAAGCGCGGATCCCGCCAAGATCAACAGCGTCATGACGGTCCTGCTGCTGACGCTTCTGGTGATTTACGTGACGCTGGTGTATGCGCCGATCGCCGCCTGGCTGGTCGAACTATTCCCGACCAGAATCCGCTATAGCGGTCTATCGCTTCCGTATCACATCGGCAACGGCTGGTTCGGCGGCTTCCTGCCGGCGACCGTGTTTGCGATCGTAGCGTCGACCGGGAACATCTATTCGGGGCTCTGGTACCCGATCGTGATCGCGGCGGGTAGCCTTGTGATCGGGTTGATCTTCTTGCCCGAAACGCGCGAGGTCGACATTACCAAGCATTGAGTGGGTCGGCACGCACTCGGAAACGGAGCGCCCATGAATGTGATGGGCGCGACTCGTCCGGCGCAGGCAACTTGGATGGACGAGGAAACCT
>JBEKSM010000050.1:0-28203 GCA_049517075.1 Steroidobacteraceae bacterium | reverse complement strand
TGCGCAATGAGCCCGAGGCGACGGGGCCAGTAGTACTCGCAATAAGAAGCCAATGAGTAGTCGGTGAAGTAGTGATTCTTGTGACCGACGAACCACACTAGCGCCAGTGCGAGTGCGACCAGCACGCAGATCAGAAAAAAACGCGGACTCGGTTGGCGCGAGGCAGAAGCGGCGACGTTCATGCGGGATCCCTTGTGGTATTTTTCATTCGAACTAGTCTGAAGTCATTCCGATCGTCCCCAGCCGCGTCTCCACGAGCAGCGGCCATGCGGTCACCGGAAGCTGCGTACGGCGCAGTCCAAACGCATGCCCGCCCTGCGCATACAAATGCATTTCCACGGGAACCCGAGCTTTCTTCAGTGCGACACAGTAGCTCAGCGAGTCCTCCACGCGATCGACATCATCGTCTTCGTTTTGAAGCAAGAACGTCGGCGGGGTCCGGGCCGTGATACGGGTACGAATATCGGGATTCAACGCGATGCTATTGCTTCGGATGCGGTAATACGCTGCGCGTCGGGTACGGCTCCCGGCCAGATCGGTATCTGTCGATGGCCTGGCGATGGCTGCCGGGAACCCGCCCGCGCAGGATTGCCCGCCATCGCACACACGATGCCGGCGCGCCCGGCGGCAGTGGATTTGTGCATCAGCCGCCGTTTGTCTTGAGGAATTCAACCTACGCCGTCGGTAGAAGTCCGGATATCGGGTCGCGGAGCACGCGGGGATGATCCAAAAGGCGACCGGCGCGGGGGTCGCCTACGAAACCATCCGATAAGAGGGCTGACACAATGGACAATCGATCGAAACATTCTCGTCGAAGGGTACTTACAGTGGGCGTAACGGCGCTGGCCGCTATCCCGCTCGCCGGATTCCCGCACTTTGCGGCTGCGGCGCAAAACGCGCCGATTCGCAAGGCTCTGAAGTTTCAGGAGCAACCCAACGGCGACAAGCAGTGCAGCAACTGCGTCAATTTCCTTCCCAACAAGGATAAGCCGGGCAATAACGACGATGTGAACGGCTGCAAGCTCTACCCTGGCGACACCGAAATTCCGCCGCATGGATATTGCAGCGGTTTTGTGGTGAAGCCCGCAACGGCGAAATGAGACGGGCCGGCTGAGGCCGGGAATCGAAATGCGGCGGTGCTTTGAGCGAGACGCTCAGGGTACCGCCGCCTGCAATGAAACACGCTTGGAGCGATCAGCCAGCCACTGAGTCCCCTGCTCGTGGAATCCAAGCTTGTCGTGAAATCGTCGTGACGGCTCGTTGGGCGGCTCGATGTTGTATTCGCAGGTCACAACCGGAATGGCGTTGTCTCGGGCGTGGCGAAACAAATCTTCGTACAGCATCGATCCGAGGCGTAGACGCTGATATGACGAGCACACGACGACACGATCGATGTAGATAAATCGAGGGTATTTGCGCGCGAACCACGCAAAATTGTCGTTCACATAGGTCGCGCCGTCGCACATTGCCAGAAGAAACGCAGCGACTCTTCCGTCGACACAGCCGACCTTGTGATAGCAGGACAATTGGTCGAGCAGCGCCAATCGGTCCACACCCATCGGGCTCGTATGTTCGACCTCGGCAAGATTGAGCGCGCAAATCGGCTCGAAGTCAGCGGGCACGGCATCGCGTATCACGACATTGCTTTTCATGGGGCGATTATAAATCACCGAGCCGACGGCCTGGTCATTCGGGCCCTTCAACCAATCGGCCGATGATCAGCGCGACGCGCGATCGATCGTGCGAAAACTTCCCGTCCACCGTGCCACGATTCTTGCCAAGCTTGGCCCCACAATCAATACGATCATGAAGCGCGCCACCTGCATTGCCATCACGAAGGGCACATCCACGTGCGTGGAAGCGGCGATGATGGCGACCGAATCGGCGCCGCCCGGGCTCGTGGCGAGGTAGGCAGTCAGCGGATCGGTCCCGACGTAGAGATGCAGCAGCAGCGCCAAGCCGCCGCATAGCACGATCAACGTCAAGGTCGAGGCGGCAATTGCCGGAAACACGCGCGCCGCGTAGACCACGATCTCGCGCGAGAACCGTAGGCCTATGGACCATCCGACTAGCGCGTAACAACCTGCCATGAGCCAGGGCGGCAGTGTGATCGTGATGGTGTGAGCACAGGAGAGCGCAATGCCGATGAACAACGGGACGAGCAGGGCGCCGGCGGGGATTTTGGATTTGGCGCCGGCGACAGCGCCGAGGACCGCCAACGCGATCGTCTGCCACAAGGGCGCCGCCGCGACGGCTGGGAACCAGTCTATCGCCGCTCGCGTGATCGCGCCTGAGGGCGCCCAAAGGCGTGCGACGATTGAGGCCACGACCGCCACGAGCATGACGCGCAGAAACTGCATGTAGGCGACGAGTCGCGGGTCGCCGCCGAATCCTTCGGACATCAATACCATGACGGTGGCTGCGCCCGGAGACGAGCCCCAGACAGCGGTCGTCCCCGGCAAAATCTTCAAACGCGCAAGCAGTGCGCCCAGTGATGTACTGATGAACAGCACCGAGCCGACGCCGGCGAGAAACAGCGGCCACTGCCTCAGCATGGTCGCTAAGATCGCGGGGCCGATGCTGCGCGCAACGAGGCAGCCGATCAGACCTTGAGCGAGCACATATGGCCAATGCGGCACGATCAGATTGCCGTCGAATACCGCGATCAAGATCGCTGCGGCCATGGCGCCAAGCAGTAACGCGGCAGGTAGGCGCAGGATCTCGAGCGGTACAATCAACGCGAGCGAGACCAGAAACAGGAGGCCCCATCGGATCGGGGTGGGAACTGCGCGCAAATTGCGGCCAATAGGGTTGGCGTGCGTATCCATGATCCTGCGTTGGGTTCCGATCGATGCGAGGCTAGCTGCCGGCCAGCTTGATTTCGCTGCTTTGAACGATGCGGCCAAGGCGAGGCAGGATGTGCTTGATCGACATCTCGTGACCCTCGGCCACGGAACTGGCCATCGCATCCTTGACGAGTAGCAGTTCGTAGCCATGCTCGTAGGCCTGACGCGCGGTCGATTCGACACCAATCTGCGTGGAAACACCCCCGAGCACGATCGTGCGAATACCGCGTCGGCGCAGCTGCAGGTCCAGCTCGGTGCCGTGGAACGCACCCCATTGCCGCTTGGTGATCGCGAGGTCGCTCGGCTGCATCAGCCCGGGCGGAAATTCGCTCCAGGCAGCGGGGAATCCACCCACCGGGATCGGCGCCGCCTGGTCGACCCGTTGGCGCAGTACGTCGCCGGCGTCCGCCGAGAAGGCAACATGGACCAGAACCACGGTTGCCCTGGCGACACGAAAGCGCTCGGCGAGGGCCTGGCCGCGCGCCAGCAGCTCCGGGCCAGAAATCGGCGCGAGCGCGTTGCCAAGGATGCCTTTTTGCAAGTCGATCAAGACAAGAGCACTGGAGGTGGGGTCGAGGTCGATCATGGTCGGGACTCCGGAAGTGAGGGATACACCGGCTGAATCGCGCTTGGCGAATCGATTGGTTCGCGCATCTCGATGATATATGCTCGTCAGCATCAACGGTTGGTGGCGGCATTGGTAGAGCCGTATTGGACGAAACGGTAGGAGTCTTCGCGTGTCGTGGTATGGAATGCTGACTTTTTGCGCCGTCTATGTTCTGGCTGTCGCGACACCCGGACCGGGCGTCGCTGCGGTCATTGCGCGCGGCCTCGCGCGAGGCCGACAAGGTGCGGCTGCGTTCATATTCGGCTTCGTCGTTGGAGATTTGATCTGGTTTCTCGGTGCGGCGCTCGGCCTCTCTGCGCTGGCGCAAACCGCTCACTCCGCGTTCGTCGCGGTCAAGTATGCCGGTGCCGCATATCTGCTTTTTCTAGCCTATAGGCTCTGGTCCGCGCCGCCGCGACGCCTAGTGCCGATCGACGCTCCCGACGTCGTGCAGCGGCCAATGAGCCTATTTCTCGGCAGCCTCGCCCTTACGCTCGGCAATCCAAAGCCGATGATCTTCTTCGTTGCGCTGCTGCCGACGGTCGTCAATTTGGAGACTCTCACGCCGATCGGCTACGTTGAGATCGGCGCCGCCATCGTGCTGATCTTACCGTCGATCCTCGCTACTTATGTGCTCGCGGCCGCGCGCGCTCGCGTCTGGTTCCAAAGTCCGCGGGCCAATCAGCTGTTGAATCGGAGCAGCGGGACTTTGATGGCAGCAGCGGCGCTCGCCGTGGCGGCCCGATAGCCGGCGGCCCACTCACTGACGTCGAGGTCCCGATCAGTCGGTGCAGCCGAGCTGCGTAGGGACCGGTGTCGAAGCGCGCTACAGATCACGATCAGCAGAACCGCGACGCTCAAGAGTGCGGCGATTGTGCGAATCCAGAGCGGATGCGGATCATCTCGAATTCGTCGTAGGCGGGTCGTGGTCATGAGGAATCAGGGAACGCCGGCGAAGTGCGCAATGGTCCGTGCAATCGAGAATGAGCCGACGACATAGGCGATGAGCAGCAGACCCGCGCCAGCGAGGTATCTCACGATGTCAGGTAAATTCCGAGTCATCGCTCAATCCTCAAATTGTGGTGCGTCGGTGGATCTAGGCTTTTGGTTCCGGTCGATCGCAATCTTGCGCGGGATTTCGGGCAGGCTGCCGGCAGGATTCGGGCGAATTCGGGCAGGGTCATCGAGAGGGATTGACGTCATGCGCATCGACACGAGAGGCCGCATGTGCGGCCTGAGCCTGCTAGGCCTTGCGATACTGATCATTGCCTCCAATTCACCCGTAATGGCGCAGGGCGCCGTTGCCGAGCAATCCGGATTCATCGTCGCCTGCCTCAATGGCACGCCGGTGACGCGTTTTCTTGGTTCGGACAAGTTGGGGTGGAACGCCGGCGGGGGTTGTTGCGGGCTCGCAGCGCAAAACAACGTGGACGATGTGAGCTACATCAAAGGCGCCGTCCAATTTCTTGCCGGTCGATATGGAATCGACCACAGCCGCATCTTTGGTATAGGCCATTCGAACGGCGCAATGATGACGCTGCGTGTGATCTGCGAGACCGGAATCTATGCGGCGGCGGTATCGATCTCGGGGACGCTCAATCGCGAGCACGCGAACTGTGATGCGGCCAAGGGTAGCCTCGTGCTCGCGAGCCACGGCAACAGCGATGAGAACGTCCCAATCGCCGGAGGCCCGGGCACGAAGGGGATTTCGCGGGCGGTTTATAACTCGCAGCAGCGCACGCGCCAGAGTTTTACCGACGCGGGAGCGGCCTACACGCTCCGAGTCGTCGATGGCGCGGACCCCGCATTGAGCCGAATTGAAGCTGCCATCGAGCGCACCGAGAGCCGCTCGATTGCCGAAAAGGCCGCGCAGTATTTCGGGTTGCTGTGAGAGTGTCCGCTCGCTGCTAAGCGGCGTTCGAACGCAAGTCCGGCATGAGCTGCGTTGTCAGACCTAGCGCCACACTGTAGATCGAAAAGACGGCACAAGTGATCCATTCCCAGAATGCAAAGCTCAAATAGAGTGGCACGCCGCGTGCGCGCCATTCGATCCCAACCCAAGGCAGCTGTGGCAGCGCATGCGAGACATACGACTGCGTCATGCCTGCGAGCGCGATCGGTATCAGCGCAAACCCAGCGAGCAATCCGGCGCAAACCCGCGGACCGATTGGGAAACGCTGCGACCGTTGCCGAATGCCACGTTCGACGGCTTGAATCGTCAGCTGTACGATCCCAATGCACAGACCGATGAAGGCCGAGATCGCAAGTATCTCGTGACCCTTCGGTACCCGCAGAATTCGACCGGGCAACAAAGCGCAGCACACCATGCAGAGGTAGCCCAGGCCGAGAATCCATATTCCAAACGGCCGCCGACCGGAACTCGCGCGCGGCCATTCGTGCAGCAGCATCAGGGTCCAGCCCAGTCCACCGAGGCCACACGCGATCAAGCCGGCCCAAGCCCAGAAATATCCGTCGGGATTGCGCTCGGGATAGACCAAGCTGGATATCGTCATGTAGTGCCAATCATATTCTGACGGGTACCGTTGCGCGGCCATCCACAGTCCGCCCCAGAATGCGAGTACGCCGAGCGGCATCGATGCATATAATCCTTGGCGCGCGAATTTCGTGGTCGCGGTGTGGAGGCGCATCGGGAACTCGGCTCAGCTGCCGTGAGTCGATTGGCCGCGTGGCGCTTGGTTGATCGTGCGCGCGATCGCCGTCTGCGGCACTTGACACTCGACCGTGCAGCCGCCGGACGGTCCGCGAAAAATCGAAAGGCTACCGCCGACGCTGCGCACGCGATAGCGCATTGTGCGCAGACCGAGCCCGCGAGTGCCGGGCGCGTCATGAAAGCCGATGCCGTTGTCGATGACGCTGAGGCGAAGCCAAGCCGGATCGATCACGACTTGCACGATGATCTCGGTTGCTTGCGAATGTCGCAACGCATTCGCAAGCGCCTCCTGGGCAATTCGGTATACGTGATTGCGCGCCTCCGTTTCGATCGTCACCGGGCAGCTCTGATCGACACGGAAACTAACCGACGCTGGAGGATTCGTCGCGACGCGTTCGACCATGCGTCGCAGCGACTCGATGAGCTCACCCGAACTTTCGGTCAGCGGAGACAATCCCCGCGCGATGTCACGCGCAGTGACGATCGCGAGCCGTGCGATCGCGCTGACTTCCGCAAACCTCTGCGCGTCGATCGGCTTGCCGGCAGCGGCCTGACGGGCGATCGAGCCGATCAGCAGCGACAGCCCGGTCAGTTCCTGTCCGAGCCCGTCATGCAGCTCGCGGCCGAGCCGAGTTTGCTGCCGGTCGGTTTCGCCGAGAAAAGCCGCCTCGAGCTGCCGCAGTTCCGCCTCGGTCCTGACACGCTCGGTGACGTCGATTCCGATGCGCCAATCACGCCAACCCGCGATGTTCATGCGCCGGCCCACATTGAACCATTCAATGTCGCGAATCGAGCCGTTTTTCGCGATGAGCTTCGAGGCGCTGCGATAGTCCGTATTGCGCGGTTCGTCGACTTCGCTCGGCACTGGCGTTCGTCGCGCGACATCCGGATAAAGCATCGTCATCGCAGAGGGATTGCCGACCAACTCTGCCGCGGTATATCCGCTGACGCGCTCCGATTCGCTGTTCCAGGCTGCGATCAAGCCGTTCTCGTCGGTGGCTTCCATGAGCACCGGCATGTCTTGGACGACGGCCCGCAGCCGGTTTTCGCTCGCTTTGAGCGCTTCGTGTTCCCGCGCGAGATCCACCATGAGGCGCCGTTGCCTCAAGGTCATGAGGTTGATCAGCAGCGCGCCACCGCAAGCGGTCAGCAGGAAAATATCGATCGAAATCGCGAGCTCGCGCCAAGGATCCGCGGCTGCGGGCGCGAGATTCTGCTGTGCGCCACGCGCGATGAGAATGGTGACGCCGAAGGCGACCAAAGCGACGCCGATGCTCGTGGCGCGTCGAGAACAACGCAGCGCCAGCCACACCAGCGGAATCGTGAGCAGCATGGGTTCGATGAGCTGACTCGCGAGCGGCCAAGGCGAAACCGCGAATCCGCCAAATAGCGCCGCGGCAAATAGGCCCACGCCCCAAGTTTCCGCGCGGCGCGCGCGCGCCGGGGCGGGTTCGAAGAATCCGATCAACACGCCAATGACTGCGGGCCCGAACGCCGTGATGGCGACCATCGACGCGATCGACCAGAGCCCCACATCGGCGGCGACCAATGGATAGCCGGCGAGTTGAACTCGCGTCCAGATTCCCAGCAGCGCCCCCGGCCAGACCCCAACGAGGAGTGCGACGATCCACAGTGGCGAGACGGCGAAGCGTGCGTGACGATCGCCGCGATAGAGGCGGAAGAGGCGTGCGAGAAACGCGGGGACGACCGCGGTCATACAATTGGCGAGCGCGAAGCCGAGGGTTTGTGCGAGCGGAGGCGCAGCAGCGCCGCTCAGGGAGTTCAACACCGGCGCGGACACGAGTTCCCATGACACGGTGCCCGCGGCAACCAGCGGCCAAAGGCGCGCCGGCAGAACCAAGTAGGCGGCGAATGCGAGCGCGTCCGCAGGCCAGATCGCCGCGGGCGCAAAATCCGATTTGGTCAAATAGCTCAGTGCGTAAATGCACGGATAGCCGAGGTAGAGCGCCAACAGCGCGCGCCCGTCGATTCGGCGTCGATCGACGGAGGCGCCGTGACGCCACGGTGGTAGAGCGCTCCCGGTCGAGCCGTTCATGCGCAGTTGTCGATTGCTGTGGAGCTGTTCATGGCGCGACGATCCTGGGAGCGAGCATGCGTTAGATAATCGAATCGCAGTGATGCACAGCCGTCCGCAACCGCTGCAGCCCGCGCTCTCGTCGTTGCGGTGAGCATACCAAGCTTGTCCGGCGGTTCCCAAATGTGCCGGTAAATCCCGAGGAAGGTGCGGTGTATATGTCGGGGCGCGCCACGAAGTGAAATAAATCGTAGGATTTACATTGCATTACAGTCGATATTGCATGTGCCTTACAACACCATTGAGGCGATCTACTTGCGTGCTTGAGTCGCGGTGCTAATCTGCGGCGGCGCCGGCGCGTGCGGCGACGAGCAAAATCGCTAAAAATCCTAAAAATCCAAGGAAACTTATGAACATCAGATCATGGTACGTCGGTGTCGGACTCTTGCTGTTATCAGGGCCTGTGACTTATGCGCAGGTACCGGCCGATGCGCCGGCGGGCACCACGGGGCTTTGCAATGACGGCACCTACTACAGCGGTGCAACCAAGAGTGGTGCGTGTCGCGGGCACAAAGGTGTCAAGGATTGGTATGCCGCGAAACCCGCGGCGCCGGCAGTCGCGGCCGCGCCTGCCGCAACGGTTGCGCCGGCAGCAGCAGCGGCACCTGCGGCGCCAGCGGCAGCCGCGGCGCCCGCAGCTCCGACGGCGCCTATGACGAAGTCCAGCACCGCGAGCTATACGCCGCCGGCGGCAGCGGCGCCGGGTGGCGGCCCCGGCCTCGTCTGGGTCAATACCAGCAGCAAGGTCTATCATTGTCAGGGTGACAAGTGGTACGGGAAGACCAAGCAAGGCCAGTACGTTTCCGAGGCGGACGCAAAGGCCCAGGGCAATCGACCGGATCACGGCAAGGCGTGCAGCTGATCGTCCGGTAGACCCCGATGAACGCCGTGCCGACAAGGATGTTGCACGGCTCTCGAGACATCCGCGCTGCGCGAAAATCGCGCCCTTATTAATCGCGCTCTTATTAAGGGAATGCCCGCTCGCTCGGTAACGCGGTCGCGCCTAGACTGGTCTGTCTCGAATTCTTCCATGACCAGCATAGCCACACAACCCAGAGGCTCCAGAGTCCGCAACCACCTCGTCGAGGTGGCGTACCGGCTGTTTCTCAGGGAAGGCATTCGGCGCGTCGGGATCGACACGATCCTCGCGAAGTCGGGCAACGCCAAGGCGACCCTGTACAAGCACTTCAGATCGAAGACCGATCTGACGATTGCTGCGCTCGATCTTCACGAGACGCTATGGACTCGCCGTCGGCTGGAGGCGCAGATCGACGCTAGCCGGCAAGCGCCGATCGAGCGGCTCACGGAGATTTTCGATTTCTTCAATGATTGGTTCAATGGCGGCGAATTCGAGGGTTGCCTGTTCATCAGCGTGCTGCTCGAGTTTCCGCGCGGTGGTCGCGAACATCGGGCGGCGTCCGCACACCTTGGAAAAATCCGCGAGATCGTCTGTCGACTGGCCCGCGATGCCGGTTTGTCGAGGCCGCAGCAATTTACGCAGATTTGGCACATGCTGATGGTGGGGTCGATCGTATCGGCGGGCGAAGGCAATCGTAGGGCAGCGCGCGAAGCAAAGTCGGCGGGAAGCTTGGTACTCGGCGCATGGCCTCGGGTGGCCGCATCGCGGTCCCGCAAGGCAGCATCCCATAGGCAGCCCAGGCTCGCGCCGAAGTCGTCAACGCAAGCGATTCGCAAATAGGGGTTTACCGGGTTGATCGAGACAGCCCTGTCTGTACATCATGCGAAGCGGCGCCGGATGCGCACCGTTTTGTGCGGTCCGGGCCTTGTGATGAGCGATAAGCCGGAGCAGGATTTTCCCATGCGGGGCAATCGGGGAGGGGGGGCAGTGAAGGAGCACGAATGCCGGCGGCGGCACGCACGCTCGGCGAGCCGGATAGGCGGCCTAAGACTCGGGATGCATCGGCTTTCTGGCACCTGATTATGTTTACTCGTAGCTTTGCCATCATCGATGTGGAGGGTCGACTCGTCGATTGGGACGCCGGTTTCGCGTTGGAATTTTCCTCGGTTGCCACCAGCATCGCTCGCGGCCTCGAATGGGCGGTATTGATTGCCGCGGCGCGCGACCGCGAGGGCTTCACTCGCGGCCGGCCGCGCGACGAATCCGAGAACCAGAATGCCGCCTATGACTATCGCGCCCATGATCAGCTGATTCATATCGTCGAAGCACGGTTGGCCGGTGGCGGATGGTGTCGAATCGCACACGACGTCACGCGCGAGCGAGACGGCGACGCTCTCGGCAGGCAGCAGGAAAAAAAGACGCAGCAATTCCAGAAAGATAAAGCCGTGGGCCGCCTGACATCGGGCATCGCGCACGATTTCAACAATCTGCTGATGGTCGCGCTGAGCAATGCCGAGTCGATCATCGCGGACACCGTTCCCGGTTCACCCACGGTCAAATATGCGGCCGCGATCAAACGCGCCGTCGACCGAGGTACTACATTGACTCGGCAATTGCTGGCGTTCACGCGCCACCAACCGCTGATGCCCCGCTCGATCGACGTCGAGAGACTGTTCGATGAGTTCTCCGGGCTGGTCGGCGACTCGCTCGGCGAGAACATCCGGTTCGAGGTCGTGGCAGCCGCGGACCTCTGGCCGTTGACGGCCGATCCGCCGACACTCGAGACTGCGCTGCTCAATCTGGTCGTCAATGCGAGGGACGCATTGCCCGAGGGCGGTGTCATCAAATTGCGTGCGGACAATGAGTCGGTGCCCCTGGGCCATGGCGAGCAATTGGCGGCCGGCGATTATGTGGTTTTGTCGGTCGAGCATACGGGCAACGGAATGGCGGAGGACGCGCCGGACCAGACCAGCGATCCTTATTTCACGACCAACGACCCGGGCGAAGGGCCGGGTCGCGGTCTGAGCCTCGTCTACGGCTTTGCGCGCCAATCGGGCGGCGAACTGCGAATCGACGGCTCGAATGGCCACGGGAACAAAGCGCGGCTTTACTTGCCGCGCGGCGCGGCTGTAGGCGCGAAGGCGCCGCCGCAGGTGGCCCCAGTCGAGCGGCGCTACACGATCCTGCTCGTCGATGATCACGATCTGGTGCGAACCGCGGTAACCGCCAACCTCGAGTCGCTCAATTACCGCGTGCTAACCGCGGATCGCGGGCCGGCTGCGCTGGAATTGCTCGAGAGTTCGGAGCCGATCGATTTGCTGTTCACCGATGTCGTGATGCCGGGCGGTCTGAGCGGCGCAGAAGTCGCTCGTCGCGCGCGCGAGCTGCGGCCCGCGATCAAGGTCTTGTTCACTTCGGGATTCACTTCGAGTGCGCTCGTGCAAAACGGCAGGCTGGAGGCCGGCGTCGAACTGTTGATGAAGCCGTACGATCTGTCGGAACTCGTGGCGACTCTCAAGAGGATTCTCGGGTCGTGAGCTCGGTCGACGCCAACCCATGATCATTCCGACTGAACCGATCGGCAGCATTCCTCGGCCAAAGAGCTTGATCGATGCGATCAACGCCTGCGGTAACGGCACCGATGCCGCTTTGGATCCGCTCTATGACGCGGCGATTCGAGACACGATTCAGCGTTTTGCAGCAACTCGCTCGCCGGTGATCACCGACGGCGAGCAGCGCAAATACCACAACTTCTGGACCTACAGCGTCGAGGGCCTCGCCAACACCACACCCGACGGATTCAAGATGCCGTTCTCAGGTGGCCATGCGCGGCGCATGCCGCGGCTGCGTTCGGGACCGTTTCGGTACGCGCAATATGCCGACCGATACCTGGATCAAGCGCTGGGTTATGCGCGGGTTCCATTGAAGCAAACGGTCATTTCCCCATCGGCATTGAGTTTGATGTACCCCGACGAGGGTATCGCGACTTATTCGCGCGAGGCGTTCATCGAAGATCTGCTCCAGGAGCATGTCAAGGAGGTGCGCCGGTGCCTCGAGAAGCGGGCGTACAAAGTCCAAATCGACTTCACCGAGGGGCCCCTGGCGCTACAGCTCGATCCCAGCGGTACGCTGCTGGAGAGCTTCGTCGATCTGAATAATCTCGCTCTATCGCAATTTTCCGACGGCGAGCGCCAGCACCTGGGTGTCCACACCTGCCATGGCGTCAACGCGAAGGGCGCAGACGGCGAGGATCTGGACTGCGCCGCGCTGCTGCCAAGCGTGTTTCAACTCAACGTCGTCAACTTCTATGTCGCCGTTGCGGGCACCCGCGATCCGGTTCGTGTACTCGAAGTCATCGGCGCGCACATCAAACCCCACCATCGCGTATTCATTGGTGTTGTCGCGCCGAGCGATCCACGGATCGAGACCCCCGAGTTGGTCAGGGACCGAATCTTGGAGGCATCGCGGTATATTCCGATCAAACAGCTTGGCACCACTGATGACGGCGGTTTCGCACCTTTCTTCGACGATGCATCGACGACGCGCGACGCCGCGTTTGCGAAAATCCGGGCACGCATCGTCGGAACCGAGTTGGCATCCGAGCTTTTGCACGGTGAGCGCAAGTGATGGCGGACGACGTGTCAATCGAGGTCGAAACGATGGAAATCGAGCGATTGCGCTCGACCGCGATGAAGACCGCCGAATTGGTGCGCATTGCACGCCTGCGCGCCGAGCGAGCGCTGTTGGCCGTCAATGAAGAACTTGCCAGGAAGACCGAAGAGCTGCGCAAGCAGCGCGAGTGGTTCGAGGTGACGCTGTCGAGCGTCGGCGATGCAGTCATCACAACCGACACCCAAGGGCACGTGACCTATCTCAACCCGATTGCGGAAACCATGACGGGCTGGCGCTCGACGGAGGCGTTCGGCGAACCGATCGACGAGATATTTCGAATCGTCAACGAGTCGACCCAACGCGTCTTGAGCAATCCGATCAAGGCCGTGTTGAAAAGCGGCAAGAATGCGCGCTTGCCGACCCACACCGCGCTTATCGACAAGAACGGTGCGCAGGTGCCGATCGAAGACAGCATCGCGCCAATTCGCGATACGAAGGGAAACCTGCTGGGCGCGGTGATCGTGTTTCACGACGTCAGCGTGGCGCGCGAATTGTCGCTGAGGATGTCGCACCTTGCGCAGCACGACGGGCTGACCGATCTGCCGAACCGAATCCTGCTCTACGACCGCTTGAGCCAAGCCATTACACTGGCCAAGCGGCGCCGCAAGAAGCTCGCGGTGCTTTTCCTCGACTTGGATCGCTTCAAGCACATCAACGACTCGCTGGGCCATGCACTCGGCGACCGCGTGCTCCAATCGGTCGCCGAGCGTCTGCGCCATTGCGTGCGCAGCACCGACACCGTGAGCCGGCAGGGCGGTGACGAATTCGTGGTGCTGCTCTCGGAAGTGCGCAAGCTGCACGATGCGGCCGTGTGCGCAGAAAAGATACTCGCGGCGCTCAGCGAGCCCTTCGCCGTCGACCACCACAATCTATATGTCACCGCGAGCATCGGGATCTCAACCTATCCCGATGATGGAACCGATGCCGACACCCTGATGAAGCACGCGGATCTCGCGATGTATCAAGCCAAGGACAGCAACGCCAATACGTATCGATTTTTCGAGCGGCAAATGACCTTGCATCTGGTCGAGCGCCAGGAAATCGAGAGCGACCTGCGCCGTGCGATCGATCGTGAGCAATTCGTGCTGCACTACCAGGCTTGCGTCAACCTGGTTACCGAGCAGATCGTCGGCGCCGAGGTGCTGATCCGCTGGAGACATCCAGTTCGCGGGCTCGTCCAGCCCGACAAATTCATGACGATTGCAGAGGAATCGGGCTTCGTCGTGCCTCTCGGCAGGTGGGTATTGCGCGAGGGTTGTCGCCAGGGTCGAGCTTGGCTCGATGCCGGAATGCCGCCGATTCGTGTCGCGATCAATATTTCGGCGGTGGAATTGCGTTCAAAGGATTTCGTCGACAGCGTGCGCAGTGTGCTGGCCGAGACGGGGCTGAGTCCCGGCAGCCTGGAATTGGAGGTCACCGAGACCGCACTGTTGCAGGATTCCAAGGCGGTCGCGAGCATTCTCCAGGACATCAAGGATCTCGGCGTTCATCTTGCGCTCGATGATTTCGGCACCGGGTATTCGAGCTTGAGCCACGTGCGGCGACTGCCCATCGATGCGCTGAAAATCGATTGCTCGTTCATCCGCGAACTGGCGACGAACTCGGATGATGCAAGCGTCGTTCGCGCGATGATCAGCATGGGCAGGAGCTTGCAGATGAAGGTCGTCGCCGAGGGAATCGAAACCCGGGAACAGCTGGAGTGCCTGCGGCGTTACGGTTGTCCCGAAGGACAGGGTTATTACTTCAGCAAGGCGATCGACGCAGCGGAGTTTACGCGCTTGCTGCAGCGGGGCGTCTAGCGCAGCTCAGCCGGCTTTCATGGCGATCGACTGCGCGGGTCGCTGCTCGGAGTCGCGGTCGAATTGCGCATGCCATTCGGCCAGCGCGCCGAGAGGCATTGGGCGCGCATAATGGTAGCCTTGAACGAGCGTCGCGCCGACGGTGCGGGCTTGCATGAGCATCGTCGGAGTTTCCACGCCTTCGACGATCGTATCCAAATGCATTTTGTGCGCGACATCGATGGTCGCGCCCAGGATTGCCTCGCCACCGCGCTCGAAGTCCCTGATGAAAGCGCCGTCGATCTTCACCACGTTGACGGGCAGCTGGTTCAAGTAGGAGAGCGACGAGTAGCCGGTGCCGAAGTCATCGATCGCCACCCGCACGCCGAGCTTGCGGACATCGAGGAGAATGGATCGGACGCGATCTAGGTCCTGCGCGAACACCGATTCGGTGACTTCAATTTCGAGCGCCGACGGCGCGATACCGCTCTCTTCGAGCGCACTGAACAGACTGAATAGGAAACTCGCGTCCAACAGCTGCATGATCGATACGTTGAGCGCTATGCGCGGAAACCCGAGGTCGAGTACCGTCTGCGCGTCGCTGCAGACCTTGCGCAGCACCCAAGCGCCGAGCGAGACGATCAGGCCGGCCGCTTCGGCCAGCGGAATGAATACCGTCGGCGGAATTTTTCCGAATCGCGGGTGCGACCAGCGCGCCAGCGCTTCGACAGAATGGACGGTATGCGTATTGATGTCGACGATCGGTTGGTAGTGCAATTCGAGCCCGCCGTCGGAGATCGCGTTGCGCAGCGAACGGATCACGTCGCGTTGATATTCGGCCTTCGCGCCGGTTTCCGCGGTGTAGAGCGCGATCTTCGAGCCGCTGGCGCCTCGCGCCTCCTGTTCGGCGAGCTCTGCATGCCGCATGACGACCTGCGGCTCGATCGTTCCCGCTGCGATCGCGACGATGCCGACGCTGATGTCGGTCGTGACGAAGACAGAGCCGATTTCCCACGACGAGGTCGCCGAGTCGAGCAGGTCCTGCGCGCGCCGTAGCATCGACTCATGCGAGTCGGCGGGCAGATCATCGAACACGGCGAATACGCTTTTGTCCCAGCGAGCAATGCAGTTCGCGCCTATCGCCTTGCGGGTGAGTTGCTCGGCGATCGATCGTATCCATTGGTCGACCGCCTCCGAATCGACATTCTCGGCAAACGGCGGCACGAAGCGAATGTTCAGCAAATAGACCGTGCCGGCCGCGTCGCGCCCGAGGTTGCGCTCCTCGATGACGCCGCCAAGGGTCTCGAGTAGCCGTTCGCGGCTCGCAAGGCCGGTCACGCGGTCCTCGCCGAGCACGTGCCTGGCAGTGAACTTTCGAATCGCACTTCGGTTGGCCATCTCGGAGCGATATTCGGAGAGCGCGAACTCTATTCCCGCGAGGAAGGTTCGTGGCGCGCAGGGTTTGGTGAGAAATCGGCAAATCTGTCCATCGTTGACCGCCGCAATTGCGGCTGACATGTCGTCGCAGCCGGTCAGGAGAATTCGGCGCGCGTCGGGCGCAATCGTGCGCGAGGCCGCGAGAAACTTCGAACCGTCCATACCCGGCATTCGCAAGTCGGAGACGATGACGGCGGTGTCGGGGTACTGCCGGAGCAAGCGCAAGCCTTCGGCGCCGCTCGTGGCGAGTTCCACCTGGTACGATGGAGACAAGTGGGGCGCGATCGCCTCGAGGATCTCCCTGTCGTCGTCCACGCAGAGTATCCGGGGTTGATTTTGATCATCCATGTGCGTGGAGCGGTGGCCGGTGGTTTGTGCCGTCTTTCATCACAGTTTCTTCGGCCCAAGCCCTTGGAACTTGAATGATTGTAGGTCCCGCGTCGCGAACCGAAACCCCATTGGTCATAATCACCTCGAAGCCTCTTTTAGCGTCGCCGACACACGGGGAACTGAGACTCCGGTCACGCTGGCAAGCGGCCGCCGGACCGATGGCATTGTCGAGCCAAAAGAGGCATATAGGTGCTGTGGCCGCGCCAATGAATACGTATGCGGCTGCGGCTGAAGCGTGAGCGCGGCAAGTAGACTGTATTTCCTCTAAAAACGTCGGCGATTTGGGGAGCTGCCATGATTCGGGTGCGTGGATCGATCGCGGGCGCGTCGGGAACCGCCATACGGGCACTGTTGGCCTCGGTCGCGGTGTTGTTGCTGCAAATCAGCCTGGATTCGGTGGCGCTGGGTGCGCCGCGCAATGCACAGACCGACCGCAGTGCGGACCCCTGGTGGAAAAATGCCGTGATCTACGAGATCTATCCGCGCAGCTTCCAGGACTCGAGTGGAGATGGCGTCGGTGATCTCAATGGCATTACCGAGCGTCTGGATTATTTGCAGGATCTCGGGGTCGATGCGCTATGGATCTCGCCGATGTATCCGTCGCCGCAGGTCGATTTTGGCTACGACATCTCGGACTACGAAAACGTCGATCCCCAATATGGGACCCTCGCAGACTTCGACCGGCTCGTGGCCGCGGCCAAGCAACGGCATATCCGCATCGTGCTCGACATGGTTCTCAATCACACCTCCGACAAGCATCCGTGGTTTGTCGAATCGTCGCGGTCGAAAACGAGTCCGAAGCACGATTGGTATGTCTGGAGCGACGGTAAGACCGACGCGAGCGGCAAGCGGCAGCCGCCGAACAATTGGGAAAGCGTTTTCGGCCATTCCGCGTGGCAATATGATCCAAAGCTCGATCAGTTCTATTATCACAAATTCTACGCGCAACAACCCGACTTGAACTGGCGCAATCCCGAGGTCGAACGCGCGATGTTCGGCGCGATGCGTTTTTGGCTGGACCGCGGTGTCGCGGGTTTCCGGCTCGACGCGATTCCCACGCTGTTCGAGGATCCGCAGCAACGCGACGAACGTGAATTGGGCGGCACCAACGCGTTCGGCGACCCGAAGTTGGCGGAGGAGCGCACCAGCAACCTTCCGGAAGTCCATTCCGTAATCCGCCGCATGCGTGCGATGGCGGATCGATATGCGGGCGATCGCGTGCTCATCGGCGAAACCTACCTGCCGGATATCCAGGATCTCGACCGGTGGTATGGCGGAAAGAAGCACGATGAATTGCAGCTGCCGATGGATATGAACATCGGTTTCGGCAACAAGCTCGACGCGCGCGAGTTTCGCACGCGAATCGAGGAGGTGGAGACTCGAATTCACGGCTCCGAGCCGTTGCTGGTGTTCGATAATCACGACAATCCGCGCAGCTGGGATCGTTACGGCGACGGTGTCAACAATGCATTGATCGCGAAGCAGATTGCCGCTTTGCTGCTGACGACCAAAGCGAGTGTGCTGATGTACTACGGCGAAGAACTTGGGATGCGCACGACGCCGCCGCAACGGCGAGAAGACGTGCTCGATCCGATCGGCATAACCGGTTGGCCGAAGGAGAAGGGTCGCGACGGCGAGCGAACGCCGATGCAATGGGATACGAGTAATCCACAGGCGGGATTCAGTACCAACGCACACACTTGGCTCCCGGTGCCGCCGAACTACACGAGCATCAACGTGCAGTCCGAATTGGCCGATCCCAATTCACTGCTCAATTGGCACCGGCGTTTGATCGTGCTTCGGCGCAGCAACGCCGCGTTGAATGCGGGCAAAATGGTGATGCTCGATCAGAGCGACGCGTCGGTATTTGCATATCTGCGCGTCGATGCAAGCGGCGATGCCGTCGTCGTCGCGCTGAACATGTCCGCCAAGCCGCAGAAGATGTCGATGGACTTCGGCAAGGCCGGCGTGCAGGCGGCGGCGGTCAAGACGCTGCTCACGAGCGACGACTCATTGCTGGCGATCCGGTCCGCGACCGAGGTGTCTCTGCCGCCGTTCGCATCCTGGATCGCAGCGGTTGAGCGGTGACACACACCGCTCGACGAGCGGCGATGCCCTTGGACGGCGCCGCCGCGCTTGATTCGAACGTTCGCAGCCGGCCAAACCTGTCGTTTTGGCAGATTTGGAACATGTGTTTCGGCTTCCTCGGTCTGCAGTTCGGGTTCGCGCTGCAGAACGCGAACGTCAGTCGGATATTTCAGACGCTCGGTGCAAGTGTCGACGACATCCCGGCGTTGTGGATTGCCGCACCGCTGACCGGTTTGCTCGTTCAGCCGGTGATCGGCTACCTCTCGGATCGGACCTGGACAGCGCTCGGTCGACGCCGCCCCTACTTTTTGTTCGGTGCGTTGCTCGCTTCGATCGCGTTGTTTTTCATGCCGCGTTCGCCGAACTTACTGGTTGCTGCGGCCCTCTTGTGGGTACTCGATGCGTCGATCAACGTATCGATGGAGCCCTTTCGCGCATTCGTCGGCGACCAGTTGGCACCGGTACAGCGGCCGTCGGGTTACGCAATGCAGAGTTTTTTCATCGGCATCGGCGCGGTTATCGCGAGCATGCTGCCGTATCTGCTCGCTCGGTTGGGCGTGAGCAATCATGCCGATACAGGGCCGGGTGCGTCCGCGGTACCGGAGACCGTGCATTACGCGTTTTACGTCGGCGCTGCAGTCCTGTTGGCGGCGATCGGCTGGACCGTGGTTCGTACCAAGGAATATCCGCCGACGGTGTTGCGATCGTTCACCGACACCAGGGCTGCCGTTCCACGGAGTTTGCCTGATGCGCACCGCGCGACTCGTCACGGCGCATTGTGGTGCTGCGCGGGCGCTGCCGGTATCGCAGCGATACGCCTTGCCCGACTCGACCCGCAACTCTATCTGGTCAGCGTTGGGGCCTTGATCTGGGGCGCGGCGCGGATGTTCCAGCGCGGAGCCCGGCGATCGGGGCTGTTCGGATCCGTGATGGAGGATATCGAAACGATGCCGACCACGATGCGCCGTCTCGTGCCGGTGCAATTCTTCTCGTGGCTCGCCTTGTTTGCGATGTGGATCTACACGACATCAGCGGTTTCCGAGGTGCATTTCGGATCGGCTGATCCGCATTCCGAAGCCTACAACCAGGGTGCCAATTGGGTTGGTGTCTTGTTCGCCGCCTACAACGGATTCGCTGCACTTGCGGCAATCGTGATTCCCGTCATGGTTCGCCGGTTCGGGATACGTCTAACCCATATGGTCAACGTCTGGTTGGGCGGTGCCGCGCTGTTGTCGTTTCTCGTGATCCGCGATTCCAATTGGCTGCTTGCCTCGATGATCGGGGTCGGCTTTGCTTGGGCGTCAATTCTCTCACTGCCCTATGCGTTGCTCTCCGACAGCGTGCCTGCCGAAAAGATGGGGCTTTACATGGGCGTGTTCAATTTCTTCATCGTGATTCCGCAGCTCGTCGCCGCGAGCGTCCTGGGAGTCGCGTTGAAACTCCTGTTTGCGGGCGAGCCTATTTATGCATTGGCGATCGGCGGCGCGAGCTTTTTCGTTGCGGGTTTGTTGGTGTTGCGCGTGCCCGAACCTTGAGGCGCACAGGCTGACCACTGCCTCTTTACAGCGGCGGCGCGAGCGCGGCACCGCAAGATCGGCGTATGACCAGACGAGTCGGCAGCACGAGGTTGACGGCAGGTTCCTCGCGGACCTGCCGCAGCAAGGTGTCGACCAGCGCTTCGCCCGCGATGCGCGTGTCCTGCATGACCGTGGTGAGCGCTGGACTCACGAGATTAGCGGCCGGAATGTCATCGAATCCGACGACTGATACCTGCGTGGGGACCTCAATGCCGTGGTCCTGCAGCGCATTCATCGCGCCGATGCCAATCAAATCGCTGGCCGCGAGAATCGCGTCAAAAGGCTCACCGCGCAGCAGCAACTCAGAGGTCGCCGCATAACCGGCCTGCTCGGTCGTAATCGCATCGACTTGCAATGCATCGATCAGCACTGCGCCGGCGGCATCGAGTGCGGCCGCGTAGCCCCGATAGCGCTCGAAGAACTCCGGATAGTGGCTCGACGCGTCGCCAATGAACGCAAGTTTGCGTCGGCCCAACTTCAATAAATGTTCGGTGGCGGCGTAGCTGCCCTGAAAGTTATCGCAGCCGACCGAAAGGCCCGGTTGATCGGCTTGCACCGCGCCCCATCGGACGAAATGAGTGCCTTGCTCGACGAGTTTCTCGAGCCGGGACCGATAAGCCAGGTAATCGCCGTATCCCAGCAAGATGATGCCGTCGGCTTTGCGGCTGTCCTCGTAGTCGACATGCCAATTGCCGGAAAGCTGCTGAAAAGATATCAGCAGATCATAGCCACGTCGCACGCAGGCGCGCGTGATCGATCCCAGCATCGATAAGAAAAAAGGGTTGATCAGCGAGTCATCCGGCGTCGGATCCTCGAAGAATAACAACGCGACGGTGTTGGAGTGCTGGCAGCGCAGATTCGACGCATTCTTGTCGACCTTGTAGTGCAGCTGTTGCGCAATCGCCTCGATCCGTTTGCGCGTCTCCGCGTTGACCGTCGGGCTGCCGCGCAACGCTCGCGATACCGTCGACTGCGACACGCCGGCTTCATACGCGATATCAAAGGAAGTCGCCTTCCCGTGAACGGGAACGCGCGTTTTTTCTGTATGCACTTCGTATCTCCCCAGGCCCATGATGCCACAGCTGCGGTGGGCTGGCGACAGTGCTCAAAAACCCAGTTTGTGACCGATGAATCGCGGATCGTGCGGTGTTAAATCGCGCAATCACGGGCCGGTCAGCGCTGCAACGGCAAGGCCGGTTTGACAATGCATACGTATGCATTCGCTTCACTCCGCCTGAGCGGATAAACTCTTTGGTTCAACGCGCACCGGCACAGATCCCTAGCGCTCGCGGCGTTCGCTCGTACGAGAGCGACGCGACTCCCCAAAATCGTATTTTTCTGAGTCATGCATGCATGAATACGTATGCGGGAGGATTCCCATTGCGCAATGGCTTGCATACTCTTGATCGCACGGTAAGCGCAACTGATAGGCGTCACCGGCGCAATAACGAAGAAGCAGTGGGGATGTGCGCGGCCAGTGATCGTGCTACACAAAGGTTCCCCACTGTCTCGCAACAACAGGCGGACGGTCTCGTGTGCCGAACGCCCACGGCAGAGTCGTCAGGGGGAAACATTCAATGGCAACGCTTCGAATTCAAACCGTCATATCACAGATGTTCCGCGGTGCTCGCGCAGGCAGGTTGGGGACGCCGTTACAGGTGGCAGCTCCGCTCGCATTGTTCGCGTGCATTGGCGCAGCCAACGCACAGACTGCGGCACCGGCCGGCACCGCCGCTTCGCCGTCGAACGAAGAATTGTCGGAGGTGACGGTTACCGGAATCCGGGCGGGCGTCGATGCCGCAATCAAGATCAAGCGCAATAATGACGACATCGTCGAAGCGGTCTCGGCCGAGGACATCGGTAAGCTTCCAGACACCAGCATCGCCGAATCACTGGCGCGATTGCCGGGCTTGACGACACAGCGTTCGGACGGCCGCGATTCGGACATCAGCATTCGCGGATTTGGCCCGGATTTCAACGGCACATTGCTTAACGGACGCGAACAAGTCAGCACCGGCGACAACCGTGCAATTCAGTTCGATCAATATCCGGCCGAGTTGATGTCCGGTGTCGTGGTCTACAAGACGCCGGATGCCGCCCTCGTCGGTCAAGGTTTGGCGGGCACGATCGACATGCGCACCACCCGTCCGCTCGAATACGGAAAGCGCACGTTGGTGTTCGACGTTCGCGGAATCGAAAACTCCAACGGGAATCTCGGCGCCGATTCCGACGACAAGCAATATCGCGCGAGCTTCTCTTACGTAGACCAGTATTTCGACAACACACTAGGATTGACTTTCGGATTCGCCCGTCTCGACACGCCGGTCGATAGCGAAGAGACCGGTCTCTATGACCCCTGGCAGGCAAACTGCGCGCCCAATAATGCTTGTCTCTCCGGCGTTCCTCACGGCGTATTTGTGACGACGGGCATCAAGTCGCTCGCGAGCACCGGACTCGACAAGCGCGATGGCACGATCACGACGCTCGAGTGGAAGCCGTCGGATGCATTCACCAGTACCTTCGACCTCTACTACACGGATCGTGAGTTGGACAACAACCGACGCAGCATGGAAGTGAATTTGGGCAATTACAACGGGTTGGCCAACGGCACCGCAAACTACTCGAACCTCGACGTCGTCAACAACACGCTCGTTGGCGCTACGGTCAGCAATTTGGTGCCGCTGGCGCGCAATTTCCTGTACATCACGCATGATCAGATTTTCGCGACCGGATGGAATAACAAGTGGGACGCGGGCGGGTGGACCTTGACAGGGGACCTCGGCTACTCGCGCGCCGAGCGCGACGAGCATGACTACGAAACGCAGGCGCAATACACCGGTGGAGTCACGGACACCGCGACGTTTGACATACCGAGCTCTTCGAACCCGACATTCGCTCTCAACAATCAGTACACGAATCCGGCGCAGGTCCTGATCGGCCCGACGATTTACGGAGCCGGATACAGCAGATTCCCGCACGTCGTCGACGAACTGAAATCGGTGCGCTTCGATGTCGCGCGGTCGGTCGACGGGTGGTTCAGTGCCGTCCTTGCGGGCGTGAATTACGATGATCGCACCAAGAACAAGCGTCAGCCGGAGGCAAACCTAAGCACGATCGCGAATGCCGACAACGGCTACTATCAGATCGCCGGTGGGTACTTGCTGCCGCCGACGAATCTGGGCTTTGCCGGCTCTCCATCATCGCTCTCCTGGAATGTCCCCGCTGTACTCACGAATTACTTCCAGCCGATCCAGCCCTCGACGACCGCGAACAGCAGCTTGGTCGGCAAGACCTGGGAGGTCGACGAGAAGCTCACGACGCTTTACCTCAAGGGGAACTTGAACCACGATCTGTCCGCGGACGTCAAATTGCGCGGAAACATCGGCCTGCAGCTAGTGCACACCGAGCAGACCTCGTCGTCCGATTACTGGAACAGCGCGCTCGACGGCGGGAATGGGGCCGCAGTGCCGATAACCGGCGGTGCGTCTTACAACGATGTACTGCCGGCTGCGAATTTCGTATTCGAGTTCCCCGCGCAGCAGGATTTGCGATTGGGGCTGGCGCGCGAAATGGCTCGGCCGCGCATGGATGAAATGGCGGACTCTTTCGAATACGGGGTGAGTCAGACCACCGGAATCCCTGGTGCGACCGGCGGCAACCCCACGCTCGCGCCGTGGCGGGCCGACGCGGTGGATTTGTCATACGAGAAATATTTCGAGAACAAGGCCTATTTCTCGGCCGCGGTCTTCTACAAGAAGCTCTCGACTTATATTTACCAAATCGGCGAATCCTATAACTTCGCGGCGCTCAATGCGGGCTTGCCGGCCGGATATCTGCCGCCGGGCCTGCCGGCCCAGTCGCTAGGAATATTTAATACGTATTTGAACGGCAATGGCGGCCGGGTCGACGGCGTAGAACTCGCCGCCTCGCTGCCTGGCGAATTGTTGACCGACTACTTGAGCGGCTTCGGCTTGCTTGCCAGCGTTTCGGAGACCGACAGCTCGATCACAATACCCGGAACCGTGGCCGACATCACCTCGACGAACATCACTCTGCCGGGATTGTCCAAGACCGTGTGGCAGGCGACCGTGTATTACGAGAAATATGGATTCTCGGCGCGCATCGCGACTCACTACCGATCCAATTATGTTGGCGAGATTACCGACTATGCGGGCGATCGGGCGCTGGAATATGTGCGGCATGAACAGCTTACCGACTTTCAAGCTGGCTATGAATTTCAGCAGGGTCCACTTCATGGGCTCGCGTTTGTCTTTCAGATCGACAACATGACCAATGCGCCCTTCATCGACTACGCCAACAATCAAACACAGGTTCGCGACTTTGAAACCTACGGCCGAGTGTTCTTCCTCGGGGCAAAATACAAGCTCTAGTTACGTTCCGCTCATGGCGGGCACCCGCCGCCCGATCGGACGGCGGGAATGCCCGGCGGCCCGGGCGCGCTGCCCGGGCCAATCGATCCCCAAGCAGGCCGGAGGATGAAGGTGAATCGTGTCTCGACGGCCCTTGTGTGCCCCTTGTTCGCGTGCTGCTGCCTGCTTTTTTGCCGGCCTATGGGGGCATGGGCGGCGTCGATCGAAGAGTTTCGCGCGCGCAAGCCGCAAGACGAGGCAATTTATTTTGTGCTGCCCGACCGCTTCGCGAATGGTGATCCGAGCAATGATCGCGGCGGCTTGAGCGGCGATCGCCTCACGACCGGCTACGATCCGACCGCCAAAGGCTTCTTTCATGGTGGCGACCTCAGAGGTCTCATCGAACGGCTCGACTACATCCAAGGCCTCGGGGCGACCGCGGTCTGGCTGGGACCGGTGTTCCAGAACAAGTCGGTTCAGGGACCCCCGGGCCGCGAATCCGCCGGTTATCACGGTTACTGGATCACCGATTTCACGCATGTCGATGCGCATTTCGGCGGCAACTCCGACCTGCACGCGCTGGTCGACGCGGCGCATGCGCGCGGACTGAAAATCTACCTCGACATCGTCGTCAATCATACGGCAGACGTCATTCAATACCGCGAATGCAGCGGTCATGTGTGTCCCTACCGTTCGCGCGCGCAGTATCCCTACACGCGACGCGGCGGCATCCTCGGCGCACCGATCAATGACGCGTTTATGGGAGACGAAGCTGCACAGCAAACGGACGAGAATTTCGCAAAATTGACACGGCCAGACTATGCCTATACGCCGTTCGTTCCGGCCGGCGAGGAGCATCTGAAGGTTCCGGAGTGGCTGAACGATCTGATTGTCTATCACAACAGAGGCAACTCGACGTTTTCCGGCGAGAGTTCGCAAATGGGCGATTTCGACGGGCTCGACGATCTGATGACCGAGAACCCGCGGGTCGTGCGTGGTTTCATCGAAATTTACGGCAAATGGATCGATGATTTCGGCATCGACGGGTTTCGCATCGACACCGCGAAGCACGTCAACGCCGAGTTTTGGCAGGCGTTCGTCCCGGCGATTCTGGCGCGCGCAGCTGCGCGCGGAATTCCGAATTTTCACCTGTTCGGCGAGGTCGCGACCGGCATGGATCCGGCGTTGCTCGCGGAGCACACGCGGGTCGACAAACTGCCCGCAGTGTTGGATTTTGCGTTTGCAGCGGCGGTTCGCGACACGGTTGCCGGAAATGCGGGCACGGACGAACTCGCACGGCTCTTCGACGCGGATTCCTTATACGAAGGCGGCGCCGCGACCGCGCTGCAGTTGCCCACTTTTATCAGCAACCACGACGCCGGCCGCTTCGCCTACTTCGTGCGTAAATCGCGGCCTCAGGCGCGGGATCCGGAGTTGCTGGCACGCGTGCGCTTGGCGCACGCGATGTTGTTTTTGCTGCGCGGCGTGCCGGTCGTATATTACGGCGACGAGCAAGGCTTCGCGGGCACCGGCGGAGATCAGGATTCGCGCCAGGATATGTTCGCGAGCCAGGTCGCGGTATACAACGCCGAGCCGCTCGTTGGCACTCGGCACACGACGGCGACCGATAGTTTCGACACCAGCCATCCTCTGTATGCGGCGATAGCCGAACTCGCACGGCTGCGCCGCGAGCAACCGGCATTGCGCGAAGGCCGGCAGATTCTGCGCAGCGCCGGCAAGCGGCCCGGACTGTTCGCGGTCTCGCGGATCGATCCTGCCACGGGTCGAGAATTGCTCGTTGCCTTCAATACCTCGCCGCGCAGTCTCGAGGCGCAGGTCAGCGTGGAGCCCGGATCGCGCCGATTCGCAAGCTTATATGGAGACTGCCGGCGCGAAACGGCAGCGACCGGCAGCTACACAGTGCGTATTCCGGCGCTCGATTTCATCGCTTGCGCCGCGGATGAGAAGCCATGAGCGCGAGCCGTCGAGACTGGTGGCGCGGCGCCACCGTCTACCAAATCTACCCGCGCAGCTTTGCCGACTCCAATGGCGACGGGATCGGCGATCTGCGCGGCATTACGGCGCATTTGGACTACGTGGCCTCGCTTGGTGTTGATGCGATTTGGCTCTGTCCGTTTTTCACCTCGCCGATGAAGGACTTTGGCTACGACATCAGCAATTACTGCGACGTCGATCCGATTTTCGGAACGCTCGCGGATTTTGCGGCGCTGGTTGCGCGTGCGCATGAATTGAATTTGCGCGTGATCATCGACCAGGTCATGTCGCATACCTCGGACCAGCACCTATGGTTCCAGCAAAGCCGGGCAACTCGCGACAACCCGCGCGCCGATTGGTACGTGTGGGCCGATCCCAAGCCGGATGGCTCGCCGCCCTCGAACTGGCAGTCCGTGTTCGGCGGCTCCGCGTGGACCTGGGACGCACGGCGTGGTCAGTACTATTTGCACAATTTTCTCGTCGAACAGCCGGATCTAAACGTCCATAGCCCCGCGGTGCAGGATGCGCTGTTGGCTTGCGCCGCGTTTTGGCTCGATGCCGGCGTCGACGGATTTCGACTCGATGCGATCAATTACGCGATGCATGACCCGCTGCTGCGCGACAATCCAGCACTGCCGCCCGCGAATACGCCGCGCACCCGCTCCGTGGATTTTCAGAGGGCGCTCTACAATAAATCACATGCCGACGTGCCGATCTTCATCGAGCGAATACGCGCGCTCTTGAACGGTTACGGCGATCGCTTTACGGTCGCGGAAGTCGGCGGTGAGGGCGCCGAAGCGGACATGCGGGCTTATACCCAAGGCGAAGCCCGACTCCATACAGCCTATGGATTCAATTTTTTGTATGCCGACGAATTGACACCGGGTCTGGTTCGTACCTCGTTGGCGGCGTGGCCGCACGAGGCCGGCACGGGGTGGCCGAGTTGGGCATTCTCCAACCACGATGCGCCGCGTGCCGTCTCGCGATGGTTCCCGCCGGCCCTTCGCGACGCCGGCGCCCGGCTCACGATGTTGTTACTCGTGAGCCTGCGGGGCAATATATTCCTCTATCAGGGCGATGAACTTGGGCTACCGCAGTCCGCAATTCCATTTGCGAATCTCAAGGATCCCGAAGCCATCGCCAATTGGCCGCGGACCCTGGGGCGTGACGGAGCGCGCACACCGATACCCTGGATCGGCGCTCTTCGGCACGCAGGCTTCACGTCGGGCGAACCCTGGCTCGTGGTCGGAGCAGGTCATGCGGCGCTCGCGGTCGATTTGCAGCAGAACGATCCCGACTCACAGCTGAATCTCACGCGCCGACTGATCAAGCTGCGCCAACGCAGCTCCGCTTTGCGCAGCGGTGCCTTGGTCTTCGTCGAGGTGACGGCGCATCTGCTTGCGTTCGAGCGCAACATGCCGGGCGAATCGCTACTGTGCGTATTCAATCTCGGCCCGAACGAGATCCATTGGCAACCGCCGGCGCGCGATGCGTGGCGTGTCATCGACCAGGTCGGCGGAGCGCAGGCGTGGAAATTTCCCGCCTATTCGGGCTTGATTGCCGAGCTCGAGTGAGCGGCGCCCCGATGCCGTTCATTCGCCGGCCGGCACCTCGGGTCGCGCCGGGCGCGGCTGCGCGAATTTGCGCAGCCCCGAATCCTCGATGAGCCGCTTGCGAACATACAGGAAACGCAGCGTCTCATACTCGAACGGCGAGCCGCTGGCGTAATAGCGGAAATCCACGTTGGCCCGCTGATCGACGAGATTGACGCCCTCGAGATACCAGGATTCGTTGCCGCGATATAGATTCGCCAAATTG
>JBEKSM010000049.1:0-28409 GCA_049517075.1 Steroidobacteraceae bacterium | reverse complement strand
AGCGCCCCCCGACGCGCTTCGAGGCGGGGACCGGCAATATTGCGGACGCAGTCGGACTCGGCGCTGCACTCGAGTACCTGAGTACGATCGGTATGCCGAACGTCGAACGCTACGAGGCGGGACTGCTTTCCTATGCGACCGAGCGCCTCACGGCGGTGCCGGGCCTCAAGATTCTCGGCACGGCCGCGCACAAGGCGAGCGTTCTGTCATTCGTGATCGACGGCCTCGAGCCGACCGCGATCGGCTCCGCATTGAACCAAGAAGGCATCGCGGTGCGCGCGGGGCATCACTGCGCACAGCCGATCCTGCGCCGCTTCGGTCATGAGACCACGGTGCGCGCATCGCTCGCGTTGTACAACACCTGTGAAGAAGTGGACGCGCTGGTCGCGGCTTTGCGTCAGCTCACCGCATCGCCCGCAAAGGCCTACCGTTAGGCGTCCCTGATCGGGCGCGCGACGCCGCTCACTGCGATTGGTCCTGTGGGTCGCTTCTGGGCGGCAGCAGACCGACCGCAAATACCCCCGCAATCACGCCGACGACGAATACCAGCGATTGCGCGGAGCCGCCCGTCAGCAGCAGCAGGCCCGGGCCCGGGCAGATTCCCGAAAGACCCCAACCAAGTCCAAAAATCGCGCTGCCGGCGATCAGGGCGGTCGTGATCTCGAATCGGTCCGGCAGCTCAGCTGCATTCCCCAATAGATTGCGACGATGTTTGCGCACGCACCAAAACGCCGGCGCCGCGATCAGAATCGCACCTCCCATTGTGAACGCCAGCGCGGGATTCCATTGCCCGGCGACATCGAGAAACGCGAGCACCCGTTGCGGATCGCACATGCGTGAGAGCAGCAAGCCGGATCCGAACAAAATGCCCGCGAGCAGTGCGGTCAGGAATGCCAAAGGAGTCCGCCGTGTCGCAGGAGAAATACGGTGAGCGCTGCAATGATCATGAACGTCAGCGTCGCCAGCAGCGATCGCAGCGAAAGATTGGAAAGACCGCATACCCCATGTCCGCTCGTGCATCCGGAACCCAGGCGCGTGCCGAAACCCACGAGTAAACCGGACAACGCCAAAACAGGCAGCCCTTGCGCAAATTCAATATGCCCCAATCCCACAATCGCGGCGGGCAGCACCAGCCCGATCAGAAACGCAACTCGCCAGCCCTTCGCGCCGAACGTGCCGCGAATCGTATTGCCAAAGATGCTGCTGATTCCCGCAATCTGGCCATTCAGCAGCAACAGCGCGGCCGCGCCCGCCCCAATGAGCATGCCGCCGAAGAGCGCATTCCAATAGCCGGTCGTCACGTCGAACAGAGCCGATTACTTGAGGCGATGCGAAAATGATATCGCGAGCGAATCCTCCACCAGGGAAATATTTGCCTCACCGCCGCCGAATGCGGTTGGTATCGACCCGGAGCCGTTCACGGTGTCATTGAAGGCATGTAACCAAGCCACGCTGATCTCGTTGCGGTCGCCGAGCTTCCAACTTGCGCCCGCGGTCAGATGAGTTTCGATCACACCAGGTGCCAATATATTGAAGAAGGTTTGCGACTCGGGCACCGGCTGTTGCGATTTACTGACGCCGGCGCGCAAGGTAATGGAGTCGCTGATCGCATAACTGCCCCCCAATTTGACGACCGAAATGTTCTGCCAGCCAAAGCCGGGGCCGTTCGAAGCTCCGAGCGGCACGCCGGCAAACAAGGAGTCGATGGTGTTCCCCACTGCGGGCACGTCGGAATACAAAATGCGCTGCCAATCCAAGCCGATCGTCAACCGGTTGGTCGGCCGAACCGCGACACCCAAACCGTAAGACTCCGGGATGTCGAAAGAACCGCCATCCGAGAAAAGACCACTGTAATTCTCGAAGCGACCCATATGCGTCTTTGATTGCCAGGTCGCGCCGACGGTGAGATAGTCACCCAGGCGACCCAACCATCCCAAGCGCACGCCAAGCCCCGTCGCATCATCGTTTCCACGATTCGATACATCGCTCGGGTTCGCCGAAAAATTCGCAAAAATGCCGAGTCCCTTGGCTGCGAAACGCTGGTAGGCGATGTTGAGCGCGAGCCCGAGGGAATTCGCGTCGTTGATCTTGAATGCGAGCGCCGGCGACAAAAACGCCTGCTCCAAATCGACGCCGGCTGCGCCCGTCGCGCCGAATCTCGCGTAGGGGTTGGAACTGTAGTCGGTATCGAGTCCGCCGTTGCCATACAGCGCGACACCCCAGGCCAGGCGATCGTTGATGTGACTGCTGAATCCGACCTCTGGCAGGTAGAACCTCTGCGTACCGTTGCCGTCGAACTCTTGACTCTGCCCGTCTTGCACCAAGGTCGCACTGCGGCGCGGAACAAATATCTCGACCCCAGCCGTGAATGCATCCGCGACCTCGGTAAGACCCGCGGGGTTCGTCGCGATGGTCAGCGAATCCAACGGCAGCGCAATCCCGACGCCCCCTTGCGCTTTGGTGTTGGTGCCGTAACCCTCCAGGAAGTAGCCATTGGTGGCGCTCGCTTGCTGGGCAATAACGAATAGCCCTGCCACCCCGAGCAGCTTTTTGAACATCGAATCTCACCCCCTTAATGGTTCGAGGATGCACTCCTCGCAAGCAAGCCTACGGGGGAGACATGCAGCGGTAAAAGAACCAAAGGCTATGGCGTTATAACTACAATCGCCGCGCGCACTGACTCTCAAATTGAGCCGAATCGCCCGATGATGGCCGAGCCGCCGGTTTGAGCCGTCGCCGATTCAATCGCCGCGGTGGTCTGTAACATCGGACTCGAGCGCCCGATCGCTGGAAACACCAATTCAGCGGTTCGGTATGCCTCCTCGAGATGCGGGTAACCGGACAGAATGAACGTCTCGACGCCGACGTCTTGATACTCACGCAGGGCCTCGGCGATGTTGGCTGGGCTGCCGACAAAGGCGGTGCCCGCGCCACCGCGAACGAGTCCAATACCGGCCCAGAGATTCTTGCCGATGCGCAAGCTGTCCCTCGCAGCCTGAGGCAGTCGCGCCATGCGTTGCTGGCCGACGGACTCGGACGTGGAAAAGCGCTGCTGGGCCGTCTTGATTTGCTCGTCGGTCAGGTGCGCGATCAGCTGGTCGGCCTCGTCCCAGGCTTCGTCCTCCGTCTCACGCACGATGACGTGAGCGCGCAAACAAAATCGAATGCGCCGGCCCCGCGACTCGGCGTGCTTGCGCACGGCGGCGAATTTCTGCGCGAGGTCTTCGGGGCGCTCGCCCCAGGAGAGGTACACGTCGACGTGCTCGCCGGCAACGGCAAGCGCCGCGTCGCTGGACCCGCCGAAGTAGATCGGCGGATACGGCTGTTGCACACTCGGCAACACGACCTTGCCGTTCTCGAGATGGATGTGCTCTCCCCTGAAATTCACCGCGGTGGCGCCAAATGCATCACGATACGCGGCGAGCCATTCTCGCGTCAGCGCGTAGCGCTCTCCGTGCGAGAGCGGCAACCCCTCGAAATCCGCGGTGCCGGATCCCGTGACCACATTGAGATTTACGCGTCCATTGCTGATCCGGTCCATCGATGAGGTGATGCGCGCGGCGAGAATCGGCGAGATCAGGCCCGGGCGCACCGCCACGAGAAAGCGCAAGCGGCGGGTCAGCGCGAACAGCGCGCTCGCGATGACAATCGTATCCTCGCTGAAGCCGCCCGTCGGCAGCAGCACACCGTCAAAGCCGAGCACATCGGCGGCCTGAGCGACCGCAGATAAATACAGGAATCCGTTGGGGCGCGTCGGCGCGCCGAGGTACCGACCGTCTCCGGCGGTGGGCAGGAACCAGTAAACTTCCGGAGCGCTGTTCGATGTCGGCATGGATCTGAACCTTCGGGACGCGGTAATGGATTGGCCTGGATGAGCCTACGGACCCGGCACCGAAGGACCCAGTCGGACGATCATAGTCTGCTGCTATCGTTCCAACGAACCCTCGCGCAGTATCGGATGGTTCGGATCGTCATCCGCCGGAAACGGCGGTATCACTTGATTCGGATACCAAAAGCTCAAATGGCAAGCTTCACAAATCGCGTCGATGTCGCCGCCCGCATTGACCAGGGCGTCCGGGTCTTTCGCATCGATGGCCGCGAGTGCTCGCTGTACGGCCGTGCGCAAGCCCACCGCATAGCCGTCGAATGCCAGCCGATTGGAGTCGATCAGCGCCTGGATGTGGGCCGAATCCAATGCGCCATCCGACTCTGCGGGAAATTCGCGGGCACCGACGTGACGCCCCTCGATCAACAGCAAATTGCTCGCTGCAATGAGCTTGACGGCCGCGTCGTGCGCAGTCGCCCATTCCCGGGACGTCCGCGGCTGACGCCGCTCGTTGCCGGCCCTCGTGGCAACCGTCTGCACCGCGTTCCAAACGCCGTCCGCGGACGGATCGATCTCCGTCTGCATGAGTTCTTGGATCGATGCGCCCGGCTGCAACGGCAAGCGAGCGCGGTCGTGAGGCGATTCCTGCGACACACAGGCGCACAGGCCGAGCATCGATGCGCAAACCGGCGTGAATATTGAATTGCATTTTTTCATGGTGCGCTTCGCAACCGCCGCAATGGGGTTGAATGAATCGAAAGCTTAAGGCACGCATTCACGGCGCGGTGATATCGGGTCGATATGTTCTTAGAACCAACTGATGTTGGCAGCACGCGCGCTAGGCACGGTATCTTGATGTCCGGGCGCCGTGGGCTGCGAAAGCCTCGGACGGAACACCCCCTTGCTCCGCTGACCCTTTTCGCTTGCGGCCCACGGACGCCCACCACCCTAAGGGAACCGGATCAGAGTGTGATCTTGATGAACAAATTTGCGTATCTCGCCGTCGTGAGTCTCGGAATGCTCGCGAGCGTCGATTGCATCGCGCACCATTCATTCGCCGCCGAGTTCGACGGCAACAAGCCGGTGCGCCTCGTCGGAGTCATCACGAAGATTCAGTGGACCAACCCGCACAGCTATTTTTTTCTCGACGTCAAGGACTCGAAGGGTATCGTCTCCGGGTGGACCTGTGAGGCCGGCAATCCGGGTGCGCTGTCGCGACGCGGCTGGAACCGCGGCGACATCAAGCTCGGCGACACGCTGATCGTCGATGGATTCCTAGCGAAGGATGGTTCGCATTTGATCGATGCACGGCGCGTCACGCTGCCGAACGGCCGCAACGTGTACGGCGGCACGCCCGGCGACGGTGGTCCCGAGGATCAACCGTCGGGCGCCGAACCAGCAAAGAACTAGCGTCACGCACGAGCGGCACGAATGCTGTCCTGGTTGCTTGCCGCATGCCAATGGCTCGCCGCGACGCCCCTCGGAACGGGCATCCGTGAATCGGACAATCTGTTTTCTGTGATCGAAACTATTCACGTGCTCGACATCGCCGGAACCGCGGGTGTGATCGCAATCGTCGATCTTCGGTTGCTCGGCATGCTGTTCTCGCAATCCGAGGTGCCGGAGGTGCTGTCTCCGCTGGTCAAGGTCGCGTGGTTCGGCTTTGCGTTGATGGCCGCGAGCGGTTTGTTGCTGTTCGGGGCCGAGGCTGCTGATCTTTACGCAAACCCGGCGTTTCGCTGGAAGATGCTCGCGATAATCGCGCTGGGATTGAACCAGTGGATTTTCCATACGGGTGGTCCCCGAGTCTTGGCGGCCGTGCTGTCATTGGGCCTCTGGCTCACGGTCATCGTTCTGGGGCGGGCGATCGCATACGTCTCATGAGGCTGCGATGAGCCCTCTAGCGCTTTGTGAATGGCTCTCCCACACGACCGCGAGCACCGCGATTCGGGCATCCCGCTGGGCATTCGCGATCATCGAGATGATTCATTTGCTGTCACTCGCGGTTTTCGGCGGTTGCCTGTTGGTCCTTACGCTGCGCGTGATCGGTCGATTCCTGGCTCCCCGCGCCCTGCACGACGTGCTACTCGACATATCGGTTGCAATCACCAGCAGCTTAGGCGTGCTGATCTTCTCGGGTGCGCTGCTGTTCGCCGATGGGCCGCTGCGCTATTACGCCAACACGGCATTTCGCGCAAAGCTCTTGCTGCTACTCACGGCCACGACGCTCGGCGTCGCGACGCGCCGACTCGCCATGCGCGAGGCTGGATCGCCGATCGTCTCGCCGGGACTCAAGGCAGTGTCCTTGTTTACCGTGGCCCTGTGGCTGTGCGCGGGCATCGCCGGGCGCGCCGTCGGCGTGCTCTGACCACCTCCTTCGCAAACGGGACTTTCAGCAGGGGATCACGACCATGAATGCCAACAATGAGTTCACGCGGCGCATCGCAATTACGGTGATCTTGGGCTTCTCGATCGGCGTAGCGGGCATGCACGCGGTAGAAGCTGCATCGCGAACTGCCCCGGATGCCGATATCCCGCCGGAGGCGCGGTCCTTTCTGTTTGGTGAAGAGCCGAGCGGGCCCGCCAGTCCTGCGCCACGCACCGCCGACGGGCATCCTGATCTCAGCGGCTTTTGGAAAGGCTCGCCGGCGACCAAGCCGGTCGGCAACATCGGCAAGGATCTTCCCGGTTTCAAGCTGCCGCTGACACCGGCCGGTGAAGCCGCGCTCAACCACAACCTCACCGCCACCATCGATCCGGAGGCGCTGTGCATCATCGGCGGAATTCCGCGCCACAGCGCAAGCGCACTACCCTTCGAAGTCGTGCAGAACTCGAGTCGCGTCGTATTCCTGTACCTATACACCTACTACCGCGCCGTCCCGCTCGACCGCCGTTCCCACGATCCCGATCCAGACCCGAGCTTCTTCGGCGACAAGATTGGGCGTTGGGACGGCGACACGTTGGTGATCGATTCGATCGGCTTCAAGTCCGAGCCCATTTGGATCGACGAAAACGGCAATCCGCAGAGCGACGCGATGCACGCGATCGAACGCTGGACGAGGCCCGACGCCGCTCATTTGCATCTGGAACTGACCGTCGATGATCCGAAGTTCTATCTGCACGCCTTCACGTACGCGCGCACTTGGCTACTCGGCAAACCGGGGGAAGGATTGCACGAGTATTCCTGCAGCGAGAACAATCTCGACCGCGAGCACCTGGGCCCCGGCCCGGGGCCGATCAGACCCGACGGCACACGCGGTTATCTCGTGCCCGATTTGCCGAAGGACCCGCCGCCGCCTGAGTTCTACGACAAGCCCAATCCGACGAGCAAATGAGTACGGCGGAATATGACTATAACGGGGAAGTATTTTCGCGCTCCGGCGCGAACTGATAAAACTGCGATGGCTGTTGTTCGCACACCGTCGTCGAGGAGAATCGTTATGTTGTTAGGCAAATCCGTTCAGCGGCGCTCCTCGGCCTCATTGCCTCGATGGGCGGCCTGCGCGCTGCTGCTGGCCATGGCCTCCCACGCCGAGGCACCACGTTTTCCCGAAGAGGGCGCATGGCGCGGCGAATTTGACGTCAACGGCGACAAGCTGCCATTCAACTTCGAACTCAAGGGCAAGGGCGACGGCACCGTCTTGACGCTGGTCAACGGCTCGCGGCGCGACGCCTTTTTCGTCACGCAGCCGACGCCTGATTCGATCTTCGTGCGCATGAACACTTACGATGCCGCACTCGTCGCCACGCTGCAGCCGGACGGCCGCTTGGTGGGCGCTTACAAGAGCCTCGTGCCGAACAAGGAGAATTCGCTGCCGTTCGTCGCCGAACACGGGGTCAGCTACCGCTTCTTCAATGCGCCGGCGGCCGCCGGCGCAACCGCACCCGCTCAACGCAGTCTCACCGGCAAGTGGGCCATCGAGATTCAAACCAAGGAGCCGGCGCCCAATCAGGTCGCCCTTTTGCGCCAGGACGGCAACCGGCTCGACGGCGTCTTCATGACTGTCGTTGGCGATACGCGCGAACTCGAGGGAAACGTGGAGAACGGGAAGTTCTATCTTTCCGGCTTTACCGGACCGAGCCCGATTCTCGTCAAAGGAACGATCGATGAGACCGGCCGCCTAGACGGTGCGATCTCCTTCGGTCTGTATCGAACGATCAGATTCCAAGGTCACAAGCAGGCCGACGTCGAATTGCCGGATCCCTACAAGCTCACCTATTTGAAGCCGGGCTTTTCGAAGCTCAATTTCACGTTCCCCGATCTGAACGGCAATCCGGTTTCCTTGAGCGACGACAAGTACAAGGGCAAGGTCGTCATCGTCGAGATCATCGGTACTTGGTGCCCGAATTGCACCGACCAAACACGCTTTCTCGCGCCCTGGTTCCGAGAGAACCAACATCGCGGTGTCGAAGCTATCGCAATCGGCTTCGAACAGGTCGACAGCCTCGATTACGCGCGCACCACGCTCGGCCGATTCAAAGAGTTTTTCGACATCCGCTACGATTTGCTGTTCGGCGGAATTGCCGACAAGAAGATCGCAACCGACAAATTGCAGGGACTGAACTTCATGGCCGCCTTTCCGACGACCATCCTGATCGACCGCAAGGGCGATGTCCGCCAGATCTACACCGGCTACACGGGCCAAATCACCGGACAGTACTATCAGGACTACGTCAAACGTTTCAATCGTGAATTGGACGCACTTCTCGCGGAGCCGGTGCCGGAGTCAGTCACTCCGACGACCGCAGACAATCCAGCGGGCGACCCGCAGCACGGAAGCTAGCGCGAGATCGCGCGAGGCAAATCACTCAACATGCGCGCGTGGTACGGTGTGCTCGCTTCATTGGCGTTCTGCGGCGCAACAGCGCTCGCCGGCGAACACGACAAAGCGATAGGCGCCCAATGGACTTGGCTCGCCACGCGCAGTTCCTCTGGCGCCGGCGACCTGCTGGACATCGCGTTTCACGCCGATCTGCCCGCCGGCTGGATCCTGTATTCTTCGGACTTCACAGCCGACCTCGGTCCGCGTCCCGCGTCGTTCAAATTCGAGGAAAGCTCCAGCTATGCGCCGTTGGGACCTGTGCGAGCCGCGCATTCGCGCCATCGTGTCGACAAGACTTGGGGTACCACCTATACCTACTTCGAGAAAGCCGCGGAATTTCACCAGACTATCCGGCTCTTGACCGTTACGGATCGGATTGCGGGCCATATCGACGGCCAGCTCTGCCAAGAAACCAACGGAACGTGCACGCTGTTCTCGCAGCCGTTTGTCGTCGCCCTGCATTGATCGCCGGCATGATGTTTCGCACGATCGAGGCACGTGAGGCTCCTCCCGCGCGCAATGGCCGCAACACGCTGCGGGGCGCTTGGCTGCGCTCTCGGACAATCGTCGTTGGCGCACTGTTTTGCCTCAATCCCGGTGCCGCGGAGCTGGCGTTCGGCGCACCCGACCCGACGGCCGAGGCGGAACTCGGCCAGCGGCTCTTTTTTGATGCCATTCTCTCGGAGGATCGCACGGTGCGATGCGCCTCGTGCCACAAGCCCGAGTTCGCCTATGCCGACGACACCGCCTACAGTGTCGGAATAAACGGTACGTCGACCACGCGAAACGTGCCGTCGGCCATGAACACCGCGGCACGAGTGACCCTGTTTTGGGACGGCCGCGCGGGGTCCCTCGAAGAACAGGCGCTTGGCCCAATCGCGAACCCCGCGGAGATGGGCTTGCCGATCGATTCCGCGATCGGTCGATTGAACGCCGACCGCGGCTATTCTGAAGCCTTTCGCCGAATCTTTGGCGGGCCGGCGACCGCAAAGACGCTCGCCCGGGCCATCGCCGCGTTCGAGCGAACGCTCGAGACGGCGAACTCCCCGTATGACCGCTACGAGAATGGGGACTCGACGGCGTTGTCCGCCGCGGCCGCGCGAGGCCGCCTGCTATTCATCGGCAAAGCCAACTGCGCGCAATGCCATTCCGGCGAAGACTTCACTTCCGACCGATTCAAGAATATTGGGCTCTACAACGGCAAGGATCTCGCCGACCGGGGTCGCGGCGCGATCTCAGGACGGCACGAGGACGACGGCGCATTCAAGGTTCCCTCCTTGCGCAACGTTGCCGTGACGGCGCCTTACATGCACAACGGCATGTTCATGACCCTGCGCGAAGTTATCGAGTATTACAACAACCCAGCGTCGAAGGTGAATGACGCCGTCAATCGGGACCCGGCGCTCAGCGGCTCTCTGGGGCTGTCGGACCGCGAGATCGCCGATTTGGAGGCATTTTTATATGCGCTCACGGATGATCGCTTCTCGACAAAGTCCCTGGCATCTCAATAGCGGGCATTGCGCCGAAGCGCCGGCGCTACGCACCTCCCCATGCGAGAACGGCATCTGTTAATGACCACAAGATAGTGTCTCGCCGGGAAATCGCGAGTTACGCTCCTTGTACTCTCTATGTTGACTCCGAAAACCATTGCCGCGATTCTTGTTGCGCCCCGGGCTGCCGCACGATGACTTTTCAGCAATTGCGATACCTCGTCGCGATTCGCGACCATGGTTTGAACATGACCGCGGCGGCGCGCTCCCTGCGCACCTCGCAGCCCGGGGTCAGCCACCAAATCAATTTGTTGGAGCAAGAACTGGGCTTACCCCTGTTCGAGCGCGCCGGCCGAGCGCTCACGCGCCTGACGCCTGCCGGAGAGGATATCGTTGACCGCGCCGCAAGGATTGTGCGGGAAATGCAAAATATCCGGCGCGCGGGCATCGATCTTAGCAAGATGGACGGCGGAATTCTGTCCGTCGCGACGACCCACACGCAGGCACGCTATGTGCTTCCCGATGTGATTCGCAGTTTTCGCGCCCGCTACCCCCGCGTGCGACTGCACTTGCATCAGGGCACGGCCGAGCAGATTGCCGAGCTGGTTTCCCACAATCGCGTAGATTTGGCGATCGCCACCGGCTCGAGCGAATTATTTCCGCGACTCGTGCGGCTACCGATATACCGTTGGCGGCCGACTGTCGTCGTACCGCACGGCCATCCGCTCGAGGCAGTCCGACGGCTCACACTGAAGAAACTCGCGACCCACCCGATCATCACGTATTTGTTCAGGTCATCCGACGGCTCGTCGTTGCTGAGTTCCCTCGAGGCGGCCGGCGTGCCGCACGAGGTCGCGCTGACGGCGGATGGAGCTGATGTCATCAAAACTTATGTTCGACTCGGCCTGGGCGTCGGCGTGATTGCGGGTCACGCGATTGAATCCGGCGCCGACGCGGACTTGAGTGTGCTCGATGCGCCGCGTTTGTTCGAGGAACAAACGGCGTGGATCGGATTTCGCCGGCGAGCGCTCGTGCGCGGCTATATGTATGACTTCATCGAATTGCTGGCCCCACATTTGCAGCAAGATCTCGTGCGAGAGGCGGACAGCTCTGGGGCTCAGGAGGAAATCGATCGGCTGTTCGGACAAATACCGATCCCCGCGCGCGTCGACAACCGTGCGTTCGCTGCTCATCCCCCACCACGCGAGCGGCGGGCGTAATTCGTATCAAATTCTACGCGTCAACGCCCGCACGAAGGATTGCTTCGTGCGGGCGCAGAGGCACCGTCAAGCCTGGCGCAGGTTGGGGAACGGATTGTCGGGCAAATGGACTGCGGCATATTTTCCCTGCGTTGCCAGATGCACGTGCAGCAGCGCCGCGCCGACGCCGGCGGCGCCGATCGAATATCCGGTCTCTGCGCTCACCTCCCAGGGTTTGACGCGCGTCCACGCCTGATACCAGCGGGTGCCTTTGCCGTCGAGGTTGCTGCCCCGGCTAACGAGCTGCCGTGCGACGCGCTGTGCAAACGCCAGATAGTCCGGACGGCCGCTCGCCGCCCATAAGCCGACGAACAGGTCGACGACCGCGGCCGATCCACAGCATTGGCACACGACGTTCCAATAGCCCGCTGTTTGCGCCTCCGGAATGCCGCTCTGGAGCACGCCTTGCGCGAGGCGGTCAGTCCATTGCTGATAGTCGGGATCGCGCGTGAGTCGATGCAATTCGTAGAACGTGCGCGCCGTGCCGGCGGGGCCGTGACAGAAGCCGAGATAATACACGTCGGTCAGATCGGGAAACCGATAGGGAATCAGCGCCGCATCGCCGCGTACGGTCGCGATGCTCTGCAAGTGAAGCGCACCCTTGCGCGCCGCGTCGAGATATTTCGGATCATTGATCGCGCGCGAGACTCTCGCGAGCACATAGGCAACCCCGGCCGTGCCGCCCTCGAAATTGGGAAAATAGGCATCCTTCGGCAGGCCGGGAAACGGCGGAAAGCCGCGCCAACTGAGCCCGCCCTTGGGCGCTGTGTCGGCTCGTTGGAGAATCCGATCCGCGGCTCGCTGCGCGGTCGTAAGATAGCGGTGCTCGCCGAACTCGTCCGCGGCATAAAGCAAATAGAGCACGATGGCGCCGTCGGCCGCGACGCCCGGAGCGCCCGACCATTCCAGCCCGGCACCCGCCGGTTTCGCGGCCTCCTGAATGTACTCCGTCGCCTCTTTGGCCGCGCGCCGATAGTCGTCGTTGCCGGTGGCCTTACCGGTTTCGTTGAGCGCGAACGCCAGTCCCGCGAGGCCGCCATAGAGCGACAGATTCAATCCGGGCCCCGACAGCAAGCCGTCGCCGGGTTTATCGGCCAAGTCTCTCCAGCTCGCCGCCAGATGATCGGCGCCCCGGCGAGCCGTGTCGAGATAGGCGCCGTCGCCGGTCGCATGCGCGAGCTGCAGAAAGAACAGTACGGTCCCGGCGCTGCCGCTATAAATCGTATTGGGTGCTGAGACGGTCCGGAGCTTCTCCGGATGATCGGGCTCGGGCAACCAATAGATGCCGTTCGCGTCCTGCCGCTCCGCACTCCGGATCCAACGGGCAGCGCTGATCGCGGACTGCAGGAATTCGGAATTCGCGCCCGCCGCGGCATCCGAACGCGTATCCGCAAGCGGACCCGCGAACGACGAAGGAATGCTCCAAGCCGCAAGTATGGGCGCAGCGGCGGCCGTGAGCGCACTCGATCCGAGAAAGCCGCGGCGCGAGATGCGCAGCGCATCGTGATGATCTTGCATTGGCATGACAGTGTTCTCCAGCACAATGAGTGACTGATTGCTAGAAGCTGAAACTCGCCCTCAGGTAGTAATATCCGCCGTCGAAGCCGAACGGAGAGAACCCCGGATAGATGTTCACGGTCGAGCGGTTATAGCCGGCTGCGTACTGCGCCAACAGCGCACTGTTGGTCTTGTTCGGATAGCGGTCGAACAGGTTGATCGCACCGACGTTGAGCTTGAGCTGCTTGGTGATCTGGTAGCCGAGATCCAGATTGGTGACCGGGGTCACGCCGATACTGTCCTGCAGATATACGAGCGGATTGGAGCTCGAGGCCACGGCGGCATTGTTGTCGTATTCCGAACTCGCTCCGTAGATCACCTCGCGTAAGTTCACCGCGAGCTTGTTGACCGTGAGCAGCGCGCCGAGATTCAGCACATATTTGGGCGATGCGGTCGTCAAATCCGAAATAATCGTCTGATCGAACAGCACCGAGCCGGTGCCGAACTGCGGCTCGCCCGCGAGGGCCGCCGGATTGCCGCGGATGCTCGTCACGCTCGTATCGTTGTAGGTCGCACCGATCGACCAGTCGATCTTGCCGAAGTCGTAATCGACCGGCGCATCGAGTACGAAATCCGCGCCGCGCGTTCGGGTATTGATCCCGTTCGTGAACTCGGTGACTCCGACGCTGCCGACGGCCGGCAGAATGTTGCCCGAATCGACGATGGCCTGCTCGATCGCCGCGGCGCCCGCGGGAGCTCCGACCTGGGAGCCGCCCAAGGTCGCATTGAGCCCCGACGAGGACAGCGAAACGATGCGGTTCTTGATGTCGATCTGGTAGAGGTCCAGGGTCGCGATCAGGCCGGCGCTCGGATGAAACACGAATCCGATGCTGTAGTTCGTCGAAGTCTCCGGCTCGAGATTGCCGAGGCCGAGATCCGCTGAGGCCTTGGAATTCGGCTGCAGCTGAACGGTCGCCGAATCCGGCGTCACGTTCGTCGACGTGAAATATTCCTCGGCCAGGCTCGGCGCACGGAAGCCGGTACTGACCGTGCCGCGCACCGCAAATTCCGGAACGATGTCGTAGCGCGCGGTGAATTTGCCGACGGCCTTGCTGCCGAAGTCGCTGTAATGCTCAAAACGCCCCGCCGCATCGACGAGCAGATTGCTGATCGGCTTGGTCGCAAAATCGATGTAGCCCGCTTCGTTCGTGCGCGAATTCGTGCCCGCATCGACGGGTGCGAGTCCGGGCTGCGCCGATGCGCCGCCGCCGACGTAGGAGGCCAGTTCTCCGGCGCCCAACTGGTAGACGTCGCGCCGATATTCGGCGCCGAAGGCCACGTTCAGGGGGCCCGCAAGACCCACGTCGAAGTCGCGATTGAGATCCAGGTTCGTCGTCCACTGCGCAGCCTTGAAGAATCCGTCGTAGAAGTTCGTCGGCGTGCTGTTGCCGGGGAACGTGACCGAGCCGCCGGTGCCGTTCGAGTAGGTGCCGCCGCCGAATATCCCCTGATTCGCCGAATTGTCCGTGTACTCCTCGACGCGGTCCACGCCGTAGGTCGTCGACAGGTCCCATCTCCAAGCCGAGGCCTCGCCTTTGATGCCGGCACTCAACTCATAGTCGGTCTCGTTGAAATCCTCGGTCGGATCGAATCCGTAGGGGAACGGGAAGTTTTCGATGCCGCCGCTCAGGGGCCCCGTGTAGTGAATCTGGTGCGGCGGGCGGTAGTTCTCATAGGACGACGCCGTCTTGTATCCATAGGTGCCGGTTGAATAGAACTCGGTTCCGCCGCCGAAATCGATTCCCGAATTGAACGTCAGAAGCTTCAGGTCATAGGCCGCGTCGCCCAAAATCCGATTCAAATACGGGTAACCCGGCGCCGTCAGCAAGTTGGTATCCGGGTAGGTCAAATTGGGATTCAAGGTGCGACCGTCGACACCGCCGCGAAAGCTGTAGCCGTGATTGCGGTCCTCGGCCGTGAAATTCAGGTAGCCACCATCGAGCGGCTGAAACGCGATATGACCCGAGACGTCGTCGGTGACCCCGCCGCCGTCCTCATAGGCGCCGTAGCTCGCATTGACATTGCCGCCGGATGAATCCTTCTTGAGGATGATGTTGATGACGCCCGCGATCGCGTCCGAGCCATATTGTGCGGCGGCGCCTTCGGTCAACACCTCGATATGGTCGATCGAATCGACGGGAATGAAATTCAGGTCGACGCCGGCGGCTCCCTGAAATGGTCCGCCGTCGAGCGCCAAGTTGGAGGTCGTGTGACGGCGCTTTCCGTCGACGAGAACGAGCACGTCATTCGGACTCAAGCCCCGCAGTTTCGCTTGCAGCGTCAGGTTCGCCGTGTCGCCGCCGAAGCTCTGCGCGGTCAACGAGGGAACGATCTTCGCAAGCGTACTGACGAGGTCCGGGCTTCCGGCGGCCGCGCGGATCGCTTCGGCGCTCAATATCTGGATCGGCGCCGGGCTGTCCGCCGCCTTGAGCCCCGTCTGCCGTGTGCCGGTCACAATGACTTCGTCGAGCGAACTCTCGCCGACACCCGGGCTTGCGGTATTGGCCGCCACCGTTTGCGCGGCACCTGTCCCTGCTTGCAGTGCCATGACGAGCGAACCAAGCGCCGTCCCAACTTTCCAACGCGTATTCATCACATAACCTCATTTGTAAATTACTTCCCGATCGTCGACCGAGTTCCCGATCGTTCGACCTTCCAGGCAGTGTCGCGTATGGAAACGCCGCGTTGCAAAGCTTCGCCGAGACTTTGTGGTTATGAAGTTATTAATTTCTTCCTTATTACTTTTCCTTCTAATGACCGAGGTGTTGATTCGCGGGACTGCGTGAGACTCGCCAAATCGAAAATATCCGCGGCAATTGGTTGCGCAAACAATCCGCTTTGATCCGACTTGAAACGCCAGTCGTTCGTGCGATGAGTCCAGCGGGAAGAGGAACTGCCGGTCGACTTTGGCAGTCGGCGAGCCAATCCTAAAGCGGAATCAGTTGGTCGAATCTTCGTGAAGCCTCGTGATGACGCGGGCCGAGGCGTGCAGCGTATTGGCAATCGTGCATGCTGCCTCGGCCCGGCGCACGAGTTCCTCGGCGGCGATCACTGCGGCGCCGTCCGGTAAATGCACCGCGATGTTCAACTGCTCAACCCGTGACGGTGGGTCCGCGGCTTTGATGCATTCGACGATGAGTTCGATTGGCGATGCGTTGCCATTGCCGGCAATGGCAGCGAGCTCCTTGCGCAAGTTGATTGCCGTGCAGATGCCGAGCGAGGCAGACAGCAGCTCCAATGGATTGAACCCAGGCGCGGATGGCGATACGGCATATCGGATTTCGTTGCCGCGGTCATTGACGGCGCTGATGCTGCGGGCATCGATTCGTACACGGATGCGCGATGGGGTCTTGACGGCTCTTGCGTCATTCATGGGCAGGTCCTGTGCTTCGGTCGGAATTGATCTGGGAGAGTTCGGCGCGTCCGACGAGCCGGTCGATCTTCCCCGCGTGCATCGTCGCGGCCCGGTCGCACATATGGGCGATCACGTTGCGGTCGTGACTGACCAGCAGGTAGGTCATGCGGTACGCCGCCTTTAGTTGATTGAGTAAATTGAGGATCTCCGCCTGCACCGACAAGTCGAGCGCCGAGGTCGGTTCATCGAGTAACAGCAATTTCGGTCGCAGCAGCAGGGCGCGCGCGATGGCAACGCGCTGGCGCTGGCCACCGGAGAGCTCGTGCGGGAAACGGGGCAAAACGGCGGCCGGCAAGCTGACTTCCTCGAGCGCCTGCAGCACTCGCGGGGTCGCATCCTCGATACCGTTGACCTGCAGCGGCTCGCTCAGAGTTCGCTGAACGTTGTGCCGCGGATGCAACGATCCATAGGGGTCCTGAAATACCATCTGAACATTGACGCGTAGCGACGCGGCAAAGCGTCGGCCGGGGACCAATACCTGGTCCAGCAGTCGCACCTCACCGCGCCAGTGTCGATGGATACCGGCAAGGACTCGCAGCAGCGTCGACTTGCCGCAGCCGGATGGTCCGATCAGCCCGAACGTCTCGGCCTCCTCCACCTGCAGGTCGAATGCCTCGATGACATTCGTGCCCGGCCCCTGGTCATGGCGAACGCTGAGCTTGTCGATGCATATCGCGCTCATGGCGTTGCCTCTAGCTCCCCGTCGGCGTCCCGAATCAGCACAGGCAACGTCGTGCCGTAGGTGCGCCCGCTCGGCAAGCAAGACCACAGGGTCCGCGTGTACGGATGGGTCGCGCTCGAGAGCGATGCCGCAGGCCGTTCATCGACGAGCCGCCCCCGGAACATGACGAGCACCCGCTCGCAATAACGCGCGACCTGTCGCAGATCATGGCTGATCAGCAGCAATCCCATGCGGCGCTGTTCCACGAGCGACATCATGAGCTCGCGCACCTGATCGCGCAGCGATTCGTCGAGCGAGGAAGTCGGTTCGTCGGCGATCAGCAGGCGCGGGCCGCCCACGAGCATCATCGCGAGCATCACGCGTTGCCCCATGCCGCCGGAAAGTTCGTGCGGGAAAGCGCGTGAAATGCGATCCGGATCGCGGAGGCCGACAGCCCGCATCATCTCGTGGGTCCGATCGCGTCGCTCGGCTGCCGACAGGCGCTGATGAATTCGCAGTACCTCATCCATTTGCCGGCCGACGCGCAACACCGGGTTCAATGCATGGCGAGGGTCCTGCAAGATCAGAGCCATACCGGAGCCGCGCAGGGCTGCCCATTGTCCGCTCTTCAGCGAGTGCAGATCACGCCCCTCGAATTCGAGCCGCTCGGCGCTAATGCTGAGCGGCTTTCGCAATAGACCGAGTAACGCCCGCGCGGTCAGGGATTTCCCGGAACCGGACTCGCCGACCAGCGCCACGCGCTCGGCGCCGACATCGAAGCTTAGACCATCGACGATCGTGCGCTCTGCGTGCGCCGCGCGGATTCGAATCGACAGATCGCGAACCGACAGCAGCGGGCGATCAGCCATGGAACGGATCTCCGGCATCGCGCAGTCCATCGGCGAGCAGATTGAATGCGAGGCTCAGCGACAGGATCGCCGCCCCGGGGCTGGCGGCAACCCACCACTGATCGAAGATGACCTTGCTGCCGTCGGCGATCATCGCGCCCCACTCCGGTGTCGGTGGGCTGATCCCGAACCCCAGAAATCCCAGCCCGGCGGCTGCAAGGATGATCGCGGCCAGATCGAGCGCCAGGCGAATTTGCATCGCCGGCACGCAGGACGGCAGCACGTGGCCCCACAATAATCGCACACCGACGATGCCGTGCATTTCGGCCGCCGCAAGATAATCGCTACTGCGCATATGCAGGGTTTCAGTCCGTGCCAGGCGTGCATAGGCCGGCCATCCCGTGAGCGCGAGCGCGAGTGCGCAGTTGGTCAGACCGGGACCCATGACGCCGACGAACGCGAGCGCGAGCACCAGGGTTGGGAACGCCATCACGATGTCGGTGATCCCCATCAGCAGCCGTTCGAGCCAGCCGCCGCAGTAGCCGGCCACGATTCCGACCGTGAGTCCGATCGGCACCGTCAGCGCGGCAACCAGCGCGATCAGACCGAAGGTCGGCCGCGTACCGTAAATGAGCCGCGAGAGGATGTCGCGGCCGAGTCCGTCGGTACCGAGCAGATGGGTCAGCGTCGGCGGCGACAGGCGATGTCCGATGTCCTGCGCGATCGGATCGAACGGCGCGATCCACGGCGCCGCGAGCGCCGCAAGCAGCGCCATGCCGAGCACCGACACGCCAATTCGGACATCGGCCGACGCCAGCAGCCGCGGCGCCCCACTCACAGGATTCTCGGATCGACCGCACGGATCAGCAGATCGGTGCATCGATTTAAGACGACGAAGCAGACTCCAATGACCAGCGTGGCGCCGAGAATAGCCGGCGTATCGGCCGCAAATAATGCGGTGGTCAAATACCGCCCGATCCCGGGCCAGGCGAACACCGTCTCCGTGAGCACGGCCCCCTCGAGCAGCCGCGCATAACTCAATCCGAACACGGTCAGCACCGTACCGGCCGCGTTCGGCAGGATATGCGCGAGCATCACGCGCGCCTCGCCGGCTCCCTTGGCGCGCGCCACGATCACGTATTCCTGCGCGATTTCGCCGAGCAATGCCGCGCGGGTCATGCGTGCAATATTGCCGATCGTATTGGCAGTGAGCACCAGGACTGGCAATGCCAGATGAGCAATCGCATTGCTGAACGCGCCGGGTACGCCGCTGCGCCAGGTATCGATGAGCACGAACCCCGTTACCCGGTCGATCGAATATTCAAACGCATCGTCCAAGCGGCCCGGGCCTGCGGCCCAATGCAGATGCGCATAGAAGAGGTACAGTGACAACAGACCGAGCCAGAAAATCGGCACCGAATTGCCGGCCAGCGACAATAGCCGGATCAGCGCATCGATGAGGCCGCCGCGCCGCCAGGCGCCCACGAGGCCAAAGCCGAGACCCACGGCGGCGCTCACGAGCATCGCGATCGTTGCCAGTTCCACGGTCGCCGGAAACACCCCCTCCAGATCGTCACGCACGCGCTGGCCGGTCGATGTCGATACTCCGAAATCGCCGTGCAGCGCATGGCCCACATAGCGCTCGAACTGAACCGGCCAGGATTGATCCAGTCCGAGATCTCGGCGCGCCTGCTGGTACGAATCCGCGCTCGCATGATCACCTACGAGGCGAATTGCCGGATCGATCGGCGACAGTGAAGACAGTGCGAAGGTGACCGCGAGCAAGCCCGTGATCGTCAGCACCAGTGTCAAAACGGCATCACACGCGCGGCGCAGCACTCGCAGCCCGTACGCTGCACCCATTATCGGGTCACACGGTCGTAGTAGACCATGTCCGCCGTAAGACCCTGGCGGTAGCCGTGCACATGATTTCGCATCACGAGTTGCGCGCGTTCTTGGAGAGCGATCACGAACGGTGAGTCGCGTTGCACCTGCGTCTGAATCTCTTCGTACAGATGCGCCCTCGCTGCGGGATCCTGTTCTTCCACCGCGGCCGCGGTCAGAGCGCTGAGCTCCGGGATATGCCAGCCCGCTCGCCACGCAATGCTCTGGGTGCCGTCCTCTCGGTTCATCGCGAATGCGCTTGCGGTCGAATGGGCATCGTAATAATCGGGAATCCAGTACAGCCAGACCGCTTCCTCGGTGCGTGCACGCGTTTTGCCGTACACCTCACTCGCCACGGCCGGTAGAATCTGGAGCCGGATGCCTGCCTGCGAAAACGTCGCCTGCAGCGATTGTGCGATCTCATTGAATGGCGGCTGGTTGAACACATCGAGCTTAATGACCGTGCCCGGCGCAATGCCGGCATTCGCAAGGATCGCCCTCGCCTTCGCGACATCCAGGTGATAGGGCGTCGTGTCGAGCGCGCCGGGAAAGCCCTGCGCGAGAAACGCCTGATGGACGATGTATTGTCTCTTCAACAGCTGTTCCGCGATCCCCTGGTAATCGATGAGCCACCGCGCGGCCTGCCACAGCGCCGGATTGCCGAGAACCGGATTCGCGCGGTTCGCCGTATTGAACAACAAGTAGTGCAGGCTCGCGGACGGATATTCGAGCACCTGGAGGTCCGGTTTGCCACGCAGCGCCGCGATCTGATCCGGACCTAAGTCGCGAGCGATGTCCGCATCGCCGACTTCGACCAGCAGGCGACGGCTGGCCGCATCCGCGACGTTCTTGATGACGACGGTCTTCAGGAGCGGCGCACCCAGCGGCGCCTGCGGATTGGCGTCCATCACGAGCGCTTCATGCGGGATGTAGCGGCGGATGCGAAAAGGGCCGCTGCCTGCGGAATGGGTGTGGAGCCAGCCGTTCCCGGCGTCGCCGGCCACCAGATGGCGCGCGACCTCCTGTTCGTCGACGATCGATGCGACCGTTGCCGACAGCACGTTGAGCACGAATGCCGATCCCACCCGGGCCGGCCAGCGAATGCCGACGTGCAGGTCATCGATGCGGACCAGGAAGCGATCGACGTTGCCGGCGGTCCAGCCGAGTTCGTTGAGGATGAACGCCGGTGAGCGATTGAGCCGAACGGCACGCTGCAACGAGAACACGACATCTTCCGGCCGCAGCGCATTGCCGCTCGAAAATACGGCGCCGGGGCGCAGTGTAAACACGAGGCTGTGCCCATCCGCGCCGCTCTTCCAGTCGCTCGCGAGCGTTGCGCGCAGTGCGCCGGGCCTGTCCGGGTCGCTTTGTACGAGCCGCTGGTACAGGCTCGTGAATGCCTGCACGCTCGACAGTTCGAAGCCTTCCGCGGGGTCGAGACTCACGACGTCATCGAGCGACTGAGCGACGACGAGCGTGCCCGGAACTTCTGCCGCCACGCCCGCCGAGCTCAAACCAATGCCAACCAGTATCGACGCGAGTCGACACCGCATGTCAGAAACGATATTTCGCGCCGATTTCGACGTAACGGCCTTCATCACTGTACAAGGACTGATCGAATGCGACATGCGTCGGAAAATAAAGCCACAGCGGATAATACGGCGGCGTACGATTCGCGAGGTTCTTGATTGCGGCCGATATCGTCAGGTTCTTGATTCCCGTATAGCTGCCCGTGAGGTTCAACTGGCTGAACGACGGTGTTCGTTCGGTCGGTCCTTCCTGCGTCTGTTCGTACGCGCCAGTGTACAGCAGCGTCAGCGTCGTGTTGAAAAGCGCCGTGCTCCAGTTCAGGTTGGCGTTGCCCTTCCAGTGCGGAAAGCTCGCGCCGAAAGGCGTATTGATTGCGCCGTCGTTGCCGGCGAAATCCTGCGTGACTCCGCCGCTGGTCTGCCGGAAGTGCGCTACATAGGCCGCATCGGCAGTGAGCGTCAGCGAGCCGAGCGGGACCGGAATGCCCTGTCGGAATGTGGTTTCAATGCCGTCGGTGTCTAGCTGATTCAAATTCTGGAAATCGAAGTTCACGTAGGCGATCGTCCCATTGGCGTTGCGAACGACGACGCTCGGGTTGTTGGCGTCGATCAGCGCCTGGACGCTGCCCGTGCCGATGACGCCATCGATCGTGACGCGATACCAGTCGATACCGAGCGTCGTCCTCGCAACCGGCGTGAACTCGGCGCCCAGGCTGTAGTTGCGCGTGTGCTCCGCTTGCAGCTGCGGGTTGCCGCGCAGCAATACAGGGTAAGCCTGCGGTGTCGTGCTGTTGACTGGTGAGAACGGGTCAATGGCCTGCTGGATGCCGGAGGAATTCGCCTGCGCATTTTCCGCAAAAGTCGGTGCGCGAAATCCGCGGATGTACGAGGCATATGCCGTGACCGATTGCACCGGTTGGTAGCGCAGCGCAAAGCGCGGCGAGAACGCGCTCCCGAAATCGCTATAGTGATCGTAGCGGCTCGATTGGCTAAAGGACAGGTTCTGCACGATCGGAATGTTCAGCTGATAATAGACGGCCGACACATTTCGCTGACCGTCGATCGATTGCAGGAAAAACGGCACCGCAACTGCCGAGGCCTGATTGGGGTAATCGTATTCCACCTGATCTTCGCGGCGAAACTGCGCACCGAATCCTAAGCCGATGTCGCCGGCCGGCAGCCGCGCGATGCGGGTGGTCGCGGCCGACAGATCCAGCGTATCCATTTTGAAGTTCGCGCTGTTCTGGTCGCCAATATAGAGGCCCGAGAGCCCATTGGGCGTGGAACTCGGATTCGCAAAATCAAATACCCCATTGTTGAGGATATTGGCGATGCCCGCGACGTTCAACAGCCCGGATTCGGAGTTGCCGACGGAACTCTCCGACTGGCTGAGTGATGCCGCCCAATCCCAGTCGCCCGCGGAATCGGTGCGCAGCGTCCCACCGAGTCCGGCCGACAGCCGGTAAAAATCGCCGGTCGTCGTCAGTACCTGGGGCTGACCCGGGAACGTGTAAGTCAACGGCGCCGGCGCGTGATAGGGATTGTAAGGATTGCTGCCGGAAACGACGTTGGACACCTGAAAAATCGAGAAATTCTGCAGGTTGTAGGCCTCGACCGAATTACCGATGCCGTTATAGCCTTGAGCCGTCACGGTAGTATTGTGGCTGTCCCAAAGGTCGACATAAGCCTCGGTGGAATCGGACAGCGCGAAGGTCGCGCGGATCCTGCCATTGATGCGCTTCTCATCCGGATGCAGCGAAGTACCGTTGGCGGTATTGACCGCGCAGGTCGTGCCGCTGCTTGGGCCGTTCAGAATGGTCCCTCCCGTCGACGATCCCCCGGACGGGCACGGTGAGAGCGCGACGCCGCCGTTGCTCGCACCATTGGGCTGCCAGTAATCGGCGCCTTTCGTGATGAAGCCGTTATTCAGATTCGAGTAGTCCTGGCCGCTGGTGTTGCTGCGATCAGCAACCGAGTAGCCATCCTGCTTGAAGTAGCTCGCGGATGCCGTGATGTTGTAGCGGTCCGCGTGCAGATTGCCGAAGCCGCCGAAGATGTCGAGCTTTTCCGTGCCCTCAGTGTTGCCGGTCGCCGCACCATAGGCGGCAGCGACTTCCAAACCCTCGAGATTCTTCTTCGTGATGATATTGACGACGCCCGCGATCGCATCGGACCCGTATTGAGACACGGCACCCGTTTTGACGACCTCGATGCGTTCGATCGCATTCAGCGGGACGGAATTGAGATCGACGAAGGCATCGGTGCCGTTCGAGGGTTCCGCGTAGGGCGCGACGCGCTGTCCGTCGACCAGCACCAGGGTGTATTTCTCGCTGAGTCCGCGCAGTGCAATGCCCGATCCGCCGTATGCGCCATATGCGAAATCATCTCCCCAGCTGCTCGCGGAGTTCACCGCGAGCGATCGGAGGAATTCTTGTACCGTGGTCGTGCCGGATGCCTGAATGTCGCCGGAAGTGATCACCTGAACCTGATTGAAGCCGACTTTCTCGCTGCTCTTGATCAGCGTGCCGGTCACGATCACGGCTTCGAGTTCTTGATCCGTTGGATTATTGGGCGAAGGCGCCTGCTGCGCGCCGGCAACCGATGTCAGTGAAATCGAAAGTATGATCAAGGGAACATTGAAACGCATGGATTCCTCAGGCAATAGCGATTTGCGTGCGATGTTGAGCACGCCGGAAAGGTAAATGCAGCGGCGGTGGTGCTGCCAATAATGATTTCGTCTTTGCTTATGCCTAACTTCATGCCGATGGCAGACGATGACGCATGAGTGGCCGTTCTTAACCAAGGATTCGGATCCATCGGGGTTTTTATTCGGGCTCGCAGCCCGCTGAAACAGTGGCGTCTGAAGGAGCCATCGCAAAACGGCGCTTTGCCAATCTCGAAAGTTTCGCCTTGCGTAATCCAGGAATATCGGCAGGCGCCCGCCGACTGGCAGCTGGCACGCGCACTCGGTGATCGATCCGCGTTATTGCGCCTACACGTCGCAGCAGTCTTCTCCGGTCTGGTCGCGCTCGGATCCCTGGTGTGCCAACAATTGGTCTACCAGCTGACAGTCAGCGCGATCGCGCAGTTGCTGGTGCTCGGTGACACTTGCCCCAGGCCTGCCAGCGCGAGGATTCCGCCGACGCCGCGATCGGCCAGACCAGATAAAGAAAAGACGACGAGATCGATTAATATAGGCGGCGCTCGCCCCCGCTCTCATTCAGAGACAGGCTCGCATCTCGATTCGTAGCAGACTACGCATCCAACGATCATAGAGGCGAGGAAAAGCCACATTGCGCCTGCACACGCCGCACACCGGCGCGAATCGACCACCTTTGACATTTGAATAGCACAACACGCATTCAATAGCACAGCTCGAAAAAAATCACGCCTAAGTCGTTGATTTTGGCGCGCCCGGACGGATTCGAACCGCCGACCCCCTGGTTCGAAGTAGGGTCTTCCGAAGGCCGACTTATCGAGCAAAATCAGAATCTTACGCACTTCGAGTTGTGCTACGATTTCCCGAGATACCGGGACTTAAGGCATTGAATGGTCAGATACGCCGAGTTTGAATAGCACAGAGCTGCGAGGCTGCTTTGCCGATCGCTACATCATCTGTCCACACATAATTGCGCGAGAGCTATCTCGAAAAAACTATGATCAAGCCAGCAATGTGATGTCCGGTTCTCCAAGCAGCCACGCCAATCGATGTCGCTGTAGCCAGACGGGTTCTCATTCGCCAGAATCGGCGACACCTCACCGCGGAGTTAATGGTTGTCCCACATGCAGTCGCTGCCCTCCTGCCCCCGCTGACCGGCAATGAAGACTCTGAAGCGCGATCGCCGAGTGGCTCCAACAGACCCGCCTCCCGTAGGACGACCGGGATTGGGTCCGCTTGAATCCAAGGTACTCGGACTGCTGTGGGGCCACGACCGGGCAGCGACCGTGCGGGATGTTCATGCGGCGTTTCCCGAGCTTGCCTACACAACGCTGATGACGACGCTCGACCGCCTCTATCGCAAGGGGGTCTTGACGCGGCGCAGGCAAGGCCGGGCATTTTCTTATGAACCCCGGTGCTCGCGCGCTGCGATGCTCGGCGAACTGATCTCGGGCCACGTTGCCGATTACCTTGCGGCATCCGGAACCAACAGCGCCATTCTCTCGACCCTCGTACGCGCGGTCGGTCAACAGGATGCCGCTCTCCTTGATGAATTGGATGCCCTGGTGCAGGCAGAGCGTGAACGGCTCAAGTTGGGGGACGCGTGAGCTTCTCCGTCACACTGTTCTTCGTGCTTGCCGCCGTGCATGGTCTCGTCAGCGCGTTGCTCTCCGTCGTGGTCGTCGCTACCTGGCGCGCGATTCACAAACGCGCTCGACTTTCTGCAAACGAACTGCTTGCGCTGCGACTCCTTCCCGCCGGGGGAGCGACCCTCCTCGCCTTGACGGTCGTGTTCCCGGCATTTCTGGCCTATGAACCCACACAAGAAGTGGAACGAGGCGGACCGCTGCTCGTCACATTGGCGCTGTTCGGTTTGTTCACCATCGGCGTTGGAGTTCGGCGCGCATCGCGTGCATGGAAGGCGGCCCGGATGCTGTTGCAGAGCTGCGATCCGCCGGATATGCCTACTCTGATAGCGGGGCAGCCTGTCGACATTCTTGACGCGCCAGAACCTTTTGTCGCTGTCATTGGCGAATTGCGGCCACGAATCGTCGCGTCCAAGCGCGTGCTCTCTGCATGCAGCGATGAGGAGTTGAGCCAAATCATCGCGCATGAGGTGGCACACGTCGCTTCGCGCGACAATTTGAAATTACTTCTCTTGGTCCTCGGCCCGGATCCGCTCGCGTGGCTGCCGACGGGCGCGGCCCTGGAAGCCCGGTGGCGCGAGGCTGTCGAGCGTGAAGCGGACGAGCGCGCCACGGGCACCGATCGGCATAGGCGGCTGGCGCTCGCGTCGGCGTTGATCAAAGTGGCGCGGCTGTCGTCCACCACGGCCTCGCCGCTTCCGGCTCTCAGCCTGCCGGTTGCGGTGGACGATGTGGAGGGTCGCGTGCGCGGACTACTCGCGCCGTCGCCGCCCAATGCTCCGAGGAAGCGCGTGTGGAGTCTCGCCGTGTGCTCGTTGGTAGTCCCGGCACTCGGCGTCCCTCTCTACGGCGTCGTGCATCAGTTCATAGAGGCCCTCGTCGCATTCGGCCGCTGATGCCGCGCCAATGATCACGGGCGGCCGCATGGGCATCAGCTAGGCGGACGGACGACCCGCTGCTGTAGGGGCTCGACGCGCTCAGACCTAATCCTTTTCTGCCCCGTGCGCTCAGAAGTTGTAGGTGCCGTTGACGCCCACCGATCGCGGCTTCTGATAATACGATACCTGCTGCCCTTGGCTGCCCGCATACGCGTAAGTCAGCGGTCGCGTATCCGTCAGGTTGGTGACCCACAGCCCAGCGCTCCAGTGCTGCGCGGGACTCTTGACCCCGATCCGCGCACCAAGAGAATGCCCTTGTCCGAAGGTCGTGGGATCCGCCAGGTATGGATGCTCCGCGCCCGTGTAGTGGTCGTTGGCCTGGGCATACATACTGAGTCCGCCCCCGACGGCGTGCTGATATAGAACAAGCCAGCCGCCGCTGAACCTCGGCGCATCCGGGAGCATTTGTCCGATTTCAACCGGGGTAAAGAGCGCCAGTCCGTTGTCGTTCGTCAGGGTCTCGGTCACCCGCGCATGCAGATGGGTGCCGCCGAAATGCACCTCGAGGCCCGCGAGCGGCCGCCACTCGACGTTGGTCTCAACGCCATCGATGCGTGAGCGCGGCACGTTGCCAAGACCCGCGATCAGGGGCTGCGTGCCGACCGGCCCGGCCCACAGAGACAGGCTCGATTGCCGATCCCGGATATCGGTGTCGAAAACTGCGGCATTGACTTGCAGCATGTCATGGAAGTAGCGGCTCTTGATCCCAAATTCCGTGGTCCGCACGTGCTCGGGCTGCACATAGCCCCAGTCGACGGTGACCTGTGCAGGTTGGCCATAAAAAATTCCTGCTTTGTAAGCGGTCGCCACGCTGGCATAGAGCAGAATCTTGTCCGACAGGTGATACTCGGGCTCGAGTCGATACGACACGTTCTCGCTCGAGCGGGAATCATCCAATGAGGCGAGCACCGTATTTGGCACGATGGGTCCGGTGAATCCCCTGGCGGAATAACTCAGAAGACCCGTGGGATCGAGCGTCACGCCGTCGAAGCTTGCCTGATCGTGCGAGTACCGTAGCCCCGTGACGAGCGTCCAGCGGCTCGTGAGGTGGGTTTCTGCGTTGGCGTACAGCCCCGCCGATTGCTGTGTCTGGATAAAGTTCGCGGCGGTGATGGCCTTGCCCGAATCCGTGATGGACGTGGCAAGCCCATACACAAATGTCCAGTCGAGCGCGTCGCGGCAGTGGAACCAATTCTGGGAGTACTCGGCACCAACAATCCAGTCGACGAGGCCGCGGGTATCCGATGCCAGGCGCAGCTCTTCACTGAATTGCTGCTGCTGAAAGTTCTTGGTCCAGTTGTTGTCTGCCGCCGGGTAGCCGTCGTAATTGTCGAGACTGTGCGCGGAAAAGTCGTCGAAGTCGCTGATCGAGGTGAGCACGAGACCCTTGAACGGGACGGTCAGCGTGGCAACGGCGCCCTCGCCGCTTTCGTCCTTGTAGAGCGGCAAGCCGCCGACTCTCACGAGCGTGCCGCCGGGGGGACTATTGAGCAGCCCTGCGATCGGAAACGGAGGCGTGATCGGCACCAGGGCCTCAACGTTCGGCGTCGACGGCGACGAGGGTACGGAGTGGTCGTACACGTAGTGAATATTGAGCAGCAGGGTTGCGGCGTCAGGCAGTTTGAAGTCGAACAGGGCCCTCGCGCCGCCGCGATCGAGCTTGCCGTAAGTCTCGCCCGTGTCGATGTCCGTCTGATAGCCCTCACCCTGCTTGGTCGCAGTTCCCGCAAGCCGCGCGTTGATCGAATCGGTGAGCGGGCCGCTGATCGCCGCCGTGACGTCGGTCGTCTCCCACCGGCTGTAGTCGAGATCGACATACCCCTCGAATTGGTCGGTGGGGTGTCTCGAAATGATGTTGATTGCACCTCCCGCCG
>JBEKSM010000048.1:0-28780 GCA_049517075.1 Steroidobacteraceae bacterium | reverse complement strand
TACAGCGTCTGGTTTTCGAATAGCCGGTAGGTCCATAGCTCAATGCTCGCGCCCATCACCTGGACCGCATGTAGGTCAAATTTCTTATATGAGGGTGCGAGGCAAATTACCCGGACGTCCTCCCAATCGACTGCTGTCTTAGAACCGAGCGCTTTGCGCACTGCATTCTCGAAATCGCCACGATGGTCATGGATCCAAGCCAGATAATAGAGACTCTGAGTAACCAACTCAGAAGAGGGGACCTTTTTATATTCAATGATTACCGGGTTATTGTCCTCGGACAGCGCTAGCGTATCGATTCGCCCACCGTGCTGAATTCCCGTCTGAAATTCCGTAGCTACGAATCGGCAACGAAATAGTGGCGCCAGATTTGCTTCAACCAGCCGTTGCAAGTCTCGCTCGGCATCGAAATTCGTCTGCTCAATGGCCTCAAGTGAGACTCCCTCCTTAATTGCAAACAGCGGCATTCATCAGTCCTTCTGCGTGCTCATTTTTAGGATCTGAGTCCAGGCGCCATCGGATACTGTCCCCGTCACCATCTAATCTCGAGGAGCGGCACATCGAACTCTGCGAGGACCAGCAAACCATTCAATTGCGAATGCTGCGCGTTTTCGACAGGTAATGGTGGATCAGCTTCCATTCGCATTCAGCAATCATTGCCCTACCGGTCCCTACGGGGATTCTTGGTTGACCGTTGAACGCGGGGAGTGGCCGACTCGACCGAACGACCGATGGAGTTAGTGGGCATACTCGATTGAATCGCTGCCCCGCGCTCCTCGCAGCTCGGCGGCATCGCGGAGGCCTCGACTAGATCGCCCTCTTCGACCGTATCCGGTGGAAGTTCATCGTGGCGGGTCTGGCGAAACGGAAGTTGTTCTTTGATTCTGCTTGCCAAGACGAGTCCCAGGATTTGCGCCTCGCCGTAAGTGCTTAAGCGGATCACCGCCTCAACGACCGCCCCTAACGTGGCGGGTGCGCTCGCTTCTAACTCCACGAACTTACTCATTTATCACCATTATCAGGAGCTAGTCTCTCTACCAATACGAATACTATACGCCGTGCCATAGTGCTTCCCCCGCGCCCCCACCCTTTCGCGGCAAGTTGCGGGCCATGTTTAAGCCGAATTCCTGCCCTGCGCCGCCGCCGCTCGCGCCATACCACCACGGGCAGCCAGAACTTCCTCTCCATATCGCATCGGCATGCGGCTCGATTTCCATCTTCCCGCCTGCATGATCGACCCCAAATCGATATTGAGCGAGAGAAGATCCTGCGCGGCACCGACGCGAATAGAGTGACCGCTAATTTGGTTCACCTGCTTCGCCGCCATGCCGATCCATCGCGCGACTCGCTTGTAGATGTCCGCAATGATATCCGCATGCAGCCGATCGCCGACACGCTGTTGCCCAACGAGCCTCCGAAAAATCGCTCCCTCCCCGATTTCCGCATGCTCGAGCCAGACCTGAAGCCACTTGACCGTCTCCTGCGAGAGATAGGCTTTCGCGCCCTCCCCCGCCTGATCGGTCTTTGATCGCCGAATCAACATAGTTCCCGATCCATTCGGCATGAACTCCACGTCCTCGACATTGAACGCCACGAGCTCACTGCGCCGAGCCATCGTGTCGTACGCAACACAGAGTAGTGCCCGTTCGCGGTCCGCGCGCAGGCCTTCGCCGGCGCTCTCGATAAATTCCTTGATCTCCTTCCAGCCGAGTCCGAGCGCCTGTCGCTGGCGTGACGTCGTGACCCGCCCCATTTCTTTCAACGCGAGCCTCACCGGCTCGCTCGCACACGGACTCGACAGCCCCGCGGCGATATGTGCGCGCGCAATCGTCGCCACATACCGCCGTATCGTCGCCGGCTTCTTTTCCTCATCAACGCAGTGCCCGATGAACGCGCGGATTGTCGTTGGGCTCGCCGGAAAGAACGCTAACCCTTTCGCCTCGCAGAATCCCTGAAAGATCGCCCCATCCGCGCGCTGCGCCCGCTGCGTATTCTTCGAATACGCGCCCTTCGCCATTGCATCCCACTGAACGAGCCGTTCAAGGGCCTCGTCGGGCTCCGGTTGCTCGATTCGCTCCAGATTCGATTCAGGCGGCGGGTCGGCTGATTTCATAGAATCGTCAGAATACACTCTTTTCGCATAAGTGCCGATAACTGTCATTATCAGTACTAGCGAAATTCCTAACTTGGCCGGCGAAAGCGGATTTGCGACGCGAGATCTCGCGACCACCTTATTCCGAGCCTTTTCCGCTGGCCCATGAGGCCCCACGTTGAATTTCCAGACGTCGTTGCCACGTCCGCCGATCGGCATGCTCCGACCGAATAATCAAATACTTGTAGTGCCGCTGGTGCTGGGCATGCCAATCCGACCCGGAATTGCAATATTTCTACGAGACGATTGAGTGACATTTCGCATGAACGCGACCCCGATCGCGCCGGCCGGCTTTGCAACAACCGTAACCCCAAAAGCACCTGACGAGAGCTATCGATGAAAACGACTCCGCCATTCGAACCAGATGAACTGATCCGCCGCATCAGCCGCGATCTCGCTGATGGCTACGATGAAGAACTGGAGATGGAGCTCGAAGATCGCCATCCGCTTCCGGATTTGCCGTCTGGGCCGGAAGCAGACACCGAAAGAGACTATCGCCGAGGCTATTTCCAACAACTTTTTCGGCTCCAAGCCGAACTCGTCAAGCTGCAAGATTGGGTCGTCGCCTCGGGAGAGAAGATTCTGATCCTGTTCGAGGGGCGTGATGCGGCCGGCAAGGGCGGCGCGATCAAACGGATCACGCAAAAGCTCAATCCACGCGTATGTCGAGTGGTCGCGCTGCCGGCGCCCAACGATCGCGAACGCACGCAGTGGTACTTCCAGCGCTACGTGCCGCACCTGCCCGCGGCGGGCGAAATCGTGCTCTTTGACCGCAGTTGGTACAACCGCGCGGGTGTCGAGAAGGTCATGGGCTTCTGTACGCCCGACGAATATGAGGAGTTCTTCCGTTCGGTGCCTGAGTTCGAGCGCATGCTGGTTCGCTCGGGCATCAAATTACTCAAATATTGGTTTTCGATCACCGACGAAGAACAATACTTGCGCTTTCTCGGCCGCATTCACGATCCGCTCAAGCAATGGAAGCTGAGCCCGATGGATCTCGAATCCCGGCGTCGCTGGGAGGACTACACCAAGGCCAAAGAAGTCATGCTCGCGCGCTCGCACATTCCGGAGGCTCGCTGGTGGGTCGTGCAGGCGGTCGACAAGAAACGTGCGCGCCTGAACCTCATCGACCATCTGCTCAAGCAGTTCCCTTACGAAGAGATGCCGAAACCGACGATTGTCTTGCCGAAGCGTGAACACCACGAGCACTACTCCCGGCAAGCGGTGCCCGCGGAATTGCTCGTCCCTGAAGTGTATTGACCGGCCGGCGCCGGCCAGACGCCCAGATAAAGCGATTCTGAAGCGCTGATCGCCCTGAGCGGTCGATTCGTCGGACGATCGGCCATCGTCTTGTCGTCCGATTCCCGCGGCGCCGACCTCTTGCTGCCGCTGCTCTGTGTGCGCAGCCGCACTGAACATAGTTGCCGCGCGCGCTACTTTCTCGCGTGCCCCAAACGCTTGGAACCCGTATTTCGCATGCGGTGAATTCTCGCCTCGAAGGGGCGTCAGGCGTTTTCAACGGTGTCGTCACCAAGGAGAAGAATCATGGACTTGTTAATTGTACTGATTGTGCTGCTGTTGTTGTTCGGCGGCGGCGGCGGTCTCTACTGGGGCATGGGCGCCGGCTGGGGAATCGGTCCGATCGGATTGATCCTCGCCGTGGTCGTCATCGCCTTTTTACTCAATGGATATCGAGGTCGAAGGCTCTAGCGGGTCGATTCGTGCTCGCTTTCCGTTTTATTGTCGTCAATCAATTGAGATAGCTTAATCATGAAAAAACACGAACCCGATTTCAAATCCGAAGCGATGCGCTTGAGAGAAGCCCCGTTGATCGGTCCTACCGATCTCGGCACGCAAGCCTCTGCAGACATTGCGGGCGGAATGAACGGGATTTTGGCGGATGTATTTGCCTTGTACATGAAAACCAAGAACTTTCATTGGCACATGAGCGGCCCGCACTTTCGCGATTACCATTTGCTGCTCGATGAACAGGCCGACCAGCTCTATGCGATGACTGACCCAATCGCCGAGCGGATTCGCAAAACCGGCGGAACGACATTGCGTTCGATCGGGCATATCTCGCGCATGCAGCGCATCAAGGATAACGATGCCGACTATGTCGATCCGCTCGATATGCTCGCGGAGCTGCGCGAGGACAACGTGACTTTGGCTGCGCGACTGCGCGAGGTGCACAATGTCGTCGTTGAGCGTCGTGACATCGCGACCGCGAGTCTGATCGAAACCTGGATCGACGAAACCGAAAAGCGCACTTGGTTCTTGTTTGAGTCGAGCCGTCACGGGGATAAGGGCGGGCATTGATACGGTCACCGGTCTCGCGCTTAAGTGCGCGACCATTGGCCCGGGCGCGATGCCGCGCTCGGGCACTTCGATAAGCGCGGCACCGATGCGAAGAGCGCGCTTCTGGCGCGCGCCGACCGCCGCTCCCTCAAGGTCGCGAGGCCGCGGTGCGGCTCTTGTCCTGTTCCGCCCAATACGCGCCCCGGCCATAGTGCGCATGAACCATGCCTTCTTGCTCACGATCCAGATTCGCACTCGAGTCGTAAGCCGGCGCCGCTTTGATTGCCTCGCGTGTCAAACCGACCATGACCATGGATTCGAGCCAGTTCACTTCGTTGATCCAAGGCGGCGCGATCAGTACTTGATGGCCGAGCCACCAATTGCTGGTATTCACGATCAGGTATCGGATCGCCCAGGTGCGCTCTTCGACGAGAAAGCCGTCGACATGGCCGATGTCACCATCGCTCGCGTGCACGTAATAACGCATGACGGCGTTCGCGCTGCGTAAATGCGGATCATTGCCGTGAACGTGCTGATGGCCGCCGTTCGAGGCGCCGCCATTGGTCTTCTCTTGCAGCCCGCCCTGAAGAATGTCCGGATATAGGCCTGCTCCCCAGAGTCCCGAGCCGCCCCAATAATTGCCGTAACCGTAGTAGCCGAGATAACCCATCTCCTGCTGGCGTGAGACCGGTTTGTCGGTGTCGATATCGGGGCAGTGTTTGACCTGCTCCCGCGTGAGGCGCACCGGAATGATTCGCGCCTGCCAATCCGGCTCAATGACCGCAATCGGGGACACCAACACATGGTGCCGCGGCGGCTCGCCGGTGTCGACGATGAGATAACGAATGACCCATGCCGCATCGTCAAAATAACAATCGCGGACGTGGCCGATGACACCGTCGCTGGCGCCGACCGCGCAGCCCTCGAGGTCTTTCAAATTGCGTAACATTGTGAGTTCCTTGTGGCGAAGATGGTGCGATGTGGGATTTGATGGCGACGCTTATGGCGTCGCGCCATTCAATGCGGAAGCAGCCTCGGGCATTGCCTCGAGACGTTCCATCGAAATGCGCTGTCCGCCGAAGTCGGCGAATCCGTAGGTGCCTTCACGGATTTTCTCGAGCGCGCGATCGACTAGTGCGAGTCGCACCGGGACGCGATCATCGATGACGCCGTGGATTTCGAGCAGCGTTTGCGTCTGCGCGGAATCTTCGATTTCATGCGCCTGATCGGTTAAGTCCTGGCGCAATGCGCCTTCTTCCGCGGATGCCGCGTTCGCGGATTTCACGAGCTCGGCGCGTATCGCCAATAGACGCCGGCGCTGTCGCTCGATGAATGCCTCATCGAGCGCATTCGTACCGTTTTTCATGAAAACTCCGGCCAGGATTGATTGACCACTGCCGAGAGACTAACCGCCGCGCGATTCGCCGACGGTGCGTTAGCGAACGGTCGCGCTGCAGCCGCTGCACTACGCTGCAGTCCATTGAATTCTATGGGGATCATGCATGAGCAAATACAACGACGCCGTCGTTTGGATCGATCGGCACGAAGCCAAGATATTTCGGTTGAGCGCTAGCGATGCGACCAAGACCGTGGTCGTCAATTCGACCGCGGAGCGCATTCGTCATCGCGCAGACCATGAAGACGCGACCCGACACGCGGTTGACGATCAGTTTCTGCGCAGCATCATCGCGGTGTTAGACCATGACGCAGTCACTTTGATTGCTGGACCGGGCAATGCCAAGCATGAATTGAAACAATACATAGACCAACATCACCCCCGCCTGCCGGCGCGCATCACCACGATCGACGGCACCGGTGACGATGGAGAGATCTTGTCGCTGGCGCGCCATTATTTTTCGAGCAAGACTCACCGGCATTGGGTTGACCCGGAACCCACCTCGAATCGGCACTAGATACCGGCTCATTGCCGCGCATTGAATGCCTCCGCGTATTTAACGATGCCATGCGGCCGCGAGAAGTCGAGCGAGATCGCTTGGAAATATTCGGCCGGCACACCCGCAAGAACGAGGTTCGGATCGGGCCGAAAGCCGAAGCGACTGTAGTACGCCGGCTCGCCGAGCACGACACAGCCGGCCGCGCCCTGCTCACGCAAAATCCCCAGCGCCTCGTGCAGCAGGCGCGTACCGAGGCCACGGCGTTGATGCGCGGGCAGCACCGAGATCGGGCCGAGCCCGTACCAGCCGGTAGCACCGTCCGATATCGTCACCGGCGAGACCGCCACATGTCCGATCACGGTGCCTTCCCTATCCGCGACCAGTGAGATCGTGAGCAGCCCGGCCTTGCGCAACGCGCCGACGATGAATTGCTCGGTGTGACTCGTGTGCGGAGCGTTTCGAAACGCGGCGATCGTCACGACCTCGATGCCCGGGATATCGGCGGCGGTCTCTGCTCTGATCTTGATGTTCGTGGGAGCCCCCGGTTTTGTGCGTCAGCGAGTCGACGAGAAATCGTCGGCAAGGAACCCCGCGAGATCCTTCAAGCTACGGCCCTCCCCGGTCGGCACGACGCCGAGCTGCTCGATAGGATCTGCGGCGCGGTTGACCCAGAACGTCCGGTAGCCAAACCAGGTCGCGCCGCAGGCATCCCAAGCGTTCGAGGAGACGAACACGAGTGCGGCTGCGGGACAGGTAAATGCCGCCGGCCCGAGTGCATAGACCTCAGGGGCGGTTTTGTACTTGCGCACTTGGTCCGCGCTCAAAATATGCGTGAACAGCCCCGACAGGCCCGCGGCGTCGACCGCCGATTCCAGCATTCGCGGGGTGCCGTTCGATAGGATCGCGAGTGCAAATCCCTGCGAACGCAATTGCGTCAACGTCGGCAGCACCTCGGGGAATGCCGTCAATCGATGATACTGCCCCAATAAGCGCTCGCACTGCGCCGCGGAGAGAGCGAGGCGCAATCGCGCGCACGCATGGCGCAGCGCGTCCTCGGTAAGCTTCAAGAAATCGACGTAGCGATCCGACAGGGTTCGCAGCCGCGTGTAATCGACCTGCTTTTCGCGCCATAGGGCGGCGAGCGCGGCGCCCTGCCCCGGATAGATCTGCTCCGCAAGAGACCCCACGGAATAGACATCGAACAAGGTCCCATAGGCATCAAACAGAATGCCGCGCTGAGATGCTTTGGCCACGGGCCACCTCCTTCGCCTAATACCGGTGTCGTGACCCGGATCTTAATAGACTTCGCGTTGATAGATGCGCGAGGGCGGCCCTTGGTAGAGCCCGAAGCTGGCGGTGCCGGTGGGGTTCGAGAACACGCCGCTGGCCCCGTTCCAGGGGTATTGCAACCAGGCGGGTGCAGTCGCGGTCGTCGTGAGCGCGCCGGAATCCCCGGCACCGGGCGCGGCCAAAATCAAATTAAACCCGCCGCCCGCGGCGGTCGCCAGGTAGCGCGAGCCGGCCGCACCCGGCGCGGCACAGCCTAGCCCTGAGACTCCGGGCGATCCGCTATCGCGCACGCAGGTCTCACCGCTCGAGAGGTTCGCGCGGTAATTGCTGAATGCAATCGCGGGCGCGCTCGTACAGACATCGGCGCTATTGGTCGTGAACCCTTGCGCCGCGCCGAGGTAATACTGCGTACTCAGCGGCATCGGCAGATCGAGCAGCTCCGAGCCGACCGCGTCGCGAAATGCGAGCCGCCCGTACCATTGGCTTGCGCTCGTCGTAAATCCGATGCCGCTCGCGCCGCCGAAGCTCACGGGATTGCTCGCGGCCGCGACGCCGTCGAGATCGATCACATTGATTGACAATCCAATGTCCGCGTTGAACGGCGCAATCGGCGTCGTGCGCGTGAACGTGATGCCGGTGCCGGCGCTGAACGTCAAACTGCCCTGGCCGCTGCCGAGACTTAAGATCGCAGGATCAACGCTGCTCGAGGGCAGTCCGGAGAGGTTCAGGCTGGGACTTGCCGGCGTTGCGCTATAGCTGCGCCCCGTGAGCGAGGCATTGCTGAGCCTGAAGAACGCGCCCGTGTAGTTCTGCGTCGTCGTGCCGCCGAGTGCTTGTGCGGTCACGGTGATCACCGGTGCGATCGAGTAGCCAAACGGCTGGCCGAGATAAGTGAACGCCCCGGCCGCACAGCCGGTGCTGAACAGCGGTGTATTGAGTGCGACCGCAAAATTATTCGGTACGAATCGGCCGACGTTCGCGGACGCGGTGCCGGTCACGTTGCCGGTGCCCAAGTAGCTGCCTCCCGCGACGCTTCCCGTGAGCGTGATCACGCCGACTTCCGGCCAACTGAAACTCGTGCCGGTCGCTGCACCTGCGCTGAATGAACCGAACGCGGCGGGGTTTGCAATCGCAGGCGCATTGCCGCCCGCGGGCAGCACGAGATTCGAGGCCAACGTGACGCCGGCCGGTGATATTTCCTGACCGAAATTCGGTGTCGCGACGCCCGCTTCGTTGACCGCCGTAACGGTCGCCGCAAACGGTGCACCGGCCTGCGCAAACCACGGGCCCGTCGCAGAGGCTGCCGCGGGATTGGTGCCCGGAGCACCTAGACCCGTATTGCAGCTGCCCGCGGCATAGAGCGCGCAATGGATGTTCGAGACCAAGAAACTCGCCGGCTGCACCACGAACTGGGAACTGCCGAGCATCGTATTGACCGAGGCCGCGCCGCTCGCGAGCGGAATGTTGTATTTGGCGTAGAGCGTGATCTGGCCGACGTCGGAATACGTGAGGCTGAAGGGCGCTTCGGCGTTCGCGGTCGAGAATTTCAGCGGCACCGTCGTATAGCTCGTGACCGCCGAGGCGCTGTTCGAGGCGATCGCGGTCGTCACACCGTTGTTGGTCACGGTCAGGCTCTGGCCGCTGACGCAGCTCGTCGGATTGTTGCACTGGTAGGCCAAGGAGACATTGGCGGTCGTGCCGCTCGCAAACGCGGTCGTGCAACCGCCGGTCTTCGTGTCGGTGCGCACCGCTTGCAGCGCGAGACTCTGCGCGGTGCTGCCCGCATTGGACGCAAGACCCGCGATGCGCGTGCCGATCGTCGTGATCACATTGCTGCCGTTGGTCACGACGAACCCGGACGCCACGAAGTTCAGCGGCAGGTCTTGGGACGCGAGCGCGGTACCCGAGATCGCGCTCGCGGCGCCGCTGACCGCGCTGATCGTCACGGTCTCAGGGTAGGTGTCGCGCAGCATCAAACCCACGACGCCGAGATCGGAGGCTACATAGGTGTAGGTCGCGGTGCCGCTGTTCGAGGGTCCCGGCGTGAGCGTGCCGCCGCCGCTCGCCAAAGCCCAATCGCCGTGCCCGGTGCTCGTCGAGAGCGTCATCGTCACGGTCGTCGAGATCGGCGATTGCGCGCTGTTGAGCGCGGTAATCGTGACCGGCGCCGGCTGGCAATTGACGGCCGTGCCCGGCGTTGAGATCGCGAAGTGGTCCGGCATTGCGGTCGCTAGAATCGTGAAATTGCGGACTTCGTGATTGTTGGTCGAACCGCCGGTACTGCCCGAGACGCCGACGCTCAAACTCGTCGGCGGCGCATAGGGGAAGCTCACGCCCGAGAGCAGCGTCGTCGTCGTGCCCGTCGAGCCTTGGCGAAATTGCACCTTGAGCGTGTATCCGACCGTCGCCGGCGTCAGCGTCACGTAAACGGTATTGGCCGCCGGCCGTGTCGAGGTGTTGACCCAAACGCCGCCGGGCACCGAGGTATTGGTGATGTAAATGTCGTTCGCCGAGTAGGGACCGCGAATCACGAGCTTATTGGCCTCGGCTCCCGGACCGCCGCTCGCCGAGCCGCAGCGATCGCCGGGATTCGAGAAGTTGCCGTATTCGTCGAGACCGATCGCAAGATAACCTGCGACCCCACCGCAATAGCCCAAACCGCCGCCGGTGTCTGCGGCGCTCATGCTCTTGGTGGCATCGTATATATAGAGCGTCGTACCGTCGGCGCCGTTACCGCCCCAGGCGACGTAGTCGAATTGCATCACGAGCGTTTGAGTCGGTGTGAACGTCCCGGCCGTGTATTGGGCAGTGCCATATTCGTTACCAGCCGCGCCCGTGAGACGCAACCAGCCGGAGCCCGCCACGTCGATCGACGGGACCGTCAAGATCGCACTGCCACTCAAGGTCCACCCGGTCGCGGTACTTTGCGTGAAAGTCTGGGAAATGCTTTGTGCAACGGCAGCCGTACAAAAAATGCCGGCGAGCAGTGTGGCGGTCAGCGAGAGTTTGAGGACACGGGTCAGGGCCATCCGCAGGGTATCGGCAGAATGCTGAGATAATTCAGAGCGCCGAAGCACCAGGAATCACTATTGGCGGCGATTTAGCGATCTTGTAGCTATTTGATTTTATTGATAATTACCAGCTAGGAGACGAAATCTGGCCGCCCTCCTACGGATCCTCAGTCATTCATTGCGAACCAAACGATGGCCTGCGACGGCCTCGGCCGATCGGATTTGCCGTGATTGGCTGACTTGGCGCATGCTTTCGCCAATAATCAGGGCGCGCATGGCGGACCCGATGACCGTAGAGAAAGATCGCCACCTGCCCCTCTCCACCGCTATCCCAGAGGACGGGACGGACTTCGACTCGCAGCTGTCTGCCTGCGCCCAAGAGGCAATCGCGCCGGAAGCGGGGATCTCGATGCACGAAGTGCGGCTCGCGGCCGGCGAGCTCGTCGGCGGCCGCTATCGGATCGAGCGCGAGCTCGGTGAAGGCGGCATGGGAGTCGTCTACCTCGCCACCGATGAGCAGGTGCCGGGCGAGCGGTTCGCGATCAAGGTCTTGAAGGAGGCCTTGCGGCCCGAGGCGCTGATGCTGCTGCGCGAGGAGGTCCGTAAGACCCGCAAGCTCAGCCATCAGAACATCATCGATGTGCATTCGGTGAACGTCGACGGAGAGCGGCTCTACGTGCTCATGGAGTACCTCGAGGGCAAGTCACTCGATGCGCTGCTCGATGAAGAATTTGGTCGCGGCATACCCTTCAGTCACGCCTGGCCGATTATCGAGGATGTGGGTGCGGCGCTGCGTAACGCGCACGATCACAGCGTGATCCACAGCGACTTGAAGCCCGCGAATGTGTTTCTCACGGTCTCCGGGAAGACCAAGCTGCTCGACTTCGGGATCGCGCGTGTCTCGCGCGGGCCGCTGCTGCACGCACCGATCGGGCCGCGCGCACTCACGCCGGCCTATGCGAGCTGCGAGATGCTCGAGGGCATGGAAGCAGACCGGCGCGATGACATTTATTCGTTCGCTTGCGTGATCTACGAGATGCTCTGTGGCGAGCGACCCTTCGGGGCGCTCACCGCGCTTGCGGCCCGGGAAGAGGCAGTCCAGATGCCGCCGCTCCAGGTGCTCTCGCGCGAACAGAATGCGGCGCTCGCGAAGGCGCTCGCGTTTGACCGAGAGGCGCGCACCGGCACCGTGGAAGCGCTGCTCGCCGGGCTCGCCGCTCACGCCGCACCCCGCGCTCGGCCGCTTTCACTGCTCGGTGGGGTACTGCTCGTGGTGACCGCGGCGGTGGGCCTGACCTACCTCGCGGTCGACCGGGGGTGGGTATCGCGGCACGCCGGCGAGGTTGATGGCGTGGCCTCGCACCCGCTGCAAACCGCTTCGCTTGCCGCGATGCCAACCGCGGCTGCCTCGAGCGCTGCTGCGCAGTCGATCGCGGTGCTGCCATTCGTGAACATGAGCGGCGATCCGAAGCAGGAATATTTCTCGGATGGGCTGTCCGAGGAGCTCATCGATCACCTCGTGCACAGCACCGACCTCACGGTGATCTCGCGCACTTCGTCGTTCCAATTCAAAGGCAAGAACGAGGACGTGCGCTCGATCGCACGCGCGCTCGCTGTCACGCATCTGCTCGAGGGCAGCGTGCGCAAAGACGGCCGGCAGCTGCGCGTGACCGCGCAGCTGATTCGAGCTTCCGACGGCGCGTACCTGTGGTCACATACCTATGATCACCCGTTCGTCGAAATCTTTAAGGTCCAGGACGAGATTGCCGAGCAGGTTTCGCAGGCCTTGAGCGCCGCGCTGCCGAATGCTCACCGCGCAGAGGAGCAGCAGCCCGATGTTCGGGCCTACAACCTCGTGCTCGAGGGAGAGTACTTCAAGGCGCGCAGGACGCTGCGGGATGTCGATAAAGCCATCCAGCTCTTTCAACAGGCCATCGCGATCAGTCCCAATTACGCGTACGCCTGGGCACGCTTGGGCAGTGCCTACATGAATCAGGAGAACATCAAGGGAACGCCGTCGGAGCAAGAGAGCAAGAAGGTCACCGATGCGCTCGACCGGGCCACGCAGCTCGACCCGAATCTCGCCTGGGCCTATTACACGCGTGCAGGGTTTGAGATAAACGTGAAGTGGAATTGGGCGGCCGCGCAGGCCGACGATGAACGGGCGCGCGAACTGGACCCGCGATTTCCGCTGTTGGCAATCGCGTTCGGCGACATCGCATTCCTGTTCGGAGACGTCGACCGGGCGATCGAGCTATACCAGGAAAGCCTCGCACGCAATCCGCTCGGCGCGAACACCTTGCAGGCGCTCAGCGATGCGCTGTGCGCGGCCGACCGGCTTCAGCAATGCCTGCAGACGCGCCTAAGGCTGCTGGAGTTGCGTCCCGAGTTCGACGGAATCTATAGCTCGGTCGGCATCGCGGAGCTGTATCTCGGCCAATTGAGTGCGGCGCTCGAATCGGTGCAACGCGAGCCGCGGCAGGGCTACAAGTTGCGCAGCCTCGCGCTGGTCTACTCGGCGCTCGGACGGCGCAGCGAGTCGGATGCGGCGCTGATGTCGCTAGAGAAAGACTTCGCGGCGCATGACCCGTACGGCATCGCCGAGGTGCACGCCTACCGCGGCGAGATCGACGCTGCATTTCGGTGGCTCGATCGCGCGTACCAAGCGCATGATATCGGGATGATTACCGTGAAGACGGATCCTTTGGTTCGAAATCTGCACGGCGACCCCCGCTTCCAGACCTTGCTCGGCCACATGGGATTGACCGGCCAGCAGCCGAGGAGTGCGGATCGCCAGATTTGAAGTGTCGACGGGCGGTTTTGCCAATTCCATCGTTAAAACAGGGAGTTCAACATGGCAGCGAAAAAAAGCGTCGAGAAGAAGCCGGCGGATGCGGCCCCGGAAAACAGAATCCTCATTCAACTCTCGCGGCGCGCGAAACGCGAAGTCGACAAACTGCTCAAGCGCAGTGAGGCCGGCACCATCACCGGCACGGATTTGAGCTCAGGACTCAAGGAAGCGGGAACATCGCTGAAGCAGATGCGGGATTACATCACGGCGACCTTGGACGAGATGTCGGCGCTGCGCAAGCTCGCCGAGAGCAAATCGATCACCAAGAAACAATTGGACACCGAGTTGGTCGCCGTCAGAAGGCTGGTGAAGTTGATGTTCAATCACGGTAATGGCGATCATCCTCACCACTAGTCATCGGCATTCTTAAGAACTCGAGTAATGGGCCGGGCGCCCTTGAAGCTGAAGAGCGCGTCGTGCCAGTGGGCATACTGGGCGGGTGGAGAGCTGCGGATCGCGAATTACCTCACGAAGAAAGAATTCTCGACGAATATCGTGACGCTCGAGGTCATCCGCTTTTTCTTCACCCCCCAAACCATCCCGAAGGCGCTGCTGGAATTTCGCTGCTACAGCGAGAAGAGCGTCGCAAACGCCATTTTGCAGCTGATTGATGGACAGATTTTGCTCGAGTATGGCTCAGCCGCACAGCGGCGCGATGAGCTCGTAGGATCGTCATGGGCAGCATGGCTTCCGGAAGGCGGATTTCACTTCATGACCAAGGACACCCCGTACGTTCCCGGGGATTGGCCTACCGCAAAGAAACGAAGGGCGCTGCCGGACACGCCCGCACCGCCTCAATTCAAAAAGATTAGGGGTGGACACCCAATCCGGCTGCCGTCGCAAAAAGTCGCCGAAGACGTTTTCTTCGAGACGCTGCGTACGCGAAGAACGCATCGAAAGTTCGCCAGAGGCGAGGTGTCCCTGGAAAAAATCTCGACGCTGCTGCAGACGACCTGGGGGGTCCAGGGATATTTCGAGACCAACGAATTTGGAAGGCTTCCCTACAAAACCAGCCCCTCCGGCGGCGCGCGGCACCCGGGCGAGGTCTATCTGATGGCGCTCAGAGTCAATGGTCTCGCGACCGGAATGTATCACTACGACGCCAAGGACCACCGCCTGGCCAAACTCTCGACGAGAGTCAGTCCGCGGCTCGCAAGCGCTTATTGTGCGGATCAGCCCTATTTCGCCGGCGCGGCGGCACTGTTCATCATGACCGCGGTATTTGCGAGGACCCTTTGGAAGTATGGTGGACCGCGGGCGTACCGCGTTGTGCTGCTCGAAACCGGCCATTTGTGTCAGACGTTTTGCCTCACCGCAACGAGGCTCGGACTGGCTCCGTTCAGCACCGCCGCACTCAAGGACTCAAGGATCGAGGCAGACCTCGGAATCGACGGGATTTCCGAATCGGTTCTGTACGTTGCCGGGGTCGGCCTGGTTGCGGGACGCTAAGAAGACTCGCGCAGCGACCTTCGAGCCTTGCGCGGCTCGCCGGCGATTTTCTTGTCCACATCGACCTTGACGGTGAGCGCCGACGCGTTGGTTCGCCTGAGCCGCAGCACCTCGCTGCCGAGCGCGAGCTCATCCCCGGGGCTCAAGCACGTCGGTCCGGATATCCGGGTCCCATTGACGTGGGTGCCGTTCGTGGTCTCGAGATCCTCGACGGTTGCGACGCCGGAGACGATCGTGATCTTGGCGTGACGCCTGGAAACCGTGCTCGCGTCGATCACGAGTGCGCAGGCCTCGTCGCGTCCCGCAAGGTGTTCGCCGTCGGCGAGGCGCAGCGATTGCTTGTTCCAGATGAACTCGATCGCGCCGTCGGAGCCGGCCGCGGACCCCGCGCGCGTCACCTCGGCGCAAAATGCGTATCCGGTTTTGTAGACCGTGCGAATGATCTGGGAGTCGCGCGGCGGATCACCGAGCGCCGTGCGCAGCTTCGAGACTAAGCGCGTGAGGCTCGTGCGTGCCACGTAAACTTCCGGCCAGAGCAGTTCATCGAGTTCAGCGTTGAGCACGACCGCGGGTCGGCGCTTGATCAAGGCCTCGAGCAACTCGTAGACCTTGGGCTCGAGCGGCACGATTTTTTTCTGCCGCTCGAGCTGCCGTGCGCGCAAATCGACGATGCAATCGGCGAACCCCAGCTTCATGGGTGTCGATCACAGCACTTCCGGCACTTTGGATCAACCACCCCGTGATCGAAAACTGGGTCCGAGCACATCCCTATGCGCGGACCCCAAAAGCCTCAGCTCAGCGCGCCGCCAATAGCAGCGGCGTATGGTCACCATTCTTGATCTTGTAGTACGCGGTGAGCTGCGGCAGGCTCAGTTTGACGATTGCGTTGACCTCGGCTTTGCGCATGCAGGCTGTCGAAGCTTGCAGCAGGATCGGATCGCTTTCGGAGCAGACGCGCTTGGCGGCCGCATGGATCCGGCCGTACAGCGCCTGCGCGCCCTCGGGTGTATCCACATTCAGATCGTGAAATTTCACGATTTCCGAACGGACCTGTTCATCGGCCGAGGCGGTGGAAAGGGCCCAGACGCAGCTCAGCAACATCGCAATCGAGAGAGCGCCGGGAATCCGAATCGCGGTTTTGACATTCGAGTTCATGTTGATCTCCTCATGGATCGGTGGTCGTTATTTTCGCTGAGGTCTCGGACTTCGCTTCGGCGATAGCCCCCAAACCTCGAGTGCGACCTTAAAGTTCGACCGCGAGAAGATCTTTATCGAGTTGTGATGAAGTTGTGATTCTTGGCGCCGGCGGGCTTACACGGCCGCGATCGGGATCAGCGTCGGCATGCGACGTTACACGCGGCTACTTCGGCACGAATTCCTTCGGTTTCTCAGATCCTGCGCCGAAAAAGAACTTCTCCATCTCGGCAACCAGGAATGCGCGCGCCTTGGGTTCTATCGGCGTGAGCCGATTCTCGTTGATCAGCATCGTCTGATGCGCGACCCATTGTGCCCAGGCCTCTTTCGAGACGTTCGCGTAGATCCGCTGGCCGAGTTCGCCCGGATACGGCAGGTAATCGAGGCCATCGGCCTCTTTTTTCAACAAGACACAGTGCACACGTCGCGCCATGCGCTTATGGTACTCGAAGCTCGGCCCGCAAGCGCTCGAATAAAGCACGGATCGGCTGCGGCAAACCGACCTGCGGCGGACTCGACAAGGGATACCAGAGCCGCATGCCGCCCTGCTCGACCGCGCCTGCCGGCGTGCAGCGCACGCGCAGCGGGTGCAGTCGCAAATCGAAGTGCGTAAACGCGTGATCGATCGGCGGCAATGCCGGCAGCGCGTGCGCATCGCGTAGCTCGCGCTCGCACCAGGCGCGCGCCAGTGACTCATCGTCGAACTGCGGCGGCGACCACAGACCACCCCAAATACCTTGATTCGGCCGGCGCTCGAGCAAGATCGCGCGCGACGCGTCATCGCCGGATTCGGCGATCAAGAGCACGGACTCGCGCGCGGGGCGCAGTCGTTTGCGCCGTTTCCCAGGCAGTTGCGACTGCCGGCCATCGCGCCGCGCGATGCACTCGCCGCTCATCGGACAGCGCGCGCAAGCAGGCTTCGAGCGCGTACACAGCGTCGCGCCCAGATCCATGATCGCCTGTGTATAGGCGGCGACGCGCGCGGTTGGCGTGCAGGCGTCAGCGCGACCCCAGAGCGCGGCCAGCACCGCGGCGCTGCCCGGATCGCCGTCGATGCCGAACACGCGCGCGAGCACGCGCTTGGCGTTGCCGTCCAAGATCGGATGCCGCTCGCCGCGGCTCAAGGAAAGGATCGCGCCCGCGGTCGATCGCCCAATGCCGGGCAGCGCCACGACCTCATCGAAGCGCCGCGGGAAGTCACCGCCATGGCGCTCGACCAGTGCCTTGGCGCAAGCCTGTAGATTGCGCGCGCGGGCGTAATAGCCGAGTCCGGTCCATTGATGCAGCACCTCATCGAGCGGCGCCTCGGCGAGCGCCTGAACGTTGGGAAAGCGCTGCAGGAAGCGCTGGAAATACCGCACGACGGCCGCGACCTGGGTCTGCTGGAGCATGACCTCGGAGACCCAGACGCGGTAGGGCGTGGGGTCCTGCTGCCAGGGCAGGCCCTTGCGGCCCTCGGTTTCGAACCAGGCGAGCAGCCGCGGTGCGAACTGCTGTGTATTCATGCCAGACATTTGTGAAACCGGGCCCATCGCGGCCCGGATCATAGCTCAAGCGGGCTCCTTCCAGGCCGATACCGTGGTAGGGGAGCTATGCCCTTCATTGGCTTGGGAAGTCTGATGCGACACTGGACAATTCGCGGACAACTGCTCGCTCTCGCGCTTTATGCGGGGGCGCTATGGATGGCGGCCATGGGCGGGACGGTGATGCGCCTCGGCGCTGCCGCGGCGCTCTTGGTCGCGGGCATCGTCTGGCTATTGGGCAGCCATCTTTCCGCGAAACGGCGCCGACAGCACCTGTCGATGAGCGGCGTTCACCGCATTCTCGATGCCTCCTGGAGCGGTGCGAAACGGCGCGAGGCCGAGCTGGTTCGATCCAAGGATTTTCTCGAATTCGCGCAGGCCGCGGGCGGCTTCGGCGTGTTCGATTTGAATCTCGTGACGCGCAAGATGAGCGGCAGCGCGCTGTTCTTTGAGCTCATCGGCCTGCCGGCGGGCGACATGACGCTGACCCAAGGGCAATGGCTCGCGACGATCCACCCCGAGGATTTCGTGCGCTTCATCGACCAGTTCAACGCGGCGGTCGAGAGGTATGGCGACTACCGCGCCGAGTTCCGCTCGCTGCGTATCGACGGCACGGTGCGCTGGCTCGCGAGCCGCGGCCGCGTATTGACCGAAGAGCACGGCCAGCCGCGGCGCCTGATCGGCACGATCACCGATGTGACCGAACGCAAGCTGCTCGAGGAGAAGCTGCGCGCGGCGAGCCACTCGCTGCTGATCGCACAAACCAATGCGGGCATCGCGACCTTCGACTTCAATTTCGCGGAGAAAAAATACTTCGCAACCGAGAACTATCATGCGCTGCGCGCGCTGCCTTCAGGCACGCCGCTCGACGATTTCGATACGCTGCTCGCGCAGGTGCATCCCGAGGACCTCGCGAGGATGCGTCAAGCGCCGTTCGAGACCTCGGCGGCGGAGCCGTTTTATCGCTGTGAATATCGCGTGCTGGAAAACGGCCGGGCGCGCTGGGTCGGTGAGAAGGCGACCGTCGAGCATGATTTTTCGGGCGGCATCACGCGCATACTCGGCGCGGTCGTCGACATCACGGACTTGAAGCGCACGGAAGCCGTGCTCGATTTGACCAAGGGCCGACTCGAACGCGCGATTCGAGGCACCCAAGACGGGCTCTGGGAGGTCGATTGGAACAGCGACACGATCTGGTACGGCCCACGCTTCGAAACGATGCTCGGCTACGCGCCCGGCGAATTGGGCTCCAAGCGCTCGCTATTCGACAGCATGGTCCATCCCGACGACTTCGCGATCCGGCGTGAAGCGATGTCGAATCACGTGCGCCACAACACCCCCTACGACGTCGAATTTCGCCTCAAGCACAAGGCCGGACATTACGAGTGGGTGCGATCGCGCGGCCAGGCCGAGCGCGATGCGGCCGGCAACCCGATCTGGATCGCCGGCTCGATGCACATCGTGACCGACCGCAAGCGCGCCGAGCAGGCGACGCTCGAGGCCAAGCTCAGCGCCGAGGCCGCGAGCCGCGCAAAGAGCAGTTTTCTTGCGAACGTGAGCCATGAGATCCGCACGCCGATGAATGGCGTGATCGGCATGTCCGATATCCTTGCGGAAACGCAGCTCGATGACGCCCAACGCGAGTACCTCACGATCATCCGCAGCAGCGCGGCGGCGCTGCTGTCCCTGATCAACGACGTGCTCGATTTATCGAAGATCGAGGCCGACCGGCTCGAGCTCGAAGAGGTCGAATTCAATCTGCGCGATTTCGTCTACGAAACCGTGGGCGCGACCGCATTCCAAGCCGCGGCCAAGGGGCTCGAACTCATCGTCGATTGCGCCGCCGACGTGCCGGTGTTGATCAGCGGTGATCCGGGGCGATTGCGCCAGATCATTTTGAATCTGATCGGCAACGCGATCAAATTCACGCACGAAGGACACGTCGCGCTGCATATCACGAGTTCCGAGGCTGAAAATGGCCGGATTTTGCTGCAGATCGAGGTCGTCGATACCGGCATCGGCATACCTGCCGACCGGCTCGACCGGCTGTTTCAATCGTTCTCGCAAGTCGACTCGTCGACGACGCGCCACTACGGCGGCTCCGGCTTAGGGTTATCGATCGTCAAGCGCCTCGTCGAACTCATGGGCGGCACCGCGAAGGTCGAGAGCGATCCGGGCCGCGGCTCCAGATTCGTAGCGACCGCGCAGGTCAAGGGTGTGCCCTGCGAGACGCTGACCGACCCGCTGGGCGCGGGCAAGCGCGTGCTGCTCGTCGATGATCTCGCTGCGAGCCGCGAGAGCATCACGACCAAACTGAACATGTTTCTCTATTCGGTCGTCTCGGCCGCGAGCGTCGATGAGGCGCTCGCAATACTCAGCGAGGACACCGCATTCGATGTCGTGCTCGCCGACGAACTCATGCCGAAGCGCGGCGGCCTCGAACTGCTCGCCGCGATGCGCGCCGACGCGCGGCTCGCGAAGATGCCGTTCATCTTGCTGTCGCTGTTCGGCAGCGAAGAATCGAGCGACGTGGGCGCGCTCCGGCCCGATGCGATTGCGCTCAAGCCGATGCGCGGCATGCCGCTCGCGACGCTCGTGAGCCATGCGATCGGCGGCATCACGCCGAACGGCGCGGACAACGCACTGCTGGCGCTGTCGCATGCGCGCTCGGGCGCGACATTCCCGGGGAAAAAGGTGCTGCTCGTCGAGGACAATCCGGTCAATCAGCGCGTTGCCAAGCGGATTTTGACCAAACTTGGCGTCGAGGTCACGATCGCGAGCAACGGCGCCGAGGCGCTCGAGCGCGTCGGCGCCGCCGACTTCGATGCCGTGCTCATGGATTGCCAGATGCCGGTCATGGACGGATTCACCGCGAGCCGCCGGATTCGCGAGGCGGAGGCGCAGCGCGGCGATCAACGGCGTCTGCCGATCATCGCGCTGACCGCGAACGTCATGAGCGAGGATCGAGAGAATTGCATCGCCGCCGGCATGGATGCGCACCTCGGTAAACCGATCGACCCCGAGGTGCTCGCGGGTTACCTCGAGCGCTATTTGAACCGCGCGCCCGAGGGGCCGCCGGTCGATCTGCCCGCGCTGCACGCCTTGACCGAAGGCGACGTCGAGTTCGAGCGCGAGCTGATTGCAACGTTCATCAGCAGCGGCGACAAGAATCTCGCCGAGATCCTCGAGGCCTTGAGCGCCGGCGATTACGAGACGATCGGGCGGCGCGCGCATGCACTCAAGAGCGCGAGCGCCAACATCCACGCATTGCACTTGAGCAAGGCCGCAGCCAAGCTCGAGACCGCGGTAAGGGAAAAATCGGTCGCGGAGATCGGCAGCCTCGTGCGTCAGCTGACCGACAACCTGCATCAGGTCAACGAACAGCTGCGCGAAGCCGGCTAGCAGATCCTAGATATAGGCGCTCAAGTTCGAGAGCGCGTGCTGCGCGGTCGACTCAGCCAGGTCCGGCGCGTCGCTCTCGGGCAGCTTCAGTTCGATGCTCGTGACGCGATTACGGCCGTCCTGCTTGCTTTGATAGAGGCAGGCGTCGGCCGCCGCAATCAGCGCCTCGACGCCGATGCCGAGATCGGGGCCCGAGGCGACCGTCGAGGCGACGCCGAAGCTCGCGGTCACGACGACGGGTCCGTCGGCGCAGAGGAAGGCGCTCTCGGCGATCAATTGGCGGATTTTCTCGGCGACGATCAGGCCGCCGTCGCGGCCCGTATCGGGCAGCAGAATCATGAATTCTTCGCCGCCGTAACGCGAGACCCAATCGCTCGAGCCGCGGATGCTGCCTTGGATGCGCTGCGCAAATTGGCGCAACACCTCGTCGCCGACCGCATGGCCGTGGATGTCGTTGACGGCCTTGAAATGGTCGATGTCGCACATGACCACCGAGAGCGGATAGGCATAGCGGCGGCAGCGGTCGAGTTCGCGCGGCAGCTGCTCCATGAGATGGCGGCGATTGAAGGTACCCGTGAGCGCATCGGTGATCGAGAGCACACGGTTCTGCTCATTGGCCTCGCGCAGCGAATGCTCGAGCGCGAGGATGCGCCGCGCCGTGTTGAGTCGCGCGAGCAGCTCGGGCTCATAGATCGGCTTGATCAAATAATCATCGGCGCCCGCCTCGAGCCCGGCAACCATGTGTTCCTTGGCATCGCGCGCGGTCAGCAGCAGCACGTAGACGTAGCCGTCGAGCCGCATGTTGCGCACGGTCTTGCAGAGCTCGATGCCGTCCATGCCGGGCATTTCCCAATCGGTGATCAGGATCGGGTAGGAACCGTGGATCATCTTGTCGAGCGCGGCGGTGCCGTCCGCCACCGCGTCGACCTCGAAGCCGGCCTTCTTGAGCGAGCGCGTGAGCAGCATCCGGGTGACCGGGTCGTCTTCCGCAAGCAGGATCGCCGTAGGGGCCTCGACCATGACGGAATTCACAGTTTCCGTGTCCAACACGTTCCAAGTCCCTCCACCGGGATGTATTGCCGTAGATATCGGCCCCCGATCGGCCAACTTGATGCATGGCGCCCAGGTTGCGCCCAGGTTCCGCAAGTCTCTGATTTGTGGGCTGCGCACTCGGATTTAGCCCTAGTGGCGGGGAAACCCTGATCAAGCTTCTCGGCCCCCGGACCGATAACCAGGAAGGATCAGCCGACCGACGGATCAATCAAACCGACTATGGGAAAGCTCCGCACGAAAGATCGCTCGCCGGGCCAGCGCGCCCTGGATGCGAGCGGCGACGGGTTTTGGGAACTGAATCTGTTGGATGGATCCGCCTGGTTCAGCGATTGGTTTTATACACAGCTGCAGTGGAGCGAGGAGCGCAAACCCAACAGCTGGGAGTCGCTGCGCCCTGCGATGCGCCCCGACGGCTGGGTCTCGGTGCTGCGCGAGATGCGCGAACACCTCGAGGAACATCAACCTTTCGATATCGTCGTGCCGATTCAGGCGCCCGACGGCGATGAGCGCTGGTGGCAGATCCGCGGCAGCGCCGAGCGCGACGAGGGTCGCCAGCCGCACTATTTGTCGGGTATCGCGCGCGACGTGAGCGCGGAACGCGCCGCGTTCGCGGCACTGACGCAGGAGCTGACCTGGCTGCGCGAGGGCTTCGACGTGCTGCCGCTCGCGGCCGGCCTCATCGACGACACCGGTGTCGTCGTTTACTTGAATCGCCGTTGGCGCGAACTCGCCTCCGAAAACGCGCTGCTCGGCGAGCAGCTCGATGTCGGCAAAGACTACTTGCGCAGTTGGGGACAAGGCCCGGTCTCGCATCCTGCGGGCCTGCAGATCGTCGCGGGCCTCCAGGGCCTGCTGCGCGGCGATGACCATGAATTCGTGATGCCCTATGAGATCCGCACGACCACGGGTCCGCGCCGCATGCGCTTGCGCGCGCGATTGTTCGAAACCCGCGGCCGGCGCCAAATCGCGATCGTCCACGCCGACCACTGAAGATCAATGCCGAGGAGTGAAGCAAAGCCATGAACAGCAACCCGCTGGAAAATGCCAATCGCCTGATCATCGCCGATCTGAATCCGGATAGCGCGCGGCTCGCCGCGGCGGTCGGACAACGACTCGGCTTCGCGATCACCGAGGTCGGTACGGCCGCTCGGCTGACCGAGGAATGCGCGCGCTTTGCGCCGACCGTGATCCTGCTCGACGCCCAATCGCTGGGCGCGACCGAGATCGAGCTCCTGAGTGGACTCACACGCCACCATGGCAACGCGACGATCATCATCGCGAGCAGCGCGGACGCCGCTGTGCTGGCTTGCGCCGAGGAATTTGGGCTCGCCTACGGTTTGCACGTCTCGGTCATGGTCAAGAAACCGCTGACCGCCGAGACGCTCGAAGCTGCGCTCGCGCCGCAAATCGTCTCGAGCTACCGCTTCACCGAACAGGACTTGCGCCGCGCGATCGATCGCGCGCAGCTCGTCGTACATTATCAACCGAAGGTCTGCGCGACGCCGCGCGGCTGGAAAGTCGCAGGCATGGAGGCGCTGCTGCGCTGGGATCATCCCGACTACGGCCTCGTGCTGCCGCGCGACTTCATCGGACTCGCCGAGCAGTTCGGTCTGATCGGCGCGCTCACCGACTATGTTCTACAGGCCGGCATCGACCAGCTCCGCGACTGGAACCGGCTCGGCCTGCGGCTCGACCTCTCGGTCAACTTCAGCTCGAAGCTCTTCGATGATTCAGGGTTTCCGGACCGCATGTGCGAATTTCTCGCGGCACACAGTGTCGCGCCGGCACAGCTCACGCTCGAAATCACGGAGGCGGCCGCGCTCGAAGATCCGCACCGCACGGTCGATATTCTCGCGCGCCTGCGAGCCAAGGGCATCGGCATATCGCTCGACGACTTCGGCAGCGGCTACTCGTCGCTGACCCAGCTCTACAAATTACCGTTCAGCGAAGTCAAGATCGATCAAACGATCGGCAGCGATTTACCGGCGACCGATGCGGCACGCAAGATCGTGCGTGCGATCATCGATCTCGGCCATAACCTCGGGATTGCGGTCTGCTGTGAGGGCGTCGAGAGTGCCGGCGCACTCGAATTTCTGCATCAATGCGGCTGCGACTATGCGCAGGGCTATTACCTCGCACGGCCGATGCCGGCCGAAGAGGTCGCGCGCTGGATTTCGAATCCGACGCCGTGGGCGGAGGATGCGGTCCGCCTCGCGTCTTGAACGCAGCCGGCCCGCGACTTACTCGGGTACGACGGGTGCCGCGGCCGGATCGCCTGCTTGCAGCTTGCGGCTGCTGAACCAGTTGATCGCATACTGAACGAGTTGCGTGCCGGTGCTCAGGTTGAGCTTGCGCTTGATCCGCTGGCGGTGCGATTCGACCGTCTTGATGCTCAGATTGAGCGAATGCGCGGTCTCGCGCGTGCTCATGCCCTTGCCGATCATGTGCAGAATCTGCAGCTCGCGGTTGCTGAGCCGATCGATCGGATTGGCCGATATGTAGGAGCCGCCCGCGGCAAACTTCTGAATCATGTTGTTGCCGACGGCTTCCGAGACGTAGATGCCGCCGTCGAGTACCCGCCGCAACGCGATCAAGAACTGCTCGCTGGCAGCCTGCTTCATGATGTAGCCATTGGCGCCGGCCGCGAGCATGCGTTCGGCATAAATCGTCTCGTCATGCATCGAGAGCACGAGAATCGGCAGCTGCGGATAATGGGCTCGCACGTCGCGCACGAGTTCGATGCCGTCGCCCTGCTTCAAGCTGATATCGGCGATCATGACTTCGGGGTTCAAATCCTTGATCGCGACGCGCGCATCCCGCACGGTCTCGGCCTCGCCGCAAACGGTCAGATCCTCTTCGGCCTCCATGACCCGCCGCAGTCCCTGGCGAACGATCGGGTGATCATCGACGATCAGCACGCGCCGCGCGCGCCGCTTACCGGCGGTAACTCCCGGCGTCACGACCCCGGGCCGCGTCCAGGTGGGATTACTGACCGGCATCCTTGTTTCCTCCATAAATCGCCTCTCATTATCATACCTTAGTCCCGACTCAGGGTTGCTGCCCCGTCACTTGGACGATCGATCCGCCGCCGGGATTGCGCATGCATTCGAGCTTGGCGCCGATGATATTGGCCCGGTAGGCCATGATCTTCATGCCTAGACCGTTCATCGCGCTGCCCAAATTGGGCATTCCGCAGCCATTATCGGCGATTTTGAGCCGAAACCGGTCTTCCGTGACATTGAGGGCGATTTCCACGAGTGAGGCTTGGGCATGCCGGGCCGCATTGGTCAGGGCCTCTTGCGCAATGCGGTACAGATGGCTCGCTTTGGCCTCGTCAAGCACCAATTTGGGCCAGATTTCGGCACTGAATTGCACATCCAGGCCGTATTGGCCGCGGCTACGGTCAGCCAGGCCGCGCAGCGCCGGCAGCAGACCGCCCTGCTCGGTACTGACCGGCAACAGGCCGCGAGCGAGGCAGCGGGTCGAATCGATCGATTGGTTGACCAGGGCAACGATTTCGTTGGTCGCCGCGAGCGCCTCGGGGCACTGGCGCTCGAGGCGCCGCGCAAGCGCGCGCATCATGAGTGCGATGCCGGTCAATTCCTGGCCGAGCCCGTCGTGCAAGTCGCGGCCGATGCGCTGGCGCTCGCGGCCCGAGACCTCGATGATCTCCCGCTCGAGGCGCTTGTATTCGGTGACATCGCGAACCGACAGCGAGATGCCGGGCCCGACACTCGGGCCCTGAACCCGCACCGCGCGATTCTCGAAATAGCGCGGCGCCTCGCCCGCGCCGTTGTCCTCGAACTCGAAGCTCGCGGCCTCGCCGCTCTCGAGCACGTGGCGCAAGCTCGCGCTGACCCGCTCGCGCGCGGCCGCGGGCAGCATGCGCTCGACCGATAAGCCGTCCATCTGTTCGATCGAAATGCCGCGCAGCGCTTTGTTGACGAAACGAATCCGCAGGTCGGCATCGAGCAAGATCAGCGTGTCGGCCGCGTTCTCGGTCGTCGCGCGCAGCAGCTCCTCGGAGCGCCGCAGGCTGAGCTCCGACTGGCGGCTTGCGGTGATGTCCTGGGTCACACCCACGAGTCCACAGGGCTCGTGCGCCGCATCGTGTATCGGACGCGCGGTCGTTGCATAGATCCGATAGCTGCCGTCCTTCGCGAGCAGCCGAAATTCGCCTTGGGACTCGGCTCCGGTCGCAAACGCGTGCTCGATCGCGCGGTCAACGGCGGGACGGTCATCGGGGTGCATGCGTGCCAGGATCCGGGCAATGCCGGGATAACGATGAGGCATCGCGCCGCGGCGCTTGAGAGCCGCGAATTCGAACAGGTCCGCGCGCCGATCCCAACGCCAGGCGCGCAGCTGCGCCATGTTGATCGAGAGCCGCAGCCAATCGGTGCGGCTCTCGAGCGCAATTTGCGCGAGCCGCTGCGACTGGATGTTCTGCAAGGATCCGAACACGCGAATCGCGCGGCCGGCGAGCCGGTCGAAATGCCCGATGAGCCGCACCCAGGTGCGCTGCGCCTTGAGGGTAATGATCTCGAGTTCTAGATCGAACTGGCCGTTGCGGGCGGCGGCCGCGCCAAAAGCTGCGTCCAAGCGATCGCGCGATTCGGGCGTGAGGCGCGACAGTGCCGATTCCAGCGTGACCTCAAACTCTGCGGGCGTGGTCTCGAAGATCCGGTAGAGCTCATCGGTCCAGGTGAGCTCTCGGGTTCGATGCAAGTATTCCCAGCCGCCGGTTTTGCTCGCGCGCTGGGTCTCGGCGAGCAAGTCGGTGAGCCGGTTGACCTCGGTAACGTCGACCGCGCAGCCGATGGCACGCAGCGGTTGCCCATCGGCGTTGCGTTGAATCAGTGCACGCTCGAAGATGAGCCGATAGCGGTTGCGCGCATCGCGAATCCGATACGTCGTGGTCCAACCGCGGCCGCTCTCGAGCGCGGCCGCGATCTTCTCGAGCGTCGCCTCGAGATCCGGCGGATGGATGCGATTGCGCCAGGCGTCGACGTGGCCGGGCAGCGCGTCCGGATGCAGCCCCAATAGCTCGAGCAAGCCGCGCGACCGCTCGACGCGGCCGCTCGGCACGTCCCACTCGAAGATCACACCGTCGACGGCGTCGGCGGCGAGCCGGAATATCTCTTCGCGCTGGCGCAGCTGCAGCTCGGCCTGTTTGCGCGCGGTGATATCGCGACAGTTGATCACGACACCGCCGATCAGCGGATTATCGAGCGCGGGTACGCAGGACGACTCGAACCAGCGGTAAGTGCCGTCTCGATGCTGGATCCGGAACTCGCGCGTGAATGCGCCGGTCTCGCCGGCGACCATGCGCCGGTAGGCCGCGCGCAAGCCCGCGACGTCGTCCGCGTGCACCGGGTCGAACAAGTTGCGCCAGCACCGCTCTTGCAGCGTCGAGCCGAGTGCGCTCGTGACCCCGCCGCTCAAATACAGAATTTCGCCGTCGGGACCTGCAACCGCGATCACGTCGTGCGCGTATTCGGTGAGCGCCTGGAGACGCCGCTCGCTGCAGGTCTGGGCGCGCGCCTCGAGGCAGCGTTCGGTGACATCGGTCGAGATGATCAGCAGGCCGACCACGCAAGAGCCGCTCATGAGCGGCTGCACGCGCAGCTCGTACCACCGCGCGGCACCGCCCGCGCGCACGAACTCGACCGGCTCACCGTGGAATGCGGTGCCTTCGAGCGCATGGCGATAGACATTGATCGAGAGCGCCGCGGTCGGGCTCACCGACAGCGCCGAGCAGCCGAGCAGCTTCGCCGCGCCGAGTTGCGCGGAGCGCACCGCGGCCGCATTCGCATAGGTGATCTTGAGATTACGGTCGAGGATCAGCAGATCCATCGGTAGTTTGTCGATCGCGAACAGCAATTCCGGCTTTGGGGCGCTCGCCGCGAACGTCAGCATGACGACGCGCGCGCCCAAAGCGCCGTCGATGAGCTTGAAGTCGGTCATGACCGGCGTCTCGCCGGCCGCGGAACGCCACGAGACGATGCGGCTCACGCCATCCTGGTGCCGCGAGAGGTTTGCGAGCGTCGCCCCGATGGACTCGGCCTCCGCGGCGCTCAGCCACTCGTAGAGGCAGCTACCCTGCATCGAGGCGCCATCGGGCGCCTCGACAAACAGGCGGCGCGCCGCGGCATTCGCGAGCAGCACCGGCAGGTGCGCCGGGCGGGTATCGATGAGCAATACCGCCTCGCGCAGTGCATCCAGTGCAAAATCCGAGATCGTTCGCGCGGCAGCCAGCACCACACGTACACAGTCCGGAGATGTCGCCATGCTCTCTCGTACTCCGGCCGAGCGAACCATTACAGCCATAGGAGGGATCCTGTCGCCACGATGCGACATAAGTCCTATACGGAAAAGCAGGGATACCCTCAATTTGCGCGGCAGTGCGATACCGAACACTCAACGAAGAAGGCCGCGCCGCTTTTCTGTAGCGGCGCGGCCCTTGAGGGAGCGGTGAAATCTCGAGAGGTGATCGGCGCGAGCTTGCGCCGATCAGAATCAGCAACCGACGGTTAGGACCGGCAGCGTGACCGTGGCAGGTACACCCGCGCCTGTCGAGGCGTTATAGGTCACCGAACAGGTCGAAGGCGTCGGTGCGCCGTTCTTCGTGAACATGACCGTGGTGCCCGTGATGACCGGGGTGA
>JBEKSM010000047.1:0-31160 GCA_049517075.1 Steroidobacteraceae bacterium | reverse complement strand
AATAATGTTGGGGTGGGAATGCACGGGAGCATTTCTTGTGATCAAGCATGGACGCAGATTCAATGAGTGATCGAGCGATGATCGCAAACGAGTGTGGCGGATTGAGTACGGGTCGAACAACCGCACGGAGCGCGACACGATGTCGAGCGCACTACCCGTCAACGCCGAGAATGCGAGCGGCTGTCATTGCGTCAGCGCTCGTAGTGGCCCTGGCGCGGTCTGGTATGGCCCAAGGCGACGGCACGGCGTCTGACGACCTCACGGGAATGTCGCTCGCCGATCTTGCAAAGATTCAAGTAACCTCGGTGTCGAAGGCGAGCGAAGCCTTGCTGCGCGCGCCCGCGACGGTCTACGTGATCAGTCACGACGACATCGATCGATCGGGCGTCACCAGCATTCCGGAGGCGCTGCGGCTCGCGCCCAACTTGCTGGTCACACAAACGTCCTCGAGTGCTTACGTGATCTCGGCGCGCGGGCTCGGCGGGAATCCGAATTCACAGAATTTCTCGAATAAATTGCTGATTCTGATCGACGGACGCAGTGTATATACGCCCTTGTACTCGGGAATCTATGCCAATACCCTCGACGTGATGTTGGAAGACGTCGATCGAATCGAGGTCATCAGCGGTGTCGGAGCGACCCTTTGGGGCGCCAACGCGATGAACGGCGTCATCAACATCATCACGCGCAGTTCTTATTTGACGCAAGGGTCCTACTTGGACGTCGGCGCCGGCAACTCGGAGCAGTTGGCGGCCGCCCGCTATGGAGACCGGATCAACGCCGACACCACGCTCCGCGTGTACGGATTCGAGTTCCATCGGGGAGCGATGGAGTTGAAAGACGGTTCGAGCGCCCAAGATGGGTGGTCCAAAGCTCAGGCGGGTTTTCGCGGCGATTGGACCACAGAGCACGACACGGTGACCGTACAGGGGGACTTCTACCGCGGCAGCGAAAATGAACTGGGTGAAGACGATGCGTCGTTGCTCGGCGCCAATATCGTCACGCGCTATCAGCATCACGGGGAAATCTCGGACCTTCAAGCTCAGGCATATGTCGACCAGTCGCAGCAGTTCGCTCCCGCAGGAGGGACCGGGTATGTCGTGCATACCTATGATGTCGAGTTGCAACAAACGATAGTCACCGGCCTGAGCAATCGATTCATCTGGGGCGGCGGCGAGCGCTTTTACAGTTATGGGATCACCGGTACGCCGACATTCTTTTTTGACCCGCCCAATCGCTCGCTCAATCTCGGCGACGTGTTTGTGCAGGACACCGTCGCACTCTCGGGTGCCGTGAGTGTGGTGCTGGGCTTCAAGATGGAGGATGACGCCTTCTCGGGATGGTCGGCGCTGCCCGACGCGCGGTTCTCCTGGGCGGTCACTTCGCGCGCGACCGTGTGGGGCGCTGCATCGCGTGCGATCCGTTCCCCGACGCCCTTCGATACCGAGGTCGTCGAGAAACTCGGCACCACGACTTACTTGGCGGCCAACACGCAATTCCAGCCGGAGAAGGTGAGCGCCTACGAAATCGGCGCAAGGACACAAGCATCCGATGTGGTGTCGCTGTCCGCCGCCGCCTTTTATAACGTTTACGATGATTTACGCACCGTGGACCCCGCATCGGCAACCACGTTTCTGCCGTTGTATTGGGGAAACTTCATGCGCGGGAGCACCCACGGCATCGACGCCTGGGCCAATTGGCAGATCATCGATTGGTGGCGGGTCTCACCCGGAGTCACCTGGGTCCAGGAACGGCTGGAATTCAAGCCGGGCGCGAGCGAGTTGCTGGGCGTCGGTCAAGCGGCGGATGACCCCAGTTCACACGCGACGCTCGCCTCATCGATGAGCCTCGCGCATCACCTGAGCGTTGATGCCTCGCTACGCTACGTCGGCGCCTTGCCCGGCCCGGCGTTGCCGCACTACACGGAACTGGACGCCCGCTTGGCGTGGCAGGCGAGCACCGCGGTCGAGCTATCAGTACGGGGCCAGAATTTGCTGCGCGAGCGACATTTCGAGTTACCCGCGCCCGCAGGCGAACTGATCACTCGAAGCGTAATCGCGGAACTGCGGGCGAAGTTCTAAGCATCGTTCCATGAATGTAACGCGTCGCATTGCTCGAAATGTCAGCGCGATCGCGGCAACGGTGTGCGTGCTGTCGCTCGCATCGCTCGTCTGCCCGAGTTTGGCCGAGGATTCCATCTCCGAGGATTCGGTCAAGGCTGCCTACCTGTATCGGTTTGCGGGCTATGTCGATTGGCCGCAGGAAGCCGCCGCAGACTCGCCGTTCATCATCGACGTCCTCGATTCACCGGGAGTCGCGCGAGAACTGCGGCGCCTTTTGCCGAACCATTTTATCAACAAGCGCGTCGCCCAGGTCCGCGAGATTAGCCTCATGCGTGACTTGGGTCAGGCGCAAATGGTCTATGTCGCCGCGGGTCATGCCAACAAGCTGCGCGCCTTGAAACCGGCCGCGGGCTCCCCAGCACTGCTGTTGATCAGCGATGAGGAAGGCGGCTTGAACGCCGGCAGTGCGCTCAACTTCTTGACGATCGACCGCAACGTGCGATTCGAGGTGTCGCTCCCGGCTGCCGAGCGATGGGGATTGAAGATCAGTTCGGATTTGTTGGGCGTCGCGATCCGAGTCCTCGGCAGTGGACGGCAATCCAAGCTCACTTGTCGCCGCCCGGATGCCGATGGGATCGATGGCGGCTGCGCGATTCGCGAGGCCGTTCGCAGCTCTCTATCGCAGCAGCCGAGAGGGGGGCAAAGCCGATGAGCGACGGACGACTCTCATTGCGGCGCCTCTTACGGCCGTGGACGCCATTACCAAGCTTTGTCGGCGTTCGTCGCTCGGTGGGCGGTAAGTTGATGCGTGTCGTGTTGTCGGCGACTCTGATTGCGCTGGTGGTCACGGGCATCGCGACGCTCACGGTGGATTTGACGCGTTATCGGGAAACCTGGGCGTCGGATCTGTCGACCGAGGCCGCCATCCTTGCGGTTTCGATTGCGCCGGCCGTGGCGTTCAATGATCACGAGGCGGCGGTGCGCGATTTGGCCGCGCTGAGAGCGAGACCGCGTATGTTGGCGGCCGCGATCTATCTGAACGACGGCAGCCTGTTCGCGTCGTTTGAAGCCGAAGGGGCGGATCCACTGCCGCCGCGGCCGCCGCCGGAGGGCATCACGACTTCCGGCCGAGTCGTCCAATTCGTACATCGCATCCAACGCGACGGCGAAGCATTGGGGACTCTCTACCTCAGCGCGCGTTACGACACGATCGCCCGAGCGCAGGCATACCTCGGCATCTTCAGCCTCGTGACCCTGTTGGCCCTGCTGGTCGCATTCGTGTTGTCGCGACAGCTGCAACGAAACATCACCGAGCCGCTGGATGCGATGGCGGCAATCGCACGAAAAATTGTCACTGAGCGCGACTATTCGTTGCGCGTCGACAAGTCCGCCGATGACGAAATCGGCGTGGTCGTCGATGCTTTCAACGGGATGCTCGAGGAGGTCGGTGCGCGGTCTTCGGAGTTGGAGGCTTCGAATCGCGCGTTGACCGAAGAAGTTGAAGTTCGTAAGTCGACGCAGGCGGCTCTGAGCCAGGCGACCGCACGGCTCGAGAGCACGATGGCGGCCGCAGAAATCGGTACTTGGCGATGGGATGTCCCGCAAAACCTGTTCACCGCTGATCGGAATCTCACCGCTCTTTACGGACTGGGTCCACAGGCACTCGATGGGGATCCCGAATTGCATTACCGGCAGATTCATCCGGAGGATCTCGGCGTGGTCAGGGCCGCAGAGGAACGCGCGTTACGTACTGGGGAGTTTGCCGCGATCGAATTTCGGGTGCGGCTTGCGAGCGGCTCCGACAAATGGATGGCGCAACGTGGCAAAGTTCAACTGACTCCGCAGGGGACCCCGATTCTGATATCCGGACTCGTGATCGACATCACCGCGCAAAAAGAGGCGGAGAGAGCACTGCGCAGCAGCGAGATGCTCTATCGCGCGATCGGCGAGTCCATCAACTACGGTGTGTGGGTGACCGACCGCGAAGGTCGCAACGTCTACGCCAGCGAGTCGTTCTTGCAGCTGATCGGTTGCACGCAGGCGCAATGCTCCAATTTGGGGTGGACCGATCTGCTTCACCCGGAGGATGCAAATGCAACGATCGCGGCGTGGAACGACTGCATCGAAACCGGCAACGTTTGGTACCGCGAGCATCGCTTTCGTGGTATCGACGGTCTTTATCACTCGGTATTGGCGCAGGGAGTGCCGATCCGTGGTGAGGGTGGCGAGATCTCGGGTTGGGCCGGCATCAATCTGGATATCAGCCGCCTGAAGCGCACCGAGGAGGCACTGCGACTCGCGGACCGGCGCAAGGACGAATTTTTGGCCACGCTGGCGCACGAGTTGCGCAATCCGCTTGCACCCGTGCGCCATGCAGTCAAAGTGCTCGAGTCGGAGGCGCTCGATGCAACCAAGGATAAATGGGCGCGAGATGTCATTTCGCGCCAAGTTCGCAGAATGGCGTTGTTGCTCGACGACCTACTCGATGTGTCGAGAATTACCCAGGGCAGACTCGCCCTCAAAATCGAAATGATTTCGCTCGACTCGGTGATCGAAGCCGCCGTCGAAACGGCGCGCCCGATGATCGATTCCAAGAGGCATCGGCTCACGATCGAATTACCGGCGGAACCGGTGATGCTGATCGTGGATCCCTTGAGGCTCTCACAGGCGCTGTCCAATCTGCTCACGAATGCGGCGAAGTACATGGATGACGGCGGTCGGATCGTCTTGAAGGCGGCGTTGTCCGCGGCGCATTTCACGATATCGGTCACCGATACGGGGATCGGAATCGAGCCTGGCGCCCTATCGGGCCTCTTCGAGATGTTTTCGCAGGTGAATTCGGCGATCGCGCGCTCGGAGGGCGGATTGGGTATCGGCCTCTCGCTCGTCAAGGGGCTCGTGAGTCTGCACAACGGGACGATCGAAGCACGCAGCGACGGGCCGGGTTTGGGCAGCGAGTTTACCATTCACTTGCCCAGAACGGTCGTCGCGGCGAACACTGTACTGGTCGAGGCCGCACATGTACCGCACGCATCGCTGCAAGGGGGTCCGCACCGGGTGCTGGTCGCCGATGATAATTCCGATGCCGCCGATACGCTCGGCATGCTGCTCGAAATGAACGGCTATAACGTCACCGTCGGCCATTCGGGCGAGGAAGCATTGCGATTCGCGCGGCAAATTCAGCCCGACGCGATGATTCTCGATATCGGGATGCCCGACATCACCGGCTATGAAGTCGCGCGCCGAGTGCGTATGGAGCGCTGGGGCAGCGAAGTCTATTTGATCGCCGCCACCGGCTGGGGTCAACACGAAGACAGATCGCGCGCCATCACAGCGGGCTTCGATTACCACCTCACGAAGCCGGTTGATCCCGACGAAGTTCAAAAATTGCTCCGAGCATTTTTCAATCGGCGCCTCGGCGTCAGCTGACGCAAATCGTGCGAATCGCTTTCGACGGATCCGCGCGCTGTAGGCGGCCGCCTACAGAGAAATCTTGGGATGTCGTACACTGGAACCGGTAGCAAAACGGGGAGAATTATTTGTGTGACGACTCCAAGGGACAAGAACCAGGATGCAACCAGCGCGGCGCGTAACGCGGTCTCGTTGGGCGAAATATTCGCCTGCGCGGCACATTCGCGAATTCTGGCACGCTGCCGGCACATATATTTCCATGAGCTGCGATCGGCGCTGAATCCCGGCCTGCTCACCGTCGAACTGCTCAGCAAAGCGGCCGGCGCGGCCGCCAAGAATCCCGCGTTGCTCGAGCAGTCATCGACGCTCGCGAAACGCGCAATGGGTATCCTCGATAAGTCGACGGTCGAATTATTCGATCAAATCCTGATCGCGAAGGATCCACCGAGCGCCGTGAACCTCGGCACGATGCTAGAGGAGATTTTGCGATTGTTGCGCCCCGATATGGATCTCAAGACAATAGAGTTCCAGTTCAGCAATGCGCCGGACCTCGGAGTCCGAGCTCCGGCGTTTAAATTGCGACTGTTTCTATTGGGTCTGATCGCCACCACCATCGACGAACTTCCCGAAGCTTCGCAATTCTCGGTGACGCTCGCACACGTCGAGGGTAATGCCCGGATCGAGGTGCAGGCAACGATTGATTTCCCTCGCGTCGATGCGCCTGCGGTGATGGTGGCATCCGGCAGCGCTGTAATGACGGCGTATGCGCTCATATTGGTGGCCGCACAGCAGTGGTTCGCGACGTGCGGCGGCGGCCTCGAATGTCAGCAGGGAGAACCGTCGAGATTGCGCATTTACCTGCCGCTCGAGTCAGCCCAGCCGGAGCTGAAGGTGGGCGGCGCATCAATTGCCGGTCGAAGCGTGACGGCTACTTGATTTTCTGAATCAGCCACAAACCGGGTACGCCCCGTTGATTGAGCCCCAAGCTGACGAATGCAGCACGGCCATCCCAGAGACGAATGATCGGGATTCCTTCGCGACGCGCGCGGCGTACGAGCGTCTCGATGCGTCCCGTGTTCCGTTCTGCGGGTTCATTCGCCGCACCCAAGACGGGTAGCCGGTCATCATGATCGTCGTTCGAAAGAGCTCGGCGCTTCGATGGGAATTCACGCGACGACGAGTTTGTGAGGGAGGCGGTGGAAAGATGCACCGGTGCACGCAGGTCGAGCCGCGAGGCGTAGAGCTCGGCCGGGTCTCGGTTCGTGATTCCAGCCCGACTGCTCGAGGTGCCGGCCATCGTGGCGCCGGCGAGGCAGAGGCCGCAAAGACCGCATCCGAAGAGATTCAGGCGCTTGATTCCTGAATGGTTCATGTTGGTATCTCAGCATGGCGTCCGAAGCGGCGCTATGAGAGAACGCCGGATAGTGGGCGTAGGAATTGCCTTGCATCGCGTTCGTTGACCCCGCGATGTCCCTTGGGCCTACTGCGCTTGCACTCGGCATCCGCGCGGGTAATCGCAATCCTGCCACCGTGAGACATCTGCGGAGGCCGATCCGCTTCCGGCTTGACGATTTTGTAGCACTCGCAGGACCGCGCTTCCAATCCCATCCGGTCGACGACGAAGATTCGGCCGCGCTGGTTGCGAATACAGCCGGCGGCCCTGAGCGCGCGTGCCGCCTGCGACACGCTCTCTCGCCGGACCCCCATCATATCGCCGACGCACTCGTGAGTCAGCGGCAATTCGTTCGATCCATATCGGTCGAGGAACATCAGCAACCAACGGGACACCTGCTGATCGACTGCGTGATGCCGATTACAAGCCGTTGTTTGCGCCACTTGCGCGATGTATGACTGCGCATATCGAAGCAGCTGCCGACGCATCGATCCATGCCGCAGGCAGGCTTGGTCGAGCAGTTCCCGTTTGATCTGGAGGCCCCAGCCCGCGCTGAGAATGACCGCACGACACTGCGTCGAATCTCCGCCGAGAATAGCTTCGATGCCGGCATAGCCTTCGTGACCGACGAGTGTGAGCGCATTGGCACGACCGTCGGCCATGACCGACGAAATCGACACGACTGCAGTCGTCGGAAAAAATATGTGGCTAGCAGGCCTTGAAGGCTCGTACAGAACTTCGCCGAGCGGCATCCAGGTCGGTTGGAAATTCCTTTCTTCCGTTTCCCAGTCCGCCCGGGCTAGCGCCGCCAGCACCCCGTTTTGAGGCGTCGAAATTGCAAAGGAATCCATGGGTGACTGCTCCTATGCGTTACTTCTGCCGTGGAGCAAGAACGTCACGACGGCTCCGACCAAAAAAATGACGAACAGCACTTTGGCAATCCCGGCTGCCCCGGCAGCGATTCCGCCGAATCCAAATACGGCGGCGATCAGCGCAATCACAAGAAAGACGACGGCATAGTGCAGCATGTTGGCTCCTTTATCATTTGTCGCACGGTGAACAACGGCGTGTCAGTCTCAAGTCCCCGCGCGTGACATACGTCGCGTCGCCACCCATGCCTGGTCGGTGCCCGCGTAGCGTTCGAATTCCTCCTGAAATTGTTGCGAGAGCTTGGCCTGTGCCGGCTCCGATAGCTTGTCCTTGAGTTCCAGGAACCAGGTGCCTTCTTCTTCATACATGTGGTGAAAGACCGCGCCGCGAATATGGTCCAGTTTCGCAAGAAAATCCGGGCTCATCGGATCGAGGCTCGCGAGTTCGGCCATCTCCATCTTGGCGGTTGCTTGTTCGATATAGGCCGTCGTCGCATGGTCCAATTCGTCGATCTGCGCGAGTGCGGGATACAGCACTGACTCCTCGGCGATCGCGTGTCCGGTGAGCAGAATCGCGAGCGACTTGTGCGCGGCGATGCGCGCGGCATATCCGTTGCCGTTCTGCAGTTCAGCGAATGCCGCCTCTAGCTGCATATGATGGCTGAGCGCCATCGACAGCCAATCCGCGGGCTTGGCCGCGGCTCGCGCTTTCGAGCGAGCCTCCTGCCGGGCGGATTGGCTTTCCTCGGGCGTCACCGCGGCGATAATCCTATTGAAGAGAAACATAAAACGACCTCCTAAGGCTGAATCAAGCTTGTCCATAGCCCCGGGCCGGCGGCAGTCGACTTGGCGCTATCTGCATCAGGGGTACGCTCGGCCAACTTGATCGAATCGACTTGTGCCGGATCGGCACCAGCCATCGCCTGATCCGCCATCGAGACGCCTCTGAGCTGCGCCAGTCGGGCATTCTGTGTGGCGAGCTTTGCGGCGCGCGCGAGCGAAAGATCTTGATCGCGCTGCGCTGCGGCCTCCGCGATTCGCAGGTCCCGTTGTGCCGCCTGTAAGCTTGATGCGGCATACAGGTTCACGTTGAGATCCGCTTCTGCGGCCTGTACCGCAGCACGAGCGCGTTCAAGCGCGAGGTAATCCTTGGGAGTCGAGGCGCACGCGCTCAATGCCACTACCAATGCTGCTGCCAATGCCGCTTTGAGACGCATGGGATTACCTCACCGAATGGGTCGCGAATCCGCGTACGGTCCACGCGCTTTAGCGTAGGTCGCGGTGGTTGACAGCACTGCGGGTACTGACGTCATCGCGCATGCCTTTCTGCCAGTCGTTGATCTGACGTTCCGCCTCGTCCTTGCTGATCCCGTAGGTTTCTTGAATCTTGCCCGCGAGCATGTCGCGGCGGCCATTGATCGTTGCGATGTGATCATCCGTGAGCTTGCCCCATCGCTCTCGAACCTTGCCTGTGACTTGTTTCCAATTGCCGGCGATGCGATCCCAGTTCATGACTGACCTCCTCGATTGATTGCCAATGGTTTGAACGCCGATAGGTTGCAGCGGGCGATCTTCCGCGGCCAGACCCGTGCGCCTGCATCGCGAGTAGGAAAGTTCTCACTCATCGCGGCCCTCGGCGTCCTCCTGCAACGGGTTCGGCCGGCGACCGGCTGCACCCGCCGCGTGTGGGTTTATGGTGATCGCAGCGCGGGCCGATCATCTCCGGCGAGATCTCTTGGGCAACAACACGATGAGTCACCAGCATCATGGCAACTAAATACATCAAGACCAGCCAGCCGAAAGTCGCGCGCGCAAAGGACAGCGGGTGTCAAAGACGCGGCCGCACTGAACGATTGGCGCCGCTGTTCGATCATTGCAGGCTCACTCGCCAAATTCGTTGCGACTCCCGAGCGACGACGCCGCGGCGGCCTGGGTCGGCTCCGATGGCGTTGGCCTTTCGCTCGTGCACGCAATATCCATGGCGCCGGTTGCCTTCAATAGATTTTTGGCGAGCGAAATCTCGTCGGGCCTGTCGCAATGGACCGACATCAAGATTCCGCCTTTTTTGATATAGCTCACATAGCGCTTGGCTTCGTACTCCGGGATGCCCATGCCAATCAACGCACCCACCAATCCGCCCAATGCGCCGCCGACACCGAGACCGGCGAGACCTGCAATGATGGGACCTGCGGCAATCAGGGACCCCAAGCCCGGTAATGCGATCGCGCCGACGCCGGCAAGCACACCGATGAGTCCGCCGATCATGCCGCCGGCAGTCACGCCGGCCGCTGCTCCTTCGGGTGCCTTCGTCTCTTTCTCATGGGCGAACGCTTTGCTGGTCGGCGCATCCGGCAGCAGGACCGAGATATCTGAATTGGAAAATCCAGACTCCATGAGCGTATCGGCTGCACGCTGCGCGAGATCGGCCGATTTGAAAATGCCAAAAACAGCTTTCTGTTTGCTCGTCATTCTGCACTCCATGCGTCGAATTGCGCTTCGGCGGCCATCCAATCATCGAGCGTGTGACCCGCAGTCATACCTATCTCCAAGGCGTGAACGTTGGCAGCCCCGGAAATCGTTGCACGCCTGTCGGTATCCGAAACCGAATCGGCGGATCGCAATGGCTTGAGCGGCTGTGAGGACATCGTTCGTTGCGCTGATCGTTTGTGCTGAACCATTCCTACTGCGACTACCTCCCGATTGCGACCCGCCGTTCGGAATCTCGCGCGCGACGCGGGATCTGAAGCTACGGGGTTTCCCGCGGGCTCTGCGCCGAATGTTCCCTCTCGGGCTCGGCTGGCCGCTCCGGCCGCGGCGCCATCAATCAAGCGCCGCGGCCGCCTTCCTTAGCCCGCTACCTTTGTGATCTTGGTACCCTCGAGCGATACATCGGCGATCAGGCCATGCTCGCCAAGCACGAATGCGATCACCGGGTGACGCAGCGTCTCGTTGTCGTAGTCACCGCCTGCGCCCTTGGACGCGACCGCCACGCCGACATCGGCTCCGATGGTCCAACCCGCGCTGCGCTCGAATTTGTCGCGCGCTTCCGGCGTCATGAACAAAATGATCTCCGCGCGGTGTGCGACCCCGATGGTCGCGCCGACAGAGGCGCCAGACATCTTGTAGTAGCCCACGGTAGCCCCATTGACGATCAGCGCTCCGTGTCCACCCTCACCGCCGACGCCGAGTCCGGCCTTGGTTACACGCGGGAACACGAGCAGGCCGGACGCCTTGGCGACGAGGTCGCGATTGCCCGGTTTCTCCGCATAAAAGTTCTCGAGCGTGGCTTGAACGCCGCTATCAATCACCCCAGGATCGACCGCTGCTCGCGCAATCGATCCGAAGCCGGCGGCCCCGAGGACGGCGAGCGTAGCGACCATCATCCGAATCCATTTGCTCATGTCTGTTACTCCTCTGCTGATTGAACGCTGACGCACTATGGCCGCGAATCCATCTTGCCTACATCAGCGTCTTGGACATCCTGTTGCGGGAAGCTGCCTACAGGTGCTCGAAAGCAGCCGCTCGAGCACCGATGCGTCGCGAGGTGGCGACAGTCGCGGAGTTGGCGAGTAGCGGCCTTGGTGTTGCGGTCGGCAATGGCCGCAATTGCGCGGCGCAGGTCCCGATGATCAAACCGCCAGCGCAGCGCCTGCGGTCGCTGGACGTGCGACAGGCGCGATTGATTTGCGACGCGCGGACGCAGGCACATCCAGATTCAGAAAGCTGCTGATGTCGGCGCGTCGCGCGATCGCATCGCGGAAGCCTTGGCACATCAAGCTGCTGCAGAAGCGTCCTTCGGTCAACAGATAACTCAATACGCTCATGCGGCCCTCGCCCATGGCTCCGAGCGCGCGCAATAACATGCGGATTGCTGGAGGAAGGCGGTGCGCATGCTTTGCCGTGGCATCGGCAAATGACTTACTCGGTGTCATGACCAGCGCATCGACCGCGCGCCAATGCATTGCGTTGTGCGCGCGCAGCGACGCAGGCATCAGCGCGACGGTTTCATTGATGCGCCGCAGACGTTCGAGGTCGATGTCGAGCGTCTCGGTGAAAATCGCATCGAGTAAATGGTCGCCGATCTGGCCCAACGACAGGTGTGCGCGGACATCTGCCGGTGCAGAGAGCGGACCCGCGGTCGGGCCGACACCGACGATGAACACCCGATCGGCACCGAGATGAAGCGCCGGGCTGATCGGCGCCAGTTGCTGTACGGCGCCGTCGCCGAAATGCTCATCACCGATGCGCTCAGGCGGGTAAATGAAGGGAATCGCAGCGGACCCGAGCAGATGTTCGGGCCCCAGTGTCGTAGGTACACCGATGCGGCGGGCGCGGCTCCAGGGCTGTAAGCTCGCGTGTCCCTCGAAGAAACTCACCGAACACGCGCGTTCATAGCTCGATGCGGTCACGCAAAGCGCATCGAGATATCCGTTGCGGATTGCGCCGCGAACCGCGGAAAAATCCACGAGGCGATCGACGAGTTGACGCAGCGGCGTGTTGTCGAGAAGCGACACCGGTCGCTCATGAGAACCTCCGGCGATGACCGCCCATATCCAACGGGCCAGATTCCGCGCCACGACGGCCGGCTCGGTGCAGTGAACGCTCGAGGCCTGCAGTGAAGTCCACGTTCGCATGATGCGTCGCACGCCCTGACCAAAATTGTCCGCATGCGCCGCCAGGAGTGCCGCATTGATCGCCCCCGCTGAGGTCCCGCAGATAATCCGAAATGGGCTCGGTGCACCAGGCGGCAGCATCCGCATAATCGCCGCAAGCACACCTGCTTGATACGCGGCGCGCGCTCCGCCGCCGGTGAGGATGAGGCCGATGTTAGCCTGAGTCATTGCATTGAACCGTTTTGCAATTGTGGCGTCACATTTCCTCCTGCGCCGTCGCTAAGCACCCCGAATCATGGTGCCGATGATCCTGCGAACGTGCATTGCGTGTCTGTCAGACGCGGCAGAATCACAGCCCGCGGGTGTCCTACACGGCATGCAACGGCGATGGACGCTCGAGTGTCCTGTCAGCAATGCGCTGACAACGAATGGCGCCGTGCTCCGACGTCTCTGGCGCTTGATCTTGGGTTAAGTCATTGAGGTCGCGATGTGCGACGCAGGCGTCAAGGAGGCTGGGCGGCTAACCGTTTCAGTAATGTATGCAAACAGCGTTCCGACAGCTGCTGCTGCGGGCCAGCCAGTGGTTGGGCTCGCCTTGGGCCATCACGATCGCCGCAATGGCCGTATTCGCGTGGGCTATCGTCGGTCACAGGTATCGGTACTCGGACCACTGGCAGCTCGCGATCGACACGACCACCTCGATCGTGACCTTCTTGATGGTATTCCTGATTCAGTATTCCCAAACGCGTGACGTTAACGCAATTCAGTTGAAGCTCGATGAGCTGATTCGCGCCGTCGAGGGCGCGCGAAATCATTTGGTGCAATTAGAGGGCTTATCGGACGAAGAGATCATCAGCCTCCGGGACGAATTCCGGCGGCTTCAGGGCGAAGCGCGCTGGTCGCGCCGCGGGCAGCCGTAGCGCGATGCCGCTCACCCCGTCGCGCAGATTTGTAAGAACTTGCGCTACAGCAATTGTCGAGAATCAGCGGATGTTGGCCGCAGCGCCTGTGCGTTAGGCTGGAGCCGTCATCGATAGATAGGAGCGACCATGACAACGATCATTCGCGTTGCCAAAGGCAGTTTCTTGGCGGGCTTGCTCGGCCTGGCGTTGGGCTGCGTGGCTGAGCCACGAGAAGGGTACTACGACCGCGATCACCATCGGTACTATCACGAACACACATGGCATGAGTGCGGCGACCGCGACGAGATTTGCCACTGATCGAGACAGGCGCCCTCACCCAGCGGCGCCACCGATGGCGAACGCTGGAGGAGGTCGCTCGTCAGGAGATTTGAATCAAGTCCCGGCGCTCAAACTATAGGACAAGGCCGTTGCGGAGCGCGTAGGTGGTCAGGTCGGCGTTGGTTGCAAAATTCATTTTCTCGAGCACCCGCGCGCGGTAAGTGCTGATCGTTTTGACGCTCAACAGTAGTTCCTTGCCGATCTCCGAGATGCTTCGTCCGACCGCGATCTTGCACAGAATCTGGAACTCGCGTTGCGACAAAATGGCGTGCGCCGGTTGTTCCGGAGGCTCATCCAGCGCGTCTACGAGCATCTCGCTCAATGCCGCGCTGACATAACGCCGCCCTGCGAGTACGGTGCGGACTGCTCGCAGAATCTCGTCGGCGCCCTGATCCTTGGAAAGGTAGCCAGCCGCACCGGCTTTGAGCACGTTGACTGCATATACATTTTCCGCAAACCCACTCATGACCAGCACCCGCGTGTCGGGATGGCCCGAGCGAATATGACGCAGGATGTCGATGCCGCTACGGTCGGGCATATTGATATCGAGTAACACCAGGTCCCAGGGCTCGCTGCGCAGGCGCTGCAACGTCTCATTACCGGATGCAGTCTCGCCTATGCTGCGAATGGATCGATCCGCCTGCAAATAGGCGCGTAGCCCGGCGCGAACTATCGAATGGTCGTCGGCGATGAGCACACTAGACATTTGGTCCCTCCTGACGCACCTCGCGGCGCGTGGCGGTGGTTGATTTTGCGTTGACTGCCACCTCGCCAATACACTACTGGGTCACCCGGCCGGCGAGAATACGGGATCGTGAACTATGGGTGTAGGCAAATTCTTACATTATTCGCTCGAACCCCACTGCGTGGACCCTTCGTGTCGCGATTCTCGAAGGGCCCACGCCCGCTCACGATGAGCCTAAGCGCTACCGCGCAATCGCGATGTCGTTATGAACCGCTGTCACGCCGTCCGTGTCTCGCGCGATCATGCTTGCGAGGTCAACGGCATCCTGCGAGGGAGCTCGCCCACTGAGCCAGACGACGCCGTTCGCGTCGGTGTCGACCTTGATCCTCGTCAAGGTATCGAGATGCTTTTCGGCCAATTTCGCCTTTACCTTGGTGGTGATCACCGAATCCTTGACGAAGTGGTGCGATCCGTCCATCGCGGCGTCGTCGGCGAATGCCAGCGGTGCAGCCATAACACTGATTGCGAGGACACTAACTATTACGAGATGTCTCATCTCTCAAATCTCCTGTGATTGGTTTAATGCCGGGAAAAATTCTGCACCTGCGACGCATTGCGCACTGTAGGTGCAGCAACGCATTCCGTGACGGCGGGTTCCGACGCAGTCGGCGACGCCGGATCAGTAAGTTCCTACAGCCGCTCGCAGTGCCGGCGACTATCGAAGCACGGTAACCGACCGTTAGAGTCTTCGCTCGCCACTAACAGGAGCGGGTCGATCATCGTGCCGCCGAGCAAAACACACCGGCCATCGCCGAATACGCGGAACGCATTGCGCAATTGTGTGTTTGGCATCGCGGTGACTATCTGGAGTGGCGGTTGCGCCTCCCTGCCGCCCGGATCATCTTTTCCTAAGACCCCTTCGGTGGCACTGGCGGAGCCGGAGACGACCAAGCTCGGACAGGAGTTTGCAGGCGCTGCGCGCGAGCATGGCGAAAACGGCGCGTATCGAATCATCTCGGTCGGCATCGACGGGCTGCTGATGAGAATGGAGATGATCAACGCCGCGCAGCGCACTCTCGATCTACAGTATTTTATATTTCGAGGAGACGTATCCGGCCGGATGATCACGGACGCGCTGACTCGCGCCGCAGAGCGTGGAGTGCGGGTACGCCTGCTGCTGGACGATACGGACACGAAGCCGGGAGACGAGCAAATCGCTGCGATCGCGACGCAGCCCAACATCGAAATACGAATCTTCAACCCGTTTGCCTACCGGGGTCACAACTGGTTGATAAAAGGCACCGAATTCCTGCTCCATCACTCCAGGCTGGATTATCGAATGCACAATAAGTTGCTGGTCACCGACAACTCGATCTCACTCGTCGGTGGGCGCAATATTGGCGACCAGTATTTTCAAGTGGATCCTGTATCGCAATTCGCCGACGACGATCTGTTCGTTGCCGGCCCCGTCGTCCATGATCTCTCCGGAACATTCGATGAATTTTGGAATAGTGCGTCGGCAATACCGGTGACGGCATTGCGCCCCGTCCATACGCATGCGCGGCGCGACCGCGATCACGGCGATCGCCTCGACACGGACGGCGTCGATTTCCAGGCAGAGCTCGAGCACGGTGAGCCGCTTGCCGGAATATTGGCCGGCCGGCTGCCGCTCACGTGGGCCGGTGCGCAAGTCGTTTGCGATAGTCCGCTGAAAGGCAAGGACCTGAGTGTACCCGGAGTCTCGAGCCTCTTATACGAGCCCGTTGCGCAGGCGATCGCGCAGGTGCAAAACGAACTGCTGATCATCTCGCCCTACATCGTTCCGTCGAATGGCGAATTGCGGCTGCTCAAGGACCGCCGCGATCACCATGTGCGCATCCGAATTCTGACCAACTCGCTCGAATCCGCGCCGGAGGTGTCGGCCCACTCCGGTTATATGCACTACAGGCCCATGTTGTTGAGCGACGGTGTCGAGCTTTATGAAGTGCGGGCCCGGCTCGGCAGTTCTCGCGGCAGCGGCCAGTCCGCGAAGATTTCGTCATATGGAAACTACGCTCTGCACGCGAAACTCTATGTGCTCGATCGTCGGCGTCTATTTATCGGTTCGATGAACCTCGACCAGCGCTCGCGGCGTCTGAATACGGAGATCGGATTGATCATCGACAGTGCGCAGCTATCGCAACAAACGGTCACCCGCTTTGAGGCGATGACACGTCCCGAAAATTCATACATGGTCACGTTGCCGGCAGGTGCCGAAGGGTCGACGCATCTGGTGTGGCGGACCGTAGAGAATGGCGCCCCGGTTGAATACAAGGTCGAACCGTCAAAACGCCCGTTGCGGCGAATCGAAGCTGACTTGCTATCGTTGCTGCCCTTGGACGCCGAGCTTTGAATCACGGCGCGACAGCGAGCGCCTAATTCGACATCGTTCCCGAATTGGGCGCTAGTCGGCGGTCACTTCGATGGTCACGTTCATCGACAGGAAGTCGTCCGTCGACCCGACGAAGACGCCCGCGAGCGGCGTGGCCTGATGCGCATTGCGCGCCACTGCGACGCGAATTAAATTGCGACCGCCCATGAGCGCGTTGGTAGGATCGAATTCTACCCAACCCGCGCCGGGGAGGTAGACTTGTAACCAGGCGTGTGTAGCGCCTCCGCCCACGAGGCCGCCCTCTGCGCCGATGAGCCGTTCGTCATACAGATAACCCGACACGAAGCGAGCCGCGAGCCCGAGGCTTCGTACGGCTTCCATCATGAACACCGCGAAATCCCGGCAACTGCCGGAGCGCTGCCGCAAGGTCTCGGTCGGCTCGCGTACACCGAATTCCTCGCGCCGTGTGTAGACAAAATCGCTGTTGATCGCTTGGTTGATCGTGACGAGGATATCCATCGTCGTCCTGTCGGGAGACGCATCGACGAAGTGCTTTGCCCATTGATCGACGAGGTGCTCAGGGTCCGGGTATTGGCGCTCCATCGAGCGCGCCAGATCCGCGCTATCGTCGCTGCTGTAGCTGAACGGCAAATTCCTCGCGTAAGGTTCAACCCAAATCGTTTGCGCGGGCAACGGGAAGTGTTCGGCACGAAATGAGGATTCGAAAATCAGTGCGTCGGACTTATCCGTGAAGGAGGTGACCACGATCGAATTGCCGAAGACGTCGTGCATCCATCGAAGCTCGCTCGGCTGTGGCGCCACCAGCAGCGCCGTATCGATCAATCGTAGATCGTGGCTATCGCGTGGCCGCGACATCAAACGATGTTCACCCAATTCGACGGGCTGCCGGTATTTATACTCGGTGCGATGGCGAACGGAGAGTACCGTCATGCTGCAGTCCCGGATGGCGATTCGTTGGCTCCAGCGCGGAGCATAGACGGCTTAGTTCGAGACTTCGACCTGCGGACCTGCTCGAGGTCGTGTCGGCATTTGCTGACAGCGGGGAGGCGAGCCAATGCTCGAGGAAACGATTATTGTGGCGGAATGCCAATAATGGTTTTTGCGGTGGTCATGTTGGGCGCTTTGCTGCACGCGAGCTGGAATGCCATCGTGAAATCGGCCCCCGACAAGCTTCTGACCACGATCATGGTCACGACGGCAGCCGCGGGGCTATCGGCGGTGCTCATTCCGTTCTTGACCAGGCCGACCGCTTCGAGCTTTCCTTACGCGATTGCCTCGGCGATCCTGCAAATCATTTACTTCTTGCTCGTCGCCCGCACGTATCGAATCGCTGACATGAGCCAAGCCTATCCCCTGATGCGCGGAGCTGCGCCGCTGATTGTGGCGATCGTCAGCGCATTCCAGATGGACGATGCGTTGTCGCTTTTCGCCTGGATCGGCGTAATGGCCATTTGTATAGGCATTTTCATCATCGCTCTGGGCGGCACACTCAAGGATCGCAACGGCGTGCAACTGGCGCTCTTGAACGCGCTGGTGATCGCGGGCTACACGCTGATCGATGGTCTCGGGGTCAGACTTTCAGGAGCGCCGGCGGCCTATACGTCGTGGGTCTTTTTACTGACCGGAGTGCCGCTCACGGTCTGGGCATTGACGGCGAGAAGGTCTGCGTTTGTCCCGTACCTTGGCAGCTACTGGCGGCTCGGGATTGCCGGGGGCATAGGTGCGACCGCATCGTACGGATTGGCGTTATGGGCGATGACAGTTGCACCGATTGCGGTGGTGGCAGCGCTTCGCGAGACTTCAATACTATTTGGTACGCTGATTGCGGGCTTGGTGCTCCGGGAGCCCATCGGACCACGGCGTATTATCTCGGCTTGCTTCATCGCGGGCGGAGCGGCGATCCTGCGGCTCGCTTAGCGGCCCGGCATTATCAAAACCTGATCATATGCGGATCATGAGTCCGTCGCCGCCAGGCAAATGACGCCGAGGACGATGCACAGGGCGCCCGCGACGCGGCTCCAGCCGGCTTGCTCCTTGAGCAAGCGACTGCCAAAGTAGGTTCCCACCAGTGTCGCCAGTTCGCGTGCGGGCGCTACATGGCTGATGGGGGCGATGGTCATCGCCCACAAAACCAGGATGTAACCAAGCGGCCCCAGCACGCCCACGACCACGGCCGCACGTCCGAATTCTCGGATGTCGCTGCGCAGTTGTGAGGAGTTGGCCAGGGCGCGCGGCGCCAGCACCAGGGCGCGAACCAGGTTGCCGCTGAAATCGACGAGGATCGGCGAGAGCGCCAGGTATTTCACGGCCCAGCCATCATTTAGTGTGTAGCTGGCGATGCAGGCACCCGTGAGTAATCCCCAAAGGATTCCGGCGCGCGGTGATTGGCGTCGCGGGCGCCAAAGATCGGCGATTAGCCCAATGCCGCTGACCACCAGTAAGACGCCGAGCAGCGGTATCCAGCCGGGTCGTTCTCCCAACAACAAAGCCGCGCCGGCGAACGACAGCAACGGGCCGGTGCCGCGCGCAATGGGGTACACGAGCGACAGGTCGCCGGCACGATATCCCGCTTGGAGCGCAAGCGAGTAGGCCAAGTGCAAGACGGCGGTGGCGACCAGAGCCAGCCACGGTAACGGGCCTGCCTGAAAATGGGTGTGCGCCGATATCCAGATCGCCGGCCCGGTCCATATCAGCAGCGAGGCCATGGAGTACAGCCAGACGAAGTGTGTCGATCGCGCCGCCGTTTTGGCCACCAGGTTCCAGCATGCATGGGTACATGCGGCCAGCAATACGGCAAGCAGAGCGGCAAGGGGCATTCAATCGTCCATGGGGGCAGAGGGCGGCATCGTAAACGGAAGCGGGGAGTCCGGGAATAGATGTAGTGGTATGGACGCCTGGATCGCCCCCGGTCCTCACTGGGCGAGGCGTCTGGCGACAACCGGCCAATTTCCGGCTGGCGTCCTATATGATCAACATCAGCAGCAACGCCAATTCAGAATTCGGAGCTCGAGATGAAATTCCTCTTCGGGTCATTGATGACCTTGATGTTGATCGGCGCGACGCAGGCGAGCGAGGCGAGCGAGGCGAGCGAGGCGAGCGAGGCGGGCATGCCAATTCCATCGGCCGTCATCAGCGACCCGGCGCCGGATCCCATGCATCCGCCCCATTCGGCACAGGTGCTCATACCCAGCCATGGCGTGGGAATGAACGCGCTGTTCTATCTCGCCGGTGGTGCCGGAATCCATCCGACCGTCGTGCTTCTACACGGATTTCCCGGCAACGAGCAAAACTTGGATCTGGCACAGGCTATCCGGCGTGCCGGCTGGAATGTGCTGACCTTGCATTACCGCGGGGCCTGGGGCAGTCCCGGAGTCTTTTCCATCCGCCACGTGTTAGAGGATGTGGATGCCGCGGTCGCGTTTGTACGGCGAGCGGATATCGCCGAGAAATACGGCGTCGATACGCACCGCATCGTTCTAGGCGGACACAGCATGGGCGGTTTTGCGAGCGCCTCGCATGCGCGCTCGGATGGGCAGCTTCTTGGTGTCTTCCTGATCGATGCCTGGAATGTCGGAAATACCGCTGACGAGTTCGCCAAGGTCAGTGGTCCCGCGCGTGCGGAATTGGTCGCCAAGGAATTCGACGACCTTGGCAATTCACTGCACGGAGCGACCGCGACGAGTACCGCCGCGGAAGTTTTGGCGCATCGGAAGGACTGGAACTTCCTGCCGTGGGCGAAGGACCTGACACGCTATCCGCTGCTGGTAATCGGCGCCTCGAAGGCCGGTGGGCAAGAAAACCGCCAACTGGCTGAAGCCGTGACCCGAGATGGAGGCAGGGTCACTGCGATCACGCTGCCAAGCGACCATAGCTTTCAGGATCACCGAATCGCACTCGCGGCCGAGTTGGTAGATTGGTTGCAGAAGCTTCCGAACTGACATTGCGGTGTGCGGGCGGGGCCCGTTCCGCAGTAGTCGACTGCGGCGGTACCAATTGACGCGCTCCAATCGAGCGCGACCCGATCGGCGGCTCCGGCGGCTGCGTCGAGCGGAGCTTCCGGTGGATACCGTGGCGTTGGCGCGCTATTTAATTGGCAAGGTCGTGGTCCATGACACCGACGCCGGCAGGTTGAGCGGACGCATCGTCGAGACGGAAGCGTATCCGGTCGGCGATGCAGCCGGACATGCCTTCCGCGGAAAGACGCGGCGCAATCGGTCTTTGTATTTGCAACGGGGCCACGCCTATGTCTATCTCATTTACGGGACATCGTTCCTGTTGAATGTCTCGAGCGAGCCGGCAGGAGTGGGTGGCGGGGTTTTATTGCGTGCCATCGAGCCGATCGAGGGCGTCGCCGCGATGAGGGCCGGTTCCAACGGCACGACACGGCTGGCTGACATCGGCCGAGGCCCGGGGCGATTGACCAAGGCATTGCGGGTTGATCTCGCACAGGACGGCGTGGACCTGTGCAGCGCCGGCGCGCTGTGGTTGGCCGCGAACGCGCAAGCGGAGGGCAGGATTGGCAAGAGTGTTCGCATCGGTATCACCCGTGATGTCGACCGGCTGTTGCGCTTCTACGAACGCGGTAATGCCCATGTGAGCGGCGCAAAGAGGCTCCGCCAATAGTCGCGATGCGTGCTGATGGTTCTTCTCATAGCGTCCCGCGCTTGCGCGCGATCACTTCGCGTGCCGACGCTCCGTTCTCCAAGTCATAAAGCTAAGGAGACAACCGCTGTAAGAGGAAAGCTGACGTAAGAAAAGCGGCTATGTGCTTCGTAAAGGACCTGGCCTAACGCTAACTCAACCTGCTGGAGGTGCGGGTCCCAACGCATCCTAATAGCGTCGAGCAGGCAGGCGAGCAAGTGGTTTCCAGTGTGCTCAGGCTGGACGTGGACAATAGAACTTATCATTGACGTCGTGCTCCATGGCCAGGCAAGCAACGACGACGAGTCTAACCAAGCCCCTGTGATTTGCGTCTCCGGGGAAACCGCGATGCCTCCGGGACCGGCCCCAGTTATCGTGCACGGGAGCGAGCAGATGGCGGTATGACAAACTTGTTACAGTTGCTGAATGGTTACCTTCTGGGCTCATACCGCATCGCCACCACTCCCGAGCCGAACTCCAAACGGCTCACGAGCTTCAAGTCGACACGCTGCGATAGCCCCGCGAACAGCGTCGGCCCGTGGCCTGCCAGCCTGGGGTGCACCAAGATTTCGTACTCATCGATCAAGCCCAGTTCCGCCAATGCCAGTGGAAGCTGCACGCCTCCCACGAGCAGTCCCTTTCCAGACTCCTGCTTGAGTTGCTGAACAGCCTTCTCAAGATCTCCGCGCACGAGTTCCGCGTTCCAATCGACCCGGCCGATGGTGCGCGATACGACGAACTTCTTTGCCGCGTCGATCATTTGCGCGAACGGCTCCATCCAATCAAGCCTCTCCACCGTCCGCGCAGGCGGCCGAAACGCCGCCTCCATCATTTCATAGGTCACCCGGCCAAAAAGCAGGGCATCGGCCTGGGCGATATTCTCGGTCGCATGGCGATGCAATTCTGCGTCCGGCGCTATCGCACGATGATCGCAGCACCCGTCCAATGTGACGTTGATCGAATATCGAAGCGGTCGCATTGCGCAAGCCTATCGCCGACGCGTTCGAGCGGCAAGTTAGCGGATCGCAAAAGCGATCCAACTTCGACAAAGCCGCCACTGGATTTGCGTAGTGGGCCATGCACGATCGGGTTTCCGGCAATCCGAGCACAAACGACGATGACGCTGTGCATGCAATGCTAAACTTCATCATGAAAGAGGCCGTGCACCCTTGCAGGGCATGTCAATTCTGATCCGGGCGAGTCACGGTCTTTCAGCGGTCCGGTTTTCGACGGCCATTATCGACGCTCCGATGGTTCTCAGCGGTACGAGGAGATCGCGACGTTGTCTTCCTTAACCACATCGATCGCCACTGCATCGCCATCCTTGCGTGTTGACGCGTTGGTCAAGCGATTCGGTGGGATGACGGCGCTCGATGGCATATCACTCGAGGTGAATGCCGGAGAGTGTTTGGGGCTGCTCGGCCCGAACGGAGCCGGCAAGAGCACGTTGATCCGCAGCATCGTGGGCCGCATCATCCCCGATGCCGGCACGATCTCCGTGTTCGGCGCGCAGGCCGATTCGGTTTCGGCGCGTACCGCGATCGGATGGGTCCCGCAGGAACTCGCGCTCTATCCCAGACTCACCTGCCGGGAGAATCTGCAATCGTTCGGCCGCTATTACGGACTCGCCGGCGCAGCGCTCGACCGGGCCGTCGCGAAGTGCCTTGGTTGGGCCACTCTCACGGATCGAGCGGCAGACCTCGTCAAGAATTTCTCCGGAGGCATGAAGCGCCGGCTCAACATGGCCGCCGGTCTGATTCATCAGCCCAAACTCGCATTGATGGATGAGCCCACCGTCGGCGTCGATCCGCAATCGCGCAATCACATTTTCGAAATGATCGAGACATTGCGCGGTGAAGGCTTGTCGATCATCTACACGACTCATTATATGGAAGAAGCCGAACGCCTGTGCGACCGGATCGCGATCGTCGATCATGGCAAGATTATCGCGCTCGGTACGCGCGCCGAACTGGTTCGGAACGCATTTGGCTCGCGCAGCCAGGTGCTGACGCGGTTTGCGGGAGCACAAGACCGCATTGCCGATTGGGTCGCTCAACGCGGTGGGCAGACCGTTGACGGCTCGGCCCAGTTCACGATTGAGCATCCCACTGAGATTGGCGGCCTGCTTGAAGCTGCCGAGAAGGCGGGATTCGAACTCCTCGATGTTTCACTTCGCAAACCGAATCTCGAATCGGTCTTCCTGCTCTTAACCGGAAGGGAGCTGCGCGATTGATCTTCGCCATTGTCCGCACCGCCGTGGTTTCACTGCGCCGCGACCGCGGTGCGCTCCTTTTGAGTTTCATTCTGCCGATTGTTTTCTTTAGCATTTTCGCGGTCATTTTCGCCGGACATCACGACACCACGCCCAAGGTCAAGGTTCTCGTCGTCGATGAAGACCTTAGCCGCGTCTCGCAGCGGCTAGTTGAGGGGCTCGAGCGCGACGGGTCGCTGATCGTGCGAACGCGACCTGCTGCCGTCAATGAAGCCGAACAACCCGAATACACCGCCGCGAGCGCGGAAGCCGCGGTCAAAGCGGGAAGCGCGCCGGTAGCATTGGTCATTCCGCGGGGATTCGGCGAAAACCCAATTTCATTTGGCGCCGCGGGCGGCAATCGCCCCGCCATCGAGTTGCTCGAAGACAGCAGCGACACCGTTGCGCCCCAGGTGATCGTCGGTCTGCTCCAGAAGGTCGCGATGACCTCGATGCCCGACGTGATGGCGGAGCAAGGGACACGGTACCTCGAGCAATTCGCCGGCGGTCTCACGCGCGAGCAGCATGATCGGCTCGACGAGAGTTTCCGCTACCTGCGCGAGCGGCAAGAGAGCGGCGCCGCGGCGCCAGATTCCGGCAATGGCGGAATTATCGCCGTCACGGCCCGCGCGGTTGTCGGAGAAAACAAGAACAACCCCTTGGTTTCTTTCTACGCTGCCGCCATCGGCGTGATGTTCCTACTGTTCACGGCGAGCGGTGCAGCCGGCTCCTTACTCGACGAGGTTGAGAGCGGCACGCTCGACCGTGTGCTCAGTTCTCGAGTCACGATGACGACGCTGCTTTTGGGCAAGCTCGCTTACAATTCGCTGCTTGCCTTCTCGCAACTCTTGCTGATGTTCTTGTGGGGCTGGGCCGTGTTCAAACTCGATTTCTGGTCGCATATCCCCGGCTTCGTGATCATGGGCGTTTGTACGGCTCTCGCGGTGTCCACGTTCGGCCTGCTGCTTGCGAGCATTTGCCGCACGCGTGCTCAACTGGGCTCACTCTCCACGCTCGTCATCCTGGTCATGTCGTCAATCGGCGGTAGCATGTTTCCGCGTTTCTTGATGCCTGAGGCGATGCAAAAGGCAGGCCTGCTGACCATCAATGCCTGGGCCATCGACGGATTCACCAAGGTCTTTTGGCGTGACGAGCCGCTCTTGAATCTATGGCCGCAGGTGCTGGTTCTCGTGGGGATCGCCACCGTGCTGTTCGCAATCGCCCGCCGGTTGGCGCGGCGTTGGGAATTCTCCTAGGCCGAGCTCCTATTTGCCGGTTCGTTCGCCGTCGCTAGTCAGCGTGAAATAGCCGACCTTGTCATTCGACGGCGAGCCGTACCACATGCGCCCCTGTGAATCGAGCAGGAGTTCGCGAATCGTGTTCTCCGAGTGCGGGAACGGGTACTCGACCGTGGTGCCTGTCTGCGGATCGAAGCGACCGACGATGTCCATCCGGTACGAGGCATACCAGACTTGATGATGCGCATCGATGCCGAGGCCATAGGGTGTCGGTTCAGGACCTGGCAATGCGTATTCCGTGAATTTCTGCGTCTCCGGGTCGAACCGCCCCATTTTGCCGGCATTGAATTCGCCAAACCAAACGATTCCGTCAGCATCCATTTGCATGCGCCGCGGAAAGGAGGCAGGTGTCGGCACGGTCCACTGCTTCACCTTCAGCGTCTTGTAGTCAACCATGCCGATCCGATTGGTCGATGGCGAGGTAAACCACATGTTGCCGTCGTTGCCCGTCTTCACGTCGTACGCTTCGGGCACCTCATCGAAGCGCGCGAATTGTCGGGTCTTTCGATCGAATCTCGTTAGCGGATTACCCGAGGACCAGACATTGCCATCCGGATCGAAGCGCAGCGTGTGCTTGGATCCCGCGCTGTAGCCGACTCGGCCGGGCAGGTACGCATCCTGGTACTCGACGATCTTGCGCGTATGCGGGTCCCACTGCCCGATCTTGTTCGAGCCCTGCTCCGTGAGCCACACCGTACCGTCCGCTGCCGGTACCGCCGAGTGAATGGCAGCCGTGCCGACATTCGGGACCGGATAGTCCTGCATTTCGCCGGTCTTCGGATCGAGCCGCGTGATCTTGTTGGCAATGCCAAAATTCGGGATCCAGAAATATCCGTCGTTGTCCGGCGCCGCACTGAACGGCATACGGCTCGGCGAAGGCATGTTGTATTCGGTGTAGGCGATATTCAATGCCTTGTCGTCGACCGGCCGCAACGTCTCTTCGTATCCAGGTGCCTCGTTGGCGTATCTCGGCAGCACGGATGTTTCGCTGTACAGGCTGGTCAGGTAGCTTGCAACCTGATCGGCTTCCTTGTCGTCGATCCTATCCGCGAGACCGAATTTCATCGCAACCTGCATGAATTGAACACGGCCCCTCCAGCCGTCATAGTCATGCGTAGCCGAGGCCATCCGCGTCTGGAACCCGTGACAGGTAAAACAGGCCGAGAACAGCTTGTCCTTTGCCGGTGAAGCCGGCCAGAGCACGCGCGCCTGGTGAATAGACAGCTCATTCCATCGCACCGGGCCCTCGCGCAATGACATGTCGAAAGAAGACACCTGGTTGGACGCCAGCTTTAACTCAGCAATGGAATCGCCGCTGTAGCCGGTGATTTTCGTCATCAATTTATATTCGCCGGCAGGCAGATTCTCCAGGCGGTAATGCCCGTCGGCGCCCGACAGCACCATCATCGTGATGTTGGATTTCTTGTTTTGTGCCTGCACGAATGCACCCTTCAGCGGTGCACCGTCGGAGTTCCTGACTGTTCCACTGAGCGTCGCCGCTTGGCTGACCGTGCCCGCGCATGCCACGAGTACTAACGTCGTCCGGAAAGAGTCGAGGGGTTTCATATTGTTGTAATTCCCAAGTCTTATCGATACGACGCCAGCCTATCACGCGTAGTGAGGTAAGCAGAATCAATCTGCCCGCACGGCGCCTTGTTTGACGCGCCGGCACTGTTTGAGAATTGCATTAGATGGGTGAATAAGTACGCCGAAAGACGAGACGTTTAGCACTTCATCAATCACGGTGTCCGCCGCGATGCAGCAACTCGGGAATGCCGTCTTGCGGCAAGATCCATCCGCACACGGCGCTGATTTACGTGCGCGAGCGCGCGCCGAAACCGCGGGGGCCGTTTCTCAAAGAAATTGCGACAACGCACGCAGAGGCGGCCAGCACCAGGTTCACGACGAGTTCTGACCATTGATTTTGGGGCGGCGTCGCCCATTGGGGCCGGGGCTGCACAAAGAAACTCGGCACCCAGACCAGAAGGCCGAACAAGCTCATCATGATCGCTTCGAGCGTGGCGGCGAGACCGGGGAGAATGCCGACGATGATGCCGATGCCGGCAGCAACGTGACCCAGCCCCGTGAGGTAAGCGAACGCCAACCGGTTGGGTAGCAGGGCAGGCACCATGCCGGCGGTGTAATCGGCGTAAACAAAGTGCGATGACCCGTAAAAGACACATGTGAGGCCAAACAATATTTGCGCCACGCGCACGCTGCGCTCGCTGGCAATTGGTATCCCGGATACCGGTGACTCTCGTCGCAACATGGCATACAGGATCCATGCGCCGACGAGCGCCGTCATGGCTTCGCAAAATCCGTACCACGCGCCAATGCTCAACGGTTTCGAGAGAATGGGGGGTGTGCCAAGCAGTGCCCAGACTGCTTGGTATGCGCAGATCGTCAACGCGGCCGGCAATGCGGTGCGCGAGAAGCAAAGACAGGCGCTGGCCGCCAGGAGAACGAGCGCCGATAAATTGACCAATGTTTCCCGCCAGGGAATCCAGGCGGGTAGTGGTCCTGCCGACGGCCCGAATCCTCCGTAAGTGAGGCTCAGAATTGCGACGCTCGCTGCCGCTATCGCAATCAAGCCTCGACCGAGTCCAATGAGCATGGGCACTTACCTGATAGCGGGGCTGCGGCGTGTGAGCTGATCGCCGCTGGTTCTGCGTTTTCCGGATGATACTCGATTTGCGAATCCTCGAAAATCAAGAACCAATCGACGCGGCCGCAATTTCCCGGCAGTTTCTAAATGATTCCCAGGGTATACGCCTTGAGAGTCGCGGCGGCGCGAGTGGAGCATTCCAATTTTCGGAAAATGCTCTCCACATGCGTCCGCACCGTACTCGGACTGACTGCGAGATTACGGGCCACCTCCTTGTTGCTCTCTCCGAGGCTGATTCTTGCCGGTACCTCAATTTCACGATCGGTCAAAACGGTGACAGCCTTCGTGGGTGCTTTCAATCGGTGACCATTCGCAGCCGCCAACACGGCGTCGACGATGACCGGATCGAAGTGCCCTCGCTTCGCCTCATCCCGCAACAGCGCACTGGCCTCGTCCTTGCCGAATGGCGCGCGCCATGGCCTGGACGAACACAAGGCTGTCCAAGCGGCGGCCGCTGCCAGGGTACGTTGGGGAACAGTGATCGCTTGGTCGGCAACACTGCGAAAATAGCCGGAGCCGTTTTGTCGCTCATAGGCGTGCGAGGCCAAATTTACTTCCACCGTCAAACTGCGAATCTGCTGTGCCGCGCGCCAAGTCCAATACGGGGCAAGCCGAACCTGCTCCCAGGCCGAGGCGTCGAGGCGGCCCGGCGTGTTCCATACCCAATTGGGTATCGCAGCACGGCCGATACCGTGTATCAGGCCGGCACCGTACAATTGCTCCTGGACGTTTGGCGCCAAGCCTTGCAATGCGCCGCATTCGCGCGCGAGATCCGCTACTTGACGTGAATATCCGGCCAACCAAGGCAATTTCAAATCGATTACATCGGCAACCAGCGTCAGTGGAATCTCAGTCGATTCGAGCGCAGCCGACAATCGGGAATCGAGCGGCTGCAACTCGTCAGAATCCAGTAGCGCAAGCCAATCCTGCGCAAAGCGGCTCAGCAGCTGAACCAGCGCTTCCGGATATTTGACGTTGCTGCGATTACCCACATAGGTCAGTGCCGCCTCGATGCCATGAACACGGCTAATCGCTTCCAGGTCGCCGGCCAATGCGACACGATAGACCGATACCGGCACATGCGGATGTTTCAGCAATCCCGGTATGCCTTGCCCATCGTAGGTTTCAAAAATGTTTCGCAATCCCATCTCGACGACGTGCGGCATGCTCAGCATCACGGCAATATCGCCGGAAATCTCGCAATGAATTTGTGCAAGTGGATAAATTAAGTGACGGGGGACGTTAAACCAGGGCTGAATCCCGGCCGTCATGCTCCTTCGCCCAGCAACGTCGTCACCCAAGAGTTCACCGAAGCCGGCCGCATTGGCGGTACACCCCGACCAGCGCAACAACGCAATATTGTAGGCCGCATGGCATTCTTCGCTGCCACCACCGTCTTCGGCCGCCAGCCATGCAGCCAGTCTCGCGGTCCGCAAAGAATGATTGGTCGGCTGCCCCTTGCTGAGATCCCCGACAAACGCCAGCGCCGACATGGCATCTCTGACGGGAACGGTGGATACGTTATACATAGTAGGGGAGGAGTCGAAAAGTTTTAAACTTTACCATCCTCTATGATTTTTTTTAACATTCTAGGATCCAAGCCGAGGTCGGTCAATTGACCGATGCACAGCGACCGAGTACTTGACCGTAATATGGATTCTGCGGCGCCGTGCCGTAACACCACGATTGGAAACGATTCATGTCAAACCGCATAACTCTGATGCTGACGCTAGGGGCTTTCGGATTGCTTGCTGGCAGCTTCGCTGCTGCAGAAAACACGGCAAACCAACATGCGTCGGCCAAGAACATCGTCATCGTGCACGGGGCCTTTGCCGACGGCTCAGGGTGGGAGGGCGTCTATCGCATCCTTACAAAGGATGGATACAACGTTACCATCGTTCAAAACTCTACGGTGTCTTTGGCTGCCGACGTGACCACGACACAGAACGCTCTGGCCGATCAAAATGGCCCGGTGGTATTGGTTGGGCACTCCTACGGTGGCGAGGTGATTACTCAAGCCGGAGATGACCCGAAGATCAAATCGCTCGTGTACGTCAGCGCTTATGCGCCCGATGCAGGAGAATCACTCCAAACCTTGACCGCAAATGCCGATCCGAGCGTGCCGCCTCCGCCGATTCTCCCTCCCAAGAATGGAGTTATCTTCCTGGACCGTGCGAAATTTCCCGCTGCATTTGCCGCGGATGTTGGCCGCCACAAAGCGCAATTCATGGCGGCTTCGCAGGTTCCACTGGGAGTTCAAACCTTCACCGATAAAATTACCACGGTCGCTTGGAAGACCAAGCCTAGCTATTACATCATCTCCGGTGAAGACCATATGATCCCGCCCGCCGATGAAAAGAAGATGGCTACACGAGCAAAGTCAGTTCAATTTGAAGTCGAAGCGAGCCACGCTGTCTATGTTTCCCGGCCGGATGAAGTTGCAAAGGTGATCGAGAAAGCTGCATCGGATTAGACCCGCGACCACATTGACGCGAAACTCGCGGTCGAATAGGGTTGGTTCGAGGACGCGCCAACACGACCGTGGTACTTGAGGGGGCAAATCATGGAGGTCAAAGGTGTCACCCTTCTGTACACGTTGGCTGGCCTGATGATCACGTTTGCGGGGTTCTCGGCGCTCTTGTTGAGCGTCCGACAGGCCGCCGGAGCGAAATTGTCGCTGCTAGACCGATACCTCGCGAGAACGGTCATGACCCACATTTTTGTGTTGATGGCAGGAGCGCTGCTGCCGGCGCTATTTGCGCTCTACGACATTCGGGAGGATTGGATTTGGCGAGGCTCCGGGGTGTTATTCGCACTACCGATGCTGTTTCTTCAGCTGAGCTATCCGCGCCGCCGCCGCCAGGTGGTCGGCTCCGGACCGCCGCCCGCCATATTTGCGGTCTTGGTGGTGTTGGGTTCTGTCGTTACGCTGGCGATGCTTGCTTACATCGTAGTCGGCGTCCGATACGTCGCCGCCGCCTACATCACGGCGCTGACGATCGACTTCTTTACGGTCGCTTTCGCGTTCTTGACCGCGCTTGACGTGATTATGCAGCAGCCGATCGAAGCGTCGCAGCGACCGGGGCCGCAGTAGCTCCGAATGCGATAGCTCAGGAACGCGCGTCTTAGCACCCTGTCGGGGACACAGTGAAAAACATCAGTGGCGTTTATCGCGGGAATCCGCCGGCAATACCAATTCGCCGGCGACCAGCTCAAACCCGGTCTGAACCGGATCGCCTAACCGACGCGTCCCGGCGGTTTCATGGTTTTGTCTGAATGGGCGCTGAGTAGGGACTGCAGCGCCTCGGGGTCGACCGGCTTGGTCAGGTGGCGATCGAAGCCCGCATCGATCGCTCTTTTGCGGTCGCTCGCTTGACCCCATCCGGTCAACGCGATCAGCGTGAGGCTGGCGCCCCACGGTTCCTGACGCAACGCCCGAGCGACTTCGTATCCGTTCATGTGCGGCATGCCGATGTCCAATAGCGCCGTATCGGGACGGAAGGTGCGAGCCACCGACAGCGCGCTACGCCCGTCGTGAACCACGCGTACCTCGTGTCCCGACATTTCGAGGATCATTGCCAGGCTGTCTGCGGCATCATGGTTGTCATCCGCGACCAGTATGCGCGCGCCGATCGGCA
>JBEKSM010000046.1:0-32202 GCA_049517075.1 Steroidobacteraceae bacterium | reverse complement strand
AGTGGCCGGGAATCGGGATTGCGTCGATGACCCGATCACCGAGATCGACCGCACCGAGATCCGTGGGCCAGCGAGCGATTCGAAAGAAATGCCGATCGGCATCGACGTCAGCCGCAATCAACGTGACCGGCATCGCCGGGTCACCGAGCGCCTCGATCGCCGCGTCACCGGCGACGTGATCCGAATGGCCGTGCGTGTGCACGACGATTAGCGGGATGCTCTGACGCGAATTGCGCTTGAGCCACTGATGGACCGTCCATTGCAATGTCGGCGCGAGATCGCCGTTTCGCGAGCCCGTGTCGAGCAGCAGCGCCGCGTCGCGGCCGAACATCAGATAAACGAACGGCTTCTCGAAATCCGTACAGCCGGACTGCCGCAAAATGAACAATCCGGGATTGTATTCGTGGACCTGCCACTTCGGATTTTCCATGCATTTCGGACCGCCGCTCATCCAGTGGTCGGGCAACACGCCGCGTTCGATCAGCCCGCCGTTCGGCTCCGGCAATTGCGCCGATACACGCGGCACCGCGAGTACCGCCATCAATAGCATGCCGAGCCGAAATCGCGTCGTCGTGTTCATCATGGTGGACCTCGTGCGTGCAATTCGCCTATGCTTTCCCGATGAGTCTACGCAGCATCATGAGCCCTCGTGTCGTCACCGTCGAAATGGATGACCGGCTGGCCGTGGTCAAGGAGATCTTCGACTCCACGAAATTTCATCATTTATTGGTCATCAACGGCGACGGCGAACTGGCCGGCGTCGTCTCGGATCGCGACCTGCTCAAGGCCTTGAGCCCTTACGTCGGCAGCGCCGCGGAAAATGCGAGGGATGCCGCGACTTTGAACAAGCGCGTACATCAAGTCATGAGCCGCAAGCCGATTACCTTGACGCCGGACGCGCCGCTCGCCGATGCCGTCAAATTGCTGCTCGAGCATCGGATATCCTGCATCCCGATCGTCGATGAGCAGTTCCGCCCCGTCGGCATCGTGAGTTGGCGGGATTTGCTGCGTTCGTTCGACACCTGAACCATAGCTGCATCCGCGCCATTTAGACGGGGATCGAGAGCTTGACCTCGTTGAATTGGATCAGCGGCGCGACATCGGTGTATTTCGGAATGTCGGCCGTGAGTTCCGCCGCAGCGGCCGGCCAGACCGCAAGGAATGCCTCGATACTGTCGAAGTAGAACTGACAACCGCCGAAGAACGCCGGCGGCTCCCCCGGAGCCGTTCCCTGCAATCCCGCATCGACCTCGGTTTTGCGCAAGCCGCGGCTCAGCAATCGCATTGCGAGCGGCATATGGTGGGTGACGTAGTAGCCCATGTCGAAATGTGCGCCGGGCTTGCTCGGATACAGAACGCTGACCTTGATCATGAAATACCCCCTTTTAATTCATCCGGTCGTGTTGCAAACGCCGCGACTGTGCGCCATCAGACACAAGATCTGGCCCAAAGCATGATAAATGAGTTGATTGTTCCATCCACCCGCCAGATTCGCCCACCCATTGCGCCGCGTCCGAGCGTCGGTTCTGGTCTGCGCGCTGATCGTCAGCTGCGGAGCTGCGCTCAGCACCGGCTGTGCCGGCCGCCCGCCGGGCGCCGACTACCCGCGCGTCGCCTCGGTCGCGCTCGCCGATCCAGAGGAAACGCGGCTCGGCGCCCAATTCGCGGATTCCTCGCAAACTCACGGCACGATGTCCGGATTTCATATTCTCCCGATCGGCGTCGACGGGTTCTTGACCCGTGTCCAGATGATCGATGCGGCCGAGCGTACGCTCGATCTGCAGTATTTCATTTTTCGCGGCGATGAAACCGGCCATTTGATCACCAAGGCGCTTATCCGCGCAGCAGCGCGCGGCGTGCGCGTCCGCGTGCTCGTCGACGACGGTGATACGCAGGACGGGGATGAACGGCTGCTCGCCCTGGATGGCCGGCCTTCGATCGAAATCCGGGTGTTCAATCCGTTCGCCTACCGCGGCCATGCGCAGCTCAGACGCGCCGCCGAATTCCTGTTCAATGGGCGTCGACTCAATTACCGCATGCACAACAAGCTGATCGTGGTCGACAATGCGGTCGCGCTGATCGGCGGCCGCAACATCGGCAACCAATATTTCCAGATGGACCCCGAATCGCAGTTCGCCGACGATGATGTTTTCACTGCCGGTCCGGTCGTGCGACAGCTCTCGGCGCGATTCGACGAGTACTGGAACAGCAATCTGGCGATTCCAGCCGCGGCGCTCGGCGCGAGGGATGCCTCGGCACATGCGCTGCGCGCCAAGCCGCTGCGCGGACTCGATTCCAAGGGCATCGACTATGAAGCGATGCTCAGGTCGGATCAACCCTATGCGGGACTACTATCCGGCGGTTTGCCGCTCGTTTGGGCGAACTCACAAGTCGTCTGCGACAGCCCCGATAAGAAGGACGTCGAAAGCGGCGCGCGCCGCGGCCGGCTCATGGAGCCGCAGGTATCCGAGGCGGCCTCACTCGCACGGACCGAATTGCTGATCATCACGCCCTACTACCTGCCGGCAGCGCGCGAGGTTCGGCTCATCGATACGCTGCGGCGGCAGAATGTGCGCGTCGCGATCCTGACCAATTCGCTGGAGTCCGCGCCATTGCTGCTCGCGCAGGCGGGGTACTCCGGCTATCGCGAGCCGCTGCTCGAACAAGGCGCGGAGATTTACGAACTACGCTCGCTGCTCGGCAGCACGCGAGGCAGCGGACAGACCAAAGGGATCTCGCGCTTCGGAAATTATGCGCTGCACGCCAAGCTGTTTGTGTTCGATCGCAAGCGGATCTTCATCGGCTCGATGAACTTTGATCAACGCAGCAAGCGCTTGAACACGGAGATGGGCTTGATCATCGACAGCCCTGATCTTGCGGGCCAGATCATCGCGCGCTTCGACGCCATGACGCGCCCGGAGAATGCATACGTGCTTTCCCTGGCAGGTGGCGACGGCAATGCCGGCACGGCGCGCAACATCGTCTGGGACACCATCGAACATGGCAAGCCCGTGCGCTATACGAGCGAGCCTGCGCGCAGCGCCTGGCAGCGCGTGGCGCTGCGCTTGCTTGCGCTACTGCCGGTGGACCGGGAGATGTGAGCGCTTCAGCGCACGGCCAGCGTGGCCGGCGCTTCCGCTCGCTCGGACTGCGACGGTTTCGTTTCCAGCAATTCGTCGAACAGCGCGCGGTAATGGACCACGGCCTTGCGTAGTTCCTCGGTGCTTGGATCGTCCGAGCCGGCTTCCCCGCGTTCACTGCGCACGGTGATGGCCTGCGCCGCACGGTAATGCAATACGACGCCCGGGTGGTCGACCGAGATATCGGCGGCACGGTGCTCGAAATCCGCGATTGGATAGCCGCGCTTCAACAGCAATTCGCGCACGAGTTGGTCCGCTTTGACGACGACCGCCTTGGGGTCATCAACGAAGCTACTCTGCAATTCGCCCCAGGCCTTGCTGAACCGCGCTGCTTCAGCGGGCGGCAATGCGACGATCGCAAGACCCTTGACGCGAAGTTCACGCGCCTTGAGTTCCGCCTCGGCTTTCGCGCGGCTGCCTAGCTGATCGACGGTTCGGCCATATTCCGCGCCGAACCGATCGCGCAGCCGCTGCGATTGCCTTTTGCGGTACAAGAACGTTGCCGCGATTGCGATCAGCGCAGCAACGAGCACGCCGATGATCAATACGACGGAATTTCCGTGAATATCCATGGCTCACTCCTCGCGCGTCGACTCTCTAGTGGGACGGTGTGCTCGTATCGCCGGAGGCTCCGGTAGCGCCCGTGTTGCCGGTGTTACCCGGGTTACCGGTTGCGCCCGTGGCTCCTGTGCTGCCGGTATCGCCGGTCGCACCAGTTGCGCCTGTATAACCGGTGCCACCGGTTGCACCCGTGTTGCCCGTGTTGCCCGTGTTGCCTGGATTGCCTGTGGCGCCGGTAGTGCCGGTCGCGCCGGTATAGCCGGTATCGCCCGTACTGCCCGTACTTCCGGTGTTGCCGGTATTTCCGGTATTTCCGGTATTACCGGTCGCTCCGGTTGCACCGGCGGGTCCGGGCGGGCCCGGTTGCGAGCAGGCGCTGAGCGCCATGACGAGCATCGATGCGCCGACCAATTTTGAAAAATTCATGAAAGCTCCTGGGTATTCCGGTGAGTCGAGAGGCTACGTCGCGTGCCACAGCCCAGTCTGTACGGGCGCGTACACAATCCGGTGCATGCCCGGTTCTCACTCAAGCGGCGTCGGCGGCGGCCCTGTTCTCGACGGCGTCGAGCTCTCGATCATCGACCACGGGTTGGACGGTCTCGGGTTCATAGCCGAGGTTCGGCGCGAGCCAGCGCTCCGCTTGATCAATGCGCAGACCTTTGCGCAGCGCGTAGCTTGCGACCTGGTCGCGGTCGATCTGTCCGACCGCGAAATAATGGGCTTGCGGATGCGAAAAATAAAGGCCGCTGACAGCCGCGGTCGGCATCATCGCAAACGATTCGGTCAGGCGGATGCCGGCGTTGCGCTCGGGATCGAGCAGCCTCCAAATCGCGGCCTTTTCGCTGTGATCGGGACACGCGGGGTAGCCCGGCGCGGGTCGAATTCCCTGGTATTGCTCACGAATCAGCGCGCGCGTATCCAGACATTCCGCACTCGCATATCCCCACCATTCGCGCCGCGTGCGTTCGTGCATGCGCTCGGCAAGCGCCTCGGCCAAGCGATCCGCCAATGCCTTGAGCATGATGCTGCTGTAATCGTCGTGAGCAGCTTCAAAGCGTGCCACGTGCGCCTCGATGCCGATACCCGCGGTGACCGCGAATGCCCCGATGAAATCTGGCGGTCCCTGCATCGGCGCGACGAAATCGGCGAGGCACAGCTGCGCCTGAGCCGTCCCCTTGAGTTTTTGCTGACGCAGCTGATGGAGGCGCAGCTCGACGCGGCTGCGCACAGGGTCGGAGTAGACGCAAATATCATCGTCGTCGCTGCTCGCGGCCGCGAACAGGCCGACGACCGCGCGCGCGCGCAGCCATTTCTCGCGGACCAGCTGTCCGAGCATGCGTTTCGCATCCTCGTACAAATTGCTCGCGGCGGCGCCTATGACCGGGTCCTCCAGGAGTTCGGGAAATTTTCCTGCGAACTCCCAGGCATTGAAAAACGGCATCCAATCGATATACGGAACCAGCTCATCGAGCGGGTAATCGTCGAAATGACGGACGCCCGGAAGTTTCGGGGCCGGCGGCGCGTACGTGCCCCAATCGATCGCGAATTTCTTGGCGCGCGCCTGCATCAGCGATAGCTGGGGCGCCTTCGCCGTTTTGTTGCGATGCTGCTCGCGCCGATGCTCGTTCTCGGCCTTGATGTTGGCCGTGTACGCGTCGCGAGAATCCTTGGTCACGAGCTGCTGGCAAACGCCGACGCAGCGCGAGGCATCTTTGACGTAGACGACCGCACCCTCATATTGCGGATCGATCTTCACGGCGGTATGCACCGGCGAGGTCGTGGCGCCGCCGATCAATAGCGGCTGGCGGTAACCCAGGCGCTGCATCTCCTTCGCGACATGCACCATTTCATCGAGTGACGGCGTGATCAGGCCGGACAGGCCGATCAGGCTCGCGCCTTCACGGCGTGCCGCCTCGAGGATCCGCTCGCACGACACCATGACGCCGAGATCGACGACTTCGAAGTTGTTGCATTGGAGTACCACGCCGACGATGTTCTTGCCGATGTCATGCACATCGCCCTTGACGGTCGCGAGCACGATTTTGCCGTTCGAGCGGCTCGTGGCGCCCTTTTCGAGCGCGATATAGGGAACCAACACCGAGACCGCCTTCTTCATGACGCGCGCGGATTTGACCACCTGCGGCAGGAACATCTTGCCCGCACCGAACAGATCCCCGACGATGTTCATGCCGTCCATGAGCGGGCCTTCGATGACGTCGAGCGGCCGCTTGGCCGCCAAGCGCGCCTCCTCGGTGTCCTCGAGCACGAATTCGTCGAGTCCCTTGACCAGCGCATGCGACAGGCGCTCGGCGACGGGGAGCTTGCGCCACCCGAGGTCGTCACCGCGCGCGGCGCTCGCGTCACCGCGATAGCGCTCGGCGGCCTCCAACAATCGCTCGGTCGCATCGAGGCGCCGCGCCAGAATCACATCTTCGACGCAGGTGCGCAGATCGGCCGGAATATCCTCGTAAATTGCGAGCTGACCGGCATTGACGATGCCCATGGTCATGCCCGCACGGATCGCGTGGTAGAGGAACACCGAGTGCATGGCCTCGCGGACCCGGTCGTTGCCGCGGAACGAGAACGAGACGTTGCTGACGCCGCCGCTCACGTGAACGAGCGGCATGCGGCGCTTGATTTCGGCCGTCGCCTCCACGAAGTCGAGGCTGTATCGGTGGTGCTCCTCGATCCCGGTCGCGACCGCAAAAATATTGGGGTCGAAGATGATGTCTTCAGGCGCGAACCCAACGCAATCGCAGAGCAGCCGGTAGGCGCGCTCGCAGATCGAGACCTTGCGTTCCAGCGTATCCGCCTGGCCGCGTTCGTCGAACGCCATGACCACGACCGCGGCTCCGTAGCGCATGATCTTGCGCGCCTGCGCGAGAAATTGCTCCTCGCCTTCCTTGAGGCTGATCGAATTGACGATCGCCTTGCCTTGCACGCAGCGCAAACCGGCCTCGATGACCGGCCACTTCGACGAATCGATCATGACCGGCACGCGTGCGATATCGGGTTCGGCGCCGATCAGGTTCAGAAAGCGGACCATCGCAGCCTGGGAATCGAGCATGCCCTCGTCCATATTGACGTCGATGACCTGCGCGCCATTGGCGACCTGTTGGCGGGCGATGTCGACGGCCGCGCCATAGTCACCCGCCTCGATCAACTTGCGAAACTTCGCCGAGCCCGTGACGTTGGTGCGCTCGCCGACGTTGACGAACAAGCTGCGCGCGTCGATGGTGAGCGGCTCGAGGCCGCTCAAGCGGCAGGCCGGCTCGATCTGCGGCGGCCGGCGCGGCGCAACGCCCTCGACCGCGGCGCGCAAAGCCCGGATGTGATCGGGCGTCGTACCGCAACAGCCGCCGACCATGTTGAGAAAGCCGCTGCGAGCGAATTCCGCGAGGATATCGGCGGTTTCCGCCGCGGATTCGTCGTATTCGCCGAATGCGTTCGGCAGTCCCGCATTTGGGTAAGCGCAGACGAAGGTGTCGGCGATGCGCGCGAACTCCTCGATGTACGGGCGCATTTGTTTGCCGCCGAGCGCGCAATTGAGTCCGACCACGGCCGGCTTGGCATGCCGAATCGAATTCCAGAATGCCTCGGTCGTCTGCCCCGAGAGCGTGCGGCCCGAAGCATCGGTGATCGTGCCGGAAATCATGATCGGCAAATCCATGGCCAATTCGTCGAGCACCTCGCGCACCGCGAACAGCGCCGCTTTGGCATTCAAGGTATCGAAAATCGTTTCGACGAGTAACAGGTCGACGCCGCCCTCGATCAACGCGCGTGTCGCTTCCGTATAGCTTGCGACGAGCTGTTCGAAATCGACGTTGCGATACGCCGGATCGTTGACATCGGGCGATAGTGAGGCCGTGCGGTTCGTCGGCCCGAGTGCGCCCGCGACGAAACGCGGCCGCCCGGTTTCCGCGGCAACCGCGTCGGCCGCTCGCCTAGCGGTGCGCGCCGCGGCCAGATTCAATTCCGCGACCAGCGATTCCATGCGGTAATCAGCTTGCGATATCGCGTTCGAATTGAAGGTGTTGGTGGTGATCACGTCGGCGCCGGCGCCGAGATACTCGCGATGAATCGCTTCGATGAGCTGCGGCGCCGTGATCACGAGCAAATCGTTGTTGCCGCGCAGATCCGTCGGCCATGATGCGAATCGCTCGGCGCGAAACTGTGTCTCGCTCAATCGATGGCGTTGAATCATCGTGCCCATCGCACCGTCGAGGATGACCAAGCGCTCGCGCAGCAACGCGCGAAACGCGGCGGATCGCGGCAACGGCGCGGCGCGCGGCATCAGGCAACCCGTGCGTCGGCGGCCGCAGCCGCGGCGCCGGGCGCGGCGTTCACGGCCGGGCGCATCCCCATCGCATGGCAGATCGCAAACGTCAATTCGGCGCGATTCAGTGTATAAAAGTGAAACTCCTCGACGCCGTGACGGCGCAGCCGTTCGACCTGCTCGATCGCGAGGTGCGCAGCGATCATGTGCCGGGTCCCGGGATCTTCGTCGAGGCCTTCGAATCGTTGACGCAACCATGCCGGTACGTCGGCGCCGCAGCGCGCCGCGAACTTCAGCAATTGCGGCAAGCGCGTGATCGGCAGGATTCCCGGAACGATGTTGACGTGAATGCCGGCGGCGATGCAGCGATCGCGGTAGCGCAGGAACTTGTCGTTGTCGAAAAAGAATTGCGTGATCGCGCGTGTCGCGCCGGCATCGACTTTGCGCCGCAGATTCTCGATATCCACGGCGACGCCGGCGGTCTCGGGATGTCCCTCCGGATAGGCTGCAACCGAAATGTCGAACGCGCCGACCGCGGTCAAGCCCCGCACCAGATCCGAGGCATACGCAAAACCATTGGATTGTGGGCGATAATGGCCCCCCGTATCCAGCGAGGCATCGGGCGCATCACCACGCAGTGCCACGAGATGGCGAATCCCTTCACGCCAATAGTCCGCGGCGATCCTGACTACCTCCGCCCTCGTTGCGTTGACGCATGTCAGATGCGGCGCGACGACGAGATGGGTTTCCCGCAGGATGCGCAGCACGCATTCATGCGTGCGCTCGCGCGTCGATCCGTCGGCGCCATAGGTCACGGAGACGAATTTGGGTTCGAGAGTGCCGAGCCTCTGCACCGCCTGCCACAACTGCAAAGCCATCGCCGCATCGCTCGGCGGAAAGAATTCGAATGAGACTGCAAGCGGTTTCGGCATCGACGATCCTCAGGTTCGGCGCTCGGTTGGCATTTGAGCATGCAAGCGCTTAGGCTATGATTCAAACTCATTATCTTCATGCCGGAAATGAAGGCGGCTCATGACCACAACCGCGCTCGAATTACGTCACCTGGAGACCCTGCTGGCCCTTTCCGAATGCGGCAGCCTCTCGAAGGCCGCGGAAAGGCTCTATCTGACGCAATCGGCACTTTCCCATCAGCTCAAGGCGCTCGAGACCTACTACGGTTCCGCGCTGGTCGAGAAAAGCGTGCGGCCGCTGCGCTTTACGGCAATCGGCCAGCGCTTGCTCGAACTTGCGCGCGCGATTCTGCCCCAGGTCGCCGAAGCCGGCCGCGATGTCTCCCGCTTGGCCCAGGGCCGCTGCGGCCCGTTACGTGTTGCAGTGCAATGTCATAATTGCTTCGACTGGCTCATGCCGGCGATGGACGCCTATCGATCGCTTTGGCCCGAGGTGGAACTCGACATCATTTCGGGATTCGTCGTCGATCCGCTGCCGTTGCTCGAACGATCCGAGGCCGAACTCGCAGTCATTCATGACCGGCCGGAGGCTCGGCCCAACCTCGTCTTCAGCCCGCTGTTTCGCTATGAAAGCGTGGCCTTGATGAGCCCGCGCCATCGACTTGCGGCAAAGACCTGGTTGGATGCTCAAGATTTCGCCGACGAAACCCTGATCACCTACCCGGTTCCGGACGAGATGCTCGACCTCATGAAGCACTGCTTGCTGCCGGCCAAGGTCAACCCGCGGCGCCGTACCGCCGAATTGACGGTCGCGATCCTGCAGTTGGTCGCAAGCGGTCGTGGTATCGCTGCGCTGCCGGCTTGGACCGTGGGCAACTATATCGATCGCGGCTACGTCGTCTCGCGACCGATTGGACGCAACGGCCTGCACTGCGAACTCTATGCGGCGACGACGCTCGCGGGCGCCGAAACCGCCTATATCCGCGAATTCATCGCATTGACGCGTTCGCAGAGCCTGACCGAGCTGCGCGGGGTCTCCGCGCTGTAGCTTACTTGCCGCCGCCTGAGTTTCTGGTCTTCTCGATGAACGCCGCAACGTTCGCATGCAATTCCTTGAGCGCCGGCTCGTGCGCATAGACCATGTGGCCGGATGCGTAGAAATGCATTTCGATGTTGTTCTGCAGCGTGGCCTGAATCGGCAGCTGATGCAGTTCATAGATCGCGGCGAAGTACGGCGTCGCGAGATCGTAATAGCCGCCGTTGAGCTGCACCTTAAGATTCGGGTTCTGTTGCATCGCGACCGCGAGGTCCGGCATGACGTTCATCGCGCCGGGGATCTTGAACGGTGCGCCCGGCGGCTGGTGCATGAAGTCCCAGAATTTCCAGAGGTCGATCTCGGCCTTGTAGGTCTTCTTGTCGCCGAACTTGAGCGTCGAGCGCACGTAGTCGTTGAAAGCCGAAACGTAGGCCGAGGAAATCGCCGCCGACTGCGGATCGTAGTCGGCCTCCTTGCTCATCGGATCGATCGTCGGTCCCGCAAAGCGGGTATCGAGGCGGCCCGCGGTCGTATCGGCGCCCAGCAGGCTCTTCTCGAATTCGCCGCCGTTGACGCGCAGGTTGGCCCGCACGATGTAGTCGACCGGCAGGCCGGTGTAATCGTGGAGTCGCGAGGCGATCGCGGTTTTGCGCTCCGCGCTCAAGCTCGCGCCGGCCATCAGTGCCTGCGCGTAATCGGTGACCGCGAAATTTTCGACCTCTTTGAGCAAGGGCTCGAGTGTCGCGGGCGGATTCGCGAGCTTGTGGTGATACCAGGCCGTCGCTGCATAGGTCGGCAGCGCGAGCACGTAGGGCATGTCGATGCCGGGATTGAATTGCGGCGCGTCGACGCTGTCGTCGGCGCTCAAGAATTGCGAGAGCAGGATCACGCCGTTCAGGTCGAGCGATTTCTCGTTTTCCAGAATCGCGGAGAGCACCGCGGAGCGTGTCGTGCCGTAGCTCTCGCCGAACAGGTACTTCGGCGAGTTCCAGCGCGCATGACGCGATAGGAATTCGACGATGAAATTCGCGAACGCATGCGCGTCCTGATCGACGCCGTAAAACGCCTTCTCCTTGTCGGCGCCGCGCAGATGGCTGAATCCCGTTCCCGGTGCGTCGACGAATACGAGGTCGCTTGCGTCGAGCAGCGTGAATTCGTTGTCGACGACGCGATAGGGCGCCGCCGGACTGTGGGTATCATCCGCGGTCACGACGCGCTTCGGACCGAAGGCACCCATGTGCAACCACACGCTCGATGAGCCGGGGCCACCATTGAATAGAAATGTGATCGGCCGGTGCGTATCTTCCTTGTCGCCTTTGAAGTAGGCGACATAGGACATCGTCGCCTCGGGGGGCTGCGGCGGCGGCGGTGCGCCGGCGTGGTCGCCCGGCGGCGGTGCGTCGTCGTCCATGGGGTCCTTGAGGTGAACCACGAGGACGCCCGCTTCGGCTTGATAGGCAAGCGGCTTTCCGCCGACCAGGATCGACGCCTGCGTCGATTGATGCTCATCCTGCAAATAGCGCTGGGTTTCGGTCTGTTCCGGCACCGACGCAATCTTGAGATCCGGATGATCGGGGGCCGCCGTCTTGTCGGCGGTCGCGGCGATTGCGCCTAGGCTGCAGAAAATCAGGCAAGACACGCTCAGCAGAGCGCGGAGTTGCAATTTCATCGATGAATTCCCCCAAAGGTTTACGGCAATCGGAATGTTGGGCTGCGCTTTATTTGAGTGTTGCCGTAGAAACGAAGGGGCGCAGTTTAATCCAGCCCGCGCGCCGCGACAAATGCTCGGCGCCGATTCATCCGCTGGGCAGCCGCGCGCTGTCAGTGGATCGAGCTGCCGCTGCTTGCGGACGGCGATGCCTTGAACAAATGTGCCACGTCGACTGCGTCGAATACATACGCGCGATTGCAAAAGTCGCAGCGCACCTCGACTTCGCCGCGCTCCGCGAGCACCGATCGAGTCTCCGCTTCGCCTAGGCCTTGCAGCATCCCGCTGACCCGTTCACGCGAACATCGGCATCGAAAATAGACCGGTGAGGGCTCGTAGAGCCTGACGTCATCCTCGTTGAACAGCCGATGCAAGATCTCGGTATCCGCGAGCGTGACGAGTTCCTCGGGTGTCAGCGTCTCGCCGATCAGTTGCACCCGGCGCCAGGCATCGTCGATCGCCGCGGCATCGTGAACGGCCGCCGTGCCGCCGTCGCTCGGCAAGCGCTGCAGCAGCATCCCGGAGGCGCCGGCGGCATCTGCATGCAGCCAGAGCCGCGTCGGCAATTGCTCCGAATTCTCGAAATAAATTTGCAGGGATTCGGCGAGCCGCGCTCCGGTAATCGGCACGATGCCTTGATAGCGCTGTGCCTTGTCGTCGGTTTCCAAAGTGACCGTCAGATTTCCCGGCCCGACCAGCGCGTCGACGCCGCTCAAATCGGCGGTTGCGATCTGCGCCTCGCGATAGCGGGCGAGGCCGCGCACGCCGAGCCCGCTCGTGCACTGAGCGAGCAGCAGATGCACCGGCCCCTCGCCCTGCAGTTGCAGCGACAGCACCCCGTCGAATTTGATCGTGCCCGCGAGCAGCAGAGAGGCTGCAACTGCCTCACCGAGCGCATCGCGGATCGGCAGTGGATAGTCGCGGTGCTCGATCAACGCGCGCCAGGATGCGTCCAGGTGCACGAGTTGGCCGCGAATCGGGTAACCCTCGAACATGAAGCGGTGCAGGCAATCCCGATCGCGCATCATTTAGGGACTGCCGCCGAGTTTGCGCTTGAGCAGTTCGTTCAACTGCGCGGGGTTTGCCTTGCCCGCGGTCGCCTTCATGACCTGCCCCACGAAGAACCTGAACAGCTCGTCCTTGCCGGCGCGAAAATCGGCGAGCTGCTTCGGATTGGCCGCGATCACGGAATCGATCACGGACTCTATCGCGCCGCTGTCGGTGATTTGCTTGAGGCCCTTGGCGGCGATGATTGCATCGGCCGCGCCGCCCGCAGACCACATCTCCTCGAATACGTCCTTGGCGATTTTGCCCGAAATCGTCTTGTCGACGATGCGCGCGAGCAGTTCCGCCAAGGCCCGCGGCGTAACCCGCGAGCCCGTGATCTCCAAATTGTCGCGGTTGAGCGCGCTCGACAATTCGCCCATGACCCAGTTGGCCGCGAGCTTCGCATGCGCCGCGCCCGCGGCGGCGACGACCGCCTCGAAATAGGCGCCGAGTTCGCGGCTCGCCGACAGCGTGCCCGCATCGTAGGCCGACAGTCCGAAATGCGCCGCAAATCGGCGCGCCTTCTCGTCCGGCAATTCCGGCAAGGTCGCGCGCACCGCCTCGATGAACGCCGCGTCGATCTCGAGCGGTAGCAGATCGGGATCCGGGAAATAGCGGTAGTCGTTGGCCTCTTCCTTCGAACGCATCGAGCGGGTTTCGTGCTTGTCGGAGTCGTAGAGCCGGGTTTCCTGGATCACGGTGCCGCCGCTCTCGAGCAGCTCGATCTGCCGTGCGACCTCATATTGGATCGCCTTTTCGACGAATCTAAAAGAATTCAGATTCTTGATCTCGGCGCGCGTGCCGAACTTCTCACGGCCGCGCGGCCGCACCGAGACGTTCGCATCGCAGCGAAACGATCCCTCTTGCATGTTGCCGTCGCAGATTTCCAGATAGCGCACGAGCGTGTGCACCTTTTTCATGTACGCGACCGCCTCTTTCGCGGACCGCATATCGGGCTCCGAAACGATTTCGAGCAGCGGCGTGCCGGCGCGGTTCAGATCGATGCCGCTCGCATTCGCAAGCCCCTCGTGCAGCGACTTGCCGGCGTCCTCCTCGAGGTGTGCGCGTGTCACGCCGATGGTCTTGACGGACCCGTCGTCGAGCACGATCGCGAGCGAGCCGCGTTGCACGACCGGCTCCTCGAACTGGCTGATCTGGTAGCCCTTCGGCAGGTCGGGGTAGAAATAGTTTTTGCGCGCGAAGATCGAGCGCGGCGCGACCGTGGCGCCGATGCTCAAGCCGAATTTGACCGCCATTCTCACCGCCTCGGCGTTGAGCACCGGCAGCACACCGGGATAAGCAAGGTCGACGAGACTCGCCTGCGTGTTGGGCGCAGCGCCATACGCGGTAGCCGCGCCCGAAAATATCTTCGACCTGGTGGCGAGCTGCGCGTGGATTTCGAGCCCGATGACGATTTCCCAATCGGTCATGCGTCATACCCGCGCGGCGCCTTGCGATGCCAGTCGGTGGCTTGTTGGTATCGATGCGCCGCGCCAAGGATGCGATCCTCCGAGAAATGCGGTCCGATCAGCTGCAGCCCCATCGGCAGACCGTCGATGAAGCCGCATGGCATCGATAGACCCGGCAATCCGGCGAGGTTGGCGCCGATCGTGTAGATGTCGTTGAGGTACATCGTCACGGGGTCGTCGATTTTTGCGCCGATTCCGAACGCGGGCGTCGGTGTGGTCGGCCCGAGCAGCAGATCGACCTCGGCAAACGCCGAGCGGAATTCGTCGGTGATCAATTGCCGCACCTTCTGCGCTTTCAAATAGTAGGCGTCGAAATAGCCCGCCGATAGCACATAGGTGCCGGTCATGATGCGCCGTTTCACTTCCGCTCCAAAACCCTCGCCGCGCGAGCGCTGGTAGAGGTCCATGAGGTCCTTCGGCTGCTCGCAGCGGTAGCCGAAGCGCACGCCGTCGAAGCGCGAGAGGTTTGACGAGCACTCCGCGGGCGCCACGACGTAATAGGTGGGCACCGACAGCGGCAGGTGCGGCAGACTCACATCGACGGTTTTGGCGCCGAGCGAGCGGTAAACCCGCAGCGCATCCTCGATCAGTGCCGCATTGCGGCCCTCGAGACCCTCGAAGAACTCCTTGAGCAGGCCGATTTTGAGGCCCGCGAGCGGCAAATCGAGGCCGGTTCGATAGTCGGGCACCGGCACATCGACGCTCGTCGAATCCTTCGGATCGAAGCCCGCCATGGCCTGCAGCACGATCGCGGCATCGGCGGCCGAGCGCGCAAATACGCCGGCCTGGTCGAGGCTCGAGGCGAACGCAATCATGCCGTAGCGCGAGACCCGGCCGTAGGTCGGCTTGACGCCGGTAATTCCCGTCAGAGCGGCCGGTTGGCGAATTGAGCCGCCCGTGTCGGTTCCGGTCGCAAACGGGGCCAATCGCGCCGCGGTCGCCGCGGCCGACCCACCCGACGAGCCGCCCGGCACCTTGGTCCTGTCCCAGGGATTCTTGACCGGGCCGTAGAAGCTGGTTTCGTTCGACGAGCCCATCGCGAATTCGTCCATGTTGGCCTTGCCGAGCATCACGGTACCGGCCGCCTTGAGCCGCTCGACGACGGTCGCGTCATAGGGCGAAATAAAGTTGTCGAGCATCCTCGAACCGCAGCTCGTACGCACCCCGTCGGTGCAAAAAATGTCTTTATGAATGAGGGGGATGCCGAGCAAAAGCGGGTTTTGGCCGGATGTGCGCCGGCGATCCGCGTCGGCCGCGGCGGCGAGCGCGAGCTCGGTCGTTTGCGTGACCAGGGCGTTCAATTCCGGGTTGAAGGCCTCGATTCGCGCGAGGAAATGGCGCGTCAGCTCAACACTCGAAATCTTCTTGCTTGCCAGCAGATCGGCCAATTCGCCGATGGACAGGTTGTGCAGCATCTCTTCCCTATTCAATGACCCGCGGCACGACGTAGAGGCCGGCCTGAACGCTCGGCGCATTCGCCTGGTATTTTTCGTGCTGGTCGACCTCGGTCACGGTATCGGCGCGCAACCGCTGGCGCTGACCCACGAGCGGGTGCGCCATGGGTGCCACCGTACCGGTATCCACCTTCGACAAATCTGCGACGAAGTTGACGATACTCGAAAGGCTCGCCACGTAAACTGGCATCTCTTGTGCGGTGATCGAGAGTCGCGCAAGGTGCGCAATCTTTTCGACTTCTTGACGGGTTAGGCTCATACGGGTGATCGGTGTGCGCCGCGCGCGCAAAAAATGCTCGATTAGATGATACACGTTGCCTTGCTGAAAGTCTTATCGGTTGTTACATTAGCGCAACTTTTTTTACCCCTTTTCCCAGCAGAAAAACACAGCATGTTCAAACGCCTTAGAGGTTATTTTTCAAATGATCTCTCAATCGATCTCGGCACCGCCAACACACTGATCTACGTGCGCGAGCGCGGCATCGTTCTGAACGAGCCGTCGGTCGTCGCCGTGCAGGACGAACCAACCCGCGGCGGCAAATTCATCGTCGCGGTCGGTGTTGAAGCGAAAAACATGCTGGGCCGCACGCCGGGCCACATCACCGCGGTGCGTCCAATGAAGGACGGCGTCATCGCCGACTTCACCTACACCGAGAAAATGCTGCAGTACTTCATCAAGAAGGTGCACGGAAACCGCTTCTTAAGCCCGAGTCCGCGGGTGCTCGTCTGCGTGCCGTTCGGATCGACCCAAGTCGAGCGCCGCGCGATCAAGGAATCGGCCGAGGGCGCCGGCGCGCGCAGCGTCGATATCGTACCCGAGCCCATGGCGGCGGCCGTCGGCGCCGGCTTGCCGGTGCAAGAGGCGCGCGGCTCGATGGTGCTCGACATCGGCGGCGGCACGTCGGAGGTCGCTGTGATCTCCTTGAACGGCATCGTCTATGCGGCCAGCGTACGCATCGGTGGCGACAAATTCGACGAGGCGATCACGAATTACGTGCGCCGCAACTACGGCATTCTGATCGGCGAGGCGACCGCTGAGCGCATCAAACTCGAGATCGGCTCGGCCTACCCGGGCCAGCAGGTGCGGGAGATTTCGGTCAAGGGACGCAATCTGTCGGAGGGCGTGCCGCGCAGCTTTACGCTGAACTCGAACGAGATACTCGAAGCGCTCCAGGAGCCGTTGCAAGGCATCGTGGGTGCGGTCAAACAAGCGCTCGAGCAGACGCCGCCGGAACTCGGCGCCGACGTCGCAGAGCGTGGCATCGTACTGACGGGCGGCGGCGCGCTGCTGCGCGACGTCGACAAATTGCTCATGGAAGAGACCGGCTTACCCGTTGTGGTCGCGGACGACCCACTCACCTGCGTCGCGCGCGGCGGTGGGCGGATACTCGAACTGACCGAAGAACACGGCCCAGGCATCTTCGGACTGGAGTAGCCGGGGCGACTAGGGAAACCCGTACCCATGGTCGCATTTCGTAGTTCGGAGTCTTCCGGTCGTTCGACAGGTCTGCTGCTTCGCTGCATCTTGTTCAGCTTGCTCGCGATCGCCCTGATGATCGTCGACAAGCGCTATGACCATCTGGGAAAGATCCGCCGCGCGCTCTCGATTGTCGCCTACCCGGCCCAGGTCGCCGTCGCGAGTCCCTTCGAGGGCTGGGCGTGGCTTCGCGAAAGCCTGACGACACGCGAAGCGCTGCGCGCCGACAAGGCCAAGCTCGAGGACGAGTTGCGGGTCGCGCAGTTTCGGCTGCAGCGCTACGAGGCACTCGAGGCCGAGAGCCGGCGCCTGCGCGCACTGCGGGACAGCACCGTCGGCGTCGGTTCACGCTTCATCATCGGCGATATCATGAATGTGGACCTGGACGCATTTCGCGAGCGGGTCCTCGTCGACAAGGGAGCGAGAGACGGCGTATATGTCGGTCAGGCGGTCCTCGATTCGGGCGGTGTCTTCGGCCAGGTCGCACGCGTCGATCAACTCACTAGCGAGGTCATTTTGATCAGTGATGCCGCGCATGCGATACCCGTGCAGGACAATCGCAACGGCTTGCGCACGGTGGCGGTCGGCACCGGCGATTTGAGTCGGCTCAAGCTGCCGTACATCTCGACCGCGGCCGATATCATCAAGGGCGACTTGTTGGTGACCTCCGGACTCGGCGGCGGATTCCCGGCGGGCTATCCGGTCGGCACGGTCGTCGAAGTCAAGCGGGATCCCGCCCAGTCGCTCGCCGACGTAGTCGTGAGCCCCGCGGCCGCGCTCGATCGCTCGCGCGAATTGATGTTCGTCTGGCTGACGCCGGCCGCACCGGCCGCTGCGACCGTGTCGGCGGCTACGCTCCCGACGGCCGCACCCGCGGCAGCGGCGACGGCCAAGCCTGTTACGCCTGCCGCGAAGCCAGGCGCCGCGAACGGCAAACCGGCCGTGACCGCGGGTAAACCGAGCACAGCGGCGGCCGCATCTTCGGCGCCGAGTGTCGACAACGCGGGAGAAGCGAAGCCATGATGCGTGACGAGCGTATCCGCCGCTGGCCCGTCGCGATTTCCGCGCTCGTGGCGCTCACCCTAGCGATTCTGCCGTTGCCGAAGGCGCTGGATCCGTTTCGGCCCGACTTTCTCGTGCTCGTGGTTTTCTACTGGTCGATCGAATCACCGCGCGCCGGCGGGCTTACGCTCGCATTTTTCGCCGGGCTTGCGCTCGACGTGGTGCACGGCGTGGTGCTCGGTCAGCACGCGCTTGCGCTGACGCTGATGGCGGCTTGGGCGACGAACTTCCGGCTGCGCATCCGCGTGTTCTCGCCGGTCTCCCAGTCGCTGACGATTTTCGCGTTTCTCGCCGGGTACCAATTCATCTTGTTCTGGATCGACGGCGCCACGGGCAACGCCGTGACCTCCCTCGGCCGCTGGGTCGCACCGGTGATCGGCGCGCTGCTTTGGCCGCTGACGGTCGGCACCTTGAGCCGGCTGCACGAGCGCTGACCGCCGTGCTGTTCGACGAATTTTCACAATCGCGCACACGCCGCACGATGACTGCCGGCGGCCGCACGCTGCGAGCGCTGGGCCTCGATGGTCTGCTGACCGGCGTGCTCGCGCTGATCGTGTGCATCGGCATCCTGGTCGTCTACAGCGCCTCTGGACAAAACCTCAAGATGGTCGAACACCATTTGGCCAATATCGCGATTGCGATCGCGGCGATGCTCGCGCTCTCGCGGCTCGCGACGCCGCAATATTTGCGCTTGTTCGCACCGATCGCCTACGTGATCGGCATATTGTTGCTGATCGTCGTCGACGTCACCGGCCATATAGGCAAGGGCGCACAGCGGTGGCTCGACATCGGCTTCATGCGCTTTCAGCCCTCGGAGATCATGAAGCTCGCGGTTCCGATGGTCTGCGCCTGGTATCTGCACGAGCGGCCGCTGCCGCCGAAATTCAAGGACCTCGTGGTCTTGGGCGTGCTGATCGCGGTGCCGACCGCGATGATCGTCACGCAACCGGATCTCGGGACCGCATTGCTGATCGCCGCCTCGGGCCTGATCGTCATGCTGCTCGCGGGACTGCAGATCGGCATCATCCTGGTTTCGATCCCGCTGCTCGCGGGTCTCGCGTGGGCGGCCTGGCACTTCATTCACGATTATCAGCGCCAGCGCATCTTGACGTTCATCAATCCGGAGAACGACCGACTCGGTGCGGGATACCACATCATTCAATCGCAAATCGCGATCGGCTCGGGCGGCGTATTCGGCAAGGGATATATGATGGGCAGCCAGGCACAGTTGGAATTCCTGCCCGAGCGCTCGACCGATTTCATTTTCGCGGTGATCGGTGAGGAGTTCGGCCTGCTGGGGCAATTGTTGATTTTGGCACTTTACGGCCTGGTCATCGGCCGCGCGCTGTATCTCGCGATGCAGGGCCAGGACACGTTCTCGCGGCTCACGGGCGGCGCGATCGCGCTGAGTTTCTTCGTCTACGTGTTCGTCAACTCAGGCATGGTCAGCGGAATATTGCCGGTCGTGGGCGTACCGCTGCCGCTGATCAGTTACGGCGGCACGTCGATGGTGACTCTGCTCGCGGGCTTCGGCATTCTCATGGCTCTGCATTCTCACCGCAAATTGATCGGGTCTTGAGTCCGGTGCCTGTTTCGAATCTATCGCGCCGACGGACGCTGGCGTTCGCCGCAGCGCTCTCGATCGGACTGCTCGGCGCCTGTGCTTCAGCCGCGATGGACATACGGCGGCCCGACATTCGCGCATTCATCGATACGGTCGCCAAGCAGGATTCGTTCGACAAACGCAGTCTCCGCAAGCTGCTGCGTGCCGCACAAGCCCAGCCCGCGATCATCGAAGCGATGGACAGGCCCGCGGAAAAAGCCAAGGCCTGGTTCGACTACCGGCCGATCTTCGTCAACGACAAGCGCATTCAGGAGGGCGTCGATTTCTGGATTGCGCACCGTGCACAGCTCGATCAGGCGAGTCTTCGAACTGGCGTCCCCGCGGAGTACCTCGTCGCGATCGTCGGCGTCGAAACCTCGTTCGGCCGCAAAACCGGCCACTATCGGGTTCTCGATGCGCTCGCGACGCTCGCGTTCGACTATCCCGCCAGAGCCAAGTTTTTTCAAAGTGAACTCGAACATTTCTTCCTGCTCACGCGCGAAGCGGCCATCGATCCCTTGACCGCGATGGGATCGTATGCCGGTGCGATGGGCGCGCCGCAATTCATGCCGTCGAATTATCGGCGCTACGCGGTCGACGCCGACCATGACGGCCACGTCGATCTGTGGACGAACTGGCCGGACGTGTTCGCAAGCGTCGGCAACTACTTCAAGGAGCATGGCTGGATCTGCGGCGAGCCCGTGCTCAGCGAGGCGTCGCTCGAATCCGACGCAGCTCCCGCCTCGGATGGCCGCAAGTTGAGCCTGTCGGAGACGGTCGGCAGCTTGCGTGCCCAGGGAATTCGCTTCGATACGCCGCTCGGTATCAATGCGCCGGCGCTGCTGATTGCGGTCGATCAAACCGACGGCGTCCACTGGCGCGTCGGCTATGAGAATTTCTATGCGATTACGCGCTACAACCATAGCGCGCTGTATGCAATGGCCGTTTACGAACTCGCCAATGCGGTGAAGGCGCGGCTACCGCCATGATGCGCCTGTGTGCGGTCGTGCGAGCACTGCCGGCAGTCTGCGCCGGCCTGCTGTTGATTGCCGGCTGCCAGAGCACGCCGCCGAACACGCGCGTCGCGCCGCCGGCTCCGCCCGCGACAGGCGCTGCGGCCGGGCCCGCGCCTGCGACCGCCGCACCGAACACACCGTTCTCGCCCGATTCCGTGCCGGATGCCGTACCGCGTGTCGAACCGCGCTCGCGTTACGGCAACCCGCCGTTCTACGAAGTCTTCGGTAAACGCTATTACGTGATGCCTTCGAGCGTCGGCTACGTCGAGCGCGGCGTCGCCTCGTGGTATGGCCCCGGCTTCCACGAAGAGCGCACCTCGGCCGGCGAACCCTACGACATGTACGGGATGACGGCCGCCCACAAAACCCTGCCCCTGCCCGCCTACGTGCGCGTGATCAACCTGCAAAACGGTCGCAGCATCGTCGTACGCGTCAACGATCGCGGGCCGTTCGTCGGCAATCGGATCATCGACCTGTCCTATACGGCGGCCGCCAAACTCGACATGTTGCGTGGCGGCACCGCGATCGTCGAGGTCCGCGCGATCGATCCGGCGGCGCCCGAGCAATATACCGGCACCGTGACCGCCGCACTCGCGACGGGCGCGCCGCAGACCAATGCGCCGCCCGTCAACGCCGCGCTGTATATTCAGGCCGGCGCGTTCTCCGATCCGGCCAATGCCGAGCGCTTGGTCGCCAAGCTGCGCGGCGGCGGTTACGGCAATGTATTTGTGCGCGAAAACGAATTGGCAGGGCGCAAGATGTATCGCGTACGCATCGGGCCGATCGCCGACGTCCCGGAATTCGATCGCGTCGTGGCGGCGCTCGAACGAGTCGGCGTCAACGATGCGCGTCTCGCGCTCGATTAGCCGGTACACTTAGCCGCCTTTGATCGAGGGATTTCTGCACCATGTTGCGTATTCTGATTGCTTTCTTGATGATCGCCGCGACCGCCGCCGCTCCCGGCCGGGCCGCGCCGACGATTCCGACAGCGCCGCAGGTCGACGCGCGCGCCTACATTCTCGTGGACTTTCACACCGACAAGATCCTGGCCTCGAAGGACGCCGTGGCCCGGCTCGAGCCGGCGAGCCTCACGAAACTGATGACGGCCTATCTGGTTTTCGAGCAACTGAGTACGGGCAAACTGAAACTCGATGAGCCCGTGACCGTCAGCGAGAAGGCCTGGCGATCCGAGGGCTCGCGCAGCTTCATCGAACTCGGCAAACCGGTTCCGGTACAGGCCTTGATACTGGGCATGATCGTGCAGAGCGGAAACGACGCGACGATCGCGCTCGCCGAGCGCATCGGCGGCACCGAGGAGACCTTCGTGCAGCTCATGAACTCCGAGGCGCAGCGGCTCGGCATGGCCGGCACGCACTTCGAGAACAGCTCTGGCCTGCCCTCGGCGCAGCACTACACGACCGCGCGCGATATGTCGCTGCTTGCGGCGGCGCTGATACGGGACTTCCCCCAGTACTATCACTGGTTCTCGCAGCACGAATTCGAATACAACGGTATCAAGCAGCAAAATCGCAACGGGTTGCTGAGCACCGATCCCAGCGTCGACGGGCTGAAAACCGGACACACGGATTCGGCGGGCTTCTGCCTCGTGACCTCGGCGCAAAGAAGCGGCATGCGCCTGGTGTCGGTGGTGCTCGGCTCGACGAGCATGAAGGCGCGCGAGGGCGCGAGTGCGGCGCTGCTGAACTACGGATTCACGTTTTACGAGACGACCTTGGCCGCAAAGGCCGGCGTCAAACTGATCAGCGCCGAGGTTTGGAAGGCGGAAAAGTCGCCGGTCGACATCGGGATCAAACGCGACCTCTACGTGACGGTTGCGCGCGGTACGGCGGCCGACATCAAAACCGTGATCGATGTCGAGTCGCGCCTGTTCGCACCGCTCGCGACCGATGCGATCGTCGGCCAACTGCGCGTCATCGCGGGCGGCGAGACGGTCGCGACCGTTCCGGTGCACCCGCTCGTCAACGTGGCCGCGGGAAGCTGGTCACGGCGCCTGATCGACACCGTGCGGCTCTGGTTCCGCTGAGCGCGGCACATCATGCCCCTACCCGTCTGCTTCCTCAACGGAGACTACCGGCCGCTATCGGAGGCGAAGGTCTCGCCGCTCGATCGGGCGTTCTTATTCGGCGACGCCGTCTATGAGGTCATCCCGGTGTATGCGGGCCGGCCTTTTCGGCTGCGCGAACATCTCGACCGCTTGCTGCGCAGCCTCTCGGCAATCCGCATGCCGCCGGCGCTCACGCATGACGCCTGGGCCGGCGTGTTGCGCGAACTTTTCGCGCGCAACGGCGCCGCGAGCCAAGACCTCTATGTCTACCTGCAGGTGACTCGCGGAGCGGAATTCGGCCGCAATCACGCCTGGCCGGACGACCTCGCACCGACGCTGTTCGCCTACCTTTCTGCGCTCGAGCCCGTCTCGGAACACATTCTGCAGAATGGTGTCGCGGCGATCACCGCCGAAGAAATTCGTTGGGCGCGGCGCGACATCAAATCCACCGCACTGCTCGCGAACGTCTTGCTGAAGAAACGCGCAAGCGACGCGGGCGCATTCGAGGCGATCCTGCTCGAGCAAGGCGAACTCACCGAAGGGTCCTCGACGACCGTGCACGTGGTCTCGGGCGGCGCGCTGCGAACCCCGCCGAACAGCCACCATATTTTGCCGGGTACGACTCGCGATGTAGTCACCGAGCTCGCGGCCCGGCTCGCCATTGCGAGTGAGGTCGGCGCGGTCACGGAGCTCGAGCTGCGCAGCGCCGAGGAGATCTGGCTGAGTTTCTCGACGCGTGGCGTCTTGCCGGTCACTCGGCTCGACGGCGTCCCGGTCGGTGACGGTAAACCGGGTCCCGTGTTTCGGCGCCTGCAGGCCGCGTTCGTCGCTTACCGCCTCGAACTCGCCGGAGCGCCGTGGCTGTGAGCACCCCGACGAAGCACGAATTCCCGAGCGAATTTCCGATCAAGGTCATGGGCCGGCGCGATAGCGATATAGTCGCGCTGACGCAGAAGATCGTGGAACGGCACGCCGGAGCGCTCGGCGAATCGCGGATACGAACCCGCACGAGCACCGACGGCAATTTCCTTGCGGTGACTTATCTCGTGACCGCGCAGAGTCAACGCCAACTCGACGACATCTATCGCGAGCTGACTGCCTGCGCCGCGGTGCTGATGGCCTTGTGAGCGGCGGCGTAGCCGAGCTTGTGCAGCAGATGCGGTTCGATACCGGCCGCAACCGCAGCGAGATCCGACACGCCGCAAAGATCCGCGAGGCGCGTGACCCGAAGTCCCGGATAGCCGCAAACGTTGATGCGCTGAAACGGCTCCAGATCGAGCGCCACATTGAGTGCGAGCCCGTGATAGCTCGCGCCGCGCCGAATGCGCAATCCAATGCTGGCCAATTTTGCGCCGTCGACGTAGACACCTGGGGCATCGCGCCGCCCGACCGCGAGAATTCCGAGCTCGGCCGCATAGGCAATGATCGACTCCTCGAGCGCGACGACGAGATCGCGCACGCCCAGCCGATTGCGGCGCAGATCGAGCAACGGATAAATCATCAGCTGGCCCGGGCCGTGATAGGTGACCTGGCCGCCGCGATCGATGGCTACGACCGGAATGTCTCGGGGCGCGAGGAGATGTTCGCGGCGCGCATTGAGGCCGAGCGTGAACACGGGCGGATGCTCGGCGAACCAAATCTCGTCGCTGCTGGACGGCTGGCGACGGTCTGTAAACTCTTGCATCGCCCGCCAGGTCGGCTCATACGGCACCAGTCCCAGCCGCCGAATCAGCACCGGTATGCTCATCAGACGAGTCGGCGGTTGTCCAAGCCCGCGTTGTTGCGCGCGAGCGCCTGTTCGGCTCGGTAGCTCGACCGAACCAGAGGCCCGGAGACGCATTCGAGAAAGCCCAATTCGAGCGCGTGCGCGCGATAACGGTCGAATTCCGCGGGGGTCACGAAGCGCACGATTTCCAGATGGTTGACCGTCGGTCGCAGATATTGCCCGAGCGTCAATAAATCGACGGCCGCGCTGCGCAAATCGGCCATGGTCGCGTAGATCTCGTCCTCGGTTTCGCCGAGACCCAGCATCAAGCTCGTCTTGGTCAGCACCTCGGGTCGATAAGCTTTCGCGTGACGCAGCACGTTCAAGGTTTGCGCGTAGCCGGCGCGCGGATCGCGGACCGGATGCGTCAGTCGCGCGACCGTCTCCACGTTTTGCGCGAACACCTCGACACCGGCGTCGAGCACCGCTTCAACGTCCTCGAGCACACCTTGAAAATCCGGTGTCAAGGCCTCGACGGCGGTCTCGGGCCTGCGCCGCTTGATCGCGCGAACCGCGGCCGCGTAATGGGCAGCGCCGCCGTCCGGCAAGTCGTCGCGATTGACCGATGTGAGTACGACATAGCGTAGTCCCATCAAGTCGACCGAGCGCGCAACGTTCTCGGGCTCCTCGGGATCGAGCCAACCGCGCGGGTTTCCGGTATCGACCGCGCAGAAGCGACAGGCGCGCGTGCAAACCGCTCCCATGAGCATGATCGTCGCGGTACCCGCGTTCCAGCATTCGCCGATGTTCGGGCACTTCGCCTCTTCGCAGACGGTGCTCAGGCGGTGGTCCCGGACGATTTGCTTGACGGCCGTAAAGCCCGCGCCGCTACCCAAGCGCGCGCGCAGCCAGGCGGGCTTGCGCGCGATCACCGGCTGGTCGGGCGCAACCACTGCGGCGGGCGCGGCAGCAGGTGCCGCCGAAGGCTTGATACCGTCCTTGATCGCGGTGAAGCCCTGCGGCGTCGTGTATTTTTCGCCACTCTTGACTACTGGCATGCTGCGATTGTATCGCATCAGCGCCAACCTACCGTATCAGCGCCGATTGAGCTGCTGCAGGCGCTCCGGCGTGCCGACGTCCTCCCAGAGGCCGCCGTAAAGCTCGGCTGCGCAGCGCCGCACGCCCATCGATCGCAGCAGCAAGGGCTTCAGGGGAAAAGCGCCGGCCGTGCAACCGTCGAACAAGCTGCTGCGATAGACCGCGATGCCGGCAAACGTGAATTGCTCTGCGGATTGCGCCAACGCGAGCCCATTCGCGAGGCCGAAATCTCCTCGGTGGTGCTGCGGCGGATTCGGCACGAGGACGATGTGGGCATCGGCGCCGGCCTCGATTTGCAGCCTCTCGAACGGAAAATCGGTGTACACGTCGCCGTTGACGACCGCGAACGGGCCCGGCGTCAGCAACGGCAGCGCGCGGAATATGCCGCCCGCGGTCTCCAGCGGCTGCCCCGCCTCGTCGCTGTAGCGGATCGAAACGCCGAAGCGTTGGCCGTCCCCGAGATGATCGCGGATCTGCGCGCCGAGCCACGAGAGGTTGATTACGATGCGCCGAATACCGGCGCTCGCGCAGGCACGCACATGATGTTCGATCAGCGGCCGACCCCGAACCTCGAGCAGCGGCTTCGGCACGGTATCGGTCAGCGGCCGCATACGCTCGCCCCGGCCGGCAGCCAGAATCATCGCGATGCCCGGCCGCTCCGAAGCATGAAGCGGCGTCAAGCGAGCGCTCTTGCTTGCGCGCGGTCGAACAGCGGCCGCACGCGCCGCGCGAGAAATTCCGCAAATTCCTCGGTTTCCGAGTAGGCCGCGGCGGCGGTCTCGGCATAGGCGAGCACTCGCGGCAGGTCGCGCAAATATTGCGACTTGCCGTCGCGATAAAAGAGCCGGCAGAAAATCCCGAGCACCTTGATGTGCCGTTGCAGACCCATGAGGTCGAACCAGCGCAAGAACTGCGCTTCGCTCGCGTCGAATTCGAATCCGGCGCGCAGCAGCTGCTCGCGATATTGCAATGCCCAGCTTCGCACCCGCGATGCGGGCCAAGCGATATAACAATCCTTGAGCAGGGACACGAGGTCGTAAGTCACAGGACCCGCGACTGCATCTTGGAAGTCGATGATCCCGGGATTGCCGTCGGCCAGCAGCATCAAGTTGCGCGAGTGATAATCACGGTGCACGAAGGTTACGGGCTGCGACAGCGCGGCCGCTGCGAGAGTCTCGAATAGACGCTTCAGCATGGCCCGCAGGCCCGCGTCGAGCTCGATGCCCAAATGCCGCCGCAAGAACCACTCCGGCATCAGTTCCATCTCCTTGATCAGCAGCGGCGCGCCGTAGGCCGGCAACAGGCCAGCCGCAGCGCGGCCCGCGGTCTGCATCGTCGCGAGCGCATCGAGCGCATCGCCATAGAGCGCGTCGGCGCCCGGCGCGTCGGCGCCCGCTGCGACGAGCTCATCGAGATATTGGCGTGATCCCAGATCGGTCAGCAGCAGCAATCCGTCGCTCACGTGGCGCGCCAACACGAGCGGCACGCTGAGGCCGATTCCTGCGAGCATTTCCGCGACCTGCACGAACGGTCCGAGGTCCTCCTTGTCGGGCGGCGCGTCCATGATGATATAGCTGCAGGCGTCACGCGTGAGTCGAAAATAACGCCGAAAGCTCGCGTCCGCGGACGCCGGCTCGATGCGCCCGTCGGCGAATCCCAGATCATCGACGACCCAGCGATTCAGCGCCGCGAGGCGCAGATCGCCCGTCGCAGGTAAGCTCATACTCACGCACCGAATACGCCGCAAATGCGGCAAGGCCAAGTATACCGACTATAATGCGCATGCCGACATGACCCCTCCAAGGCGACCCACATTGCGCATTGCCTCATTCGCGCGAGCCGCTGCGCTCCTGACCTGCCTGATTGCGACCGTGGCCGCGCGCGCCGGCGATATGTGTCCCGCCCCGCCGCACCACACGCCGCGATCAGCGGCCGAGATCGCCGCGGACGATCACCGGATTCATATCGAGAGCGATGCCGCGACGGTCGGCGAGGACGACACTGCCTTGCTCAATGGTCACGTGGTGCTCAAACAAGATGAGCGCACCGCCACCGCCGATTCGGTGACCTACAGCAAGCTCACGGGTCAGATCACGGTCCAAGGAAACGTGGACTTCGAGGACCCGTTGGTACGCTTGAGGAGCGATGCCGGCAGCTACAACCAGTCCGGCGACGGCGAATTCGACCACGCCGAATTCGAACTGCTCGACCGCCGCGGCCGCGGTACCGCGGGTGAAATTGCGGTTCAGCCCGGCGGCAAGATCTCGCTCGAGCAAGTGCGCTACACGACCTGCCCGGTCGGCAACCAGGACTGGATGCTGCAAGCCTCTTCGATCAACCTCGACACGGTCAAGCAAGTCGGCGTCGCGCATCACGCGTGGATGCAGTTCAAAGGCATACCGATTTTGTACACGCCCTATCTATCGTTTCCGCTGGGAGATGAGCGCAAGAGCGGCTTCCTGGTCCCCGTGCTCGACCATTCAGGCACGAACGGCTATGAAATCGGAGTCTCCTATTATTTCAATCTCGCGCCCAACTATGACCTTACGCTGACCCCGGAAATCCTTTCCTCGCGCGGCGTCGAACTCGGCGCCGAGTTTCGCTTCTTGACGAGCAATTCGCACGGTCAGATCGAAGGCACCTATTTGCCGCATGACTCGCAAACCGGCACCGACCGCGGCTACATGCACCTGACGGATACCACGGATTTCAAGTCGGGACTGCGCGGCGAAGTGGATATCGCCGCGGTCAGTGATAACAGTTACTTCACGGATTTCGGCGTGGGTTCGGAGCAGACCAGCGTGACCTATCTCGAGCGGCGCACCGATCTGAAGTACCAAGACGACTATTGGCGCGTGCAAGGCGAATTGCAGAACTTCCAGACGATCGACATCACGGTGCCCGCCAATCCCTATCCCGGCCTCGACAATCGGCCGTATTCGCGCGTACCGCGCGTCGATGCGGAAGGCATATTTCCGCTGGGCGCCACCAATTTCGAATTCGTCGTCGATGGCGAGGCGGTAAATTTCCTGCGCGACGTCGGTCCCTCCGGCATACGCCTCGATCTGTCTCCGGAGTTTCGCTGGTCCGATCGCACGGCAGGCTATTTCTTCGAGCCCGCGGTCGGCTGGCATCTGACGCAGTACAGCTTGCAGGACCCGACTCCCGGCGACTCGAGTTCGCCGTCTCGCTCGGTGCCCTACGGACGACTCGACACGGGGCTGATCTTCGAACGGGACGCCGGGAGCGCAGGCCAACGCACCGAAACTCTGGAACCGCGCTTGGTCTACAGCTATGTACCCTACCGAGATCAGGATGGTCTGCCGGTTTTCGACAGCGCGCTGCCCGACCTCAATCTGTCGGAATTATTTCGCACGAATCGCTTTGTCGGCGATGATCGCATCGGCGACGCCAATCAGCTCAGCATGGCGCTGACCACGCGCTTGTTCGATCAGACCTCGGGCCAGCAATTCCTGTCGGCGACACTGGGCCAGATCCGTTATTTCGAAGTGCCGCGCGTATCCTTGCCTTGCCAATACCAATCCGCGACGACGACGCCGCAACCCCCGGTGGGCGCGGCGGCGCTCAGCACGGCGGCGCTGGGTTCGAACATACCCGGAATCGGCATACCGGGCATCAGCACTCCGGGAGCCGGATTGCCCGGCTTCATTGCGCCCGCCGCGACCGCGCCCGGCACGACCGCGACCACCGTCATTTACTCGTGCTTGCCGCCGCCCGAGGAATTCAACGCGTCCGACTTGGTCGGTAATGTATCGGTGACCGCCTATAAGAATTGGAGCGTCAACCTCGACTACGTCTGGAACCCGTACATCACCCAGACGCAAAAATCGGAAGTTTCGCTCCAATACCGCCCGGACCCGCAGCACGTGATCAATATTGCATATCGGTACCAGCACGACACATTCGAGCAATGGGACGGCTCGTTCGCATGGCCGATTGCGAGCCACTGGAATGCGGTCGGGCGTTTGGTCTACTCGATCATGGACCACCAAACGATCGAGCAAGTCGCCGGCATCGAGTACAAGAGCTGCTGCTGGCGCATCCAGATCGTCGAGCGCCGTTATGTCGACAACCGGCCCGGCGAGGCGCCCTCATTGAACCAGTCGATTGCTTTACAATTGGAACTGATCGGGCTGGGCTCGGTCGGAAAAACATCAAACTCTTTCCTCGAACGATCGATTAGCGGATACTCCGCGGTCGACCAAGCACCCTAGCGGCGAGTACTCGATTATATGCGTAATCTATTGATTTCAATGTATTTTATTGGCGCTGCGAGCCTCATTGGCGGACTCGCCCAGGCGCAGACGCGAGATATCGGCGTACACGGCGAGATGCTCGATCGCATTGCAGCGATCGTCAATGAGGGCTTGGTGCTCAAGAGCGAACTCGACAACCAAATCGAGGCGGTCACGAAGCGCTTGCAAGAACAAAAGGTCGCTCTGCCCTCGCAAAACGTGCTCAAGCAACAGGTCTTGGACCGTCTGATCCTCCAGGAAATCGAAATCCAGCGTGCCAAGCGCATCGGCATGTCGATCTCCGACGAGCAATTGAATGGAGCGCTCCAGGAAATCGCGGGACGCAACAAAATTCCGTTCGATCAGCTGCCGACCGCGTTGCAAGCGCAAGGCATCGATTACAAGCAATATCGCGAAGCGATGCGCAAGGAACTGACCTTGAACCAGCTGCGCGAGCGCGACGTGATCGCACACATCATCGTCACGCCGCACGAAATCGAGCAATTCTTGAGCCGACAGGACAGCGCCGCGGCCAATGACCAGTTCAACGTGTCGCACATCCTGCTGTCGCTTCCCGCAGCGGCGACGCCGCAGCAGATCGAGGAGATCACGCGCAAGGCGCACGATCTTGCGGAACGCGCGGCCAAGGGTGAGGATTTCGGGCAGCTTGCGATCGCGAACTCGAACAGCCAAACCGCGCTCGACGGCGGTCAGCTCGGCTGGCGCAAGGGCAGCCAGCTGCCGCAATTCATCCTCGAATTGGTGACCAAAATGAAGGCGGGTGACGTCAGCGATCCCGTACGCACACCGAGCGGCTTTCATATCGTCAAGCTCAATGATCGGCGCAATGGCGAAGCCCAGGTCATCATCAATCAAATTCATCTTCGCCACATTCTGCTGAAGCCGAACGAGCTCGACGACGATGCCACGGTGCGCGAGAAGCTCAGCAAGCTGCGCACGCGCATCCTGAACGGCGAGGATTTCGCCGGCATTGCATCGACGACCTCGCAGGACCCGGGCTCGGCGCCCGACGGCGGGGACTTGGGCTGGAGCGGTCCGGGAACGTTCGTGCCGGAGTTCGACAAGGCGATCGCGGATCTGAAGGACAACGAGATCAGCGAGCCTTTCAAGACCCGGTTCGGCTGGCACATCGTACAGATGCTGGGTACGCGCACCTACGACAATACGGCCGACGTTCGCCGCCAACGGGCGTTCGCGGCCATTCGCGAAAGCAAGGCGGATGAAGAGACGGAGCTTTGGCTGCGGCGATTGCGCGACGAAGCGTTCGTCGAAATCAAGATGTAGTGTACAAACCGCGGATCGTCATTACCTCGGGCGAGCCGGCGGGGATCGGCCCCGACGCTTGCGTCATGCTCGCGCAATCCGATTGGGATGCCGACCTCGTGGTCGCGGGCGATGCGGACCTGCTGATGTCGGCGGCCAGCGCCTTGGGATTGCCGCTGCAAATACAACGCTACGAATCGGCGAGCGCGGTGACCTCGCATCGGGCGGGAACATTGCGCGTGCTGCACATCCCGACCGCCGTACCGGTCGTCGCGGGCCATCTCGATGCGCGTAACGCGAAGTACGTGCTGCAGATGCTGGACCGAGCCTGCGACGGCTGCACCAACGGCGAATTCGCGGCGATGGTCACCGCGCCCGTGCAAAAGAGCACGCTCATGGATGCAGGCTTCGCGTTTCCGGGCCATACGGAATATCTCGCGAGTCGCACGCGCGCGGCGCTGCCGGTCATGTTGCTCGCGAGCGGCGATTTGCGTGTGGCGCTCGTCACCACCCACTTGCCGCTCGCCGATGTGCCCCGAGCCATCACGCAGGAACGCCTGCTCGCCACGGTGCGCATCGTGCACATGGATTTGGGGCGCCTCTTCAATTTGTCCGCACCGCGAATCGCCGTGCTCGGCCTCAATCCGCACGCCGGCGAGTCGGGGCATTTGGGCCGCGAAGAAATCGACGTGATCGAGCCGGCCATCCGGCAGCTGCGTGCCGAAGGATTGGACATAACGGGTCCGGTGCCCGCGGACACCGCGTTCACGCCGCAATTCTTGTCGCAAACCGACGCGATCATCGCGATGTATCACGATCAGGGCTTACCCGTGATCAAGCACGTCGGATTCAGCAACGCCGTCAATATCACGTTGGGACTGCCGATTCTGCGCACCAGCGTCGACCACGGCACGGCGCTCTCGCTGGCGCGCACCGGCAAGGCCGATGCAGGCAGCCTGCGGGCCGCGCTCACGCTCGCGGTGACGCTGACCGGCGGAAATACCGGCGATGTCGGTACGTAAACGCTTCGGACA
>JBEKSM010000045.1:0-32373 GCA_049517075.1 Steroidobacteraceae bacterium | reverse complement strand
GTCGACGGCCTCGCGCGCAACCGTGCCGGTTTCGGCAAGCGCGATGCGCAGCAGTGCGTCGAGCGTACTGCGCATCCGATCGACTTCGGTCGTGACCCGTTCGAGTACGCGGCGCTCGGGCGAGGCAGGTGCGAGCTGGCTCATCGCCGCCTCCGCGGTCGCCTGCAGGCGATTGAGCGGCGTGCGCAGGTCGTGCGCGGCGCTGTCGAGCACCGTGCGCATGCCGAGGGTCAGCTGCTCGATCTTGTCGAGCATGCTGTTGATTTCACGCGCCAGCGTATTGATCTCGTCCTCCGCGTCGCGAACGGGGAGTCGCTGCGACAGATCGCCGCGCATGATCTGGGTCGCGACCGCGGAAATCGCGCCGGCCTGCGCAAGAATGCGCCGCCCCATCCAGAAGCCGCCGCCGAGGCCGAGCAGCATCGTCAGGACCACGGCCGCGATCAGCCCGCGCATCATCAGGCTCTTGACGTCCTGGCGCTCCTGGACGTCGTGACCGACCAGCATTTGGTACTTGTTGGGCAGCGGAAAGCGCTGGGCGCGCATCTCGTGTTCGCGCGTTTCGTCGCCGAACGGCACCGACACCTTGAATTGGATCCATTTGCCTTGGTCGGCCGCGATCTTCGGCCAGGCCGGCACGTTGCCCGCAACAGGACGCAGTTGCGGGTCGACCATCAAGTAGACGGCGCCGCGCACGTCCTGGTCCTGCGAGCGCTGTTCGATCAGCTCGATGAAGTCGCTGCGCGAGAGTACCAGCACCTGCTCGCGCAAGCCCTGAACCTCGGCCTCGATCAGATTGTCGGTACTGCCGTCGACGACCTCAGAGACTGCGAAGTAAACCGCGCCGAGCAGCGCAACCGCGCCGAGTGCGAAAGCGATCGAATAGACCACGGCAATCCGGAACGGCGAACTTCCGAGCACGCCGAGAAACCGCTGCTCCTGATCCACTATTCGTCTTCGCGTAGGCTGTAACCCGCGCCGCGCACCGTGTGCAACAGCGGCTTTTCGAAGTCCTTGTCGATCGCTTGGCGTAGGCGGCTGATGTGAACGTCGATGACGTTGGTCTGAGGGTCGAAGTGGTAGTCCCAGACACCCTCGAGCAGCATCGTTCGCGTCACGACCTGGCCGCTATGGCGCATCATGAATTCGAGCAACTGGAATTCTCGCGCGGTCAGCTCGATCTTCTTGCCGCCGCGTATCACGCGGCGCGTCATCCGATCGAGCTCGAGATCGGCGAGCTTGAGCTTGGTATTGGCCTCGGAATTTCCCGATTCTCCGCGGCGCGCGAGTGCATCGATACGCGCCAAGAGCTCCGACATGTGAAACGGCTTGGTGAGGTAATCGTCGCCGCCGGCGCGCAATCCCGTGATGCGATCGTCGACCTCGCCGAGTGCGCTCAGGATCAACACCGGTGTCTTGCGCCCCGTGGCGCGCAGTGATTGCACGAGAGCGAGCCCGTCGAGCTTCGGCAGCATGCGGTCGACGATCGCGATGTCGAGCGCGATCGATGAAGCCAAATGCAGCCCCGCGAGCCCGTCGACCGCGACATCAACCGTGTGGCCCGCCTCGCGCAGTGCCTTGGCCAGATAGTCGCGAGCGACCTGGTCGTCTTCGACGATGAGGATGTGCATAGCGACCTATATTACAGGCGTTGGACCGATCTTTGTCGTCGCGATAGACTGGCGGCGTGTCGCCAACCTCTGCCAGATCTTGCGATGTGCTGGTGATCGGCGGCGGCCCCGCCGGCTCGACCGCGGCCGGCATGCTCGCACAGCGGGGCTTTCGGGTCGCGTTGCTCGAAAAGGCGCATCACCCGCGCTTCCATATCGGCGAATCCCTGTTGCCCGCCAATTTGCCTCTGTTCGAGCAGTTCGGGGTTGCGAATGAAGTCCGCGCGATCGGCATCGAGAAGTGGGCCGCGGAATTCATCTCGCCGTCGGACGGACGGCGGCAGGAATTCGAATTTGCCGGCTGTTGGGACAAATCCATGCCCTTCGCCTATCAGGTACGGCGCTCGGAACTCGACACGATCTTGATCCGGCGCGCCGGCTTTCTGGGCGCGCAGGTCTTCGAAGGTTGCCGCGCGGAGGATGTCGAATTCGCGGGCGAAGGGCGCGGCGTGCGCGTAGTCGCAAATCTCGAGGATGGGACCTCGTGCGCCTGGGAGGCGCAATATCTCGTCGATGCCTCGGGCCGCGATACGTTTCTCGGCAACCGGCTGCATTCGAAGCGGCGCAACAAGAAGCACAACAGCGCCGCGATCTACGCGCATTTCACCGGCGCGCGCCGGCATCCCGGCAAGCGCGAAGGAAACATCTCGATTTTCTGGTTCGACCACGGTTGGTTTTGGTTCATTCCGCTCGCGGATGGGGCGACCAGCGTCGGCGCGGTCGTGTGGCCGCGCTATCTGAAGACGCGAGAGGTCTCGGTCGAGGAATTTTTCCTCGCGACGATTGCGCAGTGCCCGCCGCTTGCCGAGGTCCTGGAGGGTGCTAGCCTCGCGGGGGAAGTTCAAGCCACCGGCAACTATTCCTATACCTGTGATCGCAGCTGCGGCGGCAATTACTTTCTCGTCGGGGATGCCTACGCATTCATCGACCCGGTATTCTCCTCGGGCGTGATGCTTGCGATGCAGAGCGCCGTTGCCGCCGCCGATGCGATCGAGAGCTGCCTGCGGGAGCCCGCGCTCGCGGCCTCCGCGCGCCGCAGATTCGACCGCATGATGCGCCATGGACCGCGGCATTTTTCTTGGTTCATCTACCGCGTCACGAATCCGACCATGCGCGAGATGTTTCTCGGCCCGCGAAACATTATGCGGGTGCAGGAAGCGCTGCTATCACTGCTTGCCGGCGACATTTTTGGGCGCACGCCGATTTGGGGTTCTCTGCGGCTTTTCAAAATGCTGTATTACCTGATTTCGCTCGCGCATTGGCGCCGCACGCTTCTGGCATCGCGCCGCCGCAGCTGCGATATCCGATCCGTCGAGACCGAACAAAGACCCGCCGGTTGATGGCCGCCACGCCCGCGATCGGCCGCCACCTGTCGCGCATGTGCGCCGCGCTGCTCGTCACCGCGGCCTCGATGCGCGCCTCGGCGACGCAGGAGCCGCTCTGGGAGTACGGCCTGGGCGCCGGCGCAGTGGCGCTCAACGATTACACCGGTGCAGGCAGTTCCCATGTCTACCCGGTGCCCTGGGGCTATCTCGTCTACAACGGGAAGTTTCTCAAGGCGGACCGGGACGGCGTGCGCGGCCTGTTTGTCGATCAAAAATGGATCGAAATCAACATGAGCGCGAATCTGACCGCGCCGGTGCGCAACAACGCCGCACGTGCAGGCATGCCGGAGTTGCGCTCGACCGTGCAGTTGGGCCCATCGCTGGATCTGCACTTGTATCGCAGTGAGAATTCGCGTGTTAAGTTGGATTTGAATTTGCCGGTACGGGCCGCAGTGACGATCGAGGCGCAACCCAAGGACATCGGCTGGGTGTTCGCGCCGAATCTCGACATCGACATCCGCGACGTTTTCAATCGCAAGGGCTGGAATCTCGGCCTGGAGGCCGGACCCGAATTCGCCGACGCACACTATCAGAATTATTTCTATTCGGTTTCCGCGCAATATGCGCTGCCGACGCGGCCGGCTTACGAGGCCCCCGGCGGCTATTCAGGCACGCAATTCTTCGCGGCGATTTCGAAGCACTATCCCAAGTTTCACTTCGCCGCTTACCTGCATTACGATACCCTCGCGGGCGCAAGTTTCGCCGGCAGTCCGCTCGTCGAGCGGCGGCATGATTGGTCGGGGGGTTTCGGCTTCGCGTGGATGATCTCCAGATCCCGTCAAATGGTCGAAGTTCCTGATTGATCCGCGATACCCATGGCACGCCCGTTCAAGATTCTCTACGAGTATTTTGCACTCTATTGCTCGCTGAGTCTGCTCGCGCTGCTGTGCCTGACCTGGTCCGTATTCGCGCTGCCGCTCTATGTTCTGCTTCCGGCGCGGCCCGGAACCGCGCTGGGCCGCTTCGTGATCATGGCGGGATTTCGATTTTACGCTTGGTCGTTGTCCGTCACGCGCGCCTATCGCCTCGATATGCGCGACATCGATCGTTTGCGCGGCGGCCCACCGGTCGTGCTCGCGCCGAATCACCCCAGCCTCATCGACGCGGTTCTGATCCTCGCGCACCACCCGAATGTCGCCTGCGTCATGAAATCTGAACTCATGAACAATGCATTTCTCGGATCCGGCGCGCGCCTGGCGCGCTTTGTGGGAAACGACTCGCCGCGGCAGATGATCAAGGAGTCGGTCGCACATTTGCGCCGCGGCTCCGTGCTGCTGCTGTTTCCCGAGGGCACTCGCACCAAGCGCTCGCCGATCAACGCACTGACGGGCAGCGTTGGGCTGATCGCAAAATATGCCCACGTGCCCGTGCAGACGCTGTTGATCGAAACCGACTCGCCCTTCTTGAGCAAGGGATGGTCGCTGTTCCGGAGGCCGCCGCTGCCGATCACTTATCGCGTGCGGCTCGGAGAACGTTTCGAGGCACCGGTCGACGCCGCGCTGTTCACGGCGGAGCTCGAGCGCTATTTCCGGCTCGCGCTCGCGAAAGCGCCGCAGTCGCGATGGCTCGCCAGCTCCTGAAGCAGGTTTCATGCGTTCGGCGACCCATCTCGTGTTGATTCCCAGCTACAACCCGGGCCCCAAGGTATTCGACGCGGTGCGCACCGCGCGCGCGCACTGGGCGCCTGTGTGGGTCGTCGTCGACGGCAGCACCGATGACTCGCCCGCGAGACTGCTGGCGATGGCGGCAACAGATCCGGACCTGCGGGTGCTCGTGCAAACCCGCAATCGGGGCAAGGGAGCCGCGGTATTGCTCGGCTTGCGCGAGGCGCGTGCTCAGGGGTTCACGCACGCCCTGACGATGGATTCCGACGGGCAACATCCGGCCGATCGCATCGCGGACTTCATGGCCGCCTCGATTGCGGCACCCGAGGCGATGATTCTGGGAACGCCGATTTTCGCCGGCGACGCTCCGCGATTGCGCGTCAGGGGCCGCCGTATTTCCAATTGGTGGGCCAACCTCGAGACCCTTTGGCTCGGAATTCACGACTCCCTGTTCGGATTCCGGATCTATCCGATCGAGCCGCTCATCGAAGTCATGCAGCGCCAGCGGTGGATGCGCCGTTTCGATTTCGACGTCGAAGCGGTCGTGCGTCTGTGCTGGCGCGGCGTCAAGCCGATCAATCGGGCGGCGGCGGTTCGCTACTTTGCGGCCGCCGACGGCGGTGTCTCGCATTTCCACTACTGGCGCGACAACACGCTGCTGACGTGGATGCACGTCCGATTGATGGGTGGATTCGTGCGGCGATTGCCGCGACTCATCGCTCGACGCATGCGCTCATGAGGGCTTGCGGCCGCAGTATTCCGAAAAGATCCCGGCCTCGACGCGGCGCTGCACGGTGTCGAAGCCGGCCGCGCGCATCTGCGCCAAAATCTCCTCGGGCGGCGTGCAAGTCTCGATCGTGTCCCAGTAATAGCGCATCAATTGAGGCATATCACGGTGCCGCGCCAAGCCCCTTGCGAGCATCGGCACGAAGCCGCGCATGTAGGCCTTCAACAGCGCTCGCGCGATGCGTCCCGGCGGCTTGGTGATTTCGAGCAGGCAGACGCGCCCGCCGGGCGCGAGCACGCGCATGAATTCCGCGAACGCCAAGGACAGGTCGCCGATATGGCGCAGCGCATAGCCCATCGTGAGAAATTCGGCGGCGGCCGCATCCGCCGGGATTGCCTCGGCGGTGCCGATCTTCAAGATCAAGCCGGCAGGAACCTTCGCGCAATCGACCATTCCCGGGCTCGGATCGACGCCGACGACGAGCGTGGGATCGCCGACGATGCGCGCCGCCTCGCAGGCCGTGAGCCCCGTGCCGGTCCCGATGTCCAGCACCCGCATCCCGATGCTGAGGCCCGAACGCAGCAATGCCCGTCGGCGATACCAAGATCCCGTGCCGAAGGCCATTGCATGCTCAATGCGATCGTAGTCGCCCGCAGTCCGATCGAACAAACGCCGCACCCAACCGCCCCGTTCGGCTTCGGAGGCGTAATACTCTTTCAGGGGCGGGTGCGGTGCCGACATAATTCATTATAATATGAGCCATGCTCGATAAAGCGTCGCTAATAACGGAAACGGCGCCGCTCGCCGGCGAAAGTCTGCAGCGGGAGATCGCCGGCCTTTTCGTCCTGGCCTTGAATCTCGACGTCGTTGCCGAGGACATCGACCCGGATGCCCCGCTCTACGGCTCCGGCCTCGGCCTGGATTCCATCGATATCCTGGAAGTCGCTTTGATCGTCTCCAAGCATTACGGCATTCAATTGCGTGCGAATGCGGAAGAAAACCAACAAATTTTCCGCTCTCTGCGGCACCTTGCGGAGTACATCGCCGTACAGAGAACGAAGTGACTCTTCGCCGGCCGACGATGCTGCAGTACGCTGCCATCCCGGTTTGCGTCGTGCTCTATGCGGCGCTTTGCCATTACACCAATTCAGTCGAGGGGACCGAAGTCCTCGGAGCCGCGCTCAGCATAGGACCGGTATGCCTGCTCGGCGCCGCGTTCGCGTGGCGATGGGCCCACCCGCTCGTGGCGCTGGCCGTGCTCGGCGCGGCGGCGCTCCTCGTTTACGCGGCCTGGCCGGCGCTCGAGCAGAATTTCTCCCGGCTGTACGTGTCGGAGGAATGCGCCCTCTATGGACTGCTCTGCGTGAGTTTTGCGCGCTCCTTGTTCGGCGAGCGCACTGCGGTCTGCACATTGCTCGCCGATAGAGTCCACGGACCGCTCTCGGCGGCGGAGCTGCGCTACACCCGGCACGTGACCGCGGCCTGGGCAGTGTTTTTTGCGCTGATCAGCGTCACGACCTTGAGCCTGTACATTTGGGCAACGCTGCGCATCTGGTCGATGTTCTCCAACTTTTGCACGCTGCCGCTGGTCTTGTTGATGTTCATCGCCGAATTTACCGTGAGGCGCTGCGTACTGCCGCGCGTCGGAGCGGGACTGATCGCGACGCTGCGAGTCTATTTTGCCGGTTCCCATTGAGCCTACGCGCGTGGAGACCATACCGCTGCTGCTGCATGAGTCGCCGACCGAGGTACTAGCCTATCGCGGCAGCGACGCGATCAGCGCGGGACAATTCCTGGCGGACGTCGCGCAATTGGCCGCGCAGCTGCCAGCGGCCTCGCACATGCTGAATGTCTGCGTGGATCGTTACCGCTTCGCGGTCGGCTTCGCGGCTTGTCTCGCGAGCGGCAGGGTGAGCTTGCTGCCGTCGACGTATACCCCGGAAGTCGTGCGGCAATTGGGCCAATTTGCGCCCGACACGTTCTGTCTGACCGACGATGCCGACTGCGAAGTCGCGATGCCGCGCATTTACTACCCCGCGCCGCAAAGGCGCGAGCTGCCCTGGGCCGTGCCGCGCATCGATGCGGCGCAACTCGCGGCGATCGTGTTTACCTCGGGTTCCACCGGCGCTCCGCTGCCTTACCGAAAAACCTGGGGCCGGCTTGCGCGCTGTGTGCAAGCCGCCGCGCCGCGGCTGGGTCTCGCCGCGCAGCGCGCGCACACGCTCGTCGGCACGGTTCCGGCTCAACACATGTATGGATTCGAGTCGACCGTGCTGCTGGCGATGCAAACCGGAGGCGCGTTCAGCGCCGATCGGCCGTTCTATCCGGCCGATATTTGCGCCTGCCTCGCCGCGGTGCCGCAACCGCGCGCCTTGATTTCGACGCCGATTCATTTGCGCTCGCTGCTCGCGGGCGACAGCCGCTTCCCCGCGGTCGACCTGATCGTCTCCGCGACGGCGCCGCTCGAGCGGGATCTCGCAGCGCAGGTTGAGCGGCGTTTCGGCACCCCGCTCATCGAGATCTACGGCTCGACGGAAACCGGGCAGATTGCGACGCGGCGCACCGCGCAGACGGCCGCCTGGCAGCTCTGGCCCGAGGTTCGGCTATCGGCGGGCGAAGACGGTGTCTACGCGCAGGGTGGGCACGTCGAGCAGCGCACTCGCATGGGCGATGTCATCGAGATCATCGACGAGACGGCGTTCTTGCTGCACGGGCGCACCGCGGATCTCGTGAACATCGCCGGGAAGCGCAGTTCTTTCGCCTATCTCAATCATCAACTGAACACGATCCCGGGTGTGCTCGACGGCGTCTTCTTCCTGCGCGGCGAGGATGCCGCCGGCGCGACCGGCGTGACCCGGCTGGCCGCCGCGGTCGTCGCGCCCAGCTGGCAGTCGGCCGCCTTGGCTGAACGATTGCGTGAATGCATCGACCCGGTGTTCCTTCCGAGGCCTCTGCTGATCGTCGATCGGCTGCCGCGCAATGCCACGGGCAAGCTGCCGCAAGCCGCGCTGCAAGCGCTCGTCGAAAAGCATGCGAAGCGCGCGGGCCGCCGCTAAGTGAAACACGTCGAACACCTTCGCATCGCGCCCGACCACCCGGCCTACCCCGACCATTTTCCCGGTGCGCCGATATTGCCGGGCGTCGTGCTGCTCGATGCGGCGCTCGCGGCGCTCGAAGCCGCGGCGCATCTCGATCCGGCGGCCTGCCGAATTTCCGCCGCAAAATTTCATGCGGTCGTGCGGCCCTCGGATCGGCTGCGCATCGAATACGAAGTTCTGCCGAACGAATCGATTCGCTTCTCGATTCACAGCGATGACGCCATGGTCGCATCGGGCACCCTCGACCATGCGCGCTAGCGGCAAAAGCGCTGCGCAGCCGCAGCCGGCCGAATGGCTCGCGAAACCCGAGCGCGGCAGCCCGCGCCTGCTGCGATTCATGGCCACGCTGTCGCTGCGCCTCGGCCGGCGCGGCAGCCGCTGGGCGATCTACGCCATTGCCGGCTATTTTTTTCTGTTTGCGCCGACGGCGCGTCGGCACGCGCGCCGCTACTTAACGCTGGCGCTCGGTCGCAATCCAGGTGCGCGCGATCGCTTTCGCCACCTGCTGTCGTTCGCGACGACGATTCACGACCGCGTCTTTTTGATCAACGAGCGCGACGATTTGTTCGACATCTCGATCGAAGGCGAAGCGTTGATGCGATCGCAGTTGGACACGGGCCGGGGCGCGTTCCTCATGGGCAGCCATCTCGGCAGTTTCGAGGTCGTCGGCGCGGTCGGCAGGCGCGACCCCAATTTGCGCGTCGCGATGGCGATGTACGAGCGCAACGCGGCCAAGTTGAATGCGATCCTCGCCGCGATCAATCCGCGGGCATCGCCGGACATCATTCCATTGGGCCGGATCGATGCGATTCTCACGATTTCCCGGCGGCTCGATGAGGGCGCCGTTGTCGGCGTGCTCGCGGATCGTACGCTGGGACGAGAGCCTTTACAGGCCGTCACGCTGCTCGGCGAGCGCGCACAATTGCCGACCGGCCCGATGCGAATGGCCGCGATCATGCAACGACCGGTGTTTTTCATGGCCGGACTCTATCGCGGCAAGAATCGCTACCACGTGGTGTTCGAGTCGCTCGCCGATTTCTCCGGCACGACCACGGACACGCGCGCAGCCGCCGTCGGCGAGGCGATCGATCGCTACGCGGCCGTGCTCGATCGCTATTGCCGCAGCGATCCATTCAACTGGTTCAATTTCTTCGATTTCTGGCGGCCGCTGCCCGAGCAGACCGACCGATGATGCCGGTCCGCACAGCGCTCCTCGCATTGACGCTGCTCTGTGCGAACGCGCGCGGCGACACGGGAGACTTCGATCGGCTCATGGACCTCTTCGCCGCACACAAACACGGCCGCTCGGAGTTCATCGAACAGCAATTCCTGAAAATGCTCAAGCGGCCCTTGGAATCGCGCGGCGAATTGATCTACGAGGCGCCGGACCGGCTCGAGAAACGCACCGTTGAACCGCGGCTCGAGACGCTGATCGTCGACGGCGATCAAATCGTCGTGCAACGCGGCAAGAGCCGTCACGAGCTCAACCTCAGAGATTTCCCGCCGATCGCGCCGTTCGTCGCGAGTATCCGCTCGACCTTGGCGGGCGATCGGGCCGGCTTAGAGCGGGTGTTCCACGTCGAGTTCGCCGGCACCGTCGCGCGCTGGACGCTGGCGCTCGTGCCCGTGGACGCAGCACTCACAAAAGCGGTCTCCGAGATTCAGATCGACGGCGCGCGCGAGAATTTGCTGCATATCGAGATCCGGCATCCGGACGGCGACCGCTCGCTGATGACGCTGCGCCCTGCGGCACCGCCATGACGAGGCGCGGTGCGACAGCCGTCGCACTCTGGGCGCTGCTCACGATGCTCGCGATTCTGATCGTCGCGCGTGCGCGCTACGCCACGGACATGTCCGCGTTCTTGCCGGCGCAGCCTACAGCACTGCAGCAGTTCTTGGTGGATCAATTGCGCGACGGCCCTGCCTCGCGGGTGATTCTCGTTGCGATCGAAGGCGGCGACGCCGCGCTGCGCGCACGCGTCTCGGCGGCGATCGCGAAGCAGTTACGATCCGCGCCCGAATTCGAGAGCATCAGCAATGGAACGGATGCAAACGCGCTGCGCGACGATGAGTTCTTGTTCGAGCATCGCTACGCACTGAGCAACGCGGTCGACTCGCGACGGTTCTCCGCTGCGGGCCTCGCGTCGGCGATTCAGCGCAGTCTCGATGAGCTCGCGTCGCCGGCCGGCCAAGCCTTGAAGCCCCTATTTGCGCGCGATCCGACCGGCGAGATGCTGCAAATCGTCGACCAGCTGCAATCCGCCGCGCCGCCCCACGCGGTCGACGGTGTCTGGAGCTCGCGCGATGGCCGGCGGGCGCTGCTGATCGCCGCGACCCGCGCCCAAGGCTCCGATACCGATGGCCAGCAGCGCGCGATGTCCGCCATCCAGAGCGCGTTCGACCTCGCGCGGCGGCAGGAGTCGGCGGCCGACATGCCCGCGCTGCGCCTCGGCATGACCGGGCCGGGCGTCTTCGCGGTGCGCGCGCGGAGTCACATCGAAGCGGCCGCCGTGCGGCTGTCGATCGCGAGTTCGACCCTGGTCATCCTCATGTTGTTTGTGGTGTATCGCTCCGTCGCGGCCGTGCTGATCGGCCTGCTGCCGGTCGCATCGGGTGCGCTCGCGGGCGTCGCGGCGGTGGCGCTCGGATTCGGTGTCGTCCACGGCATCACGCTGGGATTCGGCATCACGCTGATCGGCGAATCGGTCGACTACTCAATCTATTATTTCGTGCAAGCGCATCGATCCCGTGATCGCGATGCGGATCCCGACCGATGGCGCCGCGAGTTCTGGCCGACCGTGCGGCTCGGCATGCTGACCTCGGTCTGCGGATTCGCCTCGCTGTTGGCTTCGGGCTTTCCGGGCCTGGCGCAGCTCGGCGTGTATTCGATCAGCGGTCTGGTCGCGGCCGCATTGGTGACACGCTTCGTGCTTCCGCTCGCGGTGCCCGGAGAATTCGCACTCCGCGACGTCGCGCCGGCGGGCCGAGCGATTTCGCGCGCGCTCGGGCGAATTCCTCATCCCCGTGTGCTCGCCGTGGTTGTTTTGGCCGTAGCGGTGCTCGTGCTGTTCTCGGATCGGCATCGGCTGTGGAACCGCGAGCTGTCGGCCTTGAGTCCGGTTTCCGAGGCGGATCAGACCTATGACGCCGGCATACGCGCCGATCTGGGTGCCGCCGATACGCTCGACCTCGTCGTGATATCCGGCACCGATCTGCAGGGCGTGCTGCGCGGCGCCGAACAGGCCGGCGCGACGCTTGCGCGGCTCGTCGAGGCGAACGCGATTGGCGGTTTCGACAGCCCGGCCAATTTTTTGCCAAGCGCGAGCCTGCAGGAGGCGCGGCGCCGCAGTCTGCCTACGGATGCCGAACTGCGCTCCCGCTTGGCTGTCGCGACCGCCGACCTGCCGGTTCGCGCGGAGCTGCTCGCGCCGTTCATCGCGGACGTGGCCGCCGCGCGCAACGCAGCCGCGCTAACGCCGGCGGATCTCGCTGGGACCTCGCTGCAAGTCGGCTTCGGCGCGCTGATACTCCACGAGGGGGTGCGCTGGAGCGCTCTGCTGCCGCTGCATCCGGGCGGCGACACGAGCGCACCGATCGACCTTGCGGCGCTGCGTGAGGCGCTGCGTCGCGACCACTGTGATTCGGCGCTAGTTTTGGATCTGAAGCAGGCGTCGAACGATTTGTATGCGGGCTATCTGTCCGAGGCGATCCGGCTTTCGCTTGGCGGCTTCGGCGCAATCGCCGTGCTGCTCGCGATCGCGTTGCGGGGCGTGCGGCGCGCCGCGCGCGTGCTCGCGCCCTTGGTGATCGCGGTGTCTTGTACGGCCGCGCTGCTCGCTGCGGCGGGACAGCCGCTGACCATACTGCATTTGGTTGGTTTGTTGCTGATCGTCGCGGTCGGCTCCAACTACGCGCTGTTCTTCGAGCGTGCGCGCACCGTCGGCGACCCACTGACGATCGCCGCGGTCGCAATCGCGAATCTCGCCACCGTGATCGGCTTCGGCTTGTTGTCGTTCTCGCAGGTACCGGTGCTCGAGGCGCTCGGCATGACGGTCGCGCCGGGCGCATTCCTGGCGCTGTTGTTCTCGTCATTGCTCGCGCCGCGGCAACCCAATGCGTAAGCTATTCGAACCGAGACGCCGGCTTGCGATAGCACGGACGCACCTCATCCTACTGCCGGGAGCGTATCAGTCGCCCGAGGCGGTGTTACAGGCCGACTTTCTTGGCGCCGTACGCAGGCGTGCAATCGATGCGGATCTGTCTGTCGTCGATTTCGAACCTGAATTTCTGACCGATCGCAGCGGCTTGTGCGCGCTGCGCGACGAAGTCGTGTCGCCCTCGCGTTCGCGAGGGTATGCCGGGATTTGGCTCGTCGGCATCTCGCTCGGCGGCTACCACGCTCTCGACTACCTCAGCCGCTACCCAAACGAGATCGACGGCGTCTGTCTCGTGGCGCCCTATCTCGGAAATCGCATGATCGCCGGCGAGATTGCTCGCGCGGGCGGACTGGCCGCGTGGTCTCCCGGTGAACTTGCACCCGATGACGACGAGCGGCGAATATGGCGCTTCATCAAAACCTGCGCCGAATCGCCGCTGCGTGTGTATCTTGGATTTGGACGCGAGGACCGCTTCGCCGAGGTCCAGCAAATCATGGCGGCCGCGCTGCCTTCGAGCGCCTGCCGAATCATTGCCGGAGGCCACGACTGGAACACCTGGCTTGCGCTCTGGGAGACTTTTTTGGAATCAGGAACCCTATGATCCGGCCTCGGCGCTGGCACCCATCGCGCTTGATCGCGGCGTCGGGCGCAATCCATCTCGCGGCTGCGGCCGCGGTGGTCGCGCGCCCCGCGATTTGGCCGATGGCGCTCGGCATGTTGGTGGCCGATCACGCCGCACTGACGGCCGCCGGATTATGGCCCAGGAGCAGTCTGCTTGGCCCGAACTGGACGCGTCTGCCCGCTGAGGCGGCGGCCCGCGGCGCCGTTGCGATCACGATCGACGACGGCCCCGACCCGCAGGTCACTCCTCGCGTGCTGTCGATACTCGCGGAGCGCAGCGTGCGCGCGACGTTTTTTTGCATCGGCGAGCGGCTCGAACGCCATGCGGACCTCGCGCGCGAGATTCACGCTCAGGGACACGCGATCGAAAATCACAGTCATCGACACTCGCACAATTTCTCGCTGTTGGGACCCCGCGCGATCGCGGCGGATATCGGCCGGGCGCAAGACTGTATCGCGGCGCTGACCGGCGTCGCACCGAGCTTCTTTCGGGCGCCCGCGGGGCTGCGCAACGCATTTCTCGAACCGGTGTTGGCGCGTCTGCAACTGCAGCTCGCAAGCTGGACGCGGCGCGGATTCGATACCGTGAACGCGGACGCGACCGGCATTTTGCGACGGCTTACGCGTGCGCTGCGCGGCGGCGACATCCTGCTGCTTCATGACGGCAACGCTGCGAGGCTGCGCGGCGGAGAACCTGTGATTCTCGAGGTGCTGCCGCGCCTGCTCGATGCGCTCGCTGAACGGCGCCTGCAGCCTACGACGCTGCGCGCCGCTCTGGAATGACGCGCCGATGACTCAGCTACTGCTCAAGGCGTTCACGGCCACCAGCTGCATCGGGCGCGGACTCGCGCAGACGCTCGAATCACTGCACGGACAACACGGCGGCCTGCGCTCCTGCGCGTTTGAAACCGTACGGCTCGACACGTTCGTGGGCGAGGTCGCAGGCGTCGATGCCCAGGCGTTGCCGACGGCGCTACGCCGCTATGATTGCCGCAACAACCGGCTCGCCGAACTCGGGCTCCGGCAGGACGGTTTCATCGAGGCCGTCGATGAGGCCGCCGGCCGGTGGGGACGCGGCCGCATCGGTGTGATCCTCGGCACGAGCACCTCGGGGATCCTGCAGGCCGAATTGGCCTATCGACACCGGCGCGCGAACGGCGGCGCACTGCCCGACGACTTCGATTACGGTGCGACACAGAATTCGTTCTCGGTCGTCGACTTCGTGCGCCGCCGTCTGATGCTCGAGGGACCCGCCACCGCGATCTCCTGCGCCTGCGCCTCGAGCGCCAAGGTATTCGCCTCCGCTCGCCGACTCATGGACGCAGGCCTGATCGACGCAGCCGTCGTCGGCGGCGTCGATTCGCTGTGTCTCACGACGCTTTATGGTTTTCACTCCCTGCAGCTAACCTCGTCGGCACCATGCCGCCCGTTCGACGCGACACGCGACGGTATATCGATCGGCGAGGCCGCGGCTTTTGCGCTGCTCGAGCGCGCAGAAGGAGCTCGCAACGACGACGACGTCTTGCTGCTCGGAATCGGCGAGTCGAACGACGCTCATCACATGTCGGCGCCGCACCCGGAAGGCCTGGGCGCGCGCATCGCGATGCGTGCCGCGCTCGCCGAGGCGAAGTTGGATGCCGAGCAGATCGACTACATCAATCTTCACGGCACCGCCACGCCGAGCAACGACCGCGCCGAGAGTCAGGCGGTCACCAGCGTATTCGGAGCGACGACGTGCTGCAGCTCGACCAAGGGAGCGACCGGGCACACGCTCGGTGCAGCGGGCGCGCTCGAAGCGGTCATCGGCGCGCTCGCGCTGCAGAACCAGTTTATGCCGGGAGGCATCAATACGAACCATGTCGACCCGCTGCTGACCGCACACTACCTGAAGGAAAATCGGAGCTTTCCCCTCGCGGTCGTGCTCAGCAATTCCTTCGGCTTCGGCGGCGCTAATTGCAGCCTGATCTTGGGACGCGCCGGATGAGCTTGTCGGCATTCGTCGAGGGCATCGGAATTCTAGGTCCGGGACTGCAGGACTGGCCCAGCGCGGCCTCGGTGCTCACGCGCAGCCGCGACTACGCGTGCGCGGCGACCGTGCTGGCGGCGCCCGCGCTATTGCCGGCCGCGGAGCGCCGCCGCACGGGCCGCGTCGTGAAACTCGCGATCGCAATCGCGCTCGAGGCGACACGACAGGCGGGCGCCGATCCGGCGACGCTGCCCAGCGTGTTCTCGTCGTCGGGCGGCGATGGACACAATTGTCACGAGATCTGCGAGGCGCTCGCCGGTGCGGACCGCGAGATCTCGCCGACGCGATTCTCCAACTCGGTACACAACGCCGCGGCCGGCTATTGGAGCATTGCGACCGGCGCGATGTGCGCATCGAATGTGCTCTGCGCGTTCGATGCAAGCTTCGGCGCCGGCCTGTTGGAGGCCGTCGCACAGGTCTGCGTCAACCGCGAGTCGGTGCTGCTCGTTGCCTACGATTCGGAATATCCAGAGCCCTTGCATGCGAAACGCCCGATCCCGGACGCGTTCGGAATCGCACTGGTGCTCGCGCCGGAGCGGCGCGCGCGGGCGACAGCCCGGATCGCGGTCAGCCTCAGCAAGGATCCGTCGGAGACGCTGCTCGATCCGCAACTCGAGGCGCTGCGGGTCTCGATTCCGGCGGCGCGCGGCCTCACGCTGATGCGGCGGCTCGCGCTGCGCGAAGCCGCACGCATCACGATCGATTATCTCGATGACACGCGGCTCGCGGTCGAGGTGACCCCGTGCGACTAGCGCGCGCCTGGATCGAAGCGCGAATCCCACATCGCGGCCGCATGTGCCTGCTCGACGAGGTGCTCGATTGGGATGCGCAGCGGATCCGCTGCCGAAGCGGCACCCACCGCCGCGCCGATCATCCGCTGCGCGCTCATGGACGGCTCGGCGCAGCCTGCGGCATCGAGTATGCGGCGCAGGCGATGGCGGTCCATGGCGCGCTGGTCGCGGGCCCCGAGGCAACAACTGCGCGAACGGGGCTTCTCGCTAGCGTGCGAGGCGTGCGGCTCGATGTCGCGCGGCTCGACGACATCGGCGGCGACTTGATCTGCGAGGCCACGCGTGTCGCCGGCAGCGAGGATTTGGTGGTTTACGAATTTCGGGTTCTCGCGGATCAAATCGACGGCGCCGTTTTGCTGAGCGGACGCGCTACTATCGCCTTTCCGAACTCCACGGCGGTGAATGCATGAACGAGACAGTCAAGCGCGCGCTCGTGACCGGAGGCAGCGGCGCAATCGGCTCGGCGATTTGTCGCAGGCTCGGCGCGGCCGGCCATTATGTCTACGTCCACGCAAACCGCGGTGCGGCTGCCGCAGAGGCGCTTGCCGCCGAGATCGTCGCGGCCGGCGGCAGCGCGCAGGCGATCAGCTTCGACGTCACCGCAGAGGCGTCGACGCGCGAGGCTCTCGAGGCAATCGTCGAGCTGGGCGCGATACAGATTCTCGTCAACAATGCCGGCGTACACGACGACGCCGCATTTCCCGGCATGAGCGCGTCCCAATGGCATCGCGTGATCGACGTATCGGTCAACGGCTTCTATCACGTAACGCAGCCGCTGCTGCTGCCGATGATCAGAACGCGATGGGGCCGGGTCATCAACATGTCGTCGGTCGCCGCGCTGATCGGTAATCGCGGCCAGGTCAATTACGCGGCCGCGAAGGGCGCGCTCAATGCGGCCACGAAAGCCTTGAGTCTCGAGGTTGCGAGCCGCGGCATCACGGTCAATGCAGTCGCACCAGGAATCGTTTCCAGCGGCATGACGAGTCCGGCGTTCGATGCGGCGCGCATCGCGGAACTCGTCCCGATGAAACGCGCCGGCTCCGCACAGGAAGTCGCGAGTCTGGTTGCGTTTCTCGCGTCCGAGGAATCCGGCTACATCACCGGACAGGTCATATCGATCAGCGGCGGTTTGGCCTGATCGCGAGCCGATCGCGCCTCAAGCATAGGCGTCCACGACGCCGAGCGCGGCCCGCGGCGAGGCGCTCGCACCGACAACGGCCGTGCTCGCCGCCGCCTCATTTTCCGATGGCGGCGTCCACGGGGTGTTCTGCGGATAGGCGGAGCGATCCTGGAACGAGCGTTGCGAGACGTCGACGCTGACCTGGGCGAAGCCTTGCGAATTCAACATCTCTTTGAGCTTCGGCGTACTCGACTGCAGTGCGTCCAACGTGGCTGGGCTATGCGCGCTGAGCCAGACCTGTGCATGGCCATTTTCGACCGAGACGCGCAGTTCGATCGGCCCGAGCTGCGGCGGAGTGACTTGCAGCGTCGCGCCGTTGAGATTGTTACCGGCCATCCAGGAGACGCGATCGGCGAGCGCCTGGGAAAACTCGGGCGTATTGATACCCGCGTCGATCTTCGCGAGACCCGCGGTCCCGGTGTCGCTGACCGCGGGGGTCGGCGCATTGGCGTTTGCCTGCAGGGCCGCGGCGCTGCCGTCGGCCGCGCTCGGGTCCGAGGCGGCGGCGGAACCGCCGGAAGCGGCGGGACCGTTGAGCGCATCGATGCCGCCGTCGCGGCTGCGCTTGTCGGCGGCGCCAAGCGCCGCGGCGAAGACGCCCGCGGCAGCCGGCGTGACGGCGGCGTTGGCGTTGGCGTTGGCGGCCGCACCAGCCGCGGCGGCCGTAGAGTCCGTGCCCGACGCAAACAGAGCGCCCGCCGCGGTTACCGCGCTGGTTTTGCCCGATGCGTTCGAGCTGTTGGATCCGGATGCGCCTGCGCTGGACTCGGCACCGTCGGCTTGGATTTGCGCGCCAAAACTCAGTGACAAGGCATTCAAAGACGGATCGCCGCTCGCAGCGCTCGAAGGCGTCGGCGCCGCACCGGCGCCGCGGCTCGTTGGATCGGCTGGCGCAGCGGCATCGCCGGCGGATCCGCTCGCACGGACCCGTCCGTTGGATGCAGCGATCGTCGGCCGGACCGCCTGCGGTGCCGGCTCGCCGCCGTCTCGAGCGATCAGATCGGAAGCGCTCACTGCTTCGCTCGACGGCGGCTTGGCGGTGCTGCCCGCCGACCTGGATGCGCCGCCATTTGCGGTCGCGAGCAAGGCTGCCGCCGCCGGCCGGCTCGACGCATCGATCGCGCCCGTTGGGTCGGCGAGAGTCGACGAGACTTGGCTGTCCGCGGCCAGTGCTACGGCGGTCCCGCCGTCGGCATTCGTGGTCGCACCGAGTTCAGTACGCCCATCGGCGGCGCCGGCGGTGAGCGGCGCTTGTCCGGTGCGCGCAGGCCCACTCGCGAGCAGTGCCTGAGCGGCCGTCGCATTCGCGCTCGCCTGGGAATTCACGGCGCCGGCCGCAGACGCATTGGCTGCCGTCGCAGCCGCTGTGGCGGCAGCCGCCGCAGCAGCCGTCGCAAGCTCGACCGTGGTCGCCGCATTGGCCGGGTTCGCCGCTCCCGAGGCAACGAGCGGTTCCGGCTTGGGGGTCGCGGGCGGCAAAGGCGGCAGCGGATTGCCGGGTGTCGGCAGCGCGTGGCCGACCGGTGTCGGCGGCGCAGAATTCGCGGTTGCCGCCTTGTGGTCGGCGGCCTTGGCCGCCACGGTCAAAGCGGAGGCGAAATCGCGCGATTTCGCTCCCGATGTGCCGATTGCGCTCGATGAGGGCCCGGCCGCGGCGAGAGGCTGGTTCGGGATCGTGACTTGCAAGACCGGTTGCGTTGCGTTCATACCCAGTATTTGCAATCCGCATGCCAACCGCGATCTTAAGGTTTCTCCCCAGAGTTCGTTGCCGCCAACGACAGACGCAGCGCCGATTCATCGCCCTCGCGCTGTTCGCGCCGATCGGCCGCTTGCTGTTCCTCGATTCGAAAGCGCTGCACCGCGCGACCCAAAGACTCAGCCTCGATGCGCTTCTCGCTCCATTGGGCGCGCCGCGATTCATATTCGGCGCGTGCGACGCCGAGTCTCTGCACGTGCTGACGCAAGACATCGGTCAATCGATCGAGGAACGCGCGATAGTTCTGCATGCGCACGGCGTCCATCGCGCCGGAATGCGTCGACTTGCGGATGTATTCGTCTCGATAGGTCTTGAGCTGCTCGTGTTGCCGCTCCAGGTCGGCCACCTTGCGTCCGGCGTCGGCCATCGCACGGCTCAGTTCCTGCGCGGAATTCTCGGCAATTTCCTGGATCGGTTCGAACCGCTTCGATCTTCGATGGGTCATGGCCTCACCGCGCCGCCGGTGCCGCCGGCGCGCTCGGCGCCGCGAAGTGCGTTACGAGCCGATGCAGGTCCGCATAGCTTCGCTCGAAGCCGACCGGCTCGTACATGTCCTGGCGCAGAAACTCCAATATCTTGGGCCATTGTTCGATCGCCTGATCGACGCGCGGATCGGACCCGCGTCGATAGGCGCCGACCGTGATCAGGTCGCGGTTCTGTTGATAGACTGAATACACTTGTTTGAACCTCATGGCTAAATCGAGCTGGTCGCGGGTTGAAATTTGGTGCATGGCGCGGCTGATCGATGCCTCGATGTCGATCGCAGGATACAAGCCGGCCTCGGCCAATCGCCGCGACAGCACGATGTGGCCGTCGAGGATCGCGCGGGCCGCGTCCGCGATCGGATCGTTCTGGTCGTCGCCCTCGACGAGCACGGTGTAAAAGGCGGTGATCGACCCGATGCCGCGGTCGCTGTTGCCTGCTCGTTCGACCAATTGCGGCAGGCGCGCGAACACCGACGGCGGGTAGCCCTTGGTCGCGGGCGGTTCGCCGATTGCCAAAGCGATTTCGCGCTGTGCCTGTGCGAAGCGAGTCAGAGAATCGAGCAGCAACAGCACTTTGAGTCCACGGTCGCGAAAATACTCTGCGATCGCGGTCGCGAGCCACGCGCCGTGCAGACGCATCAGCGGCGGAGTGTCGGCCGGGGTCGCGACCACGACCGCGCGGCGCATGCCATCCGGCCCCAGCGTATTGCTCACGAAATCCTGGACTTCACGGCCGCGCTCGCCGATCAACCCGACCACGGTGACGTCTGCCTTGGTGTAGCGCGTCATCATGCCCAGCAACACCGATTTTCCGACGCCGGAGCCCGCGAACAATCCGATGCGCTGGCCGCCGCCAACCGTGAGCAGCGCGTTGATCGAGCGCACGCCGACGTCGAGCGGATCGCGAATCGCACGGCGCATCAGCGGATTCATCGGCTCGGCCGACAACGTCGATCGTTCCGTGCAGCGCAGTTCGCCGAGTCCGTCGAGCGGTCGCCCCGCGCCGTCGAGCACCCTGCCGAGCAACCCGTCGCCCACCGGTATCGCCGAAACGCTGTTGATCGGCACGACGCGCGCGCCGGGCATGAGCCCGCGGATATCGCCGGTCGGCATCAAGAACAGTTTGTCGCCCGAGAAACCGACGACTTCGGCTTCAACCTGTTTGCCTTCGGCCGTGTCGACGAGACAGCGGCCGCCGACGGCAGCCTCGCAGCCGATCGCCTCGAGCGTCATGCCGACCATGCGATTCAAGGTTCCCTCGACGACGATCGAGCCCGCGTTGGCCATGCGCTCACGCGCTTGTCCGAGCATTTTCGCCCACTGTTTGGGCCGCGGCCGGTTCGAGAGCGCCTCACTCATGGCGGCTTCCCGCCGCGCCCGCCGCCGAGCTCGCGTTCGGTGCCGAGCAATTCGCTCAGGATCGCGCCTAGCCGTGTCTCGAGGCGTGCGTCGATGCGCGAGGTCGCGGTCGTGACTTGGCAGCCGCCGCGCGCCATCACCGGGTCCTCGACGATGGCCCAGGCTCGCTCGCTCTCGGTGGGCGCCAGATGTTGGCGCACCACAGCCGCGTCTTCAGGATGCAAATGCACGCGAACCTCGCGCGCCGCGACCGGCAATGCCCCCATCGCCTCGCGAATGATGCCGATGATTTGCGTCGGATCGGTCTTCAGTTCACGCCGGACGATCTGCCGCGCGAGCGCCATCGCGAGCGTCAGCAACTCCCGCTCGACTTCCTGGTCGAGCACTTCGAAGGGCTTCGCGAGATCGAAGAACATGCCGGCCAGGCGCTCGACCTGGGCACGCGCTTCCTTGTGGCCGGCTTCGCGTCCCTCGGCGAGGCCCTGCTCGAACGCTTCTTTGTAGGCTTCGGCCTGCAGATCCGCGAGCCCGCCGACGGTCGGCATTGTCGCGGTTCCCACCGAGCCCATGTCGGGCGGGGCCCAGATTTCGAATTTAGACATAGTCGCCGGCATCCTTGCCGCCTAGGTTGATCGTGCCCTCTTCGGCGAGGCGCTGCGCGATCGTGACGACCTCCTTTTGCGCCGCCTCGACTTCGGCGAGCTTCACCGGACCGCGCGCCTCCATGTCGTCGCGGAGAATTTCCGCGGCCCGCTTCGACATGTTGCGCATGATCTTGTCCTGAACGTCCGGCTCGGCGCCGCGCAGCGCCAGAGCGAGCACGTCGGATCCCACGTCGCGCAAAACCGCCTGAATACCGCGGTCGTCGATCTCGAGCAGGTTGTCGAATACGAACAGCAGGTCCTTGATCTTCTGATGCATCTCGCCGTCGGCCTGCTCGATCTTCCCGAGCTCTTCGCCGCTCTTGTCTTTCTTCATCGCATTGAGCAGGCCCGCGACCGTCTTCGGTCCGCCGATCTGGCGTAGTGCGGCCGGTGCCGGCACATTTGCCTGCTTTTCGACGAGATGATCGAGCTCGTTGATCGCGGACTGCGGCACTTCGTTGAGCGAGGCAATGCGCATCAGGACTTCGGTACGCATCTCATCGGACAGCAGCGCCAGAATGCCCGCGCCTTGTTCGGGCTCCAAATACGAGAGCACGAGCGCCGCAATCTGCGGATGCTCCGCGCTGATGATTTGCGCGACCGCCTTCGCCTCCATCCACTTGAGCGCCTCGATGCCTTGGCCGGGTTGACCGGTGGAGATACGGTCGAGCAGCAGATCGGCCTTTTGCTTGCCGACCGCCTGGGTCAGAACGCGCCGCACGTAGTCGATCGAGGACGACGCAATATCGGCCTTGCCGTCGGCCACGCCGATGAAATTCTGCAGGACCGAGGTCATCTGGTCGCGCGAGACCTCCTGCAATTCGGCCATCGCCAGCCCCAACTTCTGCACGTCGGTGGCGTCGAGCTGTTTGAGCAGATTTGCAGCGTCCTGCTCGCCGAGGCTCATCAGCAAAATAGCGGCGCGCTGCGTACCGGCCAGGCCGTCCGGCTTATTAGCCATCGGCGGCAACCCAATCTCGGACGACTTGCGCGGCGCGCTTAGGATCCTGGATCACGAGCGAACGGGCGGCCGCGACCTGCTGCTCGAAGCTCGGCGCAAGTTTGATCTGATCCTTCTCGCCCTTGGCCGACAACGTGACTTTGTCGCCGGCCAAATCGCCGGCCGCGGAGATGTCGGCGTACATCGGCGCGGTCTTGGTCAAGGACTTCATCAGCGGCCTGAGCACCAAGAATGCGACGACCAGCACCAGCAGCGCGCCGACGCCCTGCTTCGCGAGTTGCGCTACCCAGGGCTGTTGCCAAATCGGCAGCGCTTCGACCGGCGGCAAGGGTGCGTCGGTCTTGAAGGCCTGATTCATCACATTCAGCTGATCGCCGCGATCGTCTTTGAGACCGATCGACTCGCGCACGAGATCGTTGAAGCGCTTGATGTCGGCATCACTCATCGGCTCGGTCGTGACCTTGCCTTTGTCGTCGAACTTCTGCCAGTTGTCGAGCACGACACCGATACTGAGGCGCTTGAGCGTGCCGATCGGCTGCTTGACGTACTGCAGGGTGCGGTCGATCTCAAAGTTGCGGGTCGCGCGCGAGGAGCTAGAGGTCGGTGCATTGTTCGCGGCCGTCGATTGAGCCGTGCCCGGCGCGCCGGGTATTGCGGGGGCGCCGGCGGTGCCCGGTGGCTGGTTGCTGAGAGCGCCCGGTATGCCTTCGGCGCCGCCGTCTCCCGCCTTGTGCGTGTCGCTCGCGGTCTGCTCGCTGCGCACGGCGGTGTTTTTCGGATCGTAATTCTCGCGAGTCTCTTCGGTCACCGTAAAATCGAGATCCGCAGTGACGGTTGCACGCACGCGGCCCACGCCGACGATCGGCTCGAGCAATTCGACGATGCGCTTTTGGTAGCTTTCCTCGAGCTTGCGCGTGTATTCGAACTGCCGGGTGCTCACCGCGGTTTCGGAATCGTTATCGGATGAGTTGAGCAGGGTGCCGGCCTGATCGACGAGCGTCACGTCGGTCGCGGCGAGTTCCGGCACGCTCGAGGCCACCAAGTGCACGATTGCCGCCACCTGGCCCGGTTCCAGCCGGCGCCCCGGATAGAGCTGCAACATCACCGAGGCGGTTGCCTTGTGAGAGTCGCGCAAGAAAACGGAAGGCTTCGGCAATGCGAGGTGCACGCGCGCGGTCTGCACGCCCTGGACCTTGATGATCGTGCGGGCGAGCTCCGTCTCGAGCACCGACTGGTAGCGCGCATTTTCCATCATCGAGCTCGTGCCGATCGACGATTCCTTTTGGATCATCTCGATGCCCATCGCATCGCTTTGCGGCAGTCCTTGGCTCGCGAGCCGGATGCGCGCCTCCTGCACTTTGGAATCCGGCACCAGCACGGCGCCCGAGGGGTTCAATTTGAACTCGATGCCGGCCGCCGTCAGCGCGTCCATGACCTGGCCGCTTTCGCGATCCGACAGCTGTCCGTACAGCACCGTATAGTTCTGGCCCTGAGACCACAGCACGAGCCAAATCGCCGCGGCTACGGCCGCCGCGACGCCGGTCAGCAATGCCACTTGCTTGAGGCCGGGAATGGTATCGAGTATGCCTTTGGGCGCAGTTGCGACGATTTCAGCCATGCGTAGTGCCTCTTGCCTTCAATCAGACCGACATGTTCATGACTTGCGTGTACGCATCGATCAGCTTGTTTCTGACCTCGGTCATCGCGTGGAATGCGAGGCCTGCTTTCTGCACTTCGAGCATGACCTTGGTGAGGTCCACGCTCTTGTCGCCGGCCTCATAGGAATTCGCGAGAGCCTGCGCGCTGTTCTGCATCCTCGCGACGCTGTCGACCTGACCCTTCATCATGTTCGCAAATTCGGATGGTTCACCGGCCGACTGCGGGGCCTCCGCTTGAACGCCGCTCGCGCGCGCCTGCAGCGCGCGCATTTCCGCCAAGACTTGTGAGATCTGCACGCTGCTCATTGTTCAGGCGCTCAGCAATTGCGGTTCGTGCGATCCCGGCACGCTGACGCCGGAGGCCTTGAGCTGCTGCAACTTGTGGCGCAGCGTACGCGGGCTGATGCCGAGGCGCTCCGCGGCCAGCTTGCGGCTGCCCGCGGTCACGCGCAGCGTCGCGAGTATCAATTCACGCTCGCGCTCTTTCAGATCGTGGTCGAGGCCCGCATCGTTCTGGTCGACTCGCGCCTGCTCCGCGCCGGCGGCCGAAGCCGCACCGTCCGCGCGGATCACATGGCCGCAGCTCTGCTCGCCGCCGATCTCCAGCGCCGCGGCACCGATCTCGCCGCCCGATGCGAGCCACGCGGCGCGTTGCACGATGTTGTTCAATTCGCGTGCGTTGCCCGGCCAGTCGTAGCGCAGCAGCGCCTGTTCAGCCTCACGCGACAGCACGAGCGGTGCATCGGTGCCGCGCGCGCAGGCCTTCAGGGCGCGCCGTGCGAGCGGCAGGATGTCGCCGCGGCGCTCGCGCAGAGCGGGCAGGCGCAACGACATGACATTGAGCCGGTAGTAGAGGTCGGCGCGAAAACGCGCGGCGCGCGCCTCGGCGGGCAAATCGCGATTCGAGGTCGCAATCACGCGCACATCGAGGCTGATCGTGCGCGTGCCGCCGAGGCGCTCGACTTCGCGCTCCTGCAAGACGCGCAGGATCTTCGCCTGCAAGCCGAGATTCATCTCCGAAATTTCGTCGAGCAGCAGCGTGCCGCCCTGGGCTTGCTCGAATTTACCCGGATGCGCGCTCAGCGCGCCCGTGAAGGCGCCCTTTTCATAGCCGAACAAGGTGGCTTCGAGCATATTCTCAGGAATTGCCGCGCAATTGATTGCAATGAAGGGTTTGTCGGAGCGCGCCGAGTTGTCACGAATGAAGCGCGCGTAGACTTCCTTGCCGGTGCCGCTCTCGCCCGTGATCAGCAGCGTCGCATCGGTTTCCGCGATGCGCTGGGCGAGCGCCACGAGGCGCCTCGACTCCGGATCGACGGCGATCATTTCATTGGGGATCAAGCGATTCGCGAGCCGGCATTGGGCCATGTCGATCAGCACCTTGGCCTCGAACGGCTTGACGATGTAGTCGGTCGCGCCGTCGCGCATTGCTGCAACCGCTTTCGCGACCGTGCCGTAAGCCGTCATCAAGACGACGGGCAGTTCCGGGAATTTGCGCTTGATCATCGAGAGCAGTTGATGGCCGTCGGGGCCCGGCATTTGTACGTCTGAAATGACCAGCGCGACCGTCTCGGTCTCCAAGCGGCGCAGCGCCCCTGCCGCATCGGCCTCGGCCACCGCCGCGATTCCCGCGGCGCGCAAGGTGTCCACGAGCGCTTCACGCAGCGCGACGTCGTCTTCGACGACCAGAACCGGATCGCAACTCTGGGTCATGTGCATTCCTCTGCAGGTAAATCAATGATGAACGTTGCGCCTTGGCGCGATTCGGCGAGCCGGATGCTGCCCTGATGCGCCTCGACGACGGATTTGACGATTGCGAGGCCGATACCGTTGCCGCGCGCCCTGGTCGTGAAGAAGGGCTCGAATATTCTTTCGCGCAGCTGCGGCGGCACGCCCGGACCATTGTCGCTGACGACGATTTGAGCGCGATCCTTGCCCGCACGCCGTGCAAGCAGCTCCAGATTCAAATCGGCGACCGCCGACTGCAGCGCGTTCGTCGCGAGATTCAGCACGGCGGAAACCAAGGAAGATGCATTGGCGCGCACCGTCAACTCCGGCGCGTCGGTGCGGATCGTCAAGCGTACTCCGGCGCGCAGCGCGGGACGCAGCCATTGCGCGACTTGTTCGAGCACGGCACTGACGCTGACCGGCTCGCGCGCGACGCCGCCGCGCGCGAATGCGAGCATTTCCGTGACCAGTTTGTCGAGCTGCTTGAGGCTGTCGGCGGTCTTCTCCGCACAGCGCGCGAGATCACCTGACTTGCGGCCAGGAAGGCTCATTTGCGAGGCATAGAGCATCGCGGTCGCGAGCGGCGTGCGAATTTGATGCGCGAGGCCGGCGGCGAGTTCGCCCATGGTCAGCAGGCGTTGCTGACGAGCGAGAAATGCCTGCATCAGATGCGATTCGGTCACATCGGCGATCAGCACGACTTCGCCGCCGCCGCTCAATTCCCGGCGCGCGATGTTGACGAAGCGGCCGCTGCGCAATTCGATATGTTCGTGCACGCGTGTCGCGTCGACCGCCGCGCGCGCGAATACCGTGCCGAAGCTCAAGCCGAGCAGCGGCTCGCCGAACAGCTCGCGTGCGGCGGGATTGCATTCCTGGATGCAGCCGCGTTCATCGAGTACCAGCACTCCGCCCGGCAGCGCGTTGAGCAGCGCCGAGAGCCGAGCCGCCAGGTGCTCGTTGCCGGCATGCGCCTCGTCGAGTTGCGCGCGCAATTGCACGACTTCGCCGCGCAAGGAATCGAAAGCTTCCGATAGATGTTCCGAGACGGAGCCGAATGCCAGAAATGCGGCTTGCAATTCCGAGCGGCTGCTGGTGATCGAATCGTGTTCGGTGGTCTGCATAGCCTAGGAGGAGAGCAATTTCCGTGCCTTCTGGATCTTGGGCTTACAATTCATGTAGTTATCGAAGGTCGAGCCCTGCCCCGCGGGGCACCGTCAAATTCTCGGCGGGGGTCTTCGGATGACGATCGGGCATCGCTTGTCGACGGCATCACAGTTCGGCGCGCGAGCGCCAGCAAATCGTCAGGCGCTCAATCGGTATTTGCGCAACTTTTCCACGAGCGTCGTGCGGCGCATCCGCAAAAGACGAGCCGCTTCGGCGACGGTCCCGTCGGCCTCCTCCAAAGCCTGACGGATCAGCCCGAGCTCGATCGCATTGAGGTGGTCCTTCAAATCGAGACCACCGCTCGGCAGCGCATTGTCCTGCGAATAATCGACACCTCTTTCGCCATCGACACTCGTGACGGCGTCGAGATCTTCGTCGGCGTTTACCACTGCGCCGTTGGCGGCTTCGCGATTCAGGGCCGCGCGGTCGGCTACGATGCGCATCGTGCCGCCCGCCCAGCCCGGAGCCTGGTTGCCGCGATAACGCGCCGGCAGATCGTCGGCCGAGACGGTCATGCCAGGGAACAGAATCGCGAGCCGTTCCAGCAAATTGGCGAGCTCGCGGACGTTGCCTGGCCAGGGATTGCGCGCCAAGCAATCGAGCGCGTCGGGCGCAAGCCGGATGCGCCGGCCGGCGACCTGGGTCTGGCGGTCGATCAAGAATTCGATGAGCACCGGCAAGTCCTCGATTCGCTCGCGCAGCGGCGGCATCTGCAGCGGGAAGACATTGAGCCGATAATACAAGTCCTCGCGGAATTGACCGTCACCGATTGCCGCCTCGAGGTCGCGATGCGTCGCCGCGATGATGCGCACGTCGCAGCGAATCGTCCGATTGCTGCCCACGCGTTCGAAGCTGCGTTCTTGCAACACGCGCAGCAGCTTGACCTGCATCTGCAAAGACATGTCGCCGATTTCGTCGAGAAACAACGTGCCGCCCTCGGCGAATTCGAAGCGGCCGAGCCGCGTCGAGAGCGCACCGGTAAATGCGCCCTTTTCGTGACCGAAGAGCTCGCTTTCGAGCAGGTCGGCCGGGATCGCGCCGCAATTGACCGGCACGAAGGGTTGGTCGGCGCGCCCGGACAGCTCGTGGATATGGCGCGCCGCCATTTCTTTTCCGGTTCCCGACTCGCCGAGCAGCAATACGTTGGAATCGAAAGGCGCTACTTGTTCAATGAGCCGATGGACGTCGCGCATCGCACGCGAGGTGCCGCTCGGACGGTAGCGCTGCGCCGGCTGCAGCGCACTCTGTTCGCCGCGCAGCGTGCGCAGTTGCGCGAGCAGTGCCGACAGGCGCCGCTGTTTGACGGGCGCTTCGAGATGGAACCAACACAAATCGACACTGGTTTCGGCGATCTTCGGCAGGCCGTCGGCGCTCACGTGGATGATTGCCGGCCGCTGCTGCAGCGCACGCAGTTCTTGCACGAAGGCCGCGCCATGCGCCGTGATGAATTCTTCGCCGACGATCACCGCGAGCCAATCCTGCGATGTCCCGCGCAGCGCAACACCGATCTGTGCGAGCGTGTGAATCGCGATAGGCTCGATGTTCAAGAATCGCAGAGCCGTTTCCAGCACTCGCGCATGCGAATCTGTGGGCTCGATCACCAAAACTTTGGTCTCAACCACTATCAGGGACTCCTTCCCGGCGAAAAGTGTGACGGAGTACTCATTATCTCCAGTCGTGTCTTAAGCATTATGTCTAACCCGTTGACATTGCTCACTCAATGTCACTTCGGGTTTCATACTAACTGAAGAACTTGAGAGAAAAGGAGTTGGCAAACACCCCTATAACGTGTAGGGACATCCCTCAAAAAGACCTGCGGTGTTTTGCTCTGCGGGCTAGTTCGGCGCGTGACGAGAACCAGCTATCAATCTGCGATGATGCCGGAAGATAAATTTGTCGATCAGTTCCACGACAAGCTCACTGACACCGTGAAAACGCAACTGCGCCGCGCGCGCTGAATCCACTTGGCGCTCGCTCACGACCGCGCAGGTCAGCTTGAGCGGTTGGGGTACGGCCGGATTGATGTAGAGGTGCAGTAAGCCGCTCGTGCCGACCGCCGGCGCGTCGGCACCGAGCCACTCGAGGCCGCGCGCGGCCAAGCGGATCTTGCGAGGTTGGGGCAGCGCACTGTGGCGCAGCGACATTTCAGCCGTGAGCCGCAGCAGGATGTTGAGCTTGAACTCCAGGCGCTGCAGCTCGTGCAGCAATGCGGGCGATTCGTCCTTGAGCGCCTCGGTGACGCGCGCCTCCTCCAGCGAATAGACGGCGCCGAGCAACTGATGATTGTCCGCGTTCAAACGCGCCAATTCGCTGCCCTCGACGAGCGGACCCGGCGTCCACGCCAGCGGCAGGGTGTCCTCGAACACCAATCCGTCGCCGAAGAACTTGTCGGCCATGGCCTAGCGCCGCAGGCCGGTCGCCGAGTAGGCCCGCATCGCGCGCCGTCCGACTGCCATCATGTCCATATCACGGGCCATGGCCCGCTGTCGGTGCTGCAGCGAGCCCATCGCCTGAGCATTCAATGCGTAGATCTCATCGAGCAGACCGCGCTCTTGAGCGTCGGTCGTCGGCAATGCAGCGCGAACCGCCTTGAGCAATTCGAGTCGATCGGCATCGAGCCGAATCGCCGCCTCGATCTGACCGCTATCGGCGATCGCCGCCAACTCGCGCGAGACCTGCAGCGCGCGTTGCAATGCCTCGCGGGCTTCGGTACGGGTCACCGCGAATCCGCAACGATTTGATCCCAGCCGCTTTTGATCTTGCGTATCAACTGGACGACCTCGGCCACGACCGCTTTATCGTTGTGGGCGTTGGCATAGGTGAGACGCTCCATCATATACAGGTAGAGTCTACGCAAATTTACCGCAATTTCGCCGCCCTGCTCCATATTCAGCGTGGCATCGAGGTGGCCGACGAGGCGAATCGCCTTGCCCATCGCCGCGCATTTCGCGACGACCTCGTGCAGCGGCAAATGGTTCTTGATGCGCTCCATGCGCCCCTGCGCCGCCGCGAGCTCGGCCAATATCTGCTCATAAACGATTTGCACGAGCCGCGTCGGGCTTGCGTCGGCGACCAGGCCGTGGCTCCGTACGGAACGGTATTGTGCTGCGCGATTTTGTGAATACTGCATGGTGCTGACTGCTCTTCTCAGGTACTCGTGGTGCCGCTGCTGAGGTTACTCGAGGCCGACTGGCTGCTCGAGCTCTGGTTGGCGCTCGGATTGAATTCGGCGTTCAGATACGTCTGGGTCTCTTTGAGCGCAGCGACGGCCGTATCCATCGCGTTGTATTGCGCCGTGAGCGTCGCGGAATACGCCGCCAGCTGCGAATTCAGCGCCGTCTGCTGCTTGGAAACGTTGCTGAGGCTCGATTGCAGGCCCTGGGTGATCGTCGACAAGAGGCCACCGGGGCCGGTGTAAGACGTCAACAGGTTGTTGAGCTGCGTCGCAATGCCGTTCGTGCCGCCGAGCAAATTGCCGGCACCGGTCAAATCCGCGCTCAAAGCGTTGCTCAACGTGGTCGTATTGCTGTCGAATTGGCCGGTATTGGCGTCCGCGGTAATGCCCAGATCGGCGAGCGAGCTGACACCGCCCGAGCTGTTCGAATCGACGGTGTCGAGGATATTCTCGAGTTGATTTTGAAATGCCTCGAGCGTCGCATTGCCGTTCAACGGCCCTGCTGCGCCCGTTGACGCATTGTAGCCGCCGAGGCTTTGTATGCTGGACAGCACGCCGTTGACCGCGGTCACGAACGTGCCGATCGAGGCCTGTGCCGCGGTCGTGTCGGGCGCGATCGTGAGCGTCGTGGTCTGCGCCGGCGTCGATCCGCTTGCGGCGGTCGTCGGCGCAAGCAAGGTGAATGTGACACCGCTGATCGCCGAGCTCACGACATTGCTAGCGCTGGTCGCCGCATAGCCGTTGATCGTGAAATTCGCGTCGAGCGCCGCTTGTGTCTGCGAGAGGCTATTGGTCGTGCTCGTCGGATTATAGGTCAATGACGAAAGCCCGGTGCCGCCGTCGGTTTCGGCGACCGTGATCGCATTGGATGCACCGGTCTCGGTGCCCGAGATCACGAGCCGCGCACCGGCCGTCGTCGACAGCACGCTCGCGCTGACGCCAGGATTATTGGATGCGGAATTGATCGCCGCGGCGATGCCCGCGAGCGTATCGTTGGTCGAACCGATCGTGACTGTCGTTGACGCATCGCCGACCGAGATCTGCAGGGTACCCGTACCAATGACCGTAGCGGCACTCGCCACGGCCGCCGAGCTCAGGCTCGCCGCGGTCGCGAGATTTTGCACGGCCAGTGAGTACTGCCCGGCGACGGCCTGCGAGGTCGTCGTCGCCGACGCGATCGAGGTGTCGGCGACCGTTGCACTGAAGCCTGCGAGCTCGTTCGGATTCTCCAGCGTCGAGAGCGTCGCCTGCAGCGTCGAGAGCGCGCTGCTGAATGTGCCGAACGCCGACAGCTGCGCATTGAGCGTGTTCTGCTGGTCGGTGATCTGGGTTTGTTGCGCCGAACCCTCGGCGGTCGTCAATGCCGAAACGATCGCACTGATGTTCAACCCTGAGCCGATGCCGGTCGAGGTGATCACGGCATTGGCCGCGGCCGACCCGGAGGTCGAGGAACCCGTCGCGCTCGGCGTAGAAGAGGAGATAGCGGAACTCATGGGATTCGGTACCGTTGGTGGATTCGTCGATTTATCGGCAACTGATCGGGGGACTTAAACAGTCTTGATCAGATGGAAGCAAGAAACATACCAATGAGCGCCGCACACGCCGCCGATGGCGGTATCGATACCGCGCCGGCGCCACCGGGCGAAAAACTCAGGCCAGGCTGTCGACCAGCAGTCCCGAAGCCCCGACGCTGCGGGCCAAGGCCGGGAATTCACTTGCGGCGAATTCCGCGATAACGGCACCATTGGCCGGATTGATCTCTTGGATCATCGATCCGGACTGTGGGTCGACGCGGTATTGGTCCGGTCGGCCCGAATCGTTGAGGTACTTGTTCAATTGCGCGACCAGGGCCTGCAAATTCGACTGATTCGTCGGGGATACTGGCGCCTTTGCGGCAGCCTGCGCGGACTGTGAAGCCGCTGAACTCGCAACCGCCACCTCGGCGACTGAAGTCGTCTCTGGCGATGTTGCGCCGCTGCCGCCCGGCAAAACCTTGCCGCTCGACGCTGAAATAGGAATCGACAGCGATACCTGGCTTCCCTGCACGATGCTCGCCACCGATGCGCTTACCGGAACTCCGTTGCTCGCCATCATGTCACCTGCTCGAACTTATGTTTAAGGCCTCGATACTCCTATTCGTCGGTTCATTCCGTCCGGGTCATTCCGTTAAAGAGCGGTCCGGGC
>JBEKSM010000044.1:0-32410 GCA_049517075.1 Steroidobacteraceae bacterium | reverse complement strand
CCGCCGAGCGTCGTGCCGTGGCCGCCCATGAACTTCGTGAGCGAATGCACGATGATGTCGGCCCCGTATTCGCCCGGCCGCACGAGCATCGGCGTGGCGACCGTGTTATCCACGATCAAGGGCATCTGATGCCGGTGGGCGACGGTTGCGAAGGCTTCGAGGTCACAGACATTGCCGGCCGGATTGCCGACAGTCTCGCAGAAGATCGCGCGCGTATTCTCGTCGATCAGCGCTTCCATGTCGGTGGCGCGATCGCTCTTTGCGAATTTCACTTGCACGCCGAGCTTTGGCAAAATGTGCGCGAACAAGGTGTAGGTCGTACCGTAGAGTTGCGGCACCGAGATGATGTTGCGGCCCATCTCCGTGACGTTCAACGCGGCGTAATAGAGCGCCGTTTGTCCCGAAGCCACACTGAGCGCGCCGACTCCGCCCTCGAGCGTACTCACGCGTTCCTCGAGGACCGCGGTCGTCGGGTTGCTGATACGCGTGTAGCGATAGCCCTCAACCTCGAGATTGAACAGCGCCGCGCCGTGCTCGGCGCTGTCGAAGGAGTAGGCGGCCGTCTGATAAATCGGCACCGCGACGGCCTTGGTTGCCGGATCCGAGTCGAATCCGCCGTGAATTGCGATCGTTTCTCGTTTCATTGAGCCTGGTGCCTGATTGAAAAAAGTCGACGGAGTTTACCGCGAACGCCCTCGGTCGGCGTGGTAGGGTTCGCAACTTGTGATGCAAACGACCGACCCCAACAGCAAATTCGCGCGCCAAGCCTGGCTGCGGGCCCTGGAGCGCACGGCCGCGATCGACCGAAATCCAGACGTGACCTTGCCGGTGTTGGTCGAGCGCTGGGCGGAGCGGTCGGAGGCGGCACCTGCACTGGTATCGCCCGAGGCTTCGCTGACCTATCGCGAGTTGGCGGTGCGCAGCCACCAGTATGCGCGCTGGGGTCTCGCGCGAGGCCTGAAGAGCGGCGATGTGGTCTGCCTGATCATGCCGAACTGTCCGGAATATCTCGCGGTCTGGCTCGGGCTCACGCGGCTCGGTGTAGCGGTTGCACTCGCCAACACTCATCTAGCCGGAGACGCGCTCGCTCACTGCATCAACATCATCGCTCCTAAGCAGATCATCGTCGGCGCCGAGCACGCGGCGACACTCGCCGCGGTGCGCGACCGTCTGAGTGCAAACGCCACGTGTTGGTTCTATGGAAACGCGTCGCAGGATATGGCGCGATTGGAACCCGTGCTCGCGTCACTCGCGGGTGAGGCATTGCCGCCGCAAGAATGTGCGTTGCCCACGCTCGATTCGACGGCCCTCTTTATCTACACCTCCGGCACGACCGGCCTCCCCAAGGCGGCCAAAGTCAGTCACTACCGCCTCATGCAATGGAGCCACTGGTTTGCGGGTATGCTCGATACGCAGGCGTCCGACCGCATGTACAATTGCCTGCCGCTTTATCACAGCGTCGGCGGCGTCGTCGCGACGGGTGCGACGCTGGTCGGCGGCGGTGCGGTCGAGATTCGCGCGCGATTCTCGGCCTCGGACTTCTGGCGCGACGTCACCGAGTCGCGAGCGACGATGTTCCAATATATCGGTGAGCTCTGCCGTTATCTCGTCAATGCACCGCCCCACCCGGACGAGACCCGACATTGCTTGCGGATTGCCTGCGGCAATGGCCTGCGTCCCGAGGTCTGGGAGCCGTTTCAGTCACGGTTTCGGATACCGCGGATCCTCGAATACTACGCGTCCACCGAAGGAAATTTCTCGCTCTACAACTGCGAGGGCCAACCTGGCGCGATCGGCCGGATACCGCCGTTTCTGGCGGCGCGCTTACCCGTCGCGCTGCTGCGCTTCGACACCGATACCGCCGAACCATTGCGCAACGCCGCCGGTTTGTGCGAGGCCTGCGACGTCAATGAAGTCGGCGAAGCCGTTGGATTGATTCCGGCAGCCGATCGGCAGCGCGGCGGACGCTTCGAGGGCTACGCGGATCCCGTGGCCACCGAGCGCAAACTGCTGCGCAACGTGTTCGAGTCTGGAGACGCCTGGTATCGGACCGGCGATCTGATGCGGCGAGACGAGAAAGGTTTCTTCTACTTCGTCGACCGGGTCGGCGAGACCTATCGCTGGAAGGGTGAAAACGTGTCGACGGCCGAAGTGCTATCGGCGCTCGCGTCCGTACCGGGCGTGCTCGAAGGCGTCGTGTACGGAGTTCAAGTACCGGGCACTGACGGCCGTGCGGGGATGGCCGCATTGGTCGTTGGTGACGGATTCGATATCGTCGCGTTTCGCGCCGCCGTTGTCGAGCGTTTGCCGGTCTACGCGCGGCCCGTGTTCTTGCGGCTGCTGCGCTCGCTCGATGCGACGGGCACGTTCAAGCCGAAGAAACAAGATCTCGTATTGGCCGGTTTCGATCCATCCAAAATCAGCGACCCGCTCTATGTCGACGACGCTCTTTCACGCGCCTATCAACCGATCGACGCCGCCCGGCACGCCGGGTTGATCGGTGGCAAACTCCGCCTTTAGCATCAGGTTCGAGAACTTCTGAGTTCCGGACTCATGACGAAATGATCGCGGGAGAGCAAATTCAAACCCGCGACGATGGCTGGAGGACGCCGATCGTCGTCGCGCAAGCGCAATTCCTTGGCGATCATGATCAAGTGCATTTGCATCTCGACGCGCGCGAAATATTCGCCGATGCAGTTTCGCGGGCCTGCACCGAACGGGCACAGTTTCAGCCGGGTCCGATCATCGGCATCCGGTGCATCGGACCGGTACGGATCGAAACGCTCCGGTTGCTGCCAGTACCGCGGATTGCGCTGCACGAAATAGGGGGAGATGTAAATTTCCGTACCTGCCGGCACGAAATAATCGCCAAGTTGATCATCGTGAACCGCGCGCCGGGTCATGAGCCACAGCGGCGGATACAAGCGCATGGCCTCCTCGATGATTCGGCCAGCGAGCGGAAAATTGGCAAGATCATCGACGGTGAGATCCTGGTCGACGGGAAGCCGCGCGAGTTCCTCGCCTAGCCGTGCATCGACGTCGGGGTGCCTCGACAACAGATGCCAAGTCCAGTTCAACACACTCGAAGTCGTTTCGTGACCGGCAACGATCAAGGTCATGATCTCGCGGGCGAGTTGAAGGTCGGGCATCGGCAATCCATGTTCGCGGTCGCGGGCGTGCATGATCCACCCTAGAATATCCGCCGCATCGATCCCGTCTCGCCGCCGGCGCGACGCGAGCTCGATGATGAGCTTTCCCAAGGTCGTGAACATTTGTGCAAACTCGAGGTCGCGAGAGTCCTCCGAAACGATCTCAAAATGCGGCGCGATCGTTGCATAGTCCGCGCCGAAGATCGCAGTCAAGACGACCTTGAGGACCATCCTGCTCAGGTCTCGCGTTACGTCGACACGCGCGCTGCTCTGCGCCGCATTTTTCCATTGCTCGAGCAGTTCGGAATTGGCAGCGATCATCGCGCCGATTTGGGCGTCGACGGCCTTGTGCGTAAAGGCGGGCTGAATCATGCGCCGTTGACGGATCCAAAATTCACCGTTGCTCGAAATGAGATCGTTGCCGAGCAACATCGAAATGCGCTTGATCGCGTAACCCTTGCGAATATAGTTTTGCCAATTTTCGAGCAGCACGTGCTCGACATAGGTCGGAGCCGTGATCACGTAAACGCGATTGCCGTAAATCGAGGCGCTGTAAATATCCCCGTAGCGCTCGAAACTATCGCGCATCCAGCTCAATAGGTCTTCGGCCGTGTCGTACCGTTCGGCTGGTCCCGTAGGAATGCGTCGTTCCATGATCGTCATAAAAATCGCGATCGACCTTTTTGACTAGATCTACATCAATGTACATCCCGCTTCGCTCTCGCGGCGAAGGCATCCTTATATTACGCGGTATTCCCCGCATCGACGGTCAAAACCGTGCCCGTAATGTTGCGGCCCGCCTCGCCGATCAGATATTCGACGCTGCGCGCGACATCGATCGGGTCGGCCATGCGCTTCAGCGCGCTCCGGCGCGCGATTTGCTCGCGTTGGGTGTCGGTGAGTTCCTCAGTCATATCGGTGTTGATATAGCCCGGCGCGATCGCATTGACGGTGATGCCGAGTTGGCCGAGCTCGCGTGCCAATGAATATGTAAAACCGAGCAGAGAGGCTTTACTCGCGCTGTAGACCGAGAGGCCGCTGTAGCCTGTTGATGCGACGATCGACGAAATATTGATGATGCGGCCGGCGCGCTCTAGCATCATCGACTTGGAGGCGTATTTCGCGAGCACGATCGGCGAGAGCGTGTTGAGCCGGATCAAGCGCTCGATGTCGGCGTCGCGCAGGTTCGCAAGAACGCCGCCCGTGCCCAATCCCGCATTGTTGACTAGGCCGTAGAATGGTCCGACCTCCGCGCGCAGCGCGCGCACGAACGGCGCAATTCCGACGATGTCGGATAAGTCCAATGCGCGAAATTCAATCGCGCCCAAGCCGGCTGCGGCGGCTGCGTCTCGGGCGGCCATCAATTCGTCGGTGATCTTGCGGGCAACCGCGATCACGCGGTAGCCCGCGCCCGCGAGCTGGGTTGTGATTGCAAGACCTAGGCCGCGGCTGCCGCCGGTGACGATGACGTTACGCATTGGGGCGCACCAGCTTGCCCGCGGCGGTCAGTGCGAGCGACGGCACGAAGCGCAACTGGCTCGGCACCTTGTGCGCCGCTAGCACCCGGCGACAGGCGTCGAGCAGTTCGCTCTTGACCGTGGCGAGCGCTTGCTGGTCGATGTGACTGCCGGCGTCATCGGTGAGCACGACGTCGGCGACGACGACCGCGCCGGTAATCGGATTTCGGCGCGCGCGCACCAGCGACATGCGTACGCGGCTATCTGCGTTCAACACCGATTCGACCTCCTCGGGATGGACTTTGAGTCCGCCGACGTTGATCACGCCGCTCTTGCGGCCGTGGAAATAATAGCGGTCCCCGTGCAATTCGACGAGGTCGCCGGTGTCGACGAAGCCATCGGCGCTCGCGAGCGAGGCCGGCGCATCGCCTAGATAGCGCTGTGCGGTGCGCCCGGAACGGATCCAAAGGGTGCCGTCTTCGACCTTCATGTCGATGCCCTTGCGCCCTAATCGCAGATAGTCGGCCGGAAATCCGGCGAGCCCGTCGTTGACGTCGAACGCGACGCCCGCTTCGGTCGATGCGAACGCATGGCCGATTGTCGCATTTGGGTAGGCGCTGCGCAGATTATCCAGCACGGTTTGGTCGGCGATTTCGCCGGAGAGACGTACGTAGTCGGGTTTGAGCGTCGGCGCGGCGCCGCTCATGAGCGCGCGGCGCCAATGCGAGGGTGTGCCGGACATGTGGGTGACGCCGGCGGCGCCGCAGCGCGCGAGAAACTCCGCGGGCGGCTCCTCGGCCGAGGAGAGAACTAGTGATGAACCGCCAAGCACGGCGCGCAAATAAATCTGCAGGCCGCCATAACGGCGGATGTCGTAGAACGTGCTCCAGACCAGTGGCGAAGAGGAATCCGCATGGCGCGGCAAGGTGCCGCCGAGGCTCTCGAGTGTGTGTAGGACGAGCTTCGGCGTCCCGGTCGTACCCGAAGTCAACAAGATCCACTGGGTCTGTTCGGTTACGCGCCGCGGACTGCGGTCCGGCGCGGGACGCGTCGTGACCCTAACGTGCTCGAGATCCGGTAAGGCGAGTGACGGAGCCGCTGCATCGTTGATCAAGAACTCCGCCTGGGCGGTGGCCGCGACTGCGGCGAGTTGTTCAGGCGTGAGGTCCGGCGTGCACAACACCATGCGTCGTGCAACGCCGTCGAGCTCGATCAGTGCGATCGCGGTCGCAAGCTGTTCATACGTCGCAATCAATATGGAACGGCCGCGCAAGGCTTCGAGCCGCCCGCCGAGCGTCGAGGCGCCGTTAAGTTCGGAGAGAGCAACGGCGTCCCTGCGACCGTGCAGCGTCGGCGATACCTCAGGGGTTGAGCGATTCACCGTGTCGCTGACGCTGTCCCACAGCGTCGTCGCGCGTTTATCGAATGCGGGATCCTGCCCTCTCATAGCCTTCATTTCTACCATAGTTGCCATTGATCGAAGAATAGGACGTCGGCGGCGATGCAGGCATTCGCGACCGCATGCGCGAGCACGGCCTCGCCGATCTTGTTGGTGCGGATCGCCAGCATCCCGAAAGCCAATCCCGCGAGCGTTCCCGGCAGCCAGAGCGCACCGTGCGTCACTCCGAAGATGGCCGAACTGACCAGGAGTGCCGGCCAGCGAACAGCGCTGAATGGCAGCGACTCGAACTCCGGGGACGCGAACCGCCGCATCAGAAAGCCACGATAGGCCAATTCCTCGGCGATCGGCACCGTGAGGACCGTGGCAAGGACGCGCAACGCAATCCACGTGCTGCGTACCGGCACGGAAACGGCGGCAAGCGCATCGGGCATCGGCTGCGCGACCGCGACGTAGTGGCCGAGACCGGCCCAAACCAAAAACAGTGCGAGGCCGACCGCAGCGCCGCGCCAGCTGAACCCCCACGCGAGTGAGCGATACTGAATTCGGTAGATCCAAAGCACGGCTGCGGCACCGATCAAGCGCAAGGGATAGAGGAATTCAAAACCAGCCGAGAGCGAATGTGCCAGCATCCCAAGCGCCAGTATCGCGAGCAAGGGCATCAGGTACGCTGCGGTCGGGTTGTGCGCCGGAATCGCGCCACGGCTTTCCGTGGCCGTGCGGTTGAGCCAGGCGCTTCGCTTGGCCGTGAGCGCAACGATGAAGGCGGCCAAGTTGAATGCGATCCAACCGGCCTGGGAATGAAAGCCGACGACCGCGATGCGCGCGAAGCCGGCGTCTCCAATCAGCAGCAACGCGGCGATGCGCACGGTATTGAGCAAGAAAATCAGGATCGCCGCGGCCGGGATAATCAGCAGCGCGCGCGGGAAATAATATTCGCGCCGAAAGAACCACAGCCATGAAGCCGTGAATACGAGCATCAGGCCGACGCCCTCGAGTCCCGAGCAGACATCGGCGATCGCCACGGCGAAGCGGTTCGTACCTAGCGTCAGCGTTGCCGCATCCACAGTGAGATTCGGCAGGAACGGATGCAACAGCCCGCTGGTCAGCCAGAACGTCAATCCGGCGGCGGGGTGCCACAGCGATTGACTCCATTGAATCGCAAGCACGGCTCCGAGCGCGGGTGCAACCGCGTAGAGCAGGACCGTCCTGGAGCGACCGAATGCGCGGGCCCAAACCCGTAGTGGCGCAAGCGCTGCGAACAATGTGATCAAAGCGACCAATGCATTCACGTGCCAGCCGATCGCGAGTCCGACGAACGACGAAGTAGTCGTATTGCTGTAGAGCAAGCTCGAGAGCAGCGCAAACGGGACGAGGCACAGAAGGTGCGCGGCCAGCCAGCCGAGGCGTATCGGCGCGTTCCGATGACTCACACCGATCGAGGCGAGGCTTCCGCGGCGGCCCAGTGAAAACAGAATGACGCAAGCGACTGCGTAGCCGATCAGAAATCGAAAAAACCAATGTTGGATGTCGTGGACGAGCGCCGCGAGTCCGGTTGCCGCAGTCACCGGTGTTTGCTGGATGAGGAACGACAAGGCCAGCGTTTCGAGCGTGAGCACGACCGCGATGGTCCCGAGGCGAGCGCCCAGGGCCGTGCGACCGGGATTGAAGGATCGAGACTCTGTTGCCGGTGCGCTCACGACCGCTAGATTAGCCGGAACCGAGTCCCGCCGCCTCGAAACTGGGTCATCCGGTGAAATCGAGTCCTAGCAGCGGTCCGAGCATAGCCGTGCAATTGATCTGGCGGATCTCAGGGCGCAGGACATAAGCTTGCGCGACTATGCACGATGGAATCCAAGGTCTATTTCCCGCGGACGTCGTCGCGGTCGCAATGGGCGATGCCGGCGACGTCTCTGCGCTGCTGACCGAAGAGGCGGCCTGCCTCGGGCGCTCGGTCCCGAAGCGTGCGCAGGAGTTTGCCGCGGGGCGGCTGTGCGCACGGCGCGCCTTGCTCGAGTTTGGGGTCGTCAATTTCCCTCTGCGGGTGGGGCCTCAGCGCGAGCCGCTGTGGCCAGAAGGCTATGTCGGCAGCATCACGCATACGACGGGGCTTTGCGCCGCAGTTGTCGCCGAGCGCGCGCGCTTCAGTGCGATCGGTGTCGACGTCGAGATTGCGGATCGCGTGAAGCAGCAACTGTGGCCGCATATTTGCGTCGCCGCGGAAATCGCCTGGCTCGACTCATTGCCGGAGTCGCAGCGCGTCGCTGCCGCAACGCTGATCTTCGCGGCAAAGGAAGCGTTCTACAAGGCGCAATTTCCGCTGGTGCGCGAGCGGCTGGATTTCCACGATGTCTGCGTCGAGGCATCGAACTGGAACGGGACGCGCGGGGCTTGCCGGCTGCGGCCGCTGCGCCCGCTCATGGTCTCGGCGTTCGTTACGCTGCCCTTGCTCGCTCAATACCGATATAAGGGCGAGTTTGTCGCCGCGGGCGTCATCGCCCTTGCATCCAATAGCCCCTAATGTGGCAAGTTTCTGAATGCTTCGAGCAGATTTGCGGCGCATTATTTTGGTTCTGATCGGTGCACATTGCCGTGAATCCGTTCTTCCGTGCGGGATTTATGTACTCTGTAATGTATAGATCGCCTTTTTTGGGAGGCGCCCGATGGATACGACGTTTACTGAACTGCGCAACCATGCCAAAGCATTCTTCGATGCCGTCGAACGGGGCGAAACGGTGCGCGTGTTCCGCAACGGCAAGGCGGTCGCGCTCAATACGCCTTGTCGTCGCGAAATACCTTGACGACCGTGAGCAGCAAAATCTTGATGTCGAGCATCGGGGTCCAGAAACGCAAGTAATCCAGGTCGTAGTTGACACGCGCTTCCATGTCTTCGAGTTTCTCGGTCTCGCCGCGACAGCCGTTGACTTGTGCGAGTCCGGTGATGCCGGGCAGCACCTTGTGGCGGACCATATAGCCCTTGATGAGCTTGCGGTACTCCTCGTTGTGCGCGATCGCGTGCGGGCGCGGGCCGACGAGGCTCATGCGCCCTTGCAGCACGTTGATGAGCTGGGGCAGCTCGTCGAGCGAAGAGCGGCGCAAGAAACGACCGATCGGCGTAATACGGCTGTCGACCTTCTTGGCCTGTTGAATCTTCTCGCCGTCCTCGGTCACGCGCATGCTACGGAACTTGTAGATCGCGATCTCGCGGCCGTCCAATCCATAGCGGCGCTGTTTGAAGATGATCGGACCCGGCGACGTGAGTTTGACGAGCACCCCGACCGCCAAGAATATCGGCAGCGTCATCAACAGGATCCCCGCGGACAAACCGATGTCGGTGAGGCGCTTGGTTACGCCGCGGTAGCCGTAAAACGGCGTTTCGCACATCGCAACCACGGGAATGCCTTGGACCTCACCCGAGCGCGCCTGAATCAAGTCGAATACGAAAATGTCCGGCACGTAGTAGATCGACGCGGTCGTGTCGCGCAGGTCATCGAGCAGGTTCATCACGCGCTGAATGTGGCGGATCGGTAGTGCGATGAAGATGATGTCGACGCCCTGTTCGTTGACGAATTTCGCGACGTCGCTCAAGTTGCCGATCAGCCGGTTGTCGGATTTCATCGCGAGGCGGTCGACGCTGCGGTCGTCGAAGAATCCGGCCACCTCGATGCGCATGCCGGGATTGTCCTTGAGGCGATTGGCGAGATCTTGGCTGCTGTTGTTGTAGCCGGCGAAGATCGCCTTGCGATTGTCGAACGCACTCATCAAGAATCGGCGCATGACCTCGTGCATGCCGAAGGTACTCAAAACGAGCGCCGCGGGCGTCGCGATTACCCAGGTCAAGAGCACGCGCCTCGGGTAGGCATCCAAGGAACTCGTGAGCACGTCGATCGCGAGCAATGCGATCGAGAGCAGCAGCCAATGGAACAACACCACGGCCATCGCGACCGTGCGCTCCGAGGTCAGCTGCGTGCTCACATCACCCGGTGCCCGAATCAGCACCAGGCACAGCACGACGAGCACGACGGTCGCGGAGGCATTGAACGGCGTTCCGTAGAGTGCGACGGTTGCAATGAGACAGAGCACCGCGATCAGCGCCGGCATGACCGCTTGGGCGCCCGTGAGCAGCGCAATCAAGAAACTCTGCTTGACCAATACAGGCTGTGCCATTACCTATCCGTAAAGCCAAAGGGATGCGTAGTCGGCGAAAGGCGCGACTCGCAGCACATCCCTGAGCGACATAATCCATTCAGATTATCATCTATCGACCGTTGCGAATGCGTGAACTAACCCGACAAACTCGCGACACGTGCCGCTACTCGATCACGTACCACCGGGTGGCGGATTTCGGACCCGACGCGTCAAAATGGTATTCTACGGGGCTATGACCACCGTTCCTTTACTCGATCTCAAGGCCCAGTACGCCCAAATCCGCGCCGAGGTCATGCCGATCATCGATGCGGTCTGCGCGAGCCAGCAATTCATTTTAGGTGAGCACGTGCGCGGCCTCGAGGCGGAAATCGCGGGCTATTGCGGCGCTTCGTTCGGTATTGGCGTCTCCTCGGGCACCGATGCGCTGTTGCTTGCGGTCATGGCACTCAACATCGGTGCCGGCGACGAGATCGTCACCTCGCCGTTCACGTTTTTTGCGACCGCCGGCATTATTGCGCGGGTTTCCGCACGACCGATTTTTTGCGATATCGATCCCGTGACCTTCAACCTCTCGCCGGCCGCGGTGCAGAGCTTCATCGACCGCGATTGCGTGGTCCGCGATGGCGGCCTCGTCAACCGCGTGACCGGCGGGCGCGTGCGCGCGCTGCTTCCCGTACATTTATACGGGCAGTCTGCGGACATGGATGCACTCATGGCGATCGCGCGCCGTTACGGCCTGAAAGTCATCGAAGATGCGGCGCAGGCGATCGGCACCGAGTACCGCGGCGTGCGCGTCGGCTCGATCGGCGACATCGGCTGCTTCTCGTTCTTTCCGAGCAAGAACCTCGGAGCCTTCGGCGATGCGGGACTCTGTACGGTCAATGACGCGGAGCTCGCGGAGCACTTGCGGGTGCTGCGCGTCCACGGCGGAAAGCCGAAGTATTATCATGCGTTCGTCGGCGGCAATTTCCGGATCGACGAACTGCAGGCTGCGGTGCTGCGCGTCAAACTTAAATACTTGGACGGATGGACCGAGGGCCGGCGACGCAACGCGGCTACCTACGATGCCGCGTTTCGACGCGCTGGACTCGGTGACAGCGTTGTCACACCGGTCGCGGCTGCGGGCGGACGGCATATCTTCAATCAGTACGTCGTGCGCGTCGCGCGCCGCGACGACCTCAAGCAGTACTTGGGCGAGCAGGGCATCGGCACGGAGATTTATTATCCGGTGCCGCTGCATTTGCAGAAATGTTTCGAGTACCTGGGCTATCGCGCGGGGGACTTCCCGCAGTCTGAGCGCGCGGCCGCCGAAACCTTGGCGTTGCCGATCTACCCGGAACTGAGCGAATCACAGCTCGCCCACGTGGCCTCGAGCGTCGCGAAGTTCTACGGCTGACCCGAGAGGCGCTCTCGGTGCCTCCCGAATTCAGGTTTTCTTGAAATCGTCGGGCAGCAGCTGATGCCGCGAGAGCAATTTGTAGAAATCCGTGCGGTTGCGTTTTGCGAGCCGCGCGGCCTGACTCACATTGCCGGTCGTGATCTGCAGAATCTGCGAGAGATAGTTGCGCGTGAACTCATCGCGCGCCTCGTCGAACGAAGGTAGCCGCGCGCTGCCGCCGCCCAAGGACTGTTGCACGATCTCGGCCGTGATGATCGGACCGGTCGAGAGCGCGACGTTCTGGCGCACGACGTTGTAGAGCTGGCGCACGTTGCCGGGCCATTCCGCGGTCGCGAGCAGTTCGACCGCCTCGGGCGCGTAGATCTTGCGCTGGCCGATCTCCTTCGCGAGCTGTTCGAGAAAATGGGCGACCAGCAAGGGGATGTCTTCGCGGCGCCGCCCGAGCGCCGGTATCTCGATGTGTACGACGTTGAGCCGGTAGTAGAGGTCCTCGCGGAACTGACCGCCGATCATCAATTGATTGAGGTCGCGATGGGTCGCGGAAATCACGCGCACATTGACCGCGATCGGCTCGACACTTCCCATCGGGCGGATCTGATTTTCCTGCAGCACGCGCAGCAGTTTGACCTGCAGCCGGATCGGCAAATCGCCGATCTCATCGAGCAGCAGCGTGCCGCCGTCGGCGGACTGGAACAGGCCGACCTGGGTGCGAGTCGCTCCCGGGAACGCGCCCTTCTCGTGGCCGAACAGTTCGGACTCGAGCAGATTCTCGGCCATCGCGCCGCAATTGATCGCGACGAACGGGCGGTTGCGCCGCGGGCTCGCCTCGTGAATCGCGCGCGCGAGCAGCTCCTTGCCGGTGCCGGATTCACCCGTGATCAGCACGCGCGCATCGGTGCCCGCGACCATGTTCGCCTGCGCGAGTTTGTCCTCCATGAGCTGGCTGCGCGTGATGATGCTCGCGCGCCAGTCCTCATCGACGTGCGCGAAGCCCGAAAACTTGAGCGCTTTTTGTACGTGGTCGAGCAATTCCTGCTTGTCGACCGGCTTGGTCAGGAAGCCGAATGCGCCGCTCTGGGTCGCGTGCACGGCGTCGGGAATCGTGCCGTGCGCGGTCAGGATGATCACGCGCAGGCCGGGCCAGCGGCTCTGCAATTCCTTGAGCAGGCCGATGCCGTCCATGTTGTCCATGCGCAGATCCGTGATCACGAGGTCTGGGCGAAAGCGCACGCAGGCGGCCAGCGCCGCGGCCGCACTCTCGACGGCCTCGACTTCGTAATTTTCGGCGCGCAGCCGGATCGTCAACAAACGCAGCAAGCCCGGGTCGTCGTCGACGACGAGGATGCGGGCCTTGCGCTTCTGGGGTGTCACGCCGTCGCGCTTACCGGACGGCAAGCCGAACGATAGCGAGGTGGTGGCGGCATTCGAATAAGCGTTCACGGCAACATCTCCCGTTGGTCACGGATTCGTGGGTACAGTCGAGCCCCGTTCATTGATGGTGCGCTCGATATGCGTTACGGCTTCCAGTTTAGCCCTAGCCTCGTCCAGCGCCTTGCGCAACCGCGCATTTTCGTCGGTTTCCGCGGCTAGTCGGCGGTTACTGGCAGCCAGTTTGTCGCCGTCGCCATGGCTGTCCCGCGCGGCATCGTCGCGCAGGCGCTTGGCTTCGGCCTGAAGGATCAATTGCTGCTCGACCTCTCGGAGTTCGATCAGGGCGAGCCAACGTTCGACCGGTAACAGAGTCTCAGGTCTGGCGAGCAATTGTGACAACTGTCGCTGCGCTGCGACGGCATCGGCGCCGCTGTGGCCCGGAGTCGCGAGCGCAAGCGCATAGCGCAGCCGGTTGCTCGTGGTCGGCGTCAATTCGGCCGCATCTTTGACCGATTGGAACGTCTCGGCCTGGCTCGCAGGATCGCGCTGCGGCAGATTGCTCATCATTTCAAGGATCGGCGCGATCGGGCCGGTATCGAGCGGGATACGCTGCGTCTCCGCGGGATTCGCGGGCTTTTGGCCGCCAAGCGCTCCACCGGCGCATCCACAGACCGACAGCATGACCAGCAGTCCGGCAGATACCCACGGAATCTTATGCGGCATGGGCTTTTTCGCGTGTCGCGCTCGCGGTCGGATGCAGGGGCAAACGCACGCGAAAATGCGCCCCGCCCGATTTGGCCTCGAGAATCTCGATACTACCGCCGTGCGCGTTGACGAATTCCGTGACCACCGATAGCCCGATACCGGTGCCCTTGACGTGGCCGCCCTGGGGAGTCTTGCCCTGGTAGAAAGCCTCGAAGATACGGCCGCGTTCGTCGGCGGGAATGCCGGGGCCGCTGTCCATGACATCCATGATCAGCTGTCCACGGTCGCTGCGTGCGTGGATCGAGATCGTGCCGCCGCGCGGCGTGAATTTGATCGCATTGGAGAGCAGATTATCGAGGATCAGACGCAGTTTGCCGCGGTCGGCCATCGGCGTGAGGTCTTCGACCTGCACGTCGAGGCGCACACGCTGAGCGACCAGCGTGAGCTGCTGATTCTCGAGTACCGACTTGATCAAGGGCCGCAGCTTGAATTCGGAAATCTCCAGGCCGACGCTCTTGGCCTGCCAGGCGCTGAAGGAGAGCAAATTTTCGATCAGACGCTGCAGCTTCATGCCGTTTTCCCGCAGGATCGCAGTGACCTCCCGCTGCGCGCTTTGCAGCTCACCGACGGCCCCGTCCATGAGAAGTTCCGTACCCTCCCGGATATTGGCGAGCGGCGTCTTGAGTTCATGAGACATGTGTCTCAAAAAGCGATTTTTCTCCTGTGCCAGATCGAGAAGTCGCACGCGCAGCCATTCGAGCTGGCTCGCGAGGCGCTCCAAATCGGCCGGGCCGCTGATCGCGATCGGCCGCGAGAATGTGCCGCGCCCGAGCTCGCTGATGGCCCGGTCGATCGCGCGGATCGGCCGGCCGAACAAGTAGGTGAACAGGCCGACCACCGCGAGCGTCATCGGCACGAGCAGCAAGGTCTGCCAGAACAGGTGCCGCTGCGCGCGCTGCGCCTCGCTCTGCAGATTGCTGAGTTCGGCGTCGATCTGCGCATTGGTGTGATCCGATATCTTGGTGACGAGATCGGTGAGCGCCGGAAATGCATCGATGACGTTGGACATTCTCGGTGAATTCGGCGGTGCGTCCTTGAGCTCATCGAGCAGGCGCTTGGTTTCGCTCTCGAGGGCCTGCAGATCCTTGGCCGATTCCTCGTTGACCGGCAGGTTCACGAGCTCGTCGGCCGCCGCATTCAATCGCATATTGCTGCGCGCATACGCGTCGAGGAAATCGGCGTTGCCGATGATGCGATAGAGCCGCGCGTTGCGCTCGAGTGCGCTGATCTGCTCGAACAGCACCTGATTGTTGCGCGTGCCCTGCATGCCGTGAATCACGAGCTGTTCGCTGCGGTTCGAGAGCCGGTTCATCTGCACGGCGGCATTGACGATCGCAAACAACAGCGGTGCCGCGACGATCGTAAAGCCGACCAGCATGAGGCCGCTCAATGACTTGGGTCGAGGCATACGCATACGCGCTAGTCTAGCAGCGTGACAACGTCAAAGTGGTGACCGCATCGACCCTGTAGACTTTGCCGATGGTTCCAGACACCCCCTATGCAGAACTCTCGCCCGAGGCGGTACTCGATGCGCTGGAGGCCGCTGGGTTTCGCTGCGACGGGCGCATGCTCGCGCTCAACAGCTACGAGAATCGCGTCTACCAGATCGGCATCGAGGAAGGCGAACCGGTGGTGGCGAAATTCTACCGCCCGGGTCGATGGACCGACGCCGCGATCCTCGAAGAACATGCGTTTGCGCTCGAGCTTGCGGCCCAGGAAATTCCCGTGGTCGCGCCGCTCGTGCAGGCAGGCCAGTCCCTGCATAGCCGCCACGGATTTCGGTATGCAATCTTCCCGCGTCGCGGCGGTCGCTGGCCCGAACTTGGGAACACCGAGGAGCGCGAGTGGGTAGGGCGTTTTCTAGGGCGCATCCATCGCGTCGGGCGCGCCGCGCGCTTCTTCCACCGACCGTCCTTGAGCCTCGAGGAGCTTGGCCGCAAGGCACGCGATTTCGTGCTCGAGGGCGACTGGATGCCCGATTATCTTGCGGATAAGTACAGCGACGTCACCGATGCGCTGCTGCTCGAGGTCGAGAACCAGGCGGCCGGCTGGGGCGGGGCGACGCTCGGGCGCATTCATGGCGATTGCCACCGCGGTAACATCCTATGGACCGATGCCGGCCCGCATTTCGTCGATTTGGACGATTGCCAAACGGGTCCGGCGATCCAAGACCTCTGGATGCTGCTCGCGGGCGGACCGCAGGAAATGCGCGCCGAAATGCGCGATCTGGTGGCCGGGTACGAACAATTCACGCCGTTCGATCGCAGCGAACTGCGGCTCATTGAGCCCTTGCGGGCGCTGCGAATGATCCATTATTCGGCCTGGCTGGCGCGGCGCTGGCACGATCCGGCCTTTCCGAAGGCCTTTCCCTGGTTTGCCGAGCCGCGCTACTGGGAGGACCATTATCGGGCGCTCGATGAGCAGCTCACGGCCGTCCAGGGCCCCATCCTCGAGCTGTGATCGGCGCCATTGTGAAGCGGAGCGGATTTAGGGGATCATAGCGCTATGGGGAGACCGACCATTCTGATGCTTTGCAGCGTCCTGCTGATCGGCGGCTGCAATCGCGATGCGGCGAACGCCTTGATCGGTAAGCCGTCTGCGAAACCGAAGGCTTCGGCACTGGCCAACAAAGGCCCAAACGCGGACCAGCAGACCGCCGGCATGACGATTGCGGTCGGCATCGGCAAGGCCACGCTGCCGGCTCAGCTCAAATTTGGTCTCGCGAGCCGGCCCAAGCTCGGCGAGGCGGTGGATGTCGATATTGCGCTGCTCCCGCAAATCCCGGCCGATGGCGGCACGCTGCAGGTCACCGCGACCGACGGCCTCGACACCTCGAAAGCGCAAACCGAAATCGCGTTGCCGGCGCTCGATGAAGGTGCGGTGTATCACCAAACCTTGAGCGTGACGCCTTCCAAGGACGGGGTTTTGCTGCTCGCGTTCAATGTGACGCTCAAGCATGATGAAATCGAGGAAACGAAGGGCTACACGGTGCCCATCCTCGTCGGCGACCCGCCCGCCAAATAGCGCCCACGGCGCCGGATAACCCCCTATAATGGGCGGTTTCCCCGGGGCCGCATTGTGACTCAGAAACTTCGTAATATCGCCATCATCGCGCACGTCGATCACGGCAAAACCACGCTCGTCGATCAACTGCTACGCCAATCCGGCACGCTCGATGCGCGCAAGGATCTGCAAGAGCGCGTCATGGACTCGAATGCGATCGAGCGCGAGCGCGGCATCACGATCCTCGCGAAGAACACCGCGATCACCTGGGGCGATTACCGCATCAATATCGTCGATACGCCGGGACACGCGGATTTCGGCGGCGAAGTCGAACGCGTACTGGCAATGGTCGACTGCGTGCTGCTGCTCGTCGATGCGGTCGACGGACCAATGCCGCAGACGCGCTTCGTGACCCAAAAGGCGTTCAAGCACGGCCTGCGCCCGATCGTCGTGATCAACAAGATCGATCGCGACGAAGCGCGCCCAAGTTGGGTGCTCGATCAAACCTTCGATCTGTTCGACCGTCTGGGCGCGACCGACGCACAGCTCGACTTTCCGGTCATTTACGCGTCCGCGCTGCGCGGGTTCGCGGGACTCGATCCCACGGTACGCAGCGGCGACATGCAGCCGCTCTTTAAGACGATCGTCGATCATTGCCCGCCGCCCGACGTCGACGAGGAGGGTTCGTTGCAGCTGCAAGTCACGCTGCTCGACTATTCGAGCTATGTCGGCGCGATTGGCATCGGGCGCATCAAGCGCGGCACGATCAAGAAGGGCATGGCGGTCACGGTGGTTGATCGCGAGGGCAAGCAGCGGTCCGAGCGGATCACGCAAGTCCTTGGTTTCCATGGCCTGACACGCATCGAAGTCGACTCGGCCGGCGCCGGCGACATCGTCGCGTTCGCGGGCATTGCCGAGCCGAAAGTCTCCGATACGCTCTGCGATCCGCAGAACGTCGAGCCGCTGCCGAGCCTGACCGTCGATGAGCCGACGATCAGCATGACCTTCGAGGTCAATACCTCGCCATTCTTGGGTCGGGACGGCAAATTCGTCACGAGCCGGCAGATTCGTGAGCGTCTCGAGCGCGAGGCGATCCACAATGTCGCGCTGCGCGTCGAACCGACCGGCGATCCCGATAAATTTCAGGTTTTCGGCCGCGGCGAGCTGCATCTCGGCGTGCTGCTCGAGAACATGCGTCGCGAGGGCTATGAGATGGCGGTCTCGCGGCCGCGTGTGGTCATCAAGCAGGTCGACGGCCAGCCGCACGAACCCTACGAACAGGTCACCGTGGACGCCGACAGCGATGCCCAAGGCGACATCATGTCGGCGCTCGGCAGCCGCGGTGCAGAACTCAAGGACATGCAGGCCGACGGCCGTGGCCGTGTGCGCCTCGATTACATGGTCCCCTCGCGCGGGCTGATCGGCTTTCAAACCGAATTTCGCACGATGACGCGCGGCACGGGCCTGCTGCACCACGTGTTCGACCACTACGGACCGCTGGTGCAGCGCGAGCTGGGCCAGCGCCCGAATGGCGTGTTGATCGCCAACGGCCAGGGCACCGCGCTCGCCTATTCACTGTTTAGCTTGCAGGAGCGCGGACGCCTCTGCATCGGACCCGGTGAGGAGGTTTACGAGGGCATGATCATCGGCCTCAACAACCGCGACAATGATCTGGTCGTGAACCCGCTCAAGGGCAAGAAGCTCACCAATATGCGCGCGGCCGGCAAGGACGAGAACGTCGTGCTGACGCCGCCGATCCGCTTCTCCCTCGAACAGGCCATGGAGTTCATCGACGACGACGAACTCATCGAGATCACCCCGAACTCGATCCGCCTGCGCAAGCGCAATCTGCGCGAGAACGAGCGCAAGCGCTCCGAGCGCGAGGTCGCCGAATAAGGCGTCTTTCGGCGGCCTTTGCGGGCCGATTTAACTGATTGTTGAGTAATTCGAGACACCCGTCACGCCCCCGTTGCGGGATCTCCCTAACATCGAATGCGGGTTCGGTGCAAGGTGCGCCGGCATTTGCCGTTGGGGGGTCAGAGGGAGTTGTCACGCGAAGTCGCCAACGCAGTTCGCAGCCTGTCGTCATTTCCGGCCGAGGACTACAACCGCCTGCTCGAGCGGCAGCTGGCTGAGGCGGGGTTTGAAGGCGGCCAGATCGATTACGCCGCGTTGCTGAAGATCATCAGCTTTCATTACGACCGCATCGACGCCGAACGGCGCGGCATCGTGCGCTCGATGCAGCTTATGTCGGATGAGGCGCAGGCGCTCACGCGTGAGATACGCGAGGAGACCTCGTCGCATCTACAGGCGATTTTGGATAACGTCAAAGACGCGATCATCACGGTCGATGATGCCGGCCACATCGAAACCTTCAATCCGACCGGCGAGCGCATCTTCGGCTACTCCCAGCCCGAGATTCTCGGCCGCACGCTCGACTTCCTGCTGCCCGAAATCGAAAGCCGCGGCAGCCGTGCGTTTCTCGATCAGCTCGCGACCAAGATCGACGACACTCACGTCGATTTGGCGGCACACCAAGTGTTCGGCGTCGCCAAGGACGGAACGCGCGTCGCGGTCGAGATCGCGGTCAGCAAGGCGAATTTGAATCGGCGCGTCGGCTACATCGTCTGCGTGCGCGACGTCACCGAGAGACACCTCGCTGAACAATTGATGCGCGAGAGCGAGGCGCGCTACCGCACGCTCGTCGAGCATGCGCCGGAAGTCATCGTCGTATTCGACGTCGATCTCGGCAAGTTCGTCGACGTCAACGACAACGCCTGCCGCTTCTTCAAGATGGATCGCGACAGCCTGCTCGCAAGCGGCCCCGAGAAGATCAGCCCGCCGGTGCAATTGGACGGTGTTCCGTCGTTCGGCGTGCCGCGTGGGTTTATCGAGGGCGCGCTTGCAGGCGAGGCGCCCGTGTTTGAATGGACGCACTGCGATTCGAGCGGCCAAACGCTGCCTTGCGAAGTGCGTTTCGTGCGCCTGCCGAGCTTCAATCGCCGTCTGATCCGCGCGAGCATCACCGGCATCGCGGAGCGAAAGCGGGCCGAGGCGATCGCGGCCGGCGAGCGCCGCGTGTTCGAGAAAATCGCCGCCAACGCGCCGCTGCGCACGGTTCTCGAGGCGATCGCCGAAGTCATCGAGCGGGTCCTCGATGCGGGCTTCTGCGCGATCAATCTGCTCGATCGCGAACGCCAGCTATTGAATTTTGGCGTCGCCCCGAGCCTGCCGCGCAGCTTCATCGTCGGCATGGACGGCACGCCGATCGGCATGCGTTACGGCTCCTGTGCGGCGTCGGCCTATTCGCTGCGACCGGCGATCGTCGCCGACATCGCGATCGACGAGGCCTGGGAATATCGGCGCGAGACCGCGCTCGGCGCCGGACTGCGCAGCGCCTGGTCCGTACCCATCGTCGCGCTCGATGGTCAGGTCGTCGGTACGGTCGCGGTGTATCGCCGCGAGCCCGGTCTGCCGGATTCGCGCGATCAGGATCTGATGACGCGCATGGCGCAGATTGCCGGCATCGCGATCGAGCGGCGCGCGGCCGAAGACGCGCTGCGCGAGAGCGAGGCGAAGTTCCGCGGTCTGTTCGAAAATGTGCTCGAAGGCGTCTACCAGTCCACGCATGACGGCAAGATGCTCGCGGTCAATCCGGCGTTCGTGCAAATGCTGGGATACGACTCGCCCGAGGAGCTCTATGCGATGCCCGCCGAGGCGCTATATTGGTATCCGACAGATCGCGGCGCATTCGTGCGGCGCATGGAGAGCCGCGGCGAGGTGCGCAACGAAGAATGGGTCATGCGCCGCAAGGACGGCAGCATGCTCGTAGTCGTCGACAACAGCCGCGTGATCCGCGACAAGCATGGCCGCATCAGCGGGTTCGAAGGCACGATCGCCGACATCACCGAACGCAAGAAAGCCGAGACCGCGGTGTTTCAGGCCAAGGAGCGCGCCCAGGTCACGCTGCAGTCGATCGGCGATGCGGTGATCACCACCGATTCCGAAGGGCGCATCGATTACATGAATCCGGTCGCCGAGAGCTTGACCGGCTGGGAGAATCGCGAAGCGCAAACCCGCCACATCTACGACGTCTTGAGCATCGTCGATGAGTCGACGCGCGAGCCGATCGAATGTCCCGTGATGCGTTGCTTGCGCGAGGGGCAGATGCTGGGCCTTTCGCAGCACACGGTGCTCGTCAATCGCAGCGGCAAGGAAATCGCGATCCAGGATTCCGCGGCACCGATCCGCGATCGCGCCGGCAATATGATCGGCGCGGTCATGGTGTTCCATGACGTCAGCAAGGAGCGTCGCCTGCATCGCGCTCTGCACTACCAGGCGAGCCACGATGCGCTGACCGGGCTCATCAATCGGCGCGAATTCGAAAATCGGCTCACCGCGGCGGTCGAGAGCGTGCGTCTGAATGCCGAGACCCAGTGCGCGCTGCTGTATCTCGACCTCGATCAATTCAAACTCGTCAACGACACCTGCGGGCATCCCGCGGGCGATCAGCTGCTCAAACAGATCACCGGCGTGCTGCAGTCGCGCGTTCGCGGCGGCGACACGCTCGCGCGCCTCGGCGGCGACGAGTTCGGCATTCTGCTGCAGTCCTGCTCGCTCGAACAGGCGCTGCGCATTGCCGAGGCGCTGCGCCAGGCGATCCGCGATTACCGCTTCATCTGGCAGGATGGCTTGCTGACCGTGGGCGTCAGCATCGGCATCGTCGAAATCACGCGCGACACCCCGACCGTGGCCAACGTCATGAGCGCCGCCGACGTCGCCTGCTACTCGGCCAAGGACCTCGGGCGCGACCGCGTCCAGGTCTACAAGTCGGATGACGTACCGGAGCGCCATCGCGAAATGCATTGGGTATCGAAGCTGACGCGCGCTTGCGAGGAGGGCCGCTTCGATTTGTTCTATCAGCCGATCGTGCCGATCGGCACGACCGTGCAGACCAACGAGCACTTCGAGCTCATGCTGCGGCTACGCGACGAGTCCGGCGCGCTCGTGACGCCCGCGGAGTTCATTCCTGCCGCGGAGCGCTACAACATCATGCCGTCGATCGACCGCTGGGTCGTGCGGCGCGCGCTCGAGAAAGTCGTGCATCGCAGCGGCTCGGGGGTCAAGCCCTATACGATTGCGCTCAACCTGTCCGGCAATTCGCTCAATGACGAGCGCTTTCTCGAATATCTGATTGCCGAGCTTCCGAATCACAACCTCGCGCCGGGAGCGATCTGTTTCGAAATCACCGAGACCGCCGCGATTGCGAACTTGGGCAATGTCGTGCACTTCATGCGCGAACTCAAGAGCCGCGGCTGCCATTTCGCGCTCGACGATTTCGGCAGCGGCCTGTCCTCGTTCATGTATTTGAAGACCTTGCCGGTCGATTACTTGAAAATCGACGGGCAATTCGTCGAGAACGTCGCGCGGGACCCGGTCGATCGCAGCATGGTCGAGGCGATCAGCCAGGTCGGACGAGCGATGGGCATCCAAACGATCGCCGAGCGCGTGGAATCGGCCGAGGTGCTGCGCACGCTCGCGCACCTCGGCATCGGATTCGCGCAAGGCTTTCACATCGCCGAGCCGCGCTCGATCAGCAGCTTCCCGTATCTCGTCGACAAGCTGGCGCGTTAGGTCGCCGCGCCGAGCGATTTCGAGAAGCCGACGAAAAACCCGCGCCGCGGGCCGTATTGCGGCGCGCCGACGCCCACGCCCGTGCCGTTGCGGATCTCGTAGACCTTGTCGAACAGGTTGATCACGTCGAAGCGAGCGGTCAGCGACCCCGCGCCCGGGATATGGAAGAGGTGGGTCAGGCCGGCGTTGACCTGTGTGTAGTAGGGCAGGTGCTCGCCGTTGGGGATGTCGGTGCCCCCATAGCCGTTGGTTTGCCCCGCCGGCAACTCCAAGTCGGCGCGCAGTCCTGAGCCTTCCAGGAAATCGGCACTGATCCGCGTGTCATGCCATCCGTAGGAAACGCCGCCCGAGCCCGTGAATTCCTGTTCATGGTCCAGGTGGATGTAATTTTGCGTAATGTAGGCAAGATCGGTCGGCGAGAAATTGAACTGCGCCGAGTCGATTTGCTTACCACGCGCGCTTTGGGTCGCCGCGTTGAAATACGCTGAGAACCCCTTGGTCGTATACGTCGTGGTCCACTCGACGCCTTCCTGCTTGCCGAACCGATAATTGAACGGCGTCAGGATGATCGGCGCGCCGAACTGCCCTTCGTCGATGAGATTCACCGATTGCTTGTAATAGACGTCGAGTCCGGTGGTCAGCGCAGAGGTCACTTTTTGTTGTACCCCCACGTCATAATAGTTCGCGCGCTCGGCCAACGGCGATGTCGCCTGGTTCGTCAACGGCGGGTTGGTCGTATTGACGAACAGCCCGATATCCTTGCCGCCGACGAGTTCGAACGGCGGCGGCGAGAGATACCGTGAATAGCCCGCGTGCAGCGTCGTATCGGGAAGCACCTGCCAGACCGTATTCAAGCGGGGACTCGCCTGGCTCGCGCTCGTATAGGCCGTGAATTTATCGAGGCGCACGCCGTAGTTGACCGTGAAATTGGGCACCATCTTCCACTCGTCCTGCAGATAGGCGCTCTCGATCCACTCGGTCTTGCCGCCGTTGTCGACGACCGAAGTCGGCGTGTCGTTCAATGGAACACCCATGTCGTTGGTGTCGAGCACGAACGAATCGGTCTCGCTGATCGAGTGGTCCGACTGCAGAAACAATCCCGCGCGAACGGTGTGCGCATCGTTCACTTGATAGGAGCCGTCGGTTTGCGCCGCATAGGCGACGTTCTGCTTATAGGCGTCCTGGGCGATGCCCGTGAAGATGATGTCGCCGATCGGATCCGGCTCGAAGGTCAGGCTCGAGTAACGCGCGACGAACGAGGTTTGCATGTTAAATGCGCCGGCCGAATGCTGCCAGCTCAAGGCGCCGAACTGCGTGACTTCGCGCTGATTTTCATTGAGTTGTTGGCTCAAAAAATTGCCCGGAGTGATGCCATCGACCGTATACAGAGGCTGGCCGCCCACGAGATCCGGAATCTGGAACTTGCCGACCGAACTGCCGAGCATCAGCGCGATACGATTCTCCTCGTCCAAGATGTCCTCGAAATATCCGAAGCCGTGATATTGCGTGGTGTGGTCATGGATCGGGTTGACGCTGCCGTCAGGAGACTCGATGCCGAGGTCGTTACGCAGGAAATCGGCGGAGACGTAATAGCTCAACGAGCCCGAACCGCCGCCGTAGACGAAGCTCGGTTCGACCTCGCCGTGGCTGCCGCCATAGATCGCGACATCGCCGCCCTGCGCGAGTATTCCGCTTTTGGTGGTGATATCGATGATGCCCGCGGTGCGCAGTCCGAACTCGGCCGGCAGTGCGCCCGTGATCAGGCTGAGCGAAGAGATCAGCCGTGGGTCCAGCGATTGTCCGAATACGGAGATGCCCTCCGGAAGAATGATCCCGTTGATCCGGTATTGCAGGCCGTTGTGTTCGCCGCGGATATGGAACTGTCCGAAGGAATCTTGCGCAACCTCCGGCGCCTGCAGGATCACCTGATTGAGCAGGGTGTTGTCCCCGCCCGGCGTCGAGGCAATCGCGGCGGCATCAATCGTATAGGTCGATGCGCCGGTTTGCGTCTGAATCTGTGAACGGCTCTCATCGAGGTGCTGAGCGGTCACGACGATATCGGGCAGCACGGAAACGTCGGGTGCGTCCGGCGCGTCGGCCGTACCGGCGTTTGTGGTTGGCACGTAGCCCATCAACGCAACGGCCGCGGCGCTCGGCGCCACGGCACGGAAAAGGAAACTGGACATTAGCAAACTCCTCGACAGCTGGAATAAACGCACCGCAACCGATTGCTCGGGCGGATCGAGACGCAAGGCGACGTTTCAGCTGAGGAGCGGGGGGCCGCGACTACGCGGCGACGGGATGGCGGCGCTGAGCGCCACAAATTGAGCAGCCGGGGTGCGCGGCAAACGCGCGCGAATCAACGGCGGGACATGGAACGCGTGGCTGAAGGCCGGCGTGACGACTTGCGCAAACGCAGGACACAATGCGCAATTGGCATCGGTGCTCTCACCGCTGACCAGGCGCGCATTGACACCCTCAGCCGTCGAAAAATGGCTGAATTCGTGGACCGCAGCGCCCTGCTGCGCTGCAATCAGCAGCAGCCATAAACACAGCGTTTTGAATACGTGTCGCATTGCGCTAGGGGGTTATGGGCTGCCAAGTCATCGCCGAGACGCTACCAGAAGCCGGCTGCCTTTGCAGGTTTCCTTGCGCGCGCGCTGCCGTCGGACGGCGCTGACAACCGATCTGTGGACTCCGCACTGCGCCTATACCCTGCCGTAGTATAGTACGGATACAGGAGGTCGCTGCCATGGGTCATGTTGCGCGGGAAAAGGTCAAGCTGCTGAATCGTCTTAAACGGCTGCGCGGCCAGATCGAGGCGATCGAACGCGCGGTCGAAGCGGATGACGAGTGCGCCGACGTGCTGCAACAGGCCACCGCGAGCCGAGGCGCGCTCGACGGCTTCATCGCCGAAGTCATTGAGGACCATATTCGCGAACACATGGTCGATCCACAAGCCGGGCGCGAGGCGCCGCAAGTGCAGGCAGCCGAAGAACTCATTGAGATCGTCCACCAATATTTGAAGCGATAAGCGGAAACCGCGAGCGCCGCGGCCCTTAAGGCCGCCGCTCGAGCGACTACTTGAGCGACCACGGAGACAGTAATGGCGCAGGCCCACGACCACCAACACGATCATGCGCATGGCCACGACCACGCGCACGATCACGACCATGCGCACGATCACGGCCATGCGCACGATCACGGCCATGGCCATGCTCACGGTCATGGGCATGCTCACGACGGTGGCCACCACGGGCATTCGCATGGTCCGCCGGCAAGCCAGTCCAAGCTATTCTGGGCCTTGCTGTTCACCGGCGGATGCATGGTCATCGAGGCGATCGGCGGCATTATCGCAGGCTCGTTGGCGTTGCTCGCGGATGCCGCGCACATGTTGACCGATACCGCGTCGCTCGGATTGAGTTACGCGGCGATGCGTGTCGCTCTGCGGCCGGCGACGACCAAGCTCAGTTATGGACATCATCGTTGGCAAGTGCTCGCCGCGTTCGTCAATGGCATCGCGCTGGTGGCGCTCGCGGTCTGGATCGTGATCGAAGCGGCGATCCGGCTATTCTCGAGCACCCAGGTCAATGGTGGCGTGGTCGCCGCGATTGCGGTGCTCGGCTTGGTCGCGAACATCGGCGCGTTTGCCGTGCTGTCGCACGGCGAATCGAATCTCAATGTTCGCGGTGCGCTGGCGCACGTGATCGGCGACATGATGGGCAGCGGCGCCGCGTTGATCGCCGGATTGGTGATCCTGGCGACTGCGTGGATGCCAATCGATCCCTTGCTCTCGGCGGTCGTCGCGGCGCTGATGATACGCAGCGGGGTGCGCATCGCGCGCGAATCCGCGCACATCTTGCTCGAAGGAACGCCGGATGGACTCGACGCGGAAATCGTCGAACGTGCACTGCGCGCCGTGATTCCGGAGCTCGACGGCATTCATCATTTGCATTCATGGTCGCTGACCGATGAGCGGCCGATGGTGACGCTGCACGCGATGATCAAGCAAGGTTCGGACTCGGATCGGTGCATCAAGAGCATTGCCACGACGCTCGAACGGTCCTTCAATGTGAGCCACGCGACCATACAAATCGAGTATGAATGCTGCGACGGACCTGCGCACTGAGCAGCGTGCTTTGCGCGGATCTCTAGATCAGCGCCGGATAGCCTAGGTCTCGCGCCTGGCGCTCGTACTCGCGCACTTCGCGGTATTCCTCGTCGACATCGAATTCGAAACCGGCGAGGAGCAGGCGCTCGCAAACCGGCTCGAGGCGCGGATCCGCGACCACACCCGCGAGCGCGTCCCGCAGGGCCTTTCGGGTCGGCTCGTCGGTCGCGCGCGAGGTGATCAGCGGCAGGCTCGGACTCGAAGCGGTCCAGCCGAGCACGCGCAGCTTGGCAACAAGCGTCGGATCGCAGCGATGCAAGTGGGCGTAACTCACGCAGTCGAGCGCCGCGAGATCGGCCCGCCCGTCGGCGACCATGCGCGCACTGTTCCAGTGCGATCCGCTCGTCGTGACCGACTCGAAGAACCGCGCTCCGCGCGCGAGCGGGGCGATCGCAGTTCGCAACAGGTTCATGCCGCTATTGGATGTCGGCTCGTTGATCGCGCAGCGCCGATCGCGAAGATCTTCGAGCGTGGCGGCGGGCTCCTCACGGCGCACCACGATGGCGCTGCAGTAGCGGGCGCCCTCACAACCCGGTGCTGCGTAACGCGGGCTCGCGATGGGGCGCACGAGCGCTTCGAAGGATTTCGCGAGCGGATATTCGCAGGCCTGACCCAGCAACAAGCGCGGATCCTGCCAGGACTCGACGTGGCCGAGTTCGCGGCTCAGGTATTGCGGAACGCCTTGAAGTCCGGCCTCGCGCAGACGCTCGGCGAGTGCGCCCCAGAGCGCATCGTGCGCCGCTGCCAGATCCGGAAAATCGTACATCGGCAGGGCCGCGATCCAGTCGTTACGCATTACTATTGTGCAACCTCATTGATCCGCAGCGGCCGCTCCGAGGCTTGACGGGCCGGGCCGCAATCGACACCATCGAGCATACCTCGAATCACATGGCGCGCCGCTAGGATTCCCAATGACGAGCCTGATGCGATCCTTCAGTCTGGTTGCGATGCTGGTGCTGCTCGCCAACGCCGGCGCACGCGCGGCGGTCGTGGTCTCCTCGAAGCTCTCGACCGAGTCGACGACGATCGGCGAGATGCTGCGCTTGCTGCTCGAGGCCAATGGCATCAAGACGATCGATCGTATGACGCTCGCAGGCACGCCGATCATGCGCCGTGCAATCATCGCCGGAGAGATCGACTTGTACGTCGAATATACCGGCAATGCGGCCTTCTTCTTCAATGTGGCATCGGACCCAGCGTGGAAGGATTTGGACCAGGGCTACCGACTCGGGTCGCGCCTCGATTATCAGGCGCACAAGATCGTGTGGCTCACGCCCGCGAACGCGAGCAACGCCTGGGCACTCGCGGTGCGCGACGAGATCGCGAACGCCAAGGCGCTCCACACGATGAGCGACTTCGGGCGCTGGGTCTCGGGCGGCGCTCCGCTCATGCTCGCCTGCTCGGCGGAATTCGCAAATTCCTCGACTCTGCGCTCGATCGAGAAGACGTATGGCTTTACGCTGCGCTCCGGTCAGATGATCGTGCTCGCGGGCGGCGATACCTCGGCGACGATCCGCGCCGCGGCCGAGCAGACCAATGGCACCAACACCGCAATGGTCTACACGACCGACGGGGCCGTCAGCGCCGCGCACCTGCGGATCCTCGATGATGATCTTCACGATCAGCCGATCTATGCGCCGGTGCCGATCATTCGTGAGCCGGTGCTGCGCGCCAACCCGAGAATTGCGGAGCTCGTCAAGCCGCTGATGCAAAGCTTGACCCAAACGAAGCTGCAACGTCTCAACGAGCGCGTGCAGATGGACGGGGAGGCGCCGGCCGCTGTCGCCGAGGATTATTTGCGGTCGACAGGCCTATTGGGCCAGCGATGAGCTCGCCGAGCGCCGTGAATTCCAGCGTGGCGCGGCGATTCGAGATCGACCCCTTGAGTGCGGCGCTCGGACTCGTCGCGATCGCCTCACTCGTGTTCCTGCCGTTCATCGTCGTCAAGACGAGCCGCATCGCCTCCGGCGTATCGAGGCAGCTCATCGATGCACTGCCGTTCGGCGCAGCACTCGCGGTCGGCACGGTGCTCGCAGTGCTGGCCGCGTTCACCGCCTTCACTGCGAGCGTGCGGCTGCGACTCTGCGCGGCGCTCGCGGGCCTCGTGCTGTGCGCGTTGACGGTCGCTCGGGCGGCCGATGCGCTCACGCCCGTGGGCAATCGCATCGTGAGGATATCGCCGGGCTTCGGCTTTTGGGTGCTGTTGATCGCGTTCGGCCTGATCGCGACCAATGCGCTGACGCGTTTTCGCCTGGCTCCGAGCCGCCGCGTGCTCGTGCTCGCGCTTGCCGTCGCCTTGCTCTACGCGGCTTTCGCGGGCGGCGTCTTCGATGCGCTCTCGATCATGCGCGAATATGCGGTCAATGCCGACCGCTTCGCGCGCGAAGCGCGCCAGCACGTGCTGCTGGTGCTGGCCTCGCTCGCGCCGGCCGTGATCGTCGGCGTGCCGATCGGTATTCTGTGTCACCGCGTGCCGCGCGTGCGCGGCGCGATTTTGCAGACGCTCAACCTGATCCAGACGATTCCCTCGATTGCGCTGTTCGGTATTCTCATGGTGCCGCTCGCCGCGATTGCCGCGGCCTACCCCTTGGCGGCCGAGCTCGGCGTACACGGTATCGGCGCGGCGCCCGCGGTCATCGCGCTGTTTCTCTATGCGTTGCTGCCGGTCGTGGCCAACACGTCCGTCGGGCTCGGCCGCGTATCGCCGTCGACCGTCGAGGCCGCGCGCGGCATGGGCATGACCAACCGGCAGGTGCTCTGGCAGGTCGAGTTCGCGCTCGCGCTGCCGGTGATCTTGACAGGCATCCGCATCGTGCTCGTACAGAACATTGGGCTCGTGACGATTGCCGCGTTGATCGGCGGCGGCGGCTTCGGCACGTTCGTATTTCAAGGCATCGGCCAGACCGCAATCGATCTCGTACTGCTCGGCGCGATCCCGACCGTCGCCCTGGCTTTTTCCTGCGCGGTCGTGCTCGACGCGCTCGTCGATACCATGATGAGGACGCCGCCATGATCGAGATCGAGTCGCTGACCAAGCAATACGGCGCGACGACGGTCGTCGACGGCGTCTCGATGTCGATCGAGAGCGGTTCGCTCACGGTGATCGTCGGCACCTCGGGGTCGGGCAAGTCGACCTTGCTGCGGATGATCAACAAGCTCATTGAGCCGACGAGCGGTCGAGTGTCGATCGACGGCCGGGATACGGCGACGACACCGGCGTATTTGCTCCGGCGCAAAATCGGCTATGTGATCCAGGGTCACGGTCTGTTTCCCCACCGCACCGTCGCCGAGAACATCGGTACCGTGCCGAAGCTGCTCGGCTGGGAGCGCGCGCGCGTGCGGGCACGCGTCGATGAATTGCTGAAGATCTTCCAGCTCGACCCGCAGGAATATGCCGGCAAGTTTCCCTACCAATTGTCCGGCGGCCAGCAGCAGCGCGTCGGTGTGGCCCGGGCGCTCGCGGCCGAGCCGGCACTGTTGCTCATGGACGAGCCGTTCGGGGCGCTCGATCCGATCATCCGTGCGAAGGCGCAGGACGATTTGCTCGAGATCCAGCGGCGTTTCGGCACGACGGTCGTGCTGGTCACGCACGACATGGACGAGGCATTTCGGCTTGGGTCACGCGTCGCGGTCATGGACCGCGGCCGCGTTCTGCAATACGACCGGCCGACGCTGCTGCTCACGCACCCCAGCGATCCCTTCGTCTCGCGCCTGACCGGCACCGCCGATCGCGCGTTGCGCCTGCTCTCGTTGATCAGCGCGGGTGAGGCGGCGGTGCCGGGCGGCGCTGCCGAGGCCACTGCGGCCGAGGGGCCGACTGTGCAGGCCGACACCTCGTTGCGCGACGTGCTCTGCGATCTGTTATGGCGTGGTGCTGCGAGCGCGGTCGTGGTCAACGCCGACGGTACGCCGGCCGGACGCCTGACCGTGGGCGGGATCCTCGCGCACGGCAGGCCGGACTGATGCGCCTGCTCGCGCGCACACTGCGCTTCGGCGCCTTCGCGCTCTTGGTCGCGTTTCTGATCGTTCCGCAACGCTTTGCGCCGCTGTTTGCACCGCTGACCGAGTACGGTGCGCCGCCAATCTATGATCAGGGCAGTCTGCTCAATCTCGCGCTCGCGCAACTCGGCACGGTATTCCTCGCGACCGCGCTGAGCGCGATCGTCGCAATCTCGCTCGCGATCTTCGTGACGCGGAGCCGCGGCGCCGAATTCCTGCCGCTCTCGCGCACGCTGATCAATGTCGGCCAGACATTCCCGCCGGTCGCGGTGCTCGCGGTCGCGGTTCCGCTGGTCGGCTTCGGCCTGAAACCGACGCTGATCGCGCTGTTCGCCTACGGCTTGCTGCCGATTTTCGAAAACGCGATCAGTGGATTGCAATCCTGCCCGCCGCCGGTGCTCGAGGCGGCCGACGGCATGGGAATGTCGGCGCGCCAACGGCTCATAGCCGTCGAACTGCCGCTGGCGCTGCCGTTGATCCTCGAGGGGATCCGCCTTTCGCTCGTGATCAATGTCGGCACTGCGACGCTGGGCTCGACCGTGGCCGCCAAGGGCCTCGGCGAAGTCATCATCGCCGGCCTATTGTCGAACAATACCGCGCTAATCCTCCAAGGCGGTCTCATTACTGGGCTCATGGCCATGTTACTATATGACTCACTGACAGCCGTCGAGCGACGGCTGCTACGGTTCGCACACGTTGCATGAGTCCCTGCGGTCGTGTGCGCGGGTTCACGCCATCATCGGTGAAAGCGAAGGGACACTGAACGCTGTTTAGGTCCGCCATGATTCTCGATCGCACTGCACCGGCGACGATGCCGGCATCAACCCGAAGAAAGACCGTCGCGGTCGAGTTACCCAGCCTATTCCTCATTGTCTTTACGTACTCGGCCTGGTTTGCCGTGACGCTGCTCTATGGGCACTGGCCGCTGTGGGCAGTCGCATCGCTCACCGCGGTGATCGTGACCTTGCACAGTTCATTGCAGCACGAGTTCATCCACGGCCACCCAACACGCTGGTCGCGGGTCAACCGACTGCTTGGAATCGTACCCTTGTCGTTATGGCTGCCGTACGACCGTTACCGCGTGACCCATTTGGCCCATCACGTCAATGAACGGCTCACGGATCCGCATGACGATCCGGAAACCTACTACTGGAGCGCCGCGGAATGGGCGGGTTTGACCGTGCCGGGTCGGACCGCCGTGCAAATCCAGCAGACCTTGTTGGGACGCATGTTGCTGGGCTCGTTCTGGCGCATCCTGCATTTTCTGCGCGCGGAACTGCACGCGATACAGCGCAACGATGCGCGTGTGCGCGCGGCTTGGGCCGAGCATTTGTTCTGGTGCGTTCCGGTGCTGCTCTGGGTCAAGCTCGTCTGCGGCATGCCGATCTGGATTTACGTCACGGCGGTCGTGATCCCCTCAAACGGCATTCTGTTGATCCGCTCGTTCGCCGAGCACCGCGCGCGCGAGTCGGTCCCCGAGCGCACCGCGATCGTCGAGGACTCGTGGATCCTCGGGCCGCTGTTCCTGTTCAACAACTTGCATGCGCTTCACCACGACGAGCCGCATATCCCCTGGTACGATTATCAACGCCGCTACCGGCTCAGGCGCAGCGAACTCGTCGCGGCCAATGGCGGTCTGGTTTACTCGAGCTATTTCGCGGTTGCGCGTCGCTACCTGCTGCGGCCGCACGATCGCCCCGTGCATCCGCGAGGCCAAAGCACCTCGATTGATTCCGCAGCGATTGCCGCGGCGCAGCAGCCGCGGGTCTGAAGCCCCCGTATGCGGCAAATCCCTGCAGTACTGCGCAGTATTCCCCGCCGTTGTCCGCTCAACTAAAGCGCGGGAACGCCGACTATCCGGAGGTCACTGCCACGTCCTAGTCTGCTGCAATGCACACGGAAGCCGCTCGATGA
>JBEKSM010000043.1:0-33301 GCA_049517075.1 Steroidobacteraceae bacterium | reverse complement strand
GGCGTCCGGCGTCGATGAGCGCCGACGAAGAATCGGTGTACGACTTTGCCGGCGAACTGATCAGGAGCAAGCAGGTATCGGACGCAACTTTCGAGCGCGCCAAGTCGCGCTTCGGAACCCAGGGAGTCGTCGATCTGACCGGGATCGTCGGCTACTACACGTTCCTCGCAATGCAACTCAACGCGGCGCAGTACCCGATTCCAGCGGATGGCAGGAGACTACCGCGATTGCCGGCCCCATAGCGTGGCCCGGACGCGTGGCGCATCAGTTCGAGTCGAACAAATGCTTCAGTTCGCGCGGCTGGCAGCGCAAGTACTGTTTCGGCGCCCAGACTTGCGCACCGAGCGCCGCCGCCGCATGCCAGGGCCAGCGCGGGTCGTAAAGCATAGCGCGCGCGAGCGCGATCGCGTCGGCGTCGCCTCGAACCAGGATTGCCTCCGCCTGCGCGGGCTCGGTGATTAGGCCCACGGCAATCGTCGGAATACGGACTTGCGCCTTGATGCGGCGTGCGAACGGCACTTGATAATTCGGCGCGAGCGGGATCGCCTGCGCCGGCGAGATGCCGCCGCTCGAGACATGGATTGCCGCGCACCCATGCGCTTCGAGCGCCTTCGAGAAGACGACGGCCTCGTCGATGTTCCAGGCGTCCGGCATCCAGTCGCTTGCGGAAATGCGCATCCACACCGGCAAACGCTCGGGAAAGGCCGCGCGCACCGCGTCGAACACCTCGAGCGGGAATCGCATGCGGTTTTCCAGACTTCCGCCATACTCGTCGTCGCGCCGATTCGACAGCGGCGACAGGAATTCATGCAGCAGATAGCCGTGCGCACCGTGCAGTTCGATCCCGTCGACGCCCAATCGAGCCGCGCGGCGCGCGGCTGCGGCGAACTGCTCACGCACACGCGCGAGCCCGGCGCGATCGAGCGCCAAGGGGACTTCATCGCCGGGCGTATGCGCGAGCGCCGATGGCGCTACGGCGGTCCAGCCGCGCACGTCAGCGGCGCGGATCTGACCACCGCCGCGCCATGGCACCTGCGTCGAAGCCTTTCGCCCCGCGTGCGCGAGCTGTATCGCGACACGAATTGGCGAGAACTTGCGGATCGATGCCAGCACGATCGCGAGGGCCGCCTCGTTCGCATCGTTGTAAAGGCCGAGATCGTCGGGCGAAATACGACCGTCGGCGGCCACCGCGGTCGCTTCGCTGATCAGGAGCGCCGCACCGGACAAGGCCAGGTGCCCGAGATGGATCAGATGCCAGTCACAGGCCGACCCGTCGACCGCGGAGTATTGGCACATCGGTGCGATGACGATGCGATTGGAAAGATTCAGCGTGCCGATCTGCAGCGGCTCGAACAGTCGACTCATGCGTGGTTCTCGGGTTGCGGGCTGCGATGCCCTTTGAGCGGAATGTTGTAAGTGATCGTCGCGCCGAAAGCCTCGGGCGACTGCGGATCGATGCGCACCTTGTCGAAGACCAGCAACCGCGTTCCCAATTGAAAGCTCTCCTGCAAATCGTGCGTGACCATGAAGATCGTCATCTTGTTCATGTTCCACAATTTGAGTATCAGGCTGTGCATGTCCGCGGTTATGCCGGGATCGAGCGCGCCGAACGGCTCGTCGAGCAGCAAAATCTTGGGCTCACAAATGACGGACTGGGCGATCGAGAGCCGCTGCTGCATGCCGCCCGACAGTTGATGAGGATATTTGTCCGCTGCCCCCTGCAAGCCCACGGCCTCCAGCAGCTCATCCGCTTTCTGGCGTGCACGCCGCCGTCGCGCGCCGAATAGCCGTCCCGTGAACCTCGCGCCGCGCAGCTCCAGCCCCAGCAGCAGATTGTCGACGACGCGCAAATGGGGGAACAAGGAGTAGCGTTGGAAAACGATTCCGCGGTCGGGGCCCGGCTCACCCGGCAGCGGCTCCCCGTCGATCAGGAATTCACCCTTGCTCGGCGTCTCGATACCGAGCAACATCTTGAGGAACGTCGTTTTGCCGCAGCCCGACGCTCCGACGATCGTCACGAACTCATGATCGCCGATGTGCAGATTGACGTTCTCCAGCACGACTTGCGCGCCGAAGTTCTTCCACAATCTCTTGACCGTCACCTGGGTCATCGCCCCGCTCCCGGCCTCACGACGAGCCCCCGGGACTCGCCCAGGCGAATGCCTTGCCGCGCAACACCCGCAGCAGCCAATCCATCGAAAAGGCCAGCAGCGTGATCCAAGCGACATACGGCAGAATCACGTCCATCGCAAGGTAGCGGCGCACGAGAAAAATGCGGTAGCCCAGCCCTTCGGTCGAGGCGATCGCCTCGGCTGCGATCAGGAACAGCCATGCCGAGCCCAATGACAGGCGCATCGCGTCGATCAATCGCGGCCACATCTGCGGCAGCACGACACGCAGCACGATTTGCCAAGTCGAGGCGCCCAGGGTTTGCGCCTTGATGATCTGCTCGTTCGGCAACTCCGCCGTGCGCATCGCGATGTCGCGCACGATGATAGGAGTCACGCCGATGACGATCAGCGTGATCTTCGCCATTTCGCCGAGGCCGACGACGATGAACAGGATCGGCAACACCGCGAGCGGCGGTATCAGCGATATCGCGGCGACGAACGGCGCAAGCGCCGCGCGCAAATACGGCAGCACGCCGATCGCGAGTCCGAGCAACAATCCGCAGCTCGCACTGATCGTCAGCGCGAGCCCCAATCGCTCGAGGCTCGCCCAGGTATCGACCCAAAAGAGGTAATCACCGCTGCGCTCATCCTCCTCGAAGGCATAACTGTGCAGCGTGGACGCAATCGTCGCCGGCGCCGGCAGCAGCTTGTCGCCGGGATTTTCCGCGAGCCGCGCATGCGAATAAATCAAATAAGCGCCGATCAGCAGGATGAACGGCAGCGCGCTCAGCAGTGCGCCGGTGCCGCGATTTGGATGCAGATTGATCAATCGGCGCATTGCGTCACCTCATCGTCAAAGGCTGCCGTCCAACGCCATCTTCGTATACAGCGGATCGATGCGCATTTTGATGTTGTGCGCATCGCCGAGTTCGCGCCCAGCGGGAAATTGGATGCCGACCGCATCCACGCTGCCGGCGCCCCGGCCGAGAATCCCGTGTTCGAATGAAAAATTCCGCACGAGATCCATGGTCTTGACGATGCCGTCACCCGTGATGAAGGCGTACGTTTCGGCCGGCGTCGCGAACAAATGCGTCGTCGCGAGCTGCGAGCGGAAGCCGGCGAGATCGGTGCCGGAGGCTTTTGCCATCGCGGTCTGCGCGGCAATCCCCGCGGCGTCGCTTTTGCCCATGAGGGCGAGCGTCTCGTACCAAGCGCCGATGAGCGCCTTGCCGAGCTTCGGGTTGGCGGCGAGCACCGCGCTGTTGACGACCATGAGATCGAGAATTTCCCCCGGAATCTTGCTCGAGTCGAATACGAGTTGCGCATCCGGCGCTGCCAACACACTCGCCAATTGCGGCTTCCACGTTACAACCGCGGTCGTCGCCGGCGCGCTGAATGCGGCCACGATGTCCGCATCGGAGGTGTTGACGATCTTCAGATCGCGCTCTCGCAATCCGATCGTGCCGAGCGCACGCACCAGCAGGTAATGCGAGACCGACAGCTCGACCAGGTTGACCTTTTGGCCCTTGATATCCGCGAGCGTCTTGCCCTTGCCCTTGAGCACGACGCCGTCGTTGCCGTTCGAATAGTCGCCGACGATCAAGGCCGTCGAGTCGACGCCGCCTGCCGCAGGGATCGTCAGCATATCCATATTGGTCATCGCGCAGGCGTCAAAAGTCCCGGCCGTGTATTGGTTGATCGACTCGACGTAGTCGTTGATCTGTGTGAGCTTGATCTTGATGGCGTATTTGTCGGCCCATTTCTTCAAGATGCCGCTGCGGTCCGCGTAGTCCCACGGCATCCAGCCGACGTAAATGCTCCAGGCAATGCTGAACGAGGTTCGCTCCGCGGCGCGGGCCGGCGGCGCGGCCAAAGCGCCTGCGATCAGCAGCAGCAAGCCGAAACCCTGTATCCATCCCGTCACTCGCGTTCGCATTGCCTTTCTCCCGTTCGATCTCGTTTGTCAAACACCGGATTGCCGTCCGTCGGGACGCAGGCTCAACAGAGTTTGCGCGACCTGCACGGCCCGTCCCTCGGCGCAGCATAGCTGCGCGATCATGCCGTCGACCGGCGCCGTGACCGGCAATTCCATTTTCATCGATTCGACCAGCACCAACGTATCGCCGGCTTTGACGATCTGCCCGGATACGACCGCGATCTTCCAAATGCTGCCGGACACCGGGCTCGCGACCGCGATGCACCCCTCCTGCAGGCCTTCCTCGGCGCCCTCATCGTGTGCGAGCGGCAGATCCGCTGAGTAACCGATCTGGCCGGTCGCCTCCCAGCGTCGGCGTTCAGCCTCGAAGGCAGTCTGCTGACGGATTTTATGGGCGCTGATGCCCGCGGCATTTTGCGCGAGGAAGCGCCGATAATCGCGCAACCGGAATACCTCTTCGCCGATCTGCAGTCGCGCCCGGCCGTACGGGAAGTCGCGCCGAAACTCCTGCAGTTCCTCGTTGCTGACTTCGAAAAAACGAATCTGATCGAAGAAACGCAGCAACCAGGGTTGCTCGGGTGCGAACTCCGGCGTCACGCGATAGGTGTTCCACATTTGACAGGTACGACCCAGAAATTGGTAGCCGCCCGGCCCTTCCATGCCATAGACGCACAGGTAGGCGCCGCCGATGCCGACGGCATTCTCCGGCGTCCAGGTGCGCGCCGGGTTGTATTTGGTCGTCACGAGGCGGTGGCGCGGATCGAGCGGCGTCGCGACCGGCGCACCCAGGTAGACGTCGCCCAAGCCGAGCACGAGGTAGCTTGCGTCGAACACGATGCGCTTGACCGCATCGATGGTCTCGAGTCCGTTGACGCGGCGGATGAACTCGATGTTGCTTGGGCACCAAGGCGCATCCGCACGTACCGATTGCATGTACTTGGCGATCGCGCGTTGCGTGGCCTCATCGTCCCATGACAACGGCAGATGCACGATTCGCGTGGAGATCTCCAGCGCATCGATTGCGGCGAGTGACTCCTCGGCCTGCATCAGTACATCGAGCAAGCGATCGAGCGGCACGATGCGGCTGTCGAAATGCACCTGCAGCGAGCGAATTCCCGGCGTCAAGTCGACGATTCCGGCGGTGCCGGCGCCTTGCAGCCAGTTCATCATTGCATGGACGCGCAGCCGCAGCTCCAAATCAAGCACCGGCGGGCCATATTCGATCAATAGATTACGATCACCGGCGCGCCGGTAGACGACGGCCGGCCGCGCTTCCCCCGCAGGCAGGCGCGCGAGAATCGGCGACTGCGCCGGCGCAGGCGATCGCGACGACGCACGCGCTTTCGCCGGCGCTTGCTCCGGCGCCAAGTCGGCAATGACGCGCTCTTGCGCCGCTTCCGCGCGAGTCGCCTCGGCGGCTTCGAGGCATCTGAATCGAACCCGGGCTTTGGGAGCCAATTGACCGAGCTTCCACAACTCCGCTTTGACGAGCGTCACGGGGCAGACGAAGCCGCCGAGCGAAGGTCCGTCGGGCCCCAGTATCACGGGCATATCGCCGGTGAAGTCGACGCTGCCGATCGCATAAGCATTGTCGTGAATATTCGACGGATGCAGGCCCGCTTCGCCGCCGTCGGTACGCGCCCATTGCGGTTTCGGACCGATCAGGCGAACGCCGGTGCGGCTGGAATTGTAGTGCACCTCCCAGCTTGCCTCGAAGAATGCCTCGATGTCCTGCGCCGTGAAAAAATCCGGCGCGCCGTGCGGCCCATAGAGCACGCCGAGTTCCCACTGGTCGCCGATCTCGGGGATGAGTTCCGGCGGCACCGCGCGCGCGGGTCGCGGCGTGCCGGCCGCGGCGGCGCCCACATGCAGGATGTCGCCCGGCAACAGGGCACGGCCGCCGTGACCCCCGAACTTACCGAGCGTAAAGGTGGCGCGGCTGCCGAGATAGGTCGGCACGTCGAAGCCGCCGCGAACCGCAAGATAGGCGCGGCAACCGGCTCCGGTCACGGCACCGATGCGCAAAGTCTGCCCGCGTGCGATATGCACCGGCTCCCAGAATGCGACAGGCTCGCCGTCGAGATCCGCGGCCATGCAAGCGCCGGCGAGGCAGATCAAGGCATCGGCGTTGAACTTGAGCGCCGGTCCGCCGACGGTCATTTCCAGCGCTGCGGCCGTATCCGAATTGCCGAGCGCGCGGTTCGCGAGCCGAAACGACAGGCTGTCCATAGGCCCGGAGGGCGGTACCCCGATGCTCCAAAAGCCCAATCGGCCCGGGTAGTCTTGAATCGTGGTCTGTGTGCCCGCTGACAACACTTCGACCGAATGCGGCGCGAAGTCGAAGCTCTCGAGCGCGCGCGTCGTGATGCCGCCGGCCGCGAACAGTGGATCGGCGACGAGTTGCCGCAAATAATCGAGATTGGTTTCGATGCCGGCGAGCGTCGTTGCTGCGAGCGCCTCGCGCAACGCCGCCAATGCGGCCGCGCGATCCGCGCCCTTGACGATGATCTTCGCGATCAAGGGATCGTAGAACGGCGTGACCGGCGTGCCGTCCTCGACCCAGGTCTCGATGCGCGCGTTTTTGGGGAATTCCGCGCGCGTCAGCAGTCCGCTCGATGGCCGAAACTGCCGCGCGGGGTCCTCGGCATAGATGCGCACCTGCATCGAGGCGCCGCCGCAGGGCGGCGCCTCATGCGCGATGTTTTCGCGAGCGGCGAGCCGTATCATCCACTCGACCAAATCGATACCGGTGACCTCTTCGGTCACGCCGTGCTCAACTTGCAGACGCGTGTTGACCTCGAGAAAATAGAATTCGTCGCTCGCGGTGTCGAAAACGAATTCGACCGTGCCCGCCGAGCGGTAATTGACGGCCTTGCCCAAGCGAATCGCGCAATCGAACAGACGGCGCCGCAGATCGGCGCCGAGTCCCGGCGCCGGTGTCTCCTCGATGATTTTTTGATTGCGGCGTTGAACCGAGCAGTCGCGCTCGCCGAGGGCCATGACCTGCCCCTCGCCGTCGCCGAAGATCTGCACTTCGATATGCCGCGCACGTTCGATGTATTTTTCCAAAAAAATGCCGCCGCGCCCGAAGCTCTTTTGCGCAAGCCGCTCGACCGCGAGGAATGCATCGGCGAGTTGCGAGGGGTCGCGCACGAGCTGCATTCCGATGCCGCCGCCCCCGGCGGTGCTCTTGAGCATGACCGGATAGCCGATGCGCGCCGCCTCGTGCTGCGCCTCGGCGAGACTGCCGAGCAACGCGCTGCCGGGCAGCAGCGGCACGCGATTGCGCTCGGCGAGCTCGCGCGCGAGATGCTTGAGTCCGAAGTCGCGCATTTGAGCGGCGGTCGGACCGATGAAAACCACACCCGCCGCCTCGCAAGCCTCGGCGAAATCGGCGTTTTCGCTCAAGAATCCATATCCGGGATGGATCGCCGCGGCGCCCGCGGCGAGCGCCGCCTCCAAAATCCGGTCTTGGCGCAGATAGCTTTGGGCGGCCGGTTCCGGCCCCAAGCGCAGCGCTTCGTCGGCCTGCAACACGTGCAAGGCATGCCGATCGGCGTCCGAGTAAACGGCGACCGATCCGACATTCAAGTGCTTGAGCGTTTTGATGATGCGACAGGCGATCTCACCGCGATTGGCGACGAGGACCTTAGCGAACATCCGCGATCCAGATCAGTACTTCGAGCGGTGTGGGATTGTAGGCATTGCAGGGATTGTTGAGCTGCGGGCAATTGGAAATGAGCACCACGATGTCCATGGCCGCGCGCATCTCGACGTATTGGCCGGGGCCGCTCAAGCCGTCGGCGAAGTCGAGACCGCCGGCCGGCGTCACCGGCACGTTCATGAAGAAATTGATGTTGTGCGTGAGATCGCGTTTGCCGAGTCCGAATCGGCCCTGTTCCGCGACCGCGAGCAGGTAGCTGTCTCTGCAAGAATGCATCGTGCGTTTCTCGAGCGCATAGCGCACGGTGTTCGATTCCGCGGCGCAGGCTCCGCCGAGCGTGTCGTGGCGCCCGACCGTGTCGGCGACGATCTCGGCCATGACCTTGCAGTCGGTCGACAACAGCTTCGAGCCAACTCCCAAGTAGACGTTGCGCTGCTCGCGAATGGTGTCGACCGCACTGTATCTCTCAGCCGGATCGGCTGCGTTGAAAAACAACGTGTCGGCGGACTGGTTGCCTTCGACATCGACGATCCGCAGTACTTCGCCGTCCTTGATCACCTCGATCCAATATTCGCCCGCCGGGATCACGCGCCGATAGCGCGCTTCGGCGGCGAGCAGCTCGCTGCGCCTGCGGACCGCGTTCATGCTTGCTCCGTGCTGCAGCCGCAGGCGCGATAGAACTCGGTGTTTGCAAAGCCGCGGCCGTTTTCCGGTCGCGCATTGCGGCAGAAGTCGTCGCGGCCCGCGGCCTCTGTCTTGTCGACCTGCACGAGTACGGGACAGCGCGGATACTCGGCGGCCGGGTTCATCGGATGCGGACAGGTGTGCATCAGGATCAATGTGTCCATTTCGAAGCGCAACTCGACGCTGGCATCGGCGCGCGAATTGCCCGGATCGAACTGCATCGACCCGTCTTCCGCGGCCGTCACCTTGCTGAACCAATTGACGTTGGCGGCGAGATCGCGGCGCCCAAGGCCGTACTTGCCACCCTCGACGAGAAACGCGTCATGGCCGTTCTGGGTCCAGTCGTTGCGGTAGGTTTGATAATTCTTCGCGCCCCAGCGCGCGATGATCTGCGCACGGTTGGTGTTGCCGCAAACCGTGTCGTGCCAGCCGACCGAATCGGCGACGATCGAACAGAAGATGCGCCCCATATCGGAATACAAGCAGTGTCCGCGCGTGAGCTTGAACGTGTGCTGGCACTTCAGCGTATCGGGCGCGTTGTAGCGCTCCAAGGTATTTTGAGGGTTGTAGAACAGCATGCCGACGTTCGCGCCGCCGCCGCGGTCGACCAGCCGCAGACGCATGCCCGCATGCACGGTCAACGACCAGTGCTTGCCGCCTTCGATCAAGGTTTCATAAATCATGTGCAGTCCCCTAAGCCTCGGTAGATTTCCTGCACGGGAAGATCATTCCGAGGACGTTGCAGCCGCCTCGACATCGATCTCCCGGGCTTTTATCCCGCCGTGTATCCTTAAGGTGTAAGGACTGCCTCTCTCGGACCAGTCGCCTGCAAATGCAAGCCGGAACCCTAGACGCACATTAGAATGCACATGAGAACAGCAATTCCCGTGCCGGACGCCAGGCGAGCGTGCGGTAATCGCCGAAAAAAGCCGCCGAGCCCCTGTAAACCGCGGGTAATTGCACGTCGCATGCCATGCCGCGCGGCCTCGACCGGAGCCGCAATGCGAAGCTTGCGCACCAGGAGCGCGCAGCGCGGCAGACTTGCGCCCCAAATGAAAGCATCATGACAACCGCTCCGAATCTTTCGATAGCCACGCTACGATCGGCGTATCGGGCCGGTACGCTCCAGGTCGGCGATCTTGTCGAGCAGCTGCTCGAGCGCGCCGAGCGGATCCCCGATCGCTCGGTTTGGATTACGCGCATCGCGCGACCCGAAATCATGCGCCGCGTCGATGCGCTCGCCGGCTGCAGCATCGACGCCTTGCCGCTCTATGGAATCCCGTTCGTGATCAAGGACAATATCGACCTTGCGGGCGTCAAGACCACGGCCGGGTGTCCGGATTACGCTTACCTACCGGTCGACTCGGCGCCGGTCGTTCAACGGCTGATCGCCGCCGGCGCGATCCCGTTGGGCAAGACCAATTTGGATCAATTCGCGACCGGCTTGTCCGGCAACCGCTCGCCGTACGGCGCCTGCCGCAACAGCTTCGACGAAAATTACATCTCCGGCGGCTCGAGTTCCGGCTCGGCGGTCGCGGTGGCGACGGGTCTTGCAAGCTTCTCGCTCGGCACCGACACCGCGGGATCCGGACGTGTACCGGCGGCATTCAATAATTTGATCGGGCTGAAACCGACGATCGGCCGCTTGAGCGCACGCGGCGTCGTGCCGGCCTGCCGCTCCTTGGACTGCGTGTCGATCTTCGCGCTGACCGCCGAGGATGCGGCCGCTGTGCTCGACGCGGCCGAGGGCTATGACCGCGAGGATGCTTATTCGCGCGAGCTCGGCAATACGCCGATCGACTCGATGCGCTTCGGCGTGCCACGGCGCGATCAGCTCGAATTTTTTGGCGATGCTGAATATGCGCGACTGTTCGATGCCGCCGCACTGCGCGTCGAATCGCTCGGCGCTATTCGCGTCGAGATCGACTTCGCGCCGTTTCTCTCTGCCGCGCGCCTGTTATACGAAGGACCCTGGATCGCCGAGCGCTACGCCGCGGTCGGCGATTTTCTCGAGAGCCACCCGGGCGCCGTGCATCCGATCACGCGCGCGCTGATCCTCGGCGGCAAGCTGCCGACGGCGAGCGATGCGTATCGCGCACAATATCGCCTCAAGGAACTGCAGCGTGCGAGCGAAGCCGCATGGTCGCGGATCGACTGGCTGCTCACGCCGACCGCTGGAACCATCTACACGATCCAGGCGGTCGAGGCCGATCCGATTCGGCTCAATGCGACGCTGGGCCGCTATACGAATTTCATGAATTTCCTCGACCTCGCGGGCGTCGCGGTGCCGTCCGGGTTTCGCGCCGACGGCCTGCCGTTCGGCGTGACACTGGTCGGACCCCAGTCGAGCGAGCGCGCCTTGCTGCGGATCGCGGGGCGAATGCATCGTGCGTCGGCGCCGACGCTGGGAGCCCTCGGCTTGCCGCTGCCCGCATACACCGAATCACCGGGCTCCTCGGCGACTCTGCAACAAGTCCCGATCGCCGTCTGCGGTGCGCACATGCAGGGCTTGCCGCTCAATTCCCAACTGCATGAGCGCGGTGCTCGGTTATTGCAGAAAACCCGGACCGCACCACATTATCGCCTCTATGCGCTGCCCGGCGGGCCGCCGCATCGGCCCGGCCTGATCCGCGTCGCGAGCCAAGGCGCGCCGATCGAACTCGAGGTCTGGGCGCTGCCCGCCGCCGAGGTCGGCTCGTTCATAGAAGCAATACCGGCGCCGCTCGGCGTCGGTAAAGTTGAACTCGCGGACGGCACGATCGTCGCAGGATTCATTTGCGAGGGCTACGCGGCCGCAGGCGCGATCGATATTACGGATTACGGCGGGTGGCACGGCTATCTCGAGGCGCAGCCGGTGCGCACATGAACAAACCTCGTGCCAGCGGCTTCGGCATTGCCGAATTGCCGAGAATCGTGCGCGGCCGCGGCAGCTATCTGTATGACGCAAGCGGCAAGCGCTACGTCGATGGCTCGGGTGGCCCTGCGGTGTTCAGCGTCGGCCACGCGCACCCGGAGGTCAACGACGCGATCATGCGCCAACTCAACGAGATCGCGTATGGCTACCGCTATCTGTTCACGAGCTCCGCGCTCGAGGAGCTGACGGCCCAAGTGCTCAAGCTTTGCGGCGGCTACCAACACGTCGTCTACAGCGGCAGCGGATCCGAGGCCGTCGAATCCGCGCTGAAGATTGCGCTACAGCATTTCAGCGCACGCGGCCTGGTGCGCAAGCGGCACTTCATCGCGCGCGACCGTTCTTGGCACGGCAACACCTTGGGCGCGCTGTCGGTCTCCGGCTTCATCGATCGACGCCGCGCATTTGAAGGCAGCTTGCTCGATGTCTCGTTCGTCTCGGCCGCCAATCGCTATCGGCCACCGCCGGGCGTCACCGAGCCGGCGCTCGCCGAACATCTCGCCGCGGAGCTCGAAACGACGATAATCGAGCGCGGACCGGAAACCGTCGCCGCGTTCATTTTCGAACCGATCGTCGGCGCCGCCGGCGGCGTCGTTCCCGCGCCAGCCGGCTACGTCGCCGCGATTCAGGCCGTCTGCCGCAAATACGACGTGCTGTTGATCGCCGACGAAGTCATGTGCGGCTCGGGCCGCAGCGGCACGTGGCGAACGCTCGAGCACGACGGCGTGGTCGCCGACATCATGACCATCGCCAAGGGACTTGCCGGCGGCTACATCCCGCTAGGCGCCACCTTGTGCACGGCCGCGGTCTCGGCGCCGATCTTGAGCGAACACGGCGCATTTCAAACCGGGCACACGTTCACGGGCCACACGGCGGCCTGCGCGGCGGGACTCGCGGTGCAGAAAATCATCGAGCGCGACCGGCTCGTCGAGCGCGTGCGCGATCGCGGGGCGGCATTCCAGGCGCAGATTCGCAGCGCCTTGTCGCGATTCGAGGAAGTCGGCGACGTGCGCGGCCGCGGGTTTTTCATCGGTATCGAATTCGTGAGCGATCGCGCCACCAAGACGCCGTTCGCGCGCGAGCGCGCATTGAGCTTCGATATCGGCCGCCGCGCATTTGCAGATGGGTTGATCTGCTACCCGTGCTCGGGTAACGTCGATGGTGCACGCGGCGATACCATCATCATCGCCCCGCCCTACAATGCGAGCGACACGGAACTCGAGGAAATCTTGGGTAAGCTTTGCACCGCCGTTGAATCGGCGCTGAGATGCGCGCCATGAGCGAGCCGAGCGTTCGCTTCGCAGAGATCAAGGAAATCACGGCGCAACGCCTGCAGCGCGCCGAGGACTATTTCGAATTCCTGCGCGTACCCGCGATCAGCGCGGGACTCTACGTGCTCGCGGCCGGCAGCCTCGACCGACAAACGCCGCACGGCCAGGACGAACTCTATTACGTGCTGCGCGGCAAGGCACGGCTGCGCGCCGGCGCCGAAGACCGGTCGGTTCGCGAGGGCAGCGTGGTGTTCGTCGCCGCACGCCTCGAACACCAGTTCTACGATATCGAGGAGGAATTGTCCGTGCTCGTGGTGTTCGCGCCGGCCGAACGAGAGTGAACGCGCCGCAAGGACGGCGGCGGTCGCGAAGCTGATTACGGGCTGGGATTCATGACACAGGTCCCGATATCGGCTCGGCGACTGGACGCATCGTCCGCGACGCTGTAAGATCAGGGGCTAGCTAATTAGGTCGGTACTCGGTCAGTACCACCCCCCTGCTCGCGGTCCGTCCTTGACGCACTTCGTTTGATACTCCCCTCGCTGCTGACCGCTGCGGAGCCATAAAGCTCTGTCGTGCGAGTCCACCTCTATTTAAGGATTTTTTCAATGTCATTTTCAGATCTCGGGCTATTGCCCGAATTGCTGCGTGCTGTCACCGATAAGGGCTACGACACGCCGTCGCCGATTCAATTGCAAGCCATTCCCGCGGTGCTCGGCGGCCGCGACGTGTTGGCGGGTGCGCAGACCGGCACCGGCAAGACCGCGGGCTTCGTGCTGCCCATTCTGCAGCGTCTGAACGCCGATGCGAATCACGGCACGAGCCGCTCGCCACGCGCACTCGTGCTCACGCCGACCCGGGAATTGGCAGCCCAGGTTGCCGAGAGCGCGCGCAGCTACGGCAAATATCTGCAGCTGCGCACCTTCCAAGTGTTCGGCGGCGTCAGCATCAATCCGCAGATCAGCTCGCTGCGAAGCGGCTGCGACATTCTGGTCGCAACCCCCGGGCGTCTGCTCGATCTTGCGCAACAGCGCGCCGTCGATCTGTCCAAGATCCAGGTGCTGGTGCTCGACGAAGCGGACCGCATGCTCGACATGGGATTCATTCCGGACATTCGCCGCATCATCAAGCTGCTGCCGCAACAACGGCAGAACCTGTTGTTCTCGGCGACCTACTCGGACGACATCCGCGCGCTCGCAGAAAGGCTGCTGCACAACCCGCTGTCGATCCAGGTATCGCCGCGCAACGCTGCAATCGAAATCGTCGAACAGCGCGCTTATCGGGTACAAAAAGAGCAGAAGCGCCATTTGCTGATCCACCTGATCCAAGAGGGCCAGTGGCATCAAGTCCTGATCTTCACACGGACCAAGCACGGCGCGAACCGCCTCACGCAGCAGCTCGAGGGCGCGGGCATCAAGGCCGCGGCGATCCACGGCAACAAGAGTCAGGCAGCGCGCGTCAAGGCGCTCGATATGTTCAAGAAAGGACAGATCACCGCGCTGGTCGCAACCGAAGTCGCGGCTCGCGGGCTCGACATCAAGGAGCTGCCGCAGGTCGTGAATTACGAATTGCCGAACATTCCCGAGGACTACGTGCATCGCATCGGGCGCACGGGACGAGCCGGTGCCGGCGGTGAAGCCGTTTCGCTAGTTTCGTCCGACGAGAGCGGGTTTCTTCGCGACATCGAACGGGTACTGAGGCGCAGCATTCCCGTGTTGCCCACACCGACGTTCAAGATCGTCGAGACGGCGCCGCTGCCCGCGAGGCAGGACACGCGCCCGCCGCAAGCTCAGGGCCGCGGCGGATACCACCAGGGCGCCGCGCGCGGATCGCGACGCTCAACGTCGTCCGGCGCGAGTTCGCGTCATGGCGGCGGACAGCAGCGCGGCCGCTCGTACTGATTGCATCGAAACATGGGAAGCCGGCGTGCGCGCGATCGCGCGCACGCCGCGCGTCTCGCGGTTCTTTCAAAGCTTCGCGACGAACTCTTTCAGGTACGCCCCGAAGTCGGCGCCCAGGCTCTCGTGCTTGAGTCCGTATTCGACGGTCGCCTGCAGGTAGCCGAGCTTGTTGCCACAGTCGTAGCGTTTGCCGTCGAACTCGTAGGCATATACCGGCTGACGCAACATCAGGCGAGCAATACCGTCGGTCAACTGAATCTCGCCGCCGGCGCCAGCGCCGATTTGCGCGAGATCATCGAAGATCGCCCCCGACAGCAAATAGCGGCCGACCACGGCGAGATTCGATGGCGCGACCGCCGGCTTCGGCTTCTCGACGATGTGAGCGAGTTTGCCGACCCGCGCCGACATCTTGCGCTCGAGCGAGACGATGCCGTATTTGTCGGTTTCCTGAGGCGGAACATTCTGGACGCCGAGAACGCTGCCGCCGTGCTTGCGGAACACCTCGACCATCTGTTTGAGGCAGGGGACAGGGGCGTCGATCAGATCGTCGGCGAGGTGGACCATGAACGGCGCATCGCCGACCACGGGACGCGCGCAGAGTACCGCGTGACCCAGTCCCAAGGGCGCCGGCTGGCGTATGTAAACGCAGCTCGCCCAACTCGGCAGAATGCCGCGTAGCACATCGAGCAAGTCCTGCTTTCCCTGCGCCTGGAGCACGGTCTCGAGCTCCACATTGGTGTCGAAATGATCTTCGATCGCCCGCTTCGAACTGCCGGTGATGAACACCAGCGTCTCGGCGCCGGCGCTCAGCGCCTCGTCGACCGCATATTGGATCAGCGGCTTGTCGACGATCGGCAGCATCTCCTTAGGGCTTGCCTTGGTGGCCGGAAGAAAGCGCGTGCCGCGCCCAGCGACGGGAAATACAACTGTTTTGACCGCAGTCTTGGACATGGGTGTTTCTTGGCCCCAGAATTAAAGCCGAATGTCGGCGCTCAATCGCGTATCGGGTGATCGGCGCCGTCGTTGACGCGCTCGCGCAGGTCTTTGCCGGGCTTGAAGTGCGGTACGTGCTTGCCGGCCAGCGCAACGGCCTCGCCGGTCTTCGGATTGCGGCCCTGGCGCGGCGGACGGAAGTGCAGCGAAAAGCTGCCGAATCCGCGAATCTCGATGCGCTCGCCGGTGGCCAGAGCATCGCTCATGATTTCCAGCAATTGCTTGACGGCAAGTTCGACATCCTTCGCGGGCAGATGCTTTTGCTTGGCCGAAATGATCTCAATGAGTTCCGATTTCGTCATTATCGATCCGTGAGAATCACTAATCATTTTAAGCAGCGCATGCGCGGCGGCGGTCCGCTGCGCACGCCCTCGATTCCTCAGTCCTGTCCGGAGATTTGTTCTTTGAGCAGATCACCCAGACTCGTTCCGGTCGGCGAATCCGTCCGATAATTCTGCATTGCCTCCTGCTCTTCATGGATGTCCTTCGCCTTGATCGACAGCGAAATGCTGCGGCCTTTGCGATCCACTCCGGTGAACTTCGCCTCGACTTCCTCACCCACTTTGAGCAGCAGACGCGCATCCTCGACGCGATCGCGCGAGATGTCCGAGGCGCGCAATTGGCCGTCGACCCCGTTGCCGAGATCGATGATCGCGCCCTTGGCATCCACTTCGCGCACGATGCCGCGCACGATCGTGCCTTTCGGATGCTCGGCGATGTACGCCGAAAACGGATCCTTTGCGAGCTGCTTGATGCCTAAGCTGATGCGCTCGCGCTCCGGATCGATCGACAGAACCATGGCGTCGACTTGCTGCCCTTTTTGGTAGCTGCGCACCGCCTCTTCACCCGGCAAGTCCCAGGATATGTCGGACAGGTGCACGAGGCCGTCGATGCCGCCGGCAAGTCCGATGAAGATGCCGAAATCGGTGATCGACTTGATCTGACCGCCGACCTTGTCGCCGCGATTGTAGTTGTCCGCGAATTCCTTCCACGGATTGGCCTTGCATTGCTTCACACCGAGGCTGATGCGGCGACGCTCCTCGTCGATGTCGAGCACCATGACTTCGACTTCCTGACCGACATGAACGACCTTGGCGGGATTGACGTTCTTGTTGGTCCAATCCATTTCGGACACATGGACCAGGCCCTCGACGCCCTCCTCGATTTCGACGAAGCAGCCGTAATCGGCGATGTTCGTGACCTTGCCGAACAAGCGCGTGTTCGCCGGATAGCGGCGCGCGATGTTCTGCCACGGATCGGAGCCGAGCTGCTTCAATCCGAGCGACACGCGCTGGCGCTCGCGGTCGAACTTGAGAATCCTCACGTCGATCTCTTCGCCGACCTTGACGACTTCCGACGGATGCTTCACGCGTTTCCACGCCATGTCGGTGATGTGCAGCAAGCCATCGATGCCGCCCAAGTCGACGAAAGCACCGTAATCGGTGAGATTCTTGACGACGCCCTTGACGGCGGCGCCCTCCTGCAAATTGTCGAGCAGAGCGGAACGTTCCGCGCTGTACTCCTGTTCGACCACCGCGCGCCGCGATACCACGACATTGTTGCGCTTCTGATCGAGCTTGATGACCTTGAATTCGAGCGGCTTGTTTTCCAGATACGACGGATCGCGTACCGGCCGTACATCGACCAGCGAACCCGGCAAGAAGGCGCGGACATTGTCGACCTCGACCGTAAAGCCGCCCTTGACCCGGCCCGTGATGATACCGATCACGATTTCCTGCTTTTCGAAAGCCGTTTCCAAACGAGTCCAGGTGCGCGCACGCTTCGCCTTCTCGCGCGACAGGCGCGTCTCGCCGGAGCCGTCCTCGACGCTGTCGAGGGCTACTTCGACGGTCTCGCCGACGGTAACCTCGATCTCACCTTTTTCATTTTTGAATTGGTCGGACGGTATGACCGCTTCGGACTTCAGTCCGACGTTGACGATGACGTAGTCTTGGCCGACTTCGACGATCAATCCGTTGAGAATGGTGCCGGGGCGAATTCGCTGGCTGGCGATGCTCTGTTCAAACAGTTCCGCAAAACTTTCTGTCATGTTTTCTCTAGTGCGAGCCGATGCCGGCTCGATGGTTTCCCTTGCACGGTTCCTATGTGCCTAAGGGGTTGATTAAAAAATACGGCATCCGATCCAATGGAAAGCCGCAACCCAATTCAAACCTACGCTCGACTCATCAAAATCTCAGGGAGCCAGCCGCTCGCGGACTAATGCCAGAACACGCTCCACCACGGCGGCGACGGTTAATCCCGTCGTATCGAGCAGAACCGCATTCGCGCTTGCGACCAGAGGCGAAACGGCACGCGTCGTGTCGCGTCGGTCGCGTTCCGCTATCTCCAGCGAAAGGGCGGCAAGGTTAGCAGTAACCCCCTTTTCTTTCAACTGCTTATGGCGCCTCAGGGCTCTCTCTTCGGCGCTGGCGGTCAGGAAAATCTTGACCCCCGCCCGGGGGAATACCACGGTGCCCATGTCGCGGCCGTCGGCCACGAGCCCGGGTGGCGCCGCAAAGCGCCGTTGACGGTCGAGCAGCGCCGTCCGCACGGCCGGCAGCGCGGCGACTTTCGAGGCGTCATTACCGGCGCTCTCGGTGCGGATCGCCCCCGTAACGTCCTCTCCGGCGAGCCAAACGGTCTCCTCGCCGTCCTCGGTCGAGCCAAAGCGGATCTGCAGGCCGAGCGCCAATTTGGCGAGCGCCGGGCCGTCCCCGAGGTCGATTCCGGCCCGGCGGCCCGCCAGGGCGACCAATCGATACAGTGCACCGCTATCGAGCAGGGCCCAGCCGAGCCGGCGTGCCACCGCACGGCTCACGGTCCCCTTGCCCGAACCCGACGGGCCATCGATCGTTATGACAAATTCATCGCTCATGCAGATCGAACCCCACGCCGCGAGCCAGCTCGACGAAGCCGGGGAACGAAGTGGCCACATTGGCGACATCGCGGATCGAAATCGGCCGTGCGGCGCGCAGGCTCGCAACGCTGAACGCCATTGCAACGCGATGATCGCCGCAGCTGTCGATCTCGCCGCCGCCGAAAACCTCAGCCGAGTCCCTGCCGCAGATCCGCATACCGTCGGGCAGCACGGTATGCTCGATGCCGAGTACCTGCAGGCCGGCAGACATCGCCGCAATGCGATCGCTCTCCTTGACGCGCAGCTCCTCGGCGCCCGTGATCAGCGTTTCGCCGCTTGCGCAGCAGGCAGCGACGAACAACACCGGGAATTCGTCGATCGCGAGCGGCACGAGAGCCGGCGGGACCGTGATGCCGCGCAGCGGTGAGGCGTGAACCAGCAGCTCTGCGACGGGCTCGCTACCGCTCGCGCGGGCATCGAGCACCTCGATGCGCCCGCCCATGCTGCGCAGGATCTCGAGCAGCCCGGTGCGCGATGGATTCAGGCCGACATTGCGAATCAGCAGCCCGCCGGGACCCGCGCCGATGAGTCCGGCAACGATGAAAAAGGCTGCCGACGAAAAATCACCGGGAACCTCGAGATTCTGCGCCCGCAGCTGCTCGGGCGGGTGCACGGTGACGCGCAGGTCCTGCACCTCGAGGCGCACCCCAAAACTCGCGAGCATGCGCTCGCTGTGATCGCGCGAAATCGCCGGCGAGATCACGGTCGTGGGCGAATCGGCATACAGCCCCGCGAGCAGGATCGCCGATTTGACTTGTGCACTCGCGACCGGCATCGAATAATCGATGCCCCAGAGGCGGCGGCCGCCGACGATATGGACCGGCGGAGTGCCGTTGGTCGTCCGCACGTCCGCACCCATCTCGCGCAGCGGCTTCGCAACCCGTTCCATCGGCCGCTTCATCAGGGACGCATCGCCTACAAGCTCGGAGTCGAAGGCCTGCGCCGCCAGCAGCCCCGTGAACAAGCGCATCGCGGTTCCCGCATTTCCCATGTCGAGCGCGCGCCGCGCCGGGCTCAAGCCCCGCAGCCCGACGCCGTCGACGAGCACATGGGTCGCGCTCAGTCGTTCGACGTGCACGCCGAGAGCGCGCATCGCCGCGAGGCTTGCGAGACAGTCTTCGCTCGGAAGAAAGCCGCTGACCTCGCTGCGACCCGTGGCGATTCCGGACAGCATTAGCGAGCGGTGCGAAATCGATTTGTCGCCGGGCACGGTCAGTTCACCCGTGACCTCGCGCACCGGCTTCGCCTGGTAGCTGCGCACTTAGAGCACCGCGCGCGGGTAGGAACCCAGGACTTTGAATAATGAGGCGCGCTTCTCGAGCGCGGCTAGCGCCTCGGCGACCGCTGGGTCGCTCACGTGGCCCTCGATGTCGATGAAAAACACGTAGTCCCATTTGCGCTTGCGCGATGGGCGCGACTCGATCCGCGTCATGTTGACGCGGTGCGCCGCAAGCGGCTCGAGCAACTTGAACAAGGCGCCGGCATCGTCCGTGTCGCGCGCCGATACGAGCAGCGTGGTCTTGTCGATGCCGCTGGCGCTGAAGAGCTTTCGGCCCACGACGAGAAACCGCGTCGTGTTGTCCGGGCGGTCCTCGATTTCGTTGGCGAGCAATTGGAGGCCGTAGATCTCGGCCGCCGCGCGCCCCGCAATCGCCGCGGTGCCGCGTTCGTCGCGTGCGCGGCGCGCACCCTCGGCGTTGCTCGACACCGGCACGCGCTCCGCGTCGCGCAGCTGATCATCGAGCCAGCCGCGGCATTGTGCGAGAGCCTGCGCATGCGCGCAGACGCGCTTGATGTCGGTCAATGCGGACATGCGCCCCATCAAGAAATGATGGATGCGCAATTCGACCTCGCCGCAGATCTTCAGGCTCGAATTCAAGAACATGTCGAGCGTGTGATTGACGGTGCCTTCGCTGGAATTCTCGATCGGGACGACGCCGAAGTCTGCGATGCCGCCCTCGACCTCGTGAAATACCTCGTCGATCGCCGGCAGCGGCAACGCGCGTACCGAGGCGCCGAAGTGTTTGAGTACGGCGGCCTGGGTGAAGGTTCCTTCGGGCCCGAGAAATGCCACCTTCAAGGGCTCCTGCTGCGCCAGGCAGGCCGACATGATTTCCCTGAACAGCCGAACGACTTCCTCGTCGCGCAGCGGTCCCGCATTGCGCTTCAAGGCTTTGCGCAAAACCTGCGCCTCGCGCTCCGGCCGGTAAAAGTCGACGGCCTTGCCGGACGCCGTCTTGGAAATGCCGACCAGCTGCGCAAAGCGCGCCCGCTCGTTGAGCAGGTTCTGGATGCGCGCGTCGATCTCATCGATGCTCTCGCGAATCGCCCCCAAGTCGACACCGGCGGGCACCGCGCCGGGCTTACCCTGGGCGGCGGTCGTGACTGCTTTGGCTTTCTTCTTGCGCGCTGCCATGTTCATCCCCGAACCTGTTTGCGCTCGAATTCACGCATGAACTCGATGAGCGCCTCGACGCCCACAAGCGGCATCGAGTTGTAGAGGCTCGCGCGCATCCCGCCGACCGCCCGGTGACCCTTCAGATTCTTCAAGCCCGCGGCCTCCGCCTGCGCCAAAAAAGCCGCGTCCTTCGACGGATCGGCCAGGGTGAAGGTCACATTCATCCGCGACCGCGCATCCAGCGCGACCGGATTGCGGTAAAGAGCCGAACCGTCGATCGCCGCATAGAGCTTTTCCGCCTTGAGGCGATTGAGCTCGCCGACGGCCGCGAGGCCACCCTGCTTCTTGAGCCATTTGAACACAAGACCGGCCATGTACCACGCAAAAGTCGGCGGCGTGTTGAGCATCGAGTCGTGGTCGGCAACCTGCTTGTAGTCGAACACGGCCGGTGTCGCCGGTCGCGCCCAGCCGAGCAGGTCCTCGCGCACGATGACGACCACGAGACCAGCCGGACCGATATTTTTCTGGGCGCCTGCGTAAATCAGACCGAACTTCGACACGTCGATTGGGCGCGAGAGAATATTCGAGGACATGTCGGCGACCAGCGGCACCCGCCCGGTTTCGGGAACATAGCCGAATTCGACTCCGCCGATCGTCTCGTTGGGCGTGTAGTGGACGTAGGCCGCGTCCGGGTCGAGCCGCAGTGCAGCTTGCGGCGGTACGGTCGTGTAGCTGCCGCCGGCATCGGCCGCGAGATTCACCTTGCAGTAGCGCCGCGCCTCGACGATCGCCTTGCGCGACCAATGGCCCGTGTCGATGTAATCGACGGCCGCATCGGAACCGCTCAAATTGAGCGGCACGATCGAAAATTGGGCGCTGGCGCCGCCCTGCATGAACAACACCTTGTAGGTGCTCGGGATGCCGAGCAGTTCGCGCAGATCGGTTTCTGCCTCGGCAGCAACCTCGATGAAGGCCTTGCCGCGATGGCTGACTTCCATGACCGACATGCCGCTGCCGTGCCAGTCCACGAATTCGTCACGCGCCTGCGCCATCACCTCTCTCGGCAACGCCGCGGGACCCGGGGAAAAGTTGAAGACAGGCATGGCGTTGCTGATGGGTTCCGGGGCTCCTAGGGCTCGGAACTCGGCGCCGCATCGGACGGGAGGTCGGATTCGGCCGCACCTCCATCGATGCCGCCGTCTTCGGCGGCAAGACCATCGATCCGTTCGAGGCCCGTCAACTGGTCGCCCTCTTCGAGTCGAATCAGGCGCACGCCCTGCGTGTTGCGCCCCACGACCGAAATGTCCTTGACTGGCGTGCGCACCAATGCTCCGCCCTGGCTCATGAGCATGATTTCATCGTCGAGATTCACCTGCAATGCGCCGACCATGCGTCCGTTGCGGTCGGTTACTTGCAACGCGATCACGCCCTGGCCGCCGCGGCCGTGCCGGGGAAAGTCCTCGAGCGGCGTGAGTTTTCCGAAACCGTTTTCCGAAGCGGTCAGGATATATCCCTGATCGGCGACGATCAGTGCATTGACGCGTTGATCGTCGGTCAAACGAACGCCGCGCACCCCGGCCGCCTCGCGACCCATCGGACGCACCTCGTCCTCGACGAACCGAATCGCCTTTCCGCCGGTCGTGAACAAGAGAATGTCGCGCGTGCCGTCGGTGATCGCGGCGCCGACGAGCTTGTCGCCCTCATCGAGCGCGACCGCGATGATGCCGTTGGCGCGCGGCCGGGAGAACAGCGCGAGCGAGGTCTTCTTGACGGTTCCGAAGCTCGTCGCCATGAAGACGAACTTGCCTTCCTCGAACTCCTTGATCGACAGCATCGCGCTGATGCGCTCGCCCTCCTGGAGCGGAAGCAGGTTGACGATCGGCTTGCCGCGCGCTCCGCGGCTCGCCTGCGGAAGCTGATAAACCTTCATCCAGTAGAGCTTGCCGTGGTCCGAGAAGCACAACAGCGTGTCGTGCGTGTTGGCGACGAACAGCTTGTCGATGAAATCCTCGTCCTTGACCGTGGTTGCCGCTTTGCCTCGGCCGCCGCGGCGCTGCGCCTGGTACGCCGAGACCGGCTGCGCCTTTGCATAGCCGCCGTGCGACAGCGTCACGACCACGTCCTCGGGCGTGATCAGATCTTCGATCGTCAGGTCTTCGTGGCTGCTGATGATCTCGGTGCGACGCGCGTCCGCGAAGTTCTCGCGGATCATCTCGAGTTCCTCGCGAATCACCTTCATGAGCCGCTCGGGCCGGGCGAGGATGTCCGACAGGTCGCGAATCTGAACCAGCAGTTCCTGAAATTCGGCGACGATCTTGTCCTGTTCGAGTCCGGTGAGGCGATTGAGCCGCATCTCCAGAATCGCTTGCGCCTGAATGTCGGTCAGGCGATAGCCGCCCTCGAAGATTCCGAGTGCACTGATTTCGCCCTCGGGGCGGGTGCTGATCGAGCCGGCACGCGCGAGCATGTCCGGCACCGCACCCGCGCCCCAGGGCCGCGAGGTCAGCGCGATCTTCGCTTCAGCGGGCGAGGCCGAGGCCTTGATCGCCGCGATGATCTCGTCGATGTTCGCGAGCGCGATCGCCAATCCCTCGAGGATATGGCCGCGCTCGCGCGCCTTGCGCAATTCGTAGACGGTGCGGCGCGTAACGATTTCGCGGCGGTGGCGCAAGAACGCGTCGAGCATCTCCTTGAGCGAGAGCAATCTCGGCTGGCCGTCGACGAGCGCCACCATGTTGACGCCGAACACCGTTTCCATCGGCGTCTGGGCAAACAAATTGTTGAGCAAGATCTCGGGCACTTCGCCGCGCTTCAATTCGATCACGACGCGCATGCCGTCTTTGTCCGACTCGTCGCGCAGGCCGTCCGAAGCGATGCCGTCTATCAGCTTCTCGCGCACCAGATCGGCGATGCGCTCGATGAGCCGGGCTTTGTTGACCTGATACGGCAGCTCCGTGATGATGATTGCCTGACGGTCACCCTTGCCGACGTCCTCGAAATGCGTGCGTGCCCGCACGTGCAGACGGCCGCGTCCGGTCTTGTAGGCCGCGACGATTTCCTGCGCGCCGTTGATGAATCCCGCGGTCGGGAAATCCGGTCCCGGCACGATTTGCATGAGCTGCGCGAGCGTGATCTCGGGATTCTCGATCAACGCGATGCACGCGCTCACGATCTCGCCGAGATTATGCGGCGGGATGTTGGTCGCCATGCCGACCGCGATGCCGGAGGAGCCGTTGACCAGCAGGTTCGGCACGCGCGTCGGCAATACGGAGGGCTCGCTCTCCGACTCGTCGTAGTTCGGGACGAAGTCGACGGTCTCCTTGTCGATATCGGCGAGCAATTCCCCCGCGATCTTCGACATGCGCACTTCGGTGTAGCGCATCGCCGCCGGCGGGTCGCCGTCGACCGAGCCGAAATTCCCCTGGCCGTCGACCAGCAAATAGCGCATCGAAAACGGCTGCGCCATACGCACGATCGCGTCATAGACCGAGGCATCGCCGTGCGGGTGGTATTTGCCGATGACGTCGCCGACGACGCGCGCCGACTTTTTGTAAGCCTTATTCCAGTCGTTGCCGAGTTCGCGCATCGCGAACAGCACGCGCCGATGTACCGGCTTCAGGCCGTCGCGCACGTCGGGCAAAGCACGGCCTATGATCACGCTCATCGCGTAATCCAGATAGGATTTGCGCATCTCGTCTTCGAGATTGACGGGCAATATTTCGCGAGCGATCTCGGCCATTTGCGAGAGTCCGGTGAGCCTTACTGAGGGCTTCTAAAAAGCGGGTTTAAACGAGACGATATGGAGTCTCAACATCCGCAGAATTGTAGCACATAACCTGCTGCCGCTTTAAGCTTCCGGAGGCACTAACTCGCTATACTTGACACCTGGCCCGACACCTGCCGGTTCGCCTTGACGCCGATTGGGGAAAGACTCGATGTTCGCTTCGCCGCACAATGCAGACCCGGTTGAAATTGCAAAATTCAACGCGCTCGCTCAAAGCTGGTGGGACCCCCGCGGGCCCTCCAAACCCTTGCATGATCTGAACCCGCTGCGATTGCGCTATATCGAAACGATCGCGACCTCCGCGGGCAAGCCGCTGGCGCAGCGCCGGGTGCTCGACGTCGGCTGCGGCGGCGGAATCCTCGCCGAATCGATGGCGCGCACCGGGGCGAACGTGCTCGGCATCGATCTGGCGCCCGCGGTTCTGGAGGTCGCCGAGCTGCATGCGCTCGAGGCCAAAGTCGCCGTTGCCTACCGCGCAGTCGGCGCCGAAGAGCTTGCGCAGGAGCAGCCGGGCGCGTTCGATCTGGTCACTTGCATGGAAATGCTCGAACACGTTCCCGACCCTGCGTCGAGTCTCGCCGCGCTGGCTGCGCTCATGTCACCGGGCGGCGATCTGATCGTCTCGACCTTGAATCGCACGGCACGCGCGTTTCTCGTCGCGATCGTCGGAGCCGAGTATCTCGCCCGTGTTTTGCCGCGCGGCACGCACGAGTACCTGAAGTTCATCCGTCCCTCGGAGCTCGCAAAATGGGGCCGTGCCGCAGGCTTGGATCTGAAGGATCTGGCCGGCATCAGCTACAACCCGCTGCTGCGATCATTCGGCATGTCGGCCGATCCATCCGTGAATTACTTGGCGCATTTCCAGCGTAGCGGATCGTAAGTCTTGAGTTCGCCATTGCGGGCGGTATTGTTCGATTTGGACGGCACCCTGCTCGATACGGCTCCGGATATGTGGAACGCAATGAACACGCTGCTCGTCGAGCGCGAGCGCGCCCCGCTGCCCTACTCGGCCGTGCGACCTTGGGTCAGCCATGGGGCGGCGGGCGTGCTGCGTCAGGGCTTCGCCGACGCTGATGCGCCGCTGTTCGCCGAGTTGCAAAAACGCTATCTCGAGATCTACCGCGCCGACTTGAGCAGCGGCACGCGCTTCTTTCCCGGCATGGAGCCGGTGCTCGATTCGCTGGCCCAGCGCGGCTTGCGCGCAGGCATCGTGACCAACAAGGCCGCCTGGCTCACCGAACCGCTACTCGAGCAAATGGCCATCAGAGCGCGTTTCGACTGCGTCGTCAGCGGCGACACGGTCGCCGAGCGCAAGCCTCACCCGCTGCCGATGCTGCATGCCGCGAGCTTGGCCGGAGTCGCGCCGGCCGAGTGCATCTACGTCGGCGACGCGCAACGCGACGTGCAAGCGGCGCATGCGGCCGGAATGCCGGCCCTGGTCGCGCTCTACGGCTACATCGGTGCCGACGAGACGCCGCACGCCTGGGGCGCCGAAGGCCACCTCGCCGAGCCGCTCGATTTATTGCCGTGGCTCGAGGCAAGCGGCCGTCTATGAGCTGGGGTGCGGTACTGATCGCCTTTGCGCTCGGCGCCATCATCGGTGCGCTGCTGACGCTGTGGTGGCGCGCGCAGGTCCGCGACCAACTCAAGGCGGTGTTCGGCGAAATTGCGCGTGACTCCTTGAAGAGCAACAGCGAGGTGTTCCTGCAGCTCGCGCGCGAGCGGCTCGAGCGCCAGCAACAGAGCTCGACGCAGGCGCTCAAGGAACGCGAAACCGCGATCGAGTCGCTGGTGGCGCCGATCCGAGAGGCGCTCGCCAAGACGGAAGCGCAGGTGAGCGCGATCGAGCGCGAGCGTATCGACGCATTCGCGCGCATCAAAGCACAGATGGAAAGCGTCGCGGGCGGCCAAGATCTGCTCTCGCGCGAAACGCGCAACCTGGTGACGGCTCTGCGCCGTCCCGACGTTCGCGGCCGTTGGGGGGAACTGACCCTGCGGCGCGTCGTCGAGCTGTCCGGCATGACCGCGCACGTGGACTTCACCGAACAGCACACGCAAGCGGGCGAATCGGGCGCGGTGCGCCCGGACATGGTCGTCCACATGCCCGAGCGGCGCGATATCGTCGTCGACGTCAAGACGCCGCTCGACGCCTATTTGTCGGCGCTCGACGCACAGGACGACGAGGAGCGCAAAGCGCAACTGCGGCGTCACGCCCAGATCGTCGGCGCGCACGTGCGCGAACTCGCGGCAAAGCAATATTGGTCGCAATTCGAGCAGAGCCCGGAATTCGTGGTGTTATTTTTGCCGGGCGATCAGTTTCTCGCCGCGGCGCTGCAGGAGAATCCGGAACTGATCGACGAGGCGCTGCGCCAGAACGTCATGCTCGCAACGCCCACGAGCCTCGCGGCGCTGCTCAAGGCCGTCGCCTACGGCTGGCAGCAATCGGTACTCGCGCAAAACGCCGCCGAAGTGCGCAAGCTCGGCGAGGATCTGTACAAGCGCCTGGCGGTATTCAGCGAACATCTCGCCAAACTCGGCAAATCGCTCGGCACGAGCGTCGACTCGTTCAACAAGGCAGTCGGCTCGCTCGAGCAGCAGGTGCTGCCGGCGGCACGGCGTTTTCCCGAGCTTGGCCTGCGCGTCGGGCGAGAGCTGACGCCGGTCGAGCCGCTCGATCAGCTGGCGCGCACGCCTCGCGCCGACGGCGGCGATGATACTTAAGCCGCCGACATTCGAGGGCTTCGCTGCGCGCACCGGCCTGCTCGAGGGGCGCGTGATCCTGATCACCGGTGCGACCGGAGGACTCGGACGCGCCCTCAGCGTCGCCTGCGCGCGAGTCGGCGCGACCGTGATCCTCTGCAGCCGAAATCCTTCGAAACTCGAGCGCCTCTACGACGAGATCGAAGCGCTCGGCTGCCCGCAGCCGGCGATCGCGGTCCTCGACCTCGCGACCGCGACCGCGACCGACTATGACAAGCTCGCGCGAACCGTTGCCGACGAATTCGGACGGCTCGACGGACTCGTGCATGCGGCTGCGATCCTCGGCGACCGAACGCCGCTCGAGCAGTACGACGTGCCGACCTGGTGCAAGGTGCTGCACGTGAACCTGACCGCGCCTTTCATCTTGACCCAGGTGCTGGTGCCGAGTCTGCGCCGGGCCGCGGATGGCTCGGTGATCTTCGTCAGCAGCGGCGTGGTGAAAAATTCGCGGCCATTTTGGGGCGCCTACGCCGTGGCCAAAACCGGTCTCGAATCGGTGCGCAGCCTGTTCTCACTCGAACTCCAGGATGTCGCGAATATCCGCGTCAACAGCATCAATCCGGGCCGCATGCGCACGCCGATGCGCGCCGCGGCCTATCCGGGCGAGGACCCGAATACCTTGCCGAATCCGGAAAGCATCGCTGGAGCGTTTATTTACTTGCTGAGCGGCGAGAGTGTCGCGGTCCGGGACCAAACCATCGACGCTCAGTGAGCGGATTCGGCCCGGGCTGCCGCCGCATCGGGTTCGCGAGCCAGCTTGGCGGCCTTGATCTCGTTGATCAGCACGCTGCGTTCGGGGCCGGTCATCGCGCGCGAATGACCGCGCGGCAGCTCGCGCGACAAATGGATCGGCCCGAAGCGCACGCGCATGAGCCGGCTCACGATGATCCCGCGCGCGCCCCACCAATGCCTGACTTGCGCCGAGCGCGTCGCGCGTACCGTGACGTTGAGCCAATGATTGAAGCCCTCGCCGTATTGCGCATCGGCTTTGATGATCGTCATCGGGTCGCCTTCGCAGTCGGTGGCGCCGCGAAACTCCTCGACCAGAGCATCGGTGAGCGGACCGCGCATCCGCAGTATGTAGTCGATCGTCAGCGCGTGCGCGCCCTGCGAAATGCGATGGGCCCAAGTGCCGTCGTCGGTGAGGATCTCGAGGCCGCCGTCGACCGGCGGCATCGGTTGAATCGCGAGCCAGCGGCCCGAGACGCGCGGAAGCTGCAAATGCTCTGCCGCGCGCGAGGTCGCCGCCTTGAGGTCGAGCGTTTCGCCCGGTGAGCGGTGAAACAGCAGCACGTGCAGTTCCTTGGCTTCCGGTGCACGTATGCGCACGGGCCTGCCGTCGAGCGTGATGCGGTCGCGCGGCAGCCACTTCGCGCCGAGCGCCGGGATCTCGCCGTTGATGTGCAAGCGGCCCTCGCGGATCCAGCGCTCCACCTCGCGCCGCGAGCCGATGCCCGCCGCCGCAAGCACCTTCTGGAGCCGGTCCGCACCCGCGGAAGCCGCTCCGGCGCCTGACTCGCCCGACGCATCGGCGTCCCGCGGTGCTCTGCGGGTCGCCGCGTCACCCGCGACGATCCGGCGCTTTGCGCGCGGCGCGGCGGCGCCACTGCGGGACGACGGCGCCTTGCCGCGCGCTCCCCCGTCTCTGTTGCGCGGCGGTCGCGGCGGCATCGGAATTAAGACTGTTCCGCCGAGCTGCGCGCGACCAAGCCCCGACTACGCTCTTGCGCATCCAGAGCCTGAGAGCCGTCGTCGTTGCCCGCATCGGTATCGTCGCCGGCATCGGCGTCCTCGCCGAGCTCCGCTTCCTCGCTCTGCGACTCCTCGGCATCGATTACTGCATCGAGCGCGCCGGCTGACGCGACCGACGCGGTCGCCTCGACCGGCTCCGCGCCCGGCAACGCCAATTGAACGCGCAGATCCTCGAGTTCCTTGAGCTGTGCGAGCGTGGGCAAGTCATCGAGCTTCTTCAAACCGAAATAATCCAAGAATTCGCGCGTCGTTCCGAGCAGCTCGGGGCGCCCGGGAACGTCGCGATGGCCGACGACTCGTATCCAACTGCGTTCCAGCATGGTCTTGATGATGTTGGGATTCACGGCCACACCGCGAATCTGCTCGATTTCACCGCGCGTGATCGGCTGTCGATAGGCGACCAGCGCCAAGGTCTCGAGCAAGGCCCGCGAATATTTGGCCGGCCGCTCGACCCAGAGCCTCGAGACCGGCTCGGCGACCGCCGCGCGAATCTGGATACGGTAGCCGCTCGCGACCTCGACCAATTCCAAGCCGCGCGTCTCGTACTCCGCAGCCAGCGCCGCGACCGCCGCCTGCACGCCTTCGACGGCCGAGCCATCGCGCTCGTCGAACAGCGCCACGAGTTCATCGAGACTCAAGGGGCGGCCGGCGGCGAGCAGCGCCGCTTCGATGACATTCTTGACGTATTGTTCGTTCATTGAGGTCTCGCAAGTTCTTCATTGGCCGCGCCTTCCTCGGCCAGCAATTTCAGGCGGCGGTCCGGATTTCCGCCGCGCACGTGCAGCGGCGCATACGGCTCCGATTGCACAATCTCGATCAGTCCCTCGCGCATGAGTTCGAGAATCGCGACGAATGTGACCGTGACGCCGCGCCGGCCTTCCTCGGCACGAAATAGGCGCACGAACTCGACGAACTCCTGCGACGAAAGCGCCGCCATCACTTCGGTCATGCGCTGCCGCACCGACAGAGGTTCACGTTGGACGTGATGGTGCGCGAACATATCACTTCGCGCCAATACGTCTTGAAACGCCGACAGCATCTCCTGCAGCGTGACCTGCGGTAAGACCCGCACCACCTTGCGCTGCGATAGCTCTGCGGACGCGATCCAAGTATCGCGCTCCAGCCGCGAGATGCGGTCGATGCTCTCGGCGGCCCGCTTGAAGCGCTCGTACTCTTGCAAGCGCCGCACGAGCTCGGCGCGCGGATCGGCTTCGTCGGTCGCCTCGTCGCCGTGCATGCGCGGCAGCAACATCCGCGATTTCACCTCCGCGAGCGTCGCGGCCATGAGCAGGTATTCGCCGGCAAGTTCGAGCTGCAGCACCTGCATCAGCTCGATATAACGCATGTACTGACGCGTGATCTCGGCGATTGGGATATCGAGAATGTCGAGGTTCTGCCGCCGGATCAAATATAGCAGCATGTCGAGCGGCCCTTCGAAGGCCTCGAGAAACACTTCGAGCGCCTGCGGCGGGATGTACAAGTCGCGCGGCATCTCCGTGATCGGCTGGCCCTCGACGACCGCGAACGGCATTTCGGCCTGCGCGGGCGCCGTTTCGGGCGCGGGCGCGGCGTGATCATGCGGCACTAGGGTCAATTCGGGTTTCATCGGTAATTCATTGCCATCGATTGGCGCACGACATCCAAGGTATCGCGCGCCGCTTCGCGCGCGCGTTCGCAGCCCTGCGCGATGATACCGCGGACGAGTTCCGGATTCTCTTCGAACTCCTGCGCCCTCTTTCGAAACGTCGAGATCTCTGCGATGACCTTTTCGATCAGCGGCATCTTGCATTCCAAACAGCCGATTCCCGCGGTGCGACACCCCTTTTGCACCCAAGCCTGCGTCTCGGCGCTCGAATAGATCTTGTGCAGATCCCAGACAGGGCAACGGTCCGGGTCGCCGGGATCGGTGCGGCGTACGCGCGCCGGGTCGGTTTGCATCGTCTTGAGCTTCTTGACCACCGAATCGGGGTCCTCGCGCAGCCCGATCGTATTGCCGTAGGATTTCGACATCTTGCGACCGTCGAGACCCGGCACTTTCGGTGTCGCCGTCAGCAGCGCTTCCGGTTCAGGCAGCACTGCGATTCCGGCGCCTTCGAGAAAGCCGAACAAACGGTCGCGGTCCGCAACCGTGAGCCGCGCATTGGATTCGACCATGGAGCGTGCACGCGCCAATGCCTCGCCATCGCCCTTCTCCTGAAATTCCTTGCGCAACGTCCGGTACAGCGTCGCGTTGCGAGAGCCTAAGCTCTTGATCGCCTTCTCGACCTTCTGTTCGAACTCGGGCTCGCGGCCATAAATGTGATTGAAGCGCCGCGCCACCTCGCGCGTAATCTCGACGTGCGCGACCTGGTCCTCGCCGACCGGCACGTATTGAGCGCGGTACAGCAGGATGTCCGCGGACTGCAGCAAGGGATACCCCAAAAATCCGTAGGTGCTCAAGTCCCGTTCGGCCAACTGCGCCTGTTGATCCTTGTAGGACGGAACGCGCTCGAGCCATCCCAAGGGAGTGATCATCGACAGCAACAAATGCAATTCGGCGTGCTCGGGAACCTTGGACTGGATGAACAGCGTCGCGACCCCGGGATTGAGGCCCGCCGCGAGCCAGTCGATCGCCATCGTCCAGACATATTCCTCGAGCTGCGAGGTGTCTTCGTATCCGGTTGTCAGCGCATGCCAATCGGCGATGAAGAAGTAGCATTCGTACTGATACTGAAGCTCCACCCAATTCTTGAGTGCACCGTGATAATTGCCCAGATGCAGCATGCCGGTCGGGCGCATGCCCGAGAGGACGCGCCGATTCTGTATCGCCGCGCTCATACCGAGGTCCGCAGCAGTGCGCCGATCACGTGTCCGACGAGTCGATAGGCCGGGTCGAACAATCCACCCAAGGGCCCATAGGCGACCAAGGCCATGAGTCCCAAGATGATGTAGATCCCGACCGGCTCCACGCGTTCGAGCTTTTGCCCGAGTGCCGGCGGCAGCAGGCCGGCGAGCACCCGGCCGCCGTCGAGCGGCGGAATGGGCAGTAGATTGAACGCCGCGAGCACGACGTTGACGAAGATGCCGGCACGCGCCATCAGCGCGATCCAGCCCATGATCGTCGGATTGCCGCTGAGGCGAACGACCGCTGCGAGCACCGCGCACCAGAATGCCGCCATCGCGACATTCGCCGCAGGCCCGGCCAAGGCCACGAGAATCATCGACCATCGCGGATTGCGCAGCGCGCGCGTCGCGACCGGCACGGGCTTGGCCCAGCCGATCAAGGGGCCGCCAATCGCGAGCATCAAGCCCGGCAGCAACAGCGTGCCCACCGGGTCGAGGTGGCGCAGCGGGTTCAGGCTCAGCCGGCCGAGCAACTCGGCGGTGCGGTCTCCGAAGTAGCGTGCCGCCCATCCGTGCGCCACTTCATGCAGGGTAATCGCGAACAGCACCGGGATTGCCCAAATCGAAACCCTGGAAAGAAATTCAGTTAAATCCAATTCTTATACTCATTATTTAAACTAGCTCTCACTCGTATTCAGCGGCTGCGGTCGCTCATTATACGGTTGCCGAGTCCACAAAGGGGCTTACGTCGCCGCGACCCACCCGAATCACGCTCGCGTGGTCTGCGGAGATGTCGATGACCGAGGTCGGCGTCAAACCGCAATTGCCGCCGTCGAGAACGAGGTCGACGCGTCGGCCCAATGCCTCATAGATCTCCTTCGCATCGGTTCGCGGCAGCTCCTCGCCGGGCAGCAACAGCGTCGAACTCATGACCGGTTCGCCGAGTTCCTCGAGCAGCAGCCCGGTGACCGGATGATCGGGCACGCGCAGGCCAATCGTGCCGCGCCTCTCGTGTTTGAGCCGCCGCGGCGTCTCGCGCGACGCCTTGAGGATGAAGGTGTAGGGGCCCGGTGTGTAGGCGCGCAGCAGCCGATACTGCCAATTGTCGACGAGCGCGTATTTCGCGACTTCGGCGAGATCACGGCAAACCAGCGTGAAATGATGGTTTCGATCCACGCCGCGAATGTCACTGATCCGCTGCAACGCGTCCTTGTCGCCGATATGACAACCGAGCGCATAGCACGAATCGGTCGGGTATACGATTACGCCGCCGCCGCGCAGGACCTGCACCGCCTGGCGTATGAAGCGCTGCTGGGCTGTGATCGGGTGCAATTGTAGATAGATGCTCATGGAACTCTGGAGGTACGGGCCTGCAGGGTATGATACGCGCATGAAT
>JBEKSM010000042.1:0-33860 GCA_049517075.1 Steroidobacteraceae bacterium | reverse complement strand
CGCGTCGGTGCGGGCGATGATCACGGTCGGCACATCGAGCACATCGGCCGCGAGCCGCGCAGCAACCAGCTTGTTGATCGCCTCCGTGGTGGACACCAGCACCTTCCCGCCCAGGTGTCCGCACTTCTTCGCGGAGGATAGCTGATCCTCGAAGTGCACGGCCGCGGCGCCCGCCTTGATCAATGCCTTGGTGAGCTCGAACGCGTTGAGATTGCCGCCGAATCCGGCCTCGGCGTCGGCGATGATCGGCGCCACCCAGTCGACGCCGGATTTGCCCTCCACGTGGTAAATCTGGTCGGTACGCAACAGCGCGTTATTGATGCGCTCGACCATGCGCGGTACGGAGTCGACCGGATAGAGGCTCTGGTCCGGATACATCTCGCCCGCCGTGTTGGCGTCGCCGGCCACTTGCCAGCCCGAACAGTAAATGGCCTTGAGTCCAGCCTGCACGGCTTGGACCGCTTGGTTGCCCGTCATGCACCCGAGTGCCCCGACCACGGGCTCGCTCTTGAGAAGACGCCAGAATTTCTCGGCGCCAAGGCGAGCCAGTGAATACTCGATCGTGACCGAGCCGCGTAGGCGAAGCACGTCGCCCGCCGAATACGGCCGTTGGACGCCTTGCCAGCGCGGATTGGCGGACCAGTCGGATTTCAGGCGCGCCGAGCCATCATCAGAGTGTTGCATCGAGGAATCTCCTATTGCTGCTTGCTTCGAGGGGCGCGCTAAGATTAAAGTGTGAAGAGGCAAATTTACACACACGAAATTTCACACTGTGAACTTCACAAAATTGTGTGCCCGATGGCAGGCCTGATCCGGCAGGGACATTTCCTCGGCGCGAAGCTGCGCGCCTTGCGCAAGCGCAATGGCCTCACGCTCGACGAACTCTCGGCGCGATGCATTCAAATCGATGCGGCCGCGGCCCCGTCGGTTTCCTATCTGAGCATGGTCGAGACCGGTAAGCGCATGCCGTCGGCGGCGACACTGGAGATACTCGCGGGCATCTTCAGCAAGGAGCCGCGTTGGTTCCTCGACGAGAATACCGACATCGAGGCGGCGCCGGCGCGGCGCGAGCGCGGCGGCCTCGAGGCGATGCCGCTGGAGCCGGCATTTTTGTTCTCGCACGAGCTGCTGCAGAACGCGCTGCCCGAACTCTTGTCGCAGACTGGGACCACCGGCCGTCAATTCGCGCAGCTGCTGATTCGAGTCTGGCAGGAAACCCGGCACAACGATTTTCCCGATATTGAACGTGCAGCCGAGGAGGCCGGCAAACGCCGCATGCCGTTGAGTGTGGAGGAGCTGCTGGAGATCAGCCGGCTGCAGGGTCTCGAGATCCGCTGGTTCGACGGCGAGGCGAGTCCGGGCGATGCGCTGGTGCGCGCGCGCTTCGAGGCGCCCGGCACGGTGCTGCTCAACCAGCGTTTGCTCGCACTCGAAGATCGCCTGAAATACGATCTGGCGTTCTTCATCGGCCACAAGATTCTGCACAATGGCGACGGGCTGATCTCGCCGCACAGTGCGACGCAATCGGGCGAAGTCGAGCCTGCTGCGACGACCGCCGGCATGGGTGCTCAAGATGTGCTCTATGCCTGGCGTGATTTCGAATGCAGCTTTTTCGCCGGTGCGCTGCTCTGTCCGCGCATTCCGTTTCGTCGCTTCCTGATTCGCGAAGCCCACAATGTATCGGCCTGTACCAAACTTGGACTGACACCGGCGCTCGTAATGCGCCGCATGACGGCGGTCTCGCCGTACCGGCACTGGCATTTTTTCGACGCCTATCCACCGGGATTTTTGCGCGCAGTCTACCGTGCAAACGGTATCCCGCTGCCCTGGGGCAACATGAGTTTGGTTTCCGATCCCTGCCCACGCTGGGCCGTCTTCCGGCTGTTGCATCAGACGCCGGCGACGACACCGACGCTGCAGAAGCCGAAGTCGCAGATTTCAATCATGCAGGACGGCAAGCGTGCGCGCCTCTATTGTTGCCATTCGCTGCTGACCCGCGACGCGCTCGATGCGGTGCACGTGCTGTCGGTGGGCATCGATTTGTTGCCTGCGCTCGAAGCACAGGGCTACGACGCGGATGGCATTGTCGCGGCGGTTGCCGAGTCCTGTCGACGCGGCGGAGGCGACGGGGCGATACCAGAATTCGCGGCGCAGTGCATTCGCGCGGTCTCGCAGGTGCTCAACATCGCCTGGATCGCGGCCGCGCTCGATGCGCCGGCCTGCGTGATTTGCCCGCGCAGCGGCGCGTGCCCCCGCGAGCCGAAATGCGGCGTCTAGCTGCAAACTTCAGCAGCGCGTGCAGTCGGTTGGTGATCAGCGGCCGAATTGCTGCTCGATGCGCCTGCCAAAGTCGGGAGCACCCGGAGTCCACTTGGCCATGATCGCGCTGTAGCCGTTCGCGACGCGCTGCATCTGGCCCTCGCGCGCGAGCAGACGCGCGAGCGTCGCGCGACGATAGCGCCAGGTCCTCCAGGCCTCGTCGGGCCAATCCTCGAGCCGCGCGCGTTCCGTTGCGGCGGCGTAGAGCGTGAACGCAGCAAACAGGTGTTCAGTGCGCTTGCGCGCGTCGCTCTCGGCAAGCGCAGCCCGCTCTTCGCGCTCGGCGAGGCGTGCAAGCGCGTTGGGTTCTCCGGCGTCCGCCGCAAGCCGATACCAACGCCAGGCGTCGGCGGAATTTGCAGCTACTCCGGTCTCGTAAAGGCGGCCCAGCTCGAATGCCGCGTACGGCACTCCCTGCTGCCACGACTGCTCGTAGAGTTCGACGGCCCGGTCGGCTGCGCCGAGCTGGGCCAGATCGATGCGGGCGGCGCGGTAACCTTTGCCCACCGCGATCTCGAATTCGCGGCGCGCGGCCTCCGGATCACCCTTGGCCAGCATGACGCGACCCATCTCGTAGTCGAATCGTGCGGCATGCTCGCGCTGGCGAATCAGCGCGCTGCAATCGGGTGCGCCGATGTCCTTCGCGATATGTTCCCGCAAGACACCGGGGGTCACGCGATCGGGATCGTAGATCGCCGCGGCGCTCTGATCACAAGCCGTCGGCTGCGCGGCCCAGGATTTCTCCCGGTATTCGGGCACAAGGCCCAGTTGGTTGCGGTCGAATGCCGACAGCGGGTCGGTTTCGGCGGCCGCCGCCCAGAGGATTTGGGCAGCGAGATTCGCTGGAATTCGCGCATCCCAGATCCGCACCGTCTTGTCGCGAGCCGCGGTGACGATGCGGCTGCCATCGGGCGAGTAGACCGCGGTATAGACACCCCCGCCATAGCTGTTGAGTGCCGCCAGCTGCGCGCCGGATTCTGCGTCCCAGATTCCGGCCGTCTTGTCGTAGGACGACGTGACGATTCGCGCCCCGTCCGGCGAGTACGCCGCGAAATGCACTGCGCCGCTGTGTCCCAACAAGATCTCGAGTTGCTTGCCCGTGTGCGCGTCCCAGATGCGCGCGGTCTTGTCGTAGGACGCGGTAACGATGCGCGCGCCATCGGGCGAGTATGCCGCGGAGCGCACCGAGTCGCCGTGGCCGTCGAGCACGCTGCGCAGTGTACCCGTCTGTGCATCCCAGATGCGCGCGGTCTTGTCGCTCGAGGTCGTCACGATGTCCTTGCCGTCGGGAGAATACGTGGCAAAGGTCACGACCTTGCGATGCCCGGTGAGGCTTGCGAGCGACGCGCCGCTGGAGGCATCCCAGATGCGCGCGGTGTGGTCGGTCGACGCGGTCACTATGCGTGCGCCGTCTGGCGAGAATGCCGCCGACAGCACCTGATCGTCGTGGCCCGACAACACGAGCAACTGGGCGCCGGTGGCCGCATCCCAAACGCGCGCGGTCTTGTCATTGGAGGCCGTGACGATGCGTTTCCCGTCGGGCGAGAAGGCCGCGAAAAACAAGTAGCTCTCGTGTCCCGCGAGCAGCGCGACCTGCGCGCCGGTGTGCGTGTCCCAGACTCGCGCCGTCTTGTCGGCCGAGGCTGCAACGACGCGCGTTCCGTCGGGAGAGAACGCCGCCGACTCGAAAAAATAGCCGTTGCCGGAAAACACCGCGAGCTGCATGGCCGCGTCGACGTCCCAGATGCGCGCCGTCTCGTCGACCGAGGCGGTCACGACCCGCAAGCCGTCGGGCGAGAAAGCCGCCGAATTGACGTTTTTCAAATGCCCCGAGAGCACCGCGAGCTGCGTGCCGGTGTGTGCGTCCCAGATCCGCGCGGTGGTGTCGTCGGAGGCGGTGACGATGCGCATGCCATCCGGAGAAAACGCCGCGGAAATGACCTGGTTGTCATGGCCGTGAAGCACCGTCAGCGGAGCGCCGCTGTGGGAATCCCAGATCCGCGCGGTCTTGTCGTCCGAGGCCGTGACGACGCGCATGCCGTCCGGTGAAAACGCCGCCGACAGCACGATGCCGTCATGCCCTGCAAGCACCAGCAGCTGTGCGCCGCTGCGCGCATCCCAGATCCGCGCGGTCTTGTCGTCCGAGGCCGTGACGATGCGCGCGCCATCGGGCGAAAACACAGCCGAATACAAATAGCCACCATGGCCGGACAGCACACGCAGCAATGCGCCGGAGCGTGCGTCCCAGATTCTTGCGGTCTGGTCGTCGGATGCCGTGACGATGCGCGTGCCGTCGCTTGAATACGCCGCGGTGCTCACGGTGTCGCGATGACCCGCGAGCAGCAACAGCTGAGCGCCCGTGCGCGCATCCCAAACCCTGACGCTCATGTCATCGGACGCGGTCACGATGCGCGTCCCGTCGGGCGAATAGCTCGCGAAACCGACGTGATCGGTGTGGCCGGTCAGCGCGGCGAGTTCGATACCGGTGCGCGCATCCCAGATGCGCGCCGTCCGGTCGTGCGAGGCCGTGACGATACGAGTTCCGTCGGGTGAATATTGGGCTGTATTGACCACGCCCGCATGTCCCGCGAGCACCGCGACCTGCAGATCCGCGGCACGCACGTCTTGAAATACGCTGATCGCCGCCGGTGCATGCGCGGGCGCGAATTGGGCGCTCGTCAGCACTTGCAGGATCACGTCGTCGGCACCGGAGACGTCGAGGTCCTTGAGGCGCTCGGCGGCCGCTTCGGTGAGCAACCGCGCTTGGGACTGCAGCGCCTGGGTCGCCTGGTATTCGGCCTCGTGTTGCTTGCGCACGGCAATCAGACCACCCGCCGATGCGACCAGCGCGAGCACGCTCACGAGTCCCGCAAACGCCGCTGCGACTCGATTGCGGCGGATGAATTTTCCGAGCTGATAGCCTGCGCTTGCGGGGCGCGCCAGCACCGGTTCATGGTTCAGGTAGCGCCGCAGATCCGCAGCGAGCTCCGAGGGCAGGCCATAGCGGCGATCGCGCTCGCGCTCGAGCGCCTTGCTGGTGATCCACTGCAAATCCCCGCGCAGCATCCTCACCAGTTGTTTCGGCTCCGTCGAGCGCGCGGCCGCGGTTGCCGCCGCCTGCGGCCAGTCGGCGGTGAGCTTGCTGCTCAAATCGGGCGGCTCTTCCTCGCGCAGTTGTCGCAGCCACTGATCGAGTGCAGGCTTGCGGCGCCGCTTGGTCTCGAATGGCTGCAGTCCCGCGAGCAGAACATAAAGAACCACGCCCAAGGAATACACGTCGGTGCGCGTGTCGATATCGTGAATGTTCGGATTGACCTGTTCCGGGCTCATATAGCCCGGCGTTCCCATGAACTGACCGAATCCGGTGAACATCGTCTGGCCCGTGATGTCGGGCGTGGTCGCTTTCGCCAAGCCGAAATCGATGATACGAGGCACCGCGACGCCGTCGACCTCGACGATCAATATGTTGGCCGGCTTCAAATCGCGGTGGATGATCGCCTTTTGATGCGCATGCTGGACGCCGTCGCAGGCTTGGATGAACAGCTCCAATCGTTCTCGAATCGTGAGCCGCTTCAAATCGCAGTATTCGGTGATCGCCAAGCCGGGCACGTACTCCATGACGAAGTAGGGCTGACCCTGGGGAGTCGAGCCGGCATCAAAGACCTTTGCGATGCAAGGATGCTCCATGATCGCAAGCGATTGGCGCTCCGCTTGGAAGCGCTGCACGACCGCCTCGTCGTACATGCCGGCGCGGATCAATTTCAAGGCAACCGGCCGGCGCACCGGCGCGGTCTGTTCGGCGAGCCACACCTGGCCCATGCCGCCTTCTCCGAGTTTGCGGATCAGCAGAAAGCGCTGCGCGAATATCTGCCCCGCCGACAGCGAGGCCGCCGCGAACTCCTCACGATGCGACTGAGGATCGCCGGACAGCGGCGATCGCAGAAAATCGTCGCTGAGGCCCGCGTCGACCGATAACAGCGATTCGAGCTCGGCCCGCAGCGGCGCATCCGCTGCACAGGCCTCATCGAGAAATTTGGCGCGCGGCTCCGGGCCCAACTCCGCCGCTTGATGCAGCAATTCCTTGACGCGATCCCAGCGCGGCGCGGTCACGGCGAGCTCGCCCGTCGCATCTCGCGACGCAGCCAGATGCGCGCCGTATACCAGTCGCGTTCCACGGTCGCGACCGAAATGCCGAGCACCTCGGAGATCTCGGCCGCCGCCAAACCCCCAAAAAAGCGCATCTCGACGATCTGGCTCTGGCGCTCGTCGATCCGCGACAGCTCGTCGAGCGCCCCGTCCAAGGCCACGAGTTCGCGGTCCCCGCCGACCGGGATGTCATCGATCTCTTCGAGTGCGATTCGATTCCCGCCGTCGCGCTTCTGAGCTCGGCGACCACGTGCATATTCGACGAGAATCTGGCGCATGAGGCGCGAGGCCACGGCGACGAAATGCCCGCGATCTTTCATGGGGAAGGGCGCGCCGCCAATGAGCCTGAGAAAGGCTTCGTTGACGAGCGCAGTGCTTTGCAGCGTGTGGTCGGCCCGCTCGGATTTCAGGTGATTATGGGCAAGGCGCCGCAGTTCCTTGTAAACCGCAGGCGCCAATGCACCGAGCGCGTCTTTGTCTCCATTGACCCATCGCTGCAATAACTCGGCGATCCGACTCGAGTCTTCCGCCAAGGGTCTCTCCTTCCCGTCCGCGCTCGTCCGAATCAGAATATTCGTGCGCGTAGCGCGCGTCAAATACCCGCCGGTTATGCTATTGGTCGCCGGCCGCGTGTCTGATCAGTGCGCCGTAGAAGCGAATCAGCTCGACATAATTCGTGGTCGCGATGCGTTCATCGGTGCCGTGAAATCGCGCCAAATCCGCGGAAGTTGCCCGCACCGGCGAGTAGCGGTAAATGTCGTCGGCGACAGCCGCCATGTGGCGGGAATCGGTTGCAGCGATCATGAGCCCCGGGGCGACGAGCACGTCGGGAAACAACTCGCGAATCGTGCGCTCGATGAGCCGATAAGCATCCGATTCGCGCGAGGAAACCGCGGAGGCTTCATCCGGCTCGGAGGCGATATCGATGCGAATATGTGCATCGTCGATCGTGCGCCGGACATGCTCGACGACCGTAGCGATTCGATCGCCCGGCAAGATGCGGAAATTGACGAGCGCCTCGGCGACACCGGGAAGTACGTTCTCCTTGTTTCCGCCCTTGATGACCGTGATTGCGGTCGTCGTGCGCAGCAGGGCGTTGGTGGATGGCGCCTGCTCCAACTGCGCGCGGACGAATGGCCCGAAAAGCCAGCGATTCGACAGTGCGACGCGCTGTAAGCCATGCATTTCAGGGGCAACCGTGTCGAGCAGCTCGCCTGCGACGGTGCCGATCTTGGCGGGCATCGGTGCAGCCTCGAGGCGCTCGAGAGCTCTCGCGAGCTCTCCGATCGCAGAGGTTTTCGGGGGCATCGAGGAGTGGCCGGGAGTTGCGCTCGCCGTCAGGCGCAGCGTGACCGAGCCTTTTTCGGCGACGCCGATCAGCGCGAGCGGCCCCGAAAGGCCCGGCATGATCCCGATCGTCGTGAGCAGCCCCTCATCGAGCGCAAATTCGCAGTGAACGCCGCGCTTCGCGAGCAGCGCCGCGATCTGCGCGGCACCGTCTGCGCCGCCGTTCTCTTCGTCGTGGCCGAACGCGAGGTAGATCGTGCGGCGTGGCTTGAATCCGGACGCGACGAGGCGGTCGACGGCCTCGAGCATCGCCAACAGATTGCCCTTATCGTCCCAGCTGCCACGTCCCCAGACGAATCCGTCGCGAATCTCGCCGCCGAACGGGTCTGCGTGCCAGCTCGCCTCGGTACCGGGTGCGATCGGAACGACGTCTTGGTGCGCCATCAGCAGGATCGGTTTGGCGCCGGCATCCGTGCCGGGCCAGGTGTAGAGCAGGCTGTAGCCGCCCACGGTTTCGCGCAGCAACGCGCGGTGGGCGTCCGGAAATACCTGGGCGAGGTAGGCATGCAGCTTGAGGAGGTCGGAACGGCTCTCTGCGGAGGGCTGCTCGAACGAAATCGTGCGCAAGCGCACGGCGCCCGCGAGGCGCTCGGCGGCTGCGCGTTCATCGATGTGCGCGGGCGGCACCGGCGGCACCGTGATTTGCCGCGATCGGTGCGCAAAGGTATTGATCGCAAGCGCGGCGGCCAAAGCCGCAAGCGCGCCGGCGGCGCAGCGCAGGACGATGCGGGCCGATCGATTCAAATCAGATTTTCGCTGCAGCCGCTACCCTTGTGATATCCCTCTTCGGAGGCTATCACACCTCCGAACGAGCGATCGCGTCAAGCCCTGGCGCGCGCCGGTGCCGCGCCGATCGCCCGGCGGCGGGTATCCATGAGTTTGAGGATCAGCGGCGTGAGGATCAGCTGCATCGCCAAATCCATCTTGCCGCCTGGCACCACGATGATATTCGGTCGCGACATGAACGAGTCGTGGATCATCGACAGCAGATACGGAAAATCGATGCCTTTGGGATTGGCAAATCGAATCACGACGAAACTCTCATCGGCGGTCGGTATGTAGCGAGCCGTGAACGGATTCGACGTGTCGACGGTCGGCACGCGCTGAAAATTGATGTGCGTCTCGGAGAATTGCGGACAAATGTAGTTCACGTAGTCCGGCATGCGGCGCAGGATCGTATCGACGACCGCTTCGGTCGAGTAGCCGCGCGATTCCTTGTCGCGGTGCAGCTTCTGAATCCATTCCAGATTGATGATCGGCACGACCCCGATCGTCAGATCCGCGTGTTTGGCGACGTTGATCTCGGGAGTCACGACCGCGCCGTGCAAGCCCTCGTAAAACAACACGTCGGTGTCGGGCGGGATGTCCTCCCATTCGGTAAATGTTCCCGGTTCTTGGCCGTACGGCTCGGCTTCCTTGGCGTTGTGCAGATAGTGGCGCACGCGCCCGCGTCCGGTCTCGCCGTAGGTATGGAACAGTTCCTCTAGCTCCTTGAATAGGTTGTTCTCGGGCCCGAAATGGCTGAAGTGGTCGTCGCCTTTGGCCGTGGCCTCGGCCATCTTGACCTTCATCTGGTTGCGATCATAGCGATGGAAGGAGTCGCCCTCGACCAAGGCCGCCGTGATCTTCTCGCGGCGAAAGATCCAGTTGAAGGTGCGCGTGACCGAAGTGGTTCCGGCCCCGGATGACCCGGTGACGGCGATGACAGGATGCTTGGCGGACATGTCTACCCCTCAATTCTGAATGAACAATGAGCGTTCTTTGAACAACGGCGAGCTGTAGGCGCTATCGAGGCCCTGATCGTGTTCCCGATGGTATTGCTCGAGCAGTTCGACCTCCGCTTTGGCGCCCAAAATCACCGGCACGCGCTGATGCAGCGAAGTCGGCTGGACGTCGAGCATGCGCATGCGCCCGGTCGAGACGCTGCCGCCCGCTTGCTCGATGAGCATCGCCATCGGGTTCGCCTCGTAGAGCAGGCGCAGCCGACCCGGTTTGGTCGGATCCTTCGTGTCCTTGGGATACATGAACAAGCCGCCGCGAATCAAAATGCGGTGTACCTCGGCGACCAGCGAGGCGATCCAGCGCATGTTGAAATCCTTGCCGCGTACGCCGCCGCGCCCCGCGAGGCATTCGACGACGTAGCGTTTGACCGGCGGTTCCCAGAAGCGCTCGTTCGAGGCGTTGATCGCGAATTCGCTGGTTTCCTCCGGAATCCGCATGTTCGGATGCGTGAGGATGAATTCGCCGAAGCCGCGATCGAGCGTAAATCCGTGAACTCCGCGCCCGACGGTCAGGACCAACATCGTCGTGGCGCCATAGATCGCGTAGCCCGCGCAGAGCTGTTGGTAGCCCGGCTGCAGAAAATCCTCGACGCGCGGCACTTCGTTGCCGCGCGGTGCGCGCAACACCGAAAAGATGCTGCCGACCGGCGCATTGATGTCGATGTTGCTCGAACCGTCGAGCGGATCGAACGCCAGCAGATATTTCCCGCGCGGGTACTCCTCGGGTATCAGATAGGGCTCGTCGAGCTCTTCGGATACCATGCCGGCCAGGTGTCCGCCGTATTCGCTGGTGGTGCAGAAAATGTCATTGGAAATGACATCGAGCTTTTGCTGCGTCTCGCCTTGCACGTTGGTTGCCTGTGCCGAGCCATGCGCACCGGCCAAGGCGCCGCGGCCGACGATGAAGCTGATGCGCTTGCAGGCGAGTCGTACGTAATTGAGCAGCGCCGTGAAATCGCCGGTCGCCTCGGGGAACCGCCGTTGCTCCTCGATCATGAATTCAGTGATCGTCTTTTCCCGACTGCTCATACTTCCCCCGCCCGAGCCCCTGATTGGATGATTCTCGCGATGCGCTAGCTGCGCTTGCCCACCGCCTGCAATTGCGACTCGATTTCGCGAATCCCGAGCGACCCCAAACTCGGCAACAACAAGTCCGCCGCCGCGAAATCCTCGCGTTCAGTCCAATAGCTCGGAGTCACGATCGTCATCAAGCCCGCCGCCTTCGCAGACGCCAAGCCGTTTGCCGAATCCTCGATTGCGACGCAATCCTGAGGCCTCAAACCCAACTCGCGCAATACGTACTTATAGATATCGGGTGCGGGTTTCTTGCAGGGTACCTGGTCCCCGGCGCCGATCACGGCGAAGCGACCGAGCGCGTGCGGACCCAGGCTCGTCTGCAGCAGGGCTTTAATATTGTCAAACGTGGTCGTGGTCGCGATGCCGAGAACGACGCCTGCGGCACGGGCTTCGTCGAGCAGGCGCTCGACACCCTCGCGCAGCGGCACCTCGCCCGAGTGGACGATGCGCATGTAATTGTCGGTTTTGGTTTTGTGCAGGGCCGGGACACGCGCCATGGCCGCACTGCGCGCGACCGGATCGAGTGGCAGGCCGCCGATGAACGCCGTGATGCGTTCCTTGCCGCCCGTGGTACGCAGCAGCTCGGCATACTGCTGCTTGGTCCAATGCCAATCGAGCCCGTGTTCCTCGAACGCCTCGTTGAACGCGCGCCGATGCGCCTCTTCGGTATCGGCGAGAGTTCCGTCGACGTCGAGAATCAGCGCCTCGAGGCTCACCCGAACACCCGGCTGGCGCGCAAATCTTCAGCTTCGATCGTCATGAGATCCTCGCGCGTGAGCGGTTTGTCCGACTGCGCGAACAGCCGTTTCGCTTGCCGCAGGCGCGCGCGATCGAGCGCGTTTCGGACCGAACGGGCGTTCGCGAAGTGTGGTTGCGCCATGCGCAGTGGAATGTATTCGCGCAGCGCCTGCGCGCCCGACGAGCTCAGGCGGTACTGCATTTGCGCGAGCATCGTCTGCGCGATTTGCTGCAGTTCGTCGGGCCCATAATCGGGAAACTCCAAATGATGGGCAATGCGCGACGACAAGCCCGGATTCGACTTGAAGAACGTGTCCATGCGCTCGCGGTAGCCCGCGAGAATCACGACCAGGTCGTCGCGCTGATTTTCCATGACTTGCAACAGGATTTCGATCGCCTCTTGTCCATAGTCCCTTTCGTTCTCGGGACGGTAGAGATAGTAGGCTTCATCGATGAACAGCACACCGCCCATCGCCTTTTTCAGCACTTCCTTGGTTTTCGGCGCGGTGTGCCCGATATACTGTCCGACCAAGTCGTCTCGCGTGACGGAAACCAAATGGCCCTTCCGCACATAGCCGAGGCGATGCAGTATCTGCGCCATTCGCAGCGCCACCGTGGTCTTGCCGGTTCCGGGATTGCCGGTGAACGACATGTGCAGCGAGGGCGGGGCGCCCGCGAGGCCGACTTGTTTGCGCGCGCGGTCGATCAACAGCAGCGCGGCAATCTCGCTGACGCGCGACTTCACGGCCTTGAGGCCGATGAGTTCGCGATCGAGTTCATCCAATACGCTGCGCACCTGCGAATCGGCGAGCAGCGCGTTCAAATCAACGCTGTCGCCGGTCGCGGAGGAAGCTGAGTCGCTCAACGCCCGTGCCTACTCGTAGCGTCGCCCTTCGGGCGATTTGGCGGCATAGCTCTCGATGGTGTAACGGATATTGCGACCGGCACCTTCCTGCCGGACCAGGCCGAACCCCGGCTCGTTGCTGGGTCGATTGACGATGAACGACAGGCGAGTCGTTTCGAATCCGCGGGTCGCATCGAACGCGTTGACGCGGATGTAGGTCTGCGGGTGCGCTTTGCGCGCGTCGCGCACCTCCTGCACGGCGCCCGCGGCATCCGGGAGATCGAACATCGGGTTGCCCCACATCTCCCAATAACAATTGCGCGGATGCGGATCGTCGGTGTACTCGACGCTGATCGCCCAGCCTTGATCCAACGCATATTGAATCTGCGCCGTGATTTCCTGGTCAGTGAGGTCGGGAAGGAACGAAAACGTGCCTTGGGTAATCTTCATCTCGAAATCCCCTTGATAAACAGTTCGCGATAAATCGGTGTGTCGCCTAGGACGCGGTCGCAGTCGGCACGAAATCGGCGGTATCGGTCGATGTGTACTCGAACGTCACGTCTTTCCAGGTCTGCAGCGCCGCGTTGAGCGGACGGCACCACTTGGCTGCCGCGGCGAGGATCTGCGGACCCTCATTCCATATGTCGCGGCCTTCATTGCGCGCCTTGATCATGGCTTCGAGTGCGACCCGATTCGCCTGGGCGCCGGCCTGAATTCCTTGCGGGTGCCCGATCGTACCGCCGCCGAATTGAAGAACGACGTCTTCGCCCAGATAGCTGATCAGCTGGTGCATTTGGCCGGCATGGATACCGCCCGAGGCGACCGGCATGACTTTGCGCAAACCGGCCCAGTCCTGGTCGAAAAACACGCCCTGTTCGAGGTTCTTCTTGGTGAAGTTATCTCGACAAATAGAGTATATCCCTTTGATTACATTAGGGTCTCCTTCGAGTTTTCCAACGATCGTGCCGGCATGGATGTGGTCTACGCCGGCCATGCGCATCCATTTGGCAATGACGCGGAACGAAACGCCGTGGGTCTTCTGTCGTGTGTAGGTACCGTGGCCGGCGCGGTGCAGATGCACGATCATGTCGTTGCGGCGGGCCCACTTCGCCATCGATTGGATCGCGGTATATCCGACCACCAAGTCGATCATCACGATCACGGATCCGAGTTCCTTCGCGAATTCCGCGCGCTCGTACATATCCTCCATGGTCGCCGCGGTCACGTTCAGATAATGACCCTTGACCTCGCCGCTCGCGGCGGAAGCCTTGGCAACGGCTTCCATGCAGAACAGAAAGCGATCGCGCCAGTGCATGAACGGCTGCGAATTGATGTTTTCGTCATCCTTGACGAAGTCCAAGCCGCCCTTGAGCGCCTCATAGACGACGCGGCCATAGTTCTTGCCCGACAAGCCGAGTTTCGGCTTCGTGGTTGCACCCAAGAGCGGACGGCCGAATTTGTCGAGACGTTCGCGTTCGACGACGATGCCGGTCGCCGGACCTTGGAATGTTTTGAGGTAGGCGACCGGGATGCGCATGTCTTCAAGACGCAGAGCTTTCAAGGGCTTGAATCCGAAGACGTTGCCGATGATCGATGCGGTCAGATTGGCGATCGATCCTTCTTCGAATAAATCAATGTCATATGCAATATAGCTGAAGTATTGTCCAGGGCTTCCGGGCACCGGGTCGACGCGGTAGGCCTTGGCACGGTAGGCATCACATGCGGTCAGTCGATCGGTCCAGACGACGGTCCAAGTCGCCGTCGACGACTCGCCGGCAACCGCGGCCGCGGCCTCGATTGCGTCGACGCCATCCTGGGGCGTGATTCGAAACACGGCAATGACGTCGGTATCCTTGGGCACGTAATCCGCGTCCCAATAGCCCATTTTGGCGTAGGGCATCACACCCGACTTATAGCGATCTGCTGGACTCCCCATTTCACGACTCCTGGTTCTTGCGCGACTGCCACGATTGGCCTGATGAGAATCAGTGTAGGACGGCCTTCGCATAAGGGATAATCAATAAATCTTCTCCCTTTCATAAGGTATTACTGATTGATAGACTGAGCGTCCATTAGTCGCGGGCCAGGGTAAGAATCATGTCGATGCAACATGTCTCGCTGCGGCAGTTGCGGGTGTTCGAAGCGGCCGCAGCGAACCTGTCGTTCTCCAAGGCTGCCGAGATTCTGCACCTGACCCAACCCGGCGTTTCGATGCACATCAAGGAACTCGAAGGCCACGCAGGCCTGCCGCTGTTCGAACGCGTCGGCCGGAAGCTGTTCGTGACTCAAGCGGGCCTCGAGCTGCTTAGCCATACGCGCGAAGTCTTGCGCTCCCTCAAGGATGCGGAGGAGGCCTTCGATGGGCTGCGGGGACTGCGCCGCGGCCGCATCAACCTCGCGGTGGTGAGCACCGCGAAGTATTTCGCCCCGCGCTTATTGGCGAGATTTCGCGATCAGCACCCGGCGCTCGAGATTCGCCTCGCGGTCAACAACCGCGATTCCGTGATTGAACAGCTCACGAACAACCAAGTGGATCTCGCGATCATGGGGCGCTCGCCGGATTCGCTGGATATCACCGCGGATCCGTTTGCCGACAACCCGCATGTGATCATCGCCGCGCCTGACCATCCGCTGGGCTCGAAACGGCGGATTACCGAAGGCACGGCGGCCAAGGAGACCTTCATCGTGCGCGAACCGGGTTCCGGCACGCGCTCGGCCATGCAGGAATTCTTCAGTCAGCGCAATCTTGCGTGCCGGGTGGGCATGGAGATGGCGAGCAACGAGACGATCAAACAGGCGGTCATGGCCGGTATGGGCGTGAGTTTCATTTCGCGCCACACGATCGATTTGGAGTTGCAGACCGGGCGATTGATTGCGCTCGATGTGCGCGGAACGCCGGTCGTGCGGCAGTGGCATGTCGCGTATTTGGCGAAGAAGCGCATGTCGCCGACTGCGCGCGCATTCAAGGAGTTTGTGCTCGCGCAGGGGCGCGATCTGTTGCGCGCCGAGGCAGCAAGGAATTCGAGCCGGGCCTAGCGGTTTATTCCGCGGCGCCGTCGGTCGCGCGGCGCCCGCGTTTTTCGCGGCGATTGGCGCCGATCACGCGCACCGTCGCCGTGGTCCCGATCGCAACTTTCTCCTCGCGGCGGCGCGGCGCCCCACGCCGATCGGCGTAGTGCCGATAGCGGCATTCACAGCGTTTTGCGTCGCATTCCGCGAGCGGCAGGCGCGGCGCCTCGGTTGAGAGAAAGCGCTTGCCCCTGCAAGCCTCGGATACAGCACAAGCGGTGCCGGACCCGATGATGCTGACCGCATGGAAGCGGTTTCCGGTCATCTTAGATTTGCGAGGTTGATCGGTATCGACGGACGTGTAGATATGCACTGGTAATCCCGTGCGTGCGCGAGTAGATCTGTGCGGACGCTAGCGCAACAAAAAGTTACAGGGCAGCATGTTCACATAATCTCGCATGCGCATGCGACTTTTGTGAAACAAATCACGCTTTCCAGGCCGCGCAGCGGGCTTAAGCGCGAACGTCGAGATTCGCGCCGATCGGAGTTGCCCACGCGCCGCCTTGCGTTCGCGCATATTGCCATAGCGGATTGCCGCTCGAAGAGCCGCCCGGAAGCCTTACATGCAGCTTGCCGTCGCCGCCGGACGGTATCGCCTCGCTCTCGACCTCGGTCCAACTGACTTCGATCGGCTCATTCTTGAGCTTCGGCGGGCTCGACGACGAGGGATCATCGACCGCAGGCTCATTGCCCCCGGAATAGTCGGCGCGCACGACGACCCTGGCATCGGGCTGCTCGGACACGAGCGTGACGCGCCGGAGCGTCGCGCCGCTCGTGATGACGCTCAGCGCATCACCGATCGGCGAACCGGGCCGGCTCGAAGACCCCATGGTTCCGCCCGCCAGCAGCAGCGATTGACCGCTAGATATCGCGTTCACAGCGGTAACAACACACCGGCATTGTCCATTTGCGAGGCATATCCTATGCGCAACGTGCGCGCCTCAACCCTAGTTTCTCGGCCCTCCAAGGATACCCGCTAAGGAACCCATGGGACACCCTGAATTCCAGTGCCCAAAATGGACTAGTGCATGCGCCGGGCTGAGCCTGGGGGGGCGTCCATGACGGGCGAGCCACCGCGGCGCCGGTCCGGAGGGCGGCCGCGCCGTACCGTCGGGCGGCTGCCGCAGGTGCCATGGCAGGCCTTGCGTAATCCCTATCCACCGATGGAAATGCTGTCCGCCGACCAGATCGAGTCGATTCACCTGAGCTCGCTGAGGATCCTCGAGGAATTGGGCATCGAGCTGATGTCGGCGCGTGCGCGCGACATCCTCAAAGGCGCCGGAGCCGAGGTCGACGCCGTGACCGGCACGGTGCGCATCGATCGCGAGTTGGTCGCGCAATCGCTCGCGACCGCGCCGGCGCAATTCGTCGTCAAACCGCGAAGCGCGGCGAGGCAAATCACGCTCGGCGGCAATCATCTCAATTTTGGGCTGGTGGCAGGGCCGCCGAACGTCCATGACCGGGAACGCGGGCGCCGAGCGGGCAATTTTGCGGATTATTGCGACTTCATCCGGCTCGCACAGCATTTCAACATCATTCACGTGATCGGCAACCAGGTGTGCGCGCCCGTCGAGTTACCCGCGAATTCGCGCCATCTCGACACCTATCGCGCCAATCTGATCTATTCCGACCGGGTGTTTCATTGCTCGGCGCTCGGCGCCGCTCGTGCGCTCGACGGCATTCGCATGGTCGCGATCGCACGCGGCCTCTCGCTCGAGCAGATCGCGGCGAGCCCGGGCATCATGACGATCGTCAACGCCAACAGCCCGCGGCGCTATGACGAAGCGATGTCGGAAGGCTTGATGTGCATGGCGCAGCATGGCCAGCCGGTGGTGATTACGCCGTTTACGCTCATGGGCGCGATGGCGCCTGTGACACTCGCGGCTGCACTCGCTCAGCAGAATGCCGAGGCTCTGTTCGGCCTCGTACTCGCGCAACGCGTGCGGCCCGGCACCCCGGTGGTCTACGGCGCCTTCACGTCCAACGTCGACCTGCGCTCTGGTGCGCCGGCGTTCGGTACGCCGGAAAACGCCAAGGCCAATGTCGCCAGTGGCCAATTGGCTCGGCGCTATCGGTTGCCTTACCGCACGTCGAATGCAAGTGCCTCGAACACCGCGGACGCGCAAGGCGCTTACGAAACCGAAATGTCGCTTTGGGGCGCCGTCCTCGGCCACGGCAACCTGATCTACCACGCGGCCGGCTGGCAGGAAGGCGGCTTGACCGCATCATTCGAGAAGCTCGTGCTCGATGTTGAAATGCTGCAGCAGATGGCCGAGTTCCTGCGGCCGATCATCGTCGATGAACACGAGCTTGGCTTCGAGGCGATCCGAGGCGTGGCGACCGGTGGTCATTTTTTCGGCGAGCCGCATACGATCAAGCGCTACGAGCATGCGTTCTATCAACCGCTGGTCTCGAACTGGCAGAACCATGAGAACTGGGAACTTGCCGGTGCAAAGGATGCCACTCAGCGTGCAACCGAGATTTACAAACAAGCATTGGCCGAATACGAGCAGCCGCCGATGGCTGCTGCAATCCGCGAGGAACTCGACGCCTACGTAGATCAGCGCCGGGCGGCGATCGGCAGCGGCGATCCGTGAGCCGCTAAGTACGTTCCCGTACGGCCGGGCATGCGGCGAGGCCTCCCGTCCGAAATCGTACGTCGCGCATGCGCCGATCGAAACGCACGCGTCAAAGCCGCCCTGAGCGGCTCGGCCACGACCTCCGCGGCGGCCGCTGGTTCCGGCTAGCTGCCACCCATTGGAGCATCATCGCAGCGAGCCCTCCGCATTGCGATTTGACACGATATACTGGGGCATGGACCCCGATATCTCCGACCAGGACTACCAAACTCTGACGCTGCCGCATGTATCGCGGACCTTTGCGCTGACGATACCGCAATTGCCAGAGGCGCTGCGGGCGCCGGTGACGAATGCTTATCTGCTGTGCCGAATCGCCGACACGATCGAGGATGAACCCGCGGTCTCTCCGCCGGAGACGATTGCGCTCATGCAGCGCTTCAAGGAGGCCGTTGCCGGCCCTGGTGACGCTCCCGCGCTCGCGCGCGACTTGGCGCCGCTGCTGTCGGACCGCACTCTGCCGGCGGAGCGAGATTTGGTCGCCAACATGGCGCGCGTGATCCGCGTTACGGCGAAATTCGAGCCGGCGCAGCGCGCGGCGATCGTCCGCTGTGTCGAGCTCATGTGTTTCGGGATGCCGCGCTTTCAGTTCAATGCAAGCATTCGCGGTCTCGCGCTGTCGAGCGATCTCGACGACTACTGCTATTACGTGGCCGGCGTCGTCGGCGAAATGCTCACCGATCTATTTTGTTGCTACTCGCCGCAAATCGCCGCGAATCGGGATCGATTGGACGCACTCGCCGAGTCGTTCGCGCAGGGACTGCAGATGACGAACATTCTCAAGGATATTTGGGAGGACCGCAGTCGCGGTGTCAGCTGGCTGCCGCAGGAGGTATTCACGAGACACGGTGTCGATCTTGCGCAAGTGTCTGCGGAACCACATGACCCGCGTTACGCCGCGGGCCTTCAGGAACTCATCGGTGTCGCGCATGCGCACCTCCGTAATGCGCTCGAATACACGCTGCTGATCCCGCCCGAAGAGGCCGGCATTCGGCGGTTCTGCCTCTGGGCCGTTGGTCTCGCGATATTGACCTTGCGAAAAATCGCCGCCAATCCGGCCTTCAGCGCCGGCGCACAGGTAAAGGTTTCCCATTCGGCGGTCGCGATGACGCAGATCCTCACGACGGTCGCGCTGCGCCGAAATTGGATGCTGCGACGCTTGTTCGCACAGGCTGCGCGCGGTGTCCCGCTCGCACAGCTGGCGCCGCTGCGCGCACGGCGCACGACGCCCACCGGCGCGCCGGGGGTCGAATCCCAGGGAACTGCTCGAGTTGCCGGCGAACGCCAGGAAGCGGGCGAACGCGCGGCAACCTACGGGAGCTCCCGCGTATGAATCCGCGCTCCTCGGCACAACGCCAGCAGACCCCGGTGCACTCGCGCGGCGAGGTCGATCTCGGCGCTCTCGACGAGGCGCTGGCGGCCGCACGCGATGCGCTGCTCAAGGCGCAGAGCGCGTCTGGTTACTGGTTGTTCGAGCTGGAGGCGGATTGCACGATTCCGGCCGAATACATCCTCATGATGCACTTTCTCGACGAGATCGATGCAGCGCTCGAGCGCAAGCTCGCTGTGTACTTGCGAGCACATCAGGCGGCGCACGACGGCTGGCCGCTCTATCACGGTGGCGGCTTCAATTTGAGCTGCTCGATCAAGGCCTACTATGCATTGAAGCTCGCGGGCGATGATACGCAGGCGCCGCATATGCTGCGTGCGCGCAAGGCGATCTTGAAGCACGGCGGCGCCGCGCGCGCCAATGTATTCACGCGAATCGCGCTTGCGCTGTTCGGCCAGATTCCTTGGCGCGGCGTGCCGTATATACCGGTCGAGATCATGCTGCTGCCGCGATGGTTTCCATTTCACATCGACAAAGTTTCGTATTGGTCCCGCGCCGTCATGGTGCCGCTGTTCATTCTGTGCACGCGCAAGCCGCTCGCAAAAAACCCGCGTCATGTACATATTCGCGAGCTGTTCGTGACTGCGCCCGAACACGAGCGCCACTATTTTCGCGATAGCCTCGAGCGCGGCGGCTGGTTGCCGCGAATTTTTCTGTTGCTCGACCGTTTGGGCCGCCTGATCGATCCGCTGGTGCCCCCGAGCGTGCGCGAGCGCGCAACCCGCCGCGCCGAACAGTGGATGCTCGATCGATTGAACGGCGAGGATGGACTCGGCGCGATTTTTCCGGCGATGGTCAATGCGCTGGAGGTGATGACCATATTGGGGTACCCGGCCGACGATCCACGCCGCGCCACCGCAAAACACGCGCTCGAGAAACTGCTGGTCGTCGCTGGATCGAGCGCATATTGCCAGCCCTGCGTATCGCCGATCTGGGACACTAGCCTCGCGGCGCTGGCCATGCAGCAATCGGCCTGCGAGGAGTCGCGCAAATCCGCGCTGCGCGCGCTCGACTGGCTCAAGACGCGCCAGCTCCTCGATGAGCCCGGAGATTGGCGCGTCAATCGGCCCGACTTGGCGGGCGGTGGGTGGGCATTCCAATTCGCGAACAGTTACTACCCGGACCTCGACGATACCGCGGTCGTCGCCTGGGCAATGCACGAGGCCGGCGATCCGATCCGCTACGGCGATAGCATCGGACGCGCGCTCGACTGGCTCGTGGGCATGCAGAGCAGCGACGGCGGCTTCGGGGCCTTCGACGTCGATAATTCCAAGTATTACCTGAACAAGATTCCGTTCGCCGATCACGGCGCATTGCTCGACCCGCCGACAAGCGATGTAACCGGCCGCGTCGTGACCGCGATGGCGCGAATTGCGCGCCCGCAAGATCGTGCTGCAATGGATCGCGCGATCGCTTTTCTGCGGGTCCAGCAAGAGCCCGACGGCTGCTGGTTCGGTCGCTGGGGTACCAACTACATCTATGGCACCTGGTCGGTACTCACGGCGTTGGGGCAAGCAGGCATTGCCGCCGACGATCCGGCGGTAAGCCGCGCGATCGAGTGGTTGCGAGGCCGCCAGAATCACGATGGCGGCTGGGGTGAAAGCAACGATTCCTACGCCGATCCAAGTGCCGGCATCATGTCGAGCACCGCCTACCAAACCGCATGGGCACTGCTCGCGCTGCTCGCGGTGGGCCAGTCGCAGTCAGAGGCGGTACACCGCGGCGTGGCGTTCCTGCTGCGCGAGCAGCAGGCAGATGGATTATGGAGCGATCCGAGTTTTACGGCGCCGGGTTTCCCGCGCGTATTTTATCTGCGCTATCACGGCTACTCGGCGTATTTCCCGCATTGGGCGCTCGCGGCTTACCACGCGGCACTGCGACCGGTTGCGGCCGTCTGAGGTTCATCGGTTGGGCCCCGTCGGCATCATTGCGGCGCTTCGAGCCGAGGCGCAAGTTTTGGGGTCTGCGAAGCCGCACGGGGATCGGCTCATGCTTCTGCCGGACGGCGCGCTGCTCGCGATCAGCGGCATCGGCAACGAGGCGGCGACGCGCGCGGCGTGCGCGCTGGCCGATGCCGGTGCGACCGCCTTGGTCAGCTGGGGCATGGCTGGCGCGCTCGACCCTAAGCTGCGGGCCGGCCAGTTATTGCTGCCGAGCACCGTGATCACACCCGACGGCACACAATTCCACACGGCCGCGCAGTGGCGAGCCCGCCTCGCTCATGAACTTGCAGGCCGTTTGGCGGTCTGCGAGGGACTGCTGCTCACTAGTCCGGTCGCGATCGACACCCTCGAGAGCAAGGCCGCAGCGCTGCGCGCGACGCAAGCGCTTGCAGTCGATATGGAGAGTGCTGCAGTAGCACGCGTTGCGGCCGCTCGCGCGCTGCCGTTCATCGCGATTCGGGCAATCGTCGACACAGCCGTCGATGTGCTGCCGCGTTCAGTGCTCGTCGCGAGCCGGGCAGGGCAGGTGCAGCGGTGGCGTCTCGCGCGGGAATTGGCGCTCGCGCCCGGCGAGATCGCATCCTTGCTGCACCTCGCGCGACGGTTTCATGCGGCCAAACGCACGCTGTTGCTCGTTGCGCGTGCAGGATTGGTGCACTCGTCGGCGAGCTCGGTGCAGGTCGCATGAGGGCCCTGGTAACCGGCGCGACCGGATTCGTCGGGGCGGCAGTCGCCCGAGCGCTCGCGCAGGCCGGCTGGAGTGTCCGTGCGCTCGCGCGCAGCGGCTCCGATCGCAGCAATTTATCGGCACTATCGGTTGAAGTTGTCGAGGGAGAACTGGCGCAGCGCGAATCACTCGAGCGCGCGCTCGAGGGCTGCAACGCATTATTTCATGTAGCCGCCGATTATCGCCTCGGCGCACGCGACCCCGATCAACTGTATCGAACCAATGTCGAGGGAACGCGCAACATCCTCCAAGCCGCGCGGCGCGCCGGTGTCGAGCGCACCGTCTACACGAGCAGTGTCGCGACGGTCGGGATCCCCAAGCACGGGGCACCGGGCGACGAGTGCACGCCGGTCGCGCTCGGCGACATGATCGGCCACTACAAACGTTCGAAGTTCCTTGCGGAGCAGGTCGCGCTCGAAGCCGTACGCGAGGGCATGTCCGTCGTCATCGTGAACCCCTCGACACCGATAGGTCCGGGCGACATAAAGCCGACGCCGACGGGCCGGATCGTGCTCGACGCCGCCGGCGGGCGCATGCCGGCCTATGTCGATACGGGACTCAATGTCGTGCACGTGGATGATGTGGCGGCCGGGCACCTGCGAGCGTTCGAGCGTGGCCGTTCCGGCGAGCGCTACATTCTCGGCGGCGAAGACATGAGTTTGCAGCAAATTCTGGCGCAAATCGCGTTGCTCGTCGGCCGCGGCCCACCGCGGATTCGTTTGCCTTACGCCGCTGTGCTACCGATCGCCTACCTTGCCGAAGGCTGGGCCGCGCTGTCGGGGCGCAGCGGGCGCGTCACACTCGAGGGCGTGCGCATGTCGCGCAAGCGCATGTTCTTTTCGAGCGCGAAGGCGGCCGCGGAACTCGGATACGCGTGGCGGCCTCCGGCCGAGGCGTTTGCCGACGCCATCCAGTGGTTCCGCGAGCGCGGATTACTGTCCGGTCGGTGAAAAGAGGCTGGCGAATTGGATTGGCGACCCGCTATGATTCCATGTGGCCATGAGCGTGAAATCAGAGTTTTATGATGCCGGCGCCGCCGACACGGCGGCGGATGGCGACATGTTGATCCTCGTGGACCAATCCGACAACGAAGTCGGCCATATGAGCAAGTCCTCGGCCCACGATGGTCGCGGCACGCTGCATCGTGCTTTTTCCATTCTGATTTTCAATGCGCGCGGCGAACTGCTGCTGCAGCAGCGCGCCGCATCGAAGCGGCTATGGCCGCTGTATTGGTCGAACAGCTGCTGCAGTCACCCGCGCCGCTCGGAGACCATGGCTGCGGCGACGCGGCGCCGGCTGCACGAGGAACTCGCAATTGCTTGCGAGCTCACGTTCTTGTACAAATTTCAATATTCGGCGCCGTTCGCCGCGATGGGTTCCGAGAACGAGCTGTGTTCGGTGTTCATCGGCATGAGTGCCTCGGAACCGAGCGTCGATCGCACCGAAATCAACGATTGGCGGTGGATCGCACCCGAAGCGCTGCTCGAGGAGATCGCAGTAGACGGGGCCGAGAAATTCACGCCCTGGTTCATGATCGAATGGAGCCGCATTTGGCATGATCACCGCTCGGCGGTTCGCGCGTTGGTTCCTTAACACACATCTTTGGGTCGCAATTGGCGTAGAGTTATCAAATGGGCATTCCGCTGTTACAAGTTTACAAGGTCGCTCGCTACATCGTGGGCAGAAAGCTGCGCGGCGTCGAGCGCTATCCGCTCGTGCTGATGTTGGAGCCGTTATTCCAGTGCAACCTCGCCTGTGCGGGTTGCGGAAAGATCGATCACCCGAAGGAAGTGCTGCAGAAGCGCGTCAGCGTGGCCGATGCATTGAACGCGGTCGACGAGTGCGGCGCTCCGATCGTGTCGATTCCGGGCGGCGAGCCGCTGATTCACAAGGACATGGCGGAAATCGTCGCAGGCATCGTCGCGCGCAAGAAATTCGTCTATCTGTGCACCAACGCGATATTGCTCGCCAAGCATATCGATGAATACCGGCCGTCGCCTTACTTGACGTTCTCGATACATCTCGACGGCGACAAAGAACGCCATGACGAATCAGTCTGCCAAGAAGGCGTCTTCGAGAAAGCCGTCGCGGCCATCAAGCTCGCACGCTCGAAGGGCTTTCGGGTGACGATCAATTGCACGTTGTTCAATGGCGAAGATCCCGATGGAGTCGCGGCGTTCTTCGATACCGCCATGTCGCTCGGTATCGAGGGGATCACGGTATCACCCGGCTATAGCTATCATCATGCGCCGCGCCAGGACGTGTTCCTCGGGCGCAGCGCGAGCAAGCAGCTATTTCGAGAGATATTCAAACGCCGGCGCGATCGCCAGTCTCGCCGTTCATGGTCGTTCAATCACTCGGGGCTGTTCCTCGATTTCCTCACGGGCAATCAGACCTACCAATGCACGCCGTGGAGCAATCCGACCTACAACATTTTCGGCTGGCAGCGCCCGTGCTATCTGCTCTCCGACGAGGGTTACGCGCCGAGTTATCGTTCGCTGATCGAAGACACGGAGTGGCAGCGCTACGGCGTCGGCCGCAATCCGCGCTGCGACAATTGCATGGCGCATTGCGGTTTCGAAGGCACGGCTGTCAACGACGCGTTCAGCCATCCGCTCAAGGCGCTCAAAGCCGCACTGCAGGGCCCGCGCGTCAGCGGTCCGATGGCCCCCGAGGTGCCGTTCGAATATGCGGAAGGCGCGGGCTACCCCACGGTTGCCTCGATTGCGGTTGGCGATATCGGCCGCATGAGCCGCTAAAGATCCCCGCCGCTGGCGCGGCGGGGAGACCCGCAGAACCGGCAAACGCACTACCGCGTTTGCCGGTGAGCCTAGGGGCGGCCCCTACTGAACCGAGAGCCGGTTATCGACGCTGATGACTCCCGGGGCAGCCCAGGCGGCGAGCGCCGCATCGTCGCGCTCCTGCCAGGTGTGAACGTGGCCCTTGAGGGTCACCATCGAGCGGTCGACCTTGACCTCGATGTCTTTGGCGTCGAGCATCGCATGGCGCTTGAACGCGTCTTCAATCTGCTGCTTGACGTCCGCGACTTTGACCGTCGATGCCACCGCAATATCGTTGATGACGCCCTTGACGCCGATCAGATGTCGAACGGCATTTTCAGCGGCGGTCTTCTGGAATCCCCAACCGACCTGTCCGCTCAACGTGATCCATCCGTCGGTGACGACGGCCTTGATCTGTTCGGCGGCGATCACCACATGCCATCGCAGCGCATTGGCGGCGGCTTCCGCGATCTCGGTGTCGGATCGCGCGGCCGAGGAGGGTATCTTGACTTGGATTTCATTCGCGACCGCCCGTACGCCGACGACACGTTTGGCGATGTCTTCGGCGGCCCATCGGCCCGCAAAATGCGCGACCTCGCCGTGCAGCGTCACGACGCCGTCATTGACGATGACACCGATCTTGCGGTTGTCGATGCTCGGGTCCCATTCCAATTCGGTTTCCACATCTTTGCGGATTTCGGTATCTAATTTCATGTGCTTCTCCTTCAATCCCGTCCCTGACCGGACCTGATCATGGTCCCCGGGGCGGCTCGGGGAAATCGGGGGTTTCCGCAGGTTTCTGCCGCGTTCCAGTAGCGCGGGGAACCCGCTGCCTACGTGGAAGTCACGATGGCGATCGACACTGCAGCTGCGTAGCATCGCTCGCATGTGGGCGATTACCGCAAGGGTTTTCGCCATGGGGAGCCTCAAGCCTTCGAAGGAGCAGAAATGGACCAGTCCAACCGATACGCCGACCTCAGCTTGCGCGAGGACGAATTGATTCGTGGCGGCGGCCACATTCTCGTCGCCTATAAGATGAAGCCCAAGGCGGGCTTGGGCTACCTCGAGGCCGCGGCACACTTCGCCGCCGAGTCCTCGACCGGCACCAATGTCGAGGTCTCGACCACCGACGATTTCACCAAGGGTGTCGATGCGCTCGTCTACTCGATCGACGAAGCCACGGAGGAAATGCGGATCGCCTATCCGCTGGATTTGTTCGATCGCAATATCATCGACGGTCGCATGATGATCGCCTCCTTCCTGACGCTCGTGATCGGCAATAACCAGGGCATGGGCGATATTCAGCACGCGAAGATGTACGATTTTTACGTTCCGCCGCGCGCGATCCAATTGTTCGACGGGCCGAGCAAGGACATTTCCGACCTTTGGCGCATCCTCGGACGGCCGGTGCGCGACGGCGGGTATATTTCCGGAACGATCATCAAACCGAAGCTCGGCCTGCGGCCGGAGCCTTTCGCGAAGGCCGCCTATGAATTCTGGCTCGGCGGCGATTTCATCAAGAATGATGAGCCGCAGGGCAATCAGGTCTTCTCGCCGATGAAGAAGACGATTCCATTGGTCTACGACGCGATGAAGCGCGCGATGGACGAGACCGGCGAGGCGAAATTATTTTCGGCGAACATCACGGCCGACGACCACTATGAGATGCTCGCGCGCGGTGAATTCATACTCTCCACCTTCGGCCCCGACGCCGACAAAGTCGCATTTCTCGTCGACGGCTTCGTCGGCGGTCCTGGCATGGTGACGACCGCCCGACGCGGCTTTCCGAACCAGTATCTGCACTACCACCGCGCCGGACACGGCATGGTGACATCGCCGAGCGCGAAACGCGGCTACACCGCCTACGTGCTCGCCAAGATGAGCCGTCTTCAGGGCGCCTCGGGCATCCACGTCGGGACCATGGGTTACGGCAAGATGGAAGGCGAGAAGGACGATCGCGCGATTGCCTACATCATCGAGCGCGACAGCTTCACGGGCCCGGCCTATCACCAGGAGTGGCTTGGCATGAAGCCCACGACCCCGATCATTTCGGGCGGCATGAATGCACTTCGCCTGCCAGGATTTTTTCAGAATCTCGGGCATGGCAATGTCATCAATACCGCCGGCGGCGGCGCCTATGGCCACGTCGATTCGCCCGCGGCGGGCGCGAAATCGCTGCGCCAGGCTTACGAGTGCTGGAAGGCCAAGGCGGATCCAATCGAGTGGGCCAAGCAGCATCGCGAATTTGCGCGCGCATTCGAATCCTTCCCGAAGGACGCCGACAGCTTGTTCCCTGGCTGGCGCAACAAGCTCCTGGGCGCGCGGTTGAGCGCCGCTTGAGTCTCTAACCGGTGGGGCCGGTCGGCGTCAGTTGCGCCGACCGACCCTTAGCGATTAACGTGGCGGCATGCCCCACACGACCGGAAAGACTCGCAAGGAACGCACGACCAGGCTGACGCTCGCGGATCTTGCGAAACTGGCGGGCGTATCGAAGATGACGGTTTCCCGAGCGCTGCGAAACAGCAAGCTCGTCCACGAGGAGACCCGGCATTCGATTCAAGCGATTGCACGCAAACATGGCTATCGGCCGAACATCAGCGCACGCAATCTGCGCCTCGGCCGCAACGACCTGGTCGCGGTCATCGTTGAAATGGTTCCCTCGCCGAACCGTCCGATGTCGGGACCCTATCCATTGGAAATTCTCGGCGGTATTTGCCAGGAAATGACCTCGCGCGGGTTCGGGCTCATGCTCACGACGCTGCAGAATTGGAGCGCACAGAGCACGCACCACGCGGATGGGGTGATCCTGCTGGGGCAGGGCGCGCATGACACGGCCGCGCAGACGCTGGGGACCGCCGGTATCCCATTCGTCGTCTGGGGCGCGCAGCGCGCCGGCAATCCCTACGTCGTCGTCGGTAGCGACAACCGCCGCAGCGGCGTGCTCGCCGCGGAGCGGCTGCTGTCGCTCGGCCGCCAGCGCCTCGTGTTTCTCGGCGATACCACGCATCCGGAGCTCGAGGACCGACATGCCGGATTCGTCGAGACGCTCAAAGCGGGCGGTGCGACGCTCGTGGCGAGCGTGCCCACCGCGTTCACGTTTGCCGCCGGCGTACAGGCCACCCAGACGCTGCTCGGCCACCGCGGTCACCGTTTCGACGGCGTGTTCGCCTGCAGCGATTTGCTGGCGATGGGCGTCACGCGTGCGCTCATTGATCACCGCCTGCATGTGCCCGACGATGTGTCCGTGATCGGCCACGACGACTCTTCGGCGGGTGCCGGCTTCGTTCCCGCGCTTACGTCGGTGCATCAGAATTGGTCGGACGGCGGGATCTTGTTGGCGCGCAAGATCCTCGAGCTCATCGATGGTCGCCGCTCGAAATCCGAGCAGTTGCCGACGATGCTGATCGTGCGCGATACGTGAACGCGAGACTGTCCATACAGCTGCCTTCCGCGGCGGTCGGCTGCTCAATGATCGGCTCCAACCAGACCTCTCAGACGCCCCATGTCTGAGACGCTCGCTGAGTCCATGCACCGCATCAGCGGCTTGCTGCAATCCGGTCAATATCGCGCAGCACATTCTCAGTTGGAATCCCTGGTGACCAAAAATCCCGACTATGTGGAGGGTCTGCGGCTGTTTGCGGGCACGAAACAAGTCTTGGGCGACCTCGGCCAAGCCGAGTCGCTACTTCGGCGCGCACTCGACATCGACCCTCGATGGGCTCCCACACTGACCACGCTTGCGGAGTTATTGCTGGCGGCGGGTCGCAGCGCCGAGGCCGTACCGTTGTTGCAACACGCAGTCCAAGGGTCCCCTCGCTACCCGCGGGCGGCACTGCTATTGGTTCGCCTTTACCTGGACGCGGGTCAGCCGGCCGCGGCGCTCGAGATTGCAACACCCTGGTGCAGCGGCGCCAAGCTAGATGAGGAATTGTCGGCGCTGCACGTGGCAGCCTACGCAGCTCTGGGTCGCCAAAGCGAAGCGGTGGCTCATTATCGTCGTCTCGTAGCGCACGCTCCGGACAGCCACGCCGCCGCCCACACCCTGGCCGCTGCGTTGAATGCCGCGAACCAACCGGACGACGCCGAGCGCGTCGTGCGTCAGACGCTGAGCCGCACCCGACCGACGGCTGCGATGCACCTCACGCATGCACGCAGCCTCATCACCCTGGAACGATTCGACGAAGCTGAGCTCGCCTTGCGAGAAAGCCTCCGAATGGAGCCGTGCCGCGCCGAGGCGCACGACAGCCTCGCGCAACTCATTTGGATGCGCACCGGCAATATCAGCGAGGCGACGCGCGTTCTGGATCAGGTACTGGAGAAATACGAACACGACGATGCACTGTGGGCCGCAAAAGCTGCCCTGTTGCAGGGGGCGGGAGATGCCCGCGGCGCTTACGCGTGTCTAGCCCTACGCGCCGCAGGGCCGCAGGCCGCGCCGATGTTGCAGATTCGCGCAGGACTCGCGGCGGTGGAGTTCGAACCGGCCGCCGCGCTGCAGCTCGCAGAGCAGTCCCTGCGAACCCAGCCCAACAACCCGACAGCTCACAAGCTCTTGTGCGCCGCATACCTCGGTGTGGGGGATGGGGCAGCAGCGATCGCCGAGTGCGCAACACTTCTGAAGGCGACTCCAGACGATCAGTACCTCATTGCGATGCAAACCACGGCGCTGCGGCTATTGAGCGATCCGCGCTACGAAGTGCTCTGCGACTACGACAGCATGGTGCTGTCGCAAGTTCTCGAGACACCGCCGGGGTGGCCTGATCTCTCGAGTTTCCTGTCGGACCTCAGCGAGCGCTTGAATGCGCTCCACAATCCGCACGGCCATCGACTGCTCTACCAATCGCTGCGCCAGGGCACCGAGACCACGCAAGAACTTTCGCGCAGCAAGGATCCGCTCATTCAGGCGCTCTTCACTGCCTTTGCCGCACCGATCGCGCGCTACCGTGATCAGATCGGCCAAGGGCAAGATCCGTTGCGGCGTCGAAATCGGGGCGGCTCCCGATTCAACGGCAGTTGGTCGGTGCGTCTGCAGCGCGCCGGCTATCATACGAGCCACGTGCATCCGCGCGGTTGGATATCTTCGGCCTGCTATATCGAGCTGCCCGACAGCATGAGAGCGGGACACACGGACGAGGGGATCTTGAGCTTCGGCGCGCCGGGAATGCTCACCGCGCCCGCGCTCGCCGCCGAGTTGTCGGTACGTCCCGAAGTCGGCCAACTGATCCTATTTCCGTCGTACTTTTGGCACGGCACGTTGCCGTTTCAGAGTGAACAACCGCGCCTCACGGTCGCCTTCGACGTCGTCCCGGATATCGGCGCACGCATGGTCTGATTGCATTCAGAACCGGAGGATCCCGGCAAACCGCCTCGACAGCGGTTTGCCGGAATGCCATCACCTACCGAACCCTAGAACTTGTACTTGGCTTGAATGTTGACTTCGCGGCCCTGGATCGACCGTCCCATGCCCACATCGTTCTGCACCGCGTTGCCTTCTACGCGGGCATTACCCTCGGTCAGACCAATCTGGTTGGTGAGGTTTGAGCCCAGCAAACGGAACTGCCAATTGTCACCGACGTTGGCAACGATGCCTGCACCCAGATCCCAGTAGCTGCCCAACGGATTCAGGCCCGTCTGGTCCTGGTAGTGCTGACCGATGTACTCGTATGTGACTTGTTCGGTGATTGATCCCCAGCTCGTGGTTTGAGTGTCGCTCGGCGTAATGCGAACCTGGAACTTCGGCAGACGCGCGAGCTGCACACCGTTGATGGTGCCGCAGATCGTTTGTCCAGAGATGTTCTGGTAGACGTAGCAGCCGTTGTAGTCCTTGTAGTAGGCATCTTCCCAATTGCCATTGAGCGTGATCTTGAAGTCCCTGACGGCCTGGGTGTCACTGTCCGCTAGCGGATTCACGCTGCCGATAAAGCGCAGACCGAGTGAGTGCGATCCGTAGGTGGTGGGTAGGCCGATCGGGATGTTTTCGATGTTCACGGGTGTATACGATAGTCCCTGGAACTCCTTGTCGTAGATCGATGCGTCGATGTACGTGTAGCGATTTTGGACCTTGAAGCCGCCTTCGTAGTTCCGCACGGTGCTGAGCGGTCCGTTCGGGCAGTTGCCGGTCTTCGCATTCGTCGCGGCGGGGCCGATGAACTGGCAACGGTTGGTATCGAACACATCGAAGATCACGCCATTGTTGACGCGCACATAGGCGCTCATGTGGTCGGTGAATTCGTAGTTGGCGCCCACCGAGAATGTCGGCATGGTGTTGTGTTCGCTGCTGTACGAGTACGTACCGTTGGGCAGATTGGTGGCGCTGTCCCAAGCATCGAACTGCGTGCCCAGCTGTTGCGGCGACAGATTGGTGGTCTGCTGGGTCAGGTCGATGTGCTCGACACGAACCGAGGCATCCAGCAACCAGTTCTCGACCTTCCACGAGTCGGACAGGTACGCGGCAATGTTGGTGGCATTGCCCGATTCTTGGATGTTGTAGCCGCCGTTGGCAAAGACACCCTGGGGACTGCTGATGTCGTACAGGTTGCCGCCCGAGACGGCCGTGAAGATGATCGGACTCGCGTTCGGCACGTTGTCGACCAGCACATTGGTGCCGAGCACCCACTGGTCGTTGTCCGTGTAATGCGCCACGTACAAACCACCCGTCAAGGTGTTGCCGTTGCCGAAGTCCAGCGCCAGGCGGAATTCATCGGTGACGCTCACGATCTTCTTCTGCACGTCCCAGAGCTGCAAATACTCCGTGTTAGTGGTGGGACTGACGGCAGCACCGTTTGCATAGTTGGCCTGGACCTGGGACGCGGTCACCCCCGTCGGCAGGCTTAGTCCGGCAATGAAGTTCGCCAAGGTCTGCGGGTTGCCATTGTTGATCAATGCGTGCGTGTCCACATACCCGCCGTCGAACAGGAAGTTGTTGCTGATCGACCAGCCGCCTTCGAACTTCAGCTTGAGTTCCGAACCTAAGTAGCTCAAGTCGTCGCCGCGGCCGTCGCTGATGTCGTCGTTCATGAAGCCGCCGGCCGGACTGGGGATCAGGAAATTCTCGAGCTGCTTGCTGTTCCAGGTGGAGTTGAGCTGGTTGAACCCAGGATAGATCGCAGGCGACCCGTTGGAAACGATGTACGGCAAATCGGCAACCCATTGATTCTTGTCGTGCAGGGTCCTGGCCCAGAACATGATCGAGCCGTTGTCGAGATCATGCTTCAGCGTGGCCGTGAGCTGTCCGCCGATGTCCGATGGGTATTGCGGATCGCGCACGCCGTCGGATTCGCGGTAGAAGCCGCCGATGCTGCCATACCACCCGTCGGTCAGCTTGCCGCTCAAGAAAAAGTCCACGCGCTCTGCGCCCTCGGATCCGTAGGTGGCGCCGATCGAGCCCGTGGTCTTGTCCGATCCGGTCCTCAGAATGAAGTTCGCCGTAGCACCCACCTGCCCGGGTCCGAAAATTGCGCCGGTTCCCCCCTGGACTATTTCGACACGCTCGACGGTGTCGTCGAAGCGCACCAGGGAGCTGTTATCCATGAAAGACAGGAACGGTGAACCGTACAGCGGCGAACCCTGGATCATCGTGGTGAAATACGGCGAGTCGCCACCGCCGTTGGGGAAGCCCGCGACGTCGATGTTGACGCCGGTCTGTCCGCCGGAGGCTTCCGGCCAGACGCCAGGCGAGAGTTTGTAGATTTCGGCCGCGCTCGCCGGATTCGCCATCTGAATTTCATCGAGCGTCGCGGATGTGATATTGAAACTTGCGTCCAGTTTCCTCACGGCCTGCGCCGAGGCCGTGACGACGATCTCGTCGAGCGAGTTCGCGTTCGCATCTGGCGCGGCCGTATTTGCGTCCGCCGCGCGTGCAGTGCCGCCGCCGCCATGGAGTATCGCCGCAACCGCGGCTGCCAGCACGAGCGGTGTTCCGAGCCGAAGTCCCCGCCGTCGCTCGTTGAGAGTCGCATTGGGTGCTGCAAATTTATCGTCATTGATTAGTTTCACGGATCGTTCCCCCTTGAATACCCAGTTGACGTTTTAAGTTGTGAAGAAAATTCGACTGGTTCGGCTATCGCAGATCGCGCCAAAACTTGCTCGCACGCATCGAGCGCAATGGGATCCCCATTGCTCGTCGACCATCAGGGTTCAGCGGCGATGCTTGCGCGATAGGTTTTCGTTTTATTGGTTCCCCCTTGCCGAAATGGATCTCATTTCGCATCCAGGCGTCGACCTTACACAGAAATGCTATCGATATCAAGACTCGTTGCAAACATGCAACAGAACCGGGGCTTCGGTCATTTCGGCAATTGAGCGGCGCCGCGGCAGCCGATCGCGCCCGCTTGGCGGCAGGCACCGTGGCGCGCTGCCGACCGCTAAATTCCAGGGTTTTGCTGCTCAGCGCAAAGCGCGGATGAACACCAATTCCGAGGACAGCGGCTCGGGTAGGGCGACCGATAGGCCTTGTTGCATTAGGGTTTGCCCCGACATAATTTTGCTCATCGCGGCGCCGCCGTCGTGAAATATGAGCTCATAGCGCCGCCGCGCATCGAGGCCGCGTAGCACGAACGAATGGAGCGGCTCGCCGGGTGCCGCACCGCGAAAAGCGTAGAGCACGCCCTGCCGTCGATGTCTCGAGTAATACTCGATGCCGTCCCAATGGACGCCGTCCGGGCGCTGCGCGACATGGTAAAGATCGGCCTCGCGGATCAAGGGCCGCAATGCATTTTTGTAAAGCGCAAACTCGCCGCGCGCCGCCGCGCGCTGCTCCGGCGTCCATTGTCTCGCATCGAGCATCAAGGAGAACCAACCGAGCATGCCGCTGCGGAGCATGTAGCGCAGATTCTCCAAGCGCGGCGTCGGCCAACTTGCGACATAGCTTTCCAACATCGCGGGCGGTAGCACGAAGCTCGCATCATAAAACGCGCGCCGATTGGACAGCGGATCATAGGTATCGGTGATCGAAAAATAATCGCCGTGCGCCGCGCTGCCGAAGTCGACCATGCGTCCGCCGTCGTTGCAAATCTCGAGTAGCAGCGTCGGATGGCGGCGCCGCAATTGTTCGTAGATCGCGTA